>DASZRW010000093.1:0-14051 GCA_035549015.1 Kapaibacterium sp. (SeqCode)
TGCCAAAGAACGGCTTCGGAACAGCACCCCAGAAAATGCTCAGGAACTGCTGCTGATGGCCGAGCGAGAGTTCACTCGCATCCGTCGTCGACCCAAGCTTCTCATGAGCTTCTTTGCTCGGGCTGGGATACCCATAAGTAACCAAGCAAAGTAAGTGTCCATAAATGGTTATCCAAAAAGGTAGTGATATGAAACTGCACGATCATTTTGACGGCTGGCATCTGACATTGGAGAGTGGCTTCCTCCAACTTATTCAAATCGACTACCGATTGGGCCTGTTTCTGTCTGATGCACTGGACAACGCTCAGCTGTTCGTGGAAACGACATCTTACCTAAAAGGCCCAGATGTCGACGCAACTCTGAACCCAGCAGAACCCGCAAGTCTTGCGCCGATTCTACCTCTGTTCAATACCGAGGTCGTTTCGGTCGTCATTCGATTCACGGGAGAATTACAGGTCCAATTCGGCAGCGGATACATACTGGAAGTCGATCCGAGTGATTCTTATGAGGCTTGGCAACTCGGGTGTTCTATAGGTGTCATGTTCGTTTCTGCTCCCGGTGGAAAAGTCTCCTTTTTCCAGCAAGAGAACCATCTCGATCGGCAGATCTGAACACCGGACGTTCAATACTCAGGATGCGGACCGGGAGACGTTGTTCTTTGACCCGGATGGAGGCTGAGAGTTCGGCATCGACTCCTCCCGTTCGATCGAAACGCGCCTGCGACAACGAGAAATTCGGAGTCGCCGGGCGCGCGGGCGATCCTTGACAATTCGACAGCACGAACGCCGGACGTACAACAACCAGGAGCCGGACCGTGAGACGGGGCGGTTCGTGAGCCCCGACCGGCTGATGGAGAAATTCTCCGTGAGCCGGCGCAGGCCCGGAGCAAAACTCCGGACGAACACTTCGCAGGCCCGGAGTAAAACTCCGGACGAACACTTCGCAGGCCCGGAGCAAAACTCCGGACGAACACTTCGTCCGTTCGCGCGGAGTTCTCTTCATGCGCTGAGTACGGTTCCGGAGTATCCCGGACGAATGAACCTCCGCCGTCTGCCTGACATCCATAACCCAACACACCTCACCCTGCAGATGGCGCTACCAGGACAACACGCATCGATGCATCCGCTGTACGCTCGATCGACAGGCTTCCGCCAACAACCGCCATCATGGTGCCGTGCAGTGCAAGGCCGCGGCCGCTTCCTCCGTTTGCCGGGCGATGGTCGCGGGCGATCCCGTCGCCGTTGTCCTCGATCGCAAGCTGGAAGCCGTCGCGTCCCCGTGCGGTGATGGTGATGCGGAGTGGTGTGCCGTCCGCGCGGCGGGCGTGGCGATCGGCGTTGCGGAGCACCTCGCGTGCGGCGTAGAAGAACACCTCCGCCGTTGCCGGGGCCAGATGCATCGCCGCCTCCTCGGCGCCCGGCTCCACGTTCCAGATCACCTCCTCGAACGTTGTCCGCATCTCGCCCGAAAGGATCTGCCGCAGAGTGCCGAGCACGCCCAGCCTGGCGACGGTTGCGGCCGCCGGCATCGGCAGGTCGCGCAGGAGATCGGAGATGCCGCGATGCAGATCGGTCATGGTGACGATCGCCTCCGCACGCGCCTCGCTCCCGGCTCCGGAGGCACTGATGGCGAGCATGGTTGCGTGGATGCGGGGGAGCACGTCATCATGCAGCACGCGGCGCGTGCGGGCGTCGGCCACCTGGCTCTCCGCCATGCGCTGGCGCTGCAGCAGCACCAGCCGCCGCGCCATCTCCGTGCCTGCCATCATGTCAACCATGCGCTCGCCGCTGGAGCGGGCAATCTCCATCTCCTCCTGCGTGTAGAGCCCGCCATCCAGTTTCTCCCCAAGGAGCAGCGCGCCAACCAGCCCGCGATCGCTCCGAAGCGGAATCGCCCAGACGCATCCGTCGAACGCCGCGGGGTCCAGCGGCACGGAGAGCGCCTGCGATCGGTCCAGCACCGCGGCGAGCCTGGGCATCAGCTCCGGATTCATCGATCCCCCCTCCGGCCATGCCAGCGGCGCGCCGGCCAGCGGCGCCAGCGTCCCGAGCGGCGCCAGGTACGCCTGCCGCGCTCCCAGCACCTCGCGGCAGAGCGCACGGAATGGGACGGCAACGGATGCATCGCCGTGGTCGCGGTCCTCCGGGTGCGCGCCGAAGACGTTCACCATGTGCTCGTACAGCCTCCCGCTCCCCACGAACGGGCGAAGGTTGGCCAGGTAGCGCTCGCGGCCGATGTAGGAGCGCCAGTTCAACAGGGCATAGAATGCGGCGGCGAGAATGGTGGTGCCGAGCAGGGTCCAGTAGCGCGGTATGCCAAGCTCGATCGCGGCGCCGGTTCCCAGGCCGAAGACCGCGGCCAGAAGGAGCGCGTTCCTCCAGTGACGGCGCAGCCCCTGCCGCGGCAGCGTCTTGCCGGTGAAGATCTCGTAGGAGACCACGGCGTTGCCGATCAGCACGAACGCCACGGCGATCGATCCGCACGCGGCAAGGTCCAGCCACGCCAGCGGCAGCCGGAGCGAGGCGATGGCGATCTGCCCGCGCACCGCCCGGTAAAGCCAGAACATGGAGCCGATGGCGAGCAGCGCCACGCCGAACTGCAGGAGCGTGGTGGCGAGCAGCCACGGCCGCGCCCGCCTGCGCGCGATATCGGCGATGGTTCCCGATGTCGCGGAGATGGAGAGGACGCACTCCAGCGCAACGCCGATGCATGCGAGGATGTAGAGCGCGTAGACATACGGCAGCTCGCCGGTGCGGAGCAGGATGTCGAACTCCGCGTAGGCGGCGCGCCCGCCCGCGTCCGCGCCGTGCACCAGGCCGGCCGATATCACGATGAAGGCGACGGCCAGCGCGAGAAGACCGAGCACGAGGAGGGCAACGACGCGCGCAGTTCTGCCGCGTCCCGGCCGGCCGTGCCAGAAGTCCGCGAACCAGAACATCGCCACCGCCCAGCCGTAGGGGAGGCCGATGATCGGCGCCCATCCCACGAACCACCACTCGCGCAGCCGCGCCGGAAGCGCGAGGAACTCGCCGTGCAGCATCACCGCATGGAAGAGAAAGAAGCAGCCGGAGGCCAGCATGCCGAACCCGGCAAGCCAGATGCCGAACCTGCGGTGCTCCGCGTTCAGAAGAATCGTAAGGCCAAGCCAGACCGGGAGGAGGATGTTGACGATGGAGAGCGCCACGAGCGCCCAGTCCAGCCACGGCACGCCGACGATCATCCCTTCCACGGCACCATCTCCCCGCGCTCGTTGGCCACGTGCGGCGTGCCCTCTGCATCCCACTCGATCAGACGCCCGGCCTGCACGATGATCGCCGCGCGCGTTCGCGCGATCTTCTCGTCCGCCGCGTTCTCCACCAACCCCCATGCGGCATAGATCTGCCCGTTCGTTCTGCTGATGGTGCGCTTGTCGCGGAAGCCGACGCGCGCCGCGATCTGCTCGTTGCTCATGCCGAGCGCCAGCATGCGCGCCACCTCCCGTTCGTTCGGCTCCAGCAGCGCCATCGGCGCATGCTGATCCTTGTGCCGCACCTCCTGCACGCGCGACTCGATGTCGGGGTCGATGATGCTGCGGCCCGCCACCGCATCCTTCACCAGCGGCACGATCATCTCCGGCAGCAGGTAGTTGGACTTCCGGACGTAGGCGTAATGGCTCAGGATGCCGGAGCCGCGGAAGGCGCGGTAGTAGGCGTCATCGTCCTGAATCGAGTAGAATACCACCGGCATGCGCGGGAACTCCCGGCGAATGGCGATGGCGGCCTCGATGCCGTTCATCGCGCCGGCAAGCTGCACGTCCATCAGAATCGCCTCCGGCGGATTGCCCAGGCAGTACTCCAGCGCATCCTCGCCGCTACCGCAGCCATGGACCACCTGAATCGTTCCGGTTGCGGCCAGTCCTGCGGCCATCGCCGGACGCAGCTTCGGATTATCCTCGACAAGCAGAAGTGAGATCATGGGGAAATCAACGGTCGGTTTGAACGGCATGCCCGGCTGCAGGCCGGGCGCCGCGGGCAGTACGGTTGTTGTGCGCGGCGCCGTGCATCAGATTCCGCAGGCGCCCACCTCGCACTGCAGGCCGGCTTCATCGGAGGAGCGCTCGCGTACGTTCATCGTGATCCGGTCCGTCGTCCCGCGCAGATCCAGATCCACCACCAGCACCAGGCGATCGTAACCCTTCACCGGAAGAAGGTACCGCATCCTCGCCTCCGCCGCGATGGGGGGGGACTGCCGGCCGGCGGGAGGCACGGCCGCGTCGGCGCGCTCGCGCTCGTTGGCCTGCCTGGCTGCCAGGAGTGTCAACGTGCAGACGATGCCTGCTCCAAACGCCAGCATCACGATTACCAACATACCGAATGCCTCCCGAGTGTGTGAACAATCGTCGGCCGCGAGGTTCGCGACACCTGGCGAACATAGGGGCCGCGGCGTCCGGCTCTCAAGCACTCAGGTGCGCATCCTTCCGGACGCAGATGGTCGGACGGCGGTTCCCCGCAGGGCCATGTTTGCCACCGCATCAACGCACAACCGAAGGCGGCGGCCCGTGATGCCTTCCGTGACCGGGTGGGGCCGCCGAACACGACAACCGCACAGGAGAACTGCAATGAACTGGGTGCACTACTTCGAGAGGAACCGCGAGACGCGCCGCACGATTCCGTGGGAGCGTGGAATCACCGTTGAGCCGCACGTTCGCAATCCGTTGATTCGGTCGCTGCAGCGCTTTCAGATCGGCGAGAGCGGCGAGGGACGGCACATGAAGCGCGGGGCCGCGAGAACCGGGAACGCGGAGTACGCCCGGGCCGTGCACCTGTTCATCGAGGAGGAGCAGTATCACTCCGCGATCATGGGGCAGGCGCTCGATCTGCTGGGAGCGCCGCGACTGAAGCGGCACTGGAGCGATGTCTTCTTCGTCGGGCTCCGGCGCACGATGGGCCTCACCTGCGAAGTGCTGGTGCTGCTGGCCGCCGAGGTGGTAGGCCGCAACTTCTTCCGGACGGCGTACCATGGTGTCGATGACGCAGTGCTCCGAGCCATGCTGGCGCAGATGATCGACGACGAGGAGGCGCACGTCGCCTTCCAGGCGGACCATCTTCGTTCGGTGCTGCAGCGGATGCCGGCGCCGATGCGTTTCGCCGTGCGGCTTGCATGGTGGGCGGTCTACAACGGTGCCTTCCTCGTGGTGGTGTGGGACCATCGCCATCTGTTCCGCGCGCTGCAGGTTTCGCCCACGGAATTCATGAGCGATTGCGACGGCACGTACGACGACGTCTGCGCCGTGCTTTTTCGCCACCGCGTATGCGCATATCCGGCGGTAGCGGGAACCAGGCGGGGGTAGGATAACCGCAGAGGGCGCGGAGGTGCGCAGAGGGTGCGGAGGTGCGCAGAGGGGTCGGGCCTTCGCGTTCCTCTGCGTCCTCTGCGGTGCCCGCTCTCTTACACACCGAAGCTTTCCGGGATCGGCCTGCGGGGGTATATTCTCCGTTGCAACGGGAATCCGCATTGCACCCGAACGATAGCCGAACCCATGACCATAGTTCATCCCGATACCGATGCCTACGCCGCGGCGCTTCGCGGCACCGTCTTCACACGGTTCGAGCGCGGCGTTCTGCGCGCAACCGGTGCGGACCGGCTGGATCTGCTTCACCGCCTCTCCACGAACGCAACCCGCGATCTCGCACCCGGCGCGGAGACCACGACGATTCTCACGTCGGACAAGGGACGTGTGGTGGAAGTCATCCGCGTGCTCGCGTTCGGCGATCATCTCCTGCTTCTCCTCTCGGGCACGGCCACGGAGCAGGTACGTGCCTGGCTGGACAGGTACACGATCATGGACGATTTCCTGACCGCCGATGCAACCGCTGACTACGCCCTGTTCGGCGTTTACGGTGAGCGCGCGAAGAGCCTTGTATCCCGTGCGCTCTCCGTGGATGTGCCCGATGCCGGCGGGATCGGGCTGGGAGCGCATGATGCAGCGGTGATACGCGACGCGCGCCTTACCGGTCCCGGAGGGTTCCTGGTGGTTGTTCCCGCGAACGCGGCGCCGGACGTTGCTGCGAGCCTGGAAGCGGAAGGCGCGAGCAGCATCGACGCCGGCACCTACGACGTGCTCCGCACCGAGGCCGGCATCCCGATGGTGGGGCGGGAACTCACCGAGAGCTACAACCCGCTGGAGGCAGGGCTCTCGCAGTTCATCTCCTGGACCAAGGGATGCTACATCGGGCAGGAGGTGATCGCCCGCCTGGACACGTACGACAAGGTACAGCGCCACCTGATCGGCATCGTGATGGATGGCGGCGTGGAGCCCGCGGGGGATGAAGCGCTGGAGGTGCGGAACGAGGAGGATGGAAAGAAGATCGGCACGGTAACCTCGCTCGCATTCTCGCCGGCCATCGGCAGGACGATCGGCATGGCCTACGTGCGAACCAGCTTCGCCGTTCCCGGTGCGCATGTCGCCATCGCGCCGGCTGCTGAGGGATCGGCGGCCATCGGCGCGGCCACGCTCACCAAACTTCCGTTCGACCGATGAGCGGCGTCGTCTTCATCACCGGCGCCGCGCGGCGCATCGGCCGGGCGCTCGCGCTCCGCTTCGCCGAACGCGGCTGGAGCATCGTGCTGCACTACGGAGCATCCGGGGAGCGGGCTCGCGCCACGGCCGCGGAGATCGAGGCGCTCGGCGCCGGGGTGTTCGTTGTGGGAGCGGACGTGCGGAAGCGCGAGGAGATCCGCGCCGCCGTTGCTGCGGCGCGCGATCACTTCGGCGCGATCGATGTGCTGGTGAACAATGCCGGCATCTATCCTCCCGCAACGCCGCTGGTTGATGTGAGCGAGGAACTGTGGCGCAGTGTGATCGAGACCAATCTCTACGGCGAGTTCTTCACGGCGCAGGTCGTGGCGGAGACGATGCTCGCGCGGGAGGGTGCGGAGGGACGCATCGTGAACATCTCCTCGCTCGGCGCATATCAGATCTGGAAGGATCGCGTTGCCTACAACGTCTCGAAGGCCGCGGTGGTGCAGATGACCCGCGCGCTCGCCCGCGCGCTCGCGCCGCGCATCAGCGTCAACTCCGTTGCGCCCGGTGCCATCGAGCTGCCGGACGATCCTGCGCCCGGCTCGCTCGTGGGGCAGACGCGAATTCCGATGCGGCGATATGGCTCCGCCGATGATATCTTTCGCGCTGTCTGGTTTTTTGCCGTTGAAGCCACCTACATTACCGGGCAGACCCTGCTGGTCGACGGAGGCCTGAACATCGCTCAGGAGACGCTGCAGGAGTGAGGCGCGCGGCTCGCCGTATGCGGCACGAGCACCGCACAGATCATGAACCGCCGGCCCCCCGGACGTTTCTCATCGTCAATCGAAGCATCGCACATGTCCGATCCGCACCAGCAACCCCTTGCGAAGGCATACAACAACACCGAGTTTCTGAACAGTCCGGAGGCGCGGATTATCAGGATCATGGCGGAGTACCTCGAGCCGGAGTCGCGGTTCGAGCGGCACAATGTGCGAGGGGCGATCGTGTTCTTCGGCTCGGCGCGTATCGTGCCGCCGGAGAAGGCCGATCTGGAGATTGCCGCCATCGAGCGGCAGATCGGCCAGGCGGACGGCGAGCGGCGCGAGCTGCTGATGGGAACGCTGGACCTGCTTCGGAACAAGCGGCGAATGAGCCGCTACTACACGGAGGCAACGGAGCTCGCCCGCAGGATCACGCTCTGGGGAATGAAGCATACGCCCCCCGGAGCGCAGAAGCGATTCCTTGTCTGCACCGGCGGCGGCCCCGGCATCATGGAGGCCGCCAACCTCGGCGCGCACCAGGCCGGGGGGGAGTCCATCGGCCTGAACATCTCGCTGCCGTTCGAGCAGACGCCGAACCAGTATATCTCGGCCACGCTCAACTTCGAGTTCCACTACTTCTTCACCCGCAAGCTCTTCTTCATGTCGCTTGCCAACGCACTGGTTGCCTTCCCGGGAGGATTCGGCACGTTCGACGAGCTGATGGAGGCGCTGACGCTGGTGCAGACGCGGAAGGTGACGAAGGATCTGCCGGTGATTCTGTACGGGACGGAGTTCTGGGACGAGGTGATCAACATGCCGCGGCTGGTGGAACTGGGTGTGATCTCGTCGGAGGATCTGAATCTGTTCCATCGCTCGAACGATGTGGACGATGCCTACAACTATCTGACCACGCATCTGGCCCGCTTCCACGGCCTGGAGGCATAGGCGCGGCGGCCGGCCGAAGCCCGCGAGCGATTGCGTAACGCGATCGCATCCCCATCCCCATAAACCCTTCGCCCGGCCTTCGAGTTCTCAGGCGAAGTTGTACATTGCGTTCCCGCATCCATTCACTATTGATTCGCGTGAACGAGTTGATGAACCTGGCGCCTCTGGAATTTGCCGATTCTGCGATAGCTCCGTCTTCGCAGATCGATGCGATTCTCTCGCTGCTGGATGATCCCGATCCGATCGTGCAGGGATCGATACGGGCGCGCCTGCTTGAACTCGGCGATCTTGCCGCCCCCGCGCTTCGGCGCGTAAGCCGGGAGGGAGACGAGGAGCTTGCGCGGGTCAACGCCGAGTCCACGTTGAAGGAGATCGGCCTCAGGAAGTTTCGTGCCGAGATGCGCGACGTGATCGCCGCCTGCGATGAGGGGGAGGATATCAACCTGGAGCGCGGTGCGTTCGCGGTGGCGTTGATCGGCTATCCGGAGCTGCGTGTCGGCGAGTACCGCCAGCAGCTCGATACCATGGCCGCCGTTCTCGAGAGCCGCCTGCGCGGATGCGACAACGGCTACATGGTTGTGCGCGAGTTCAACTTCTACATGTTCGAGCAGCTCGGCTATCAGGGATGCCGCCAGGACAAGGCCAGCTACTTCGATCCGGAAAACTCCTACGTGAACCGCGTGATGGACCGGCGCACCGGCATCCCGATCGCGCTCTCCACGGTCTACCTTCTCGTTGCACGCCGCCTGGGGCTTCCGTTTCAGGGGGTCGGCTTCCCTGCCCGCTATCTGGTGAAGTATCGCTCCGCGAGCGAGGAGTTCTTCATCGATCCGTTCAAGAACGGTTCGGTGACCAACTACAGCGAATGCCGGCGCCTGCTTCGCGATCTGAACGTGGAGTTCAGGCCGGAGTACCTGGAGCCGGTGTCGGACAGGAAGACCGTGGCACGGATGATGCGGAACCTGGTGGATATCTACAGCGAGTCCGATCCGGTGACCGCCCACTCCCTGCAGCATACGATTGCCGATCTGGTGGGCGACGAGGATGAAGAGCGTGATGACGACAACGAGGGGACGGAGGAGGAGTAGCCTCCGTGCGCCCCGCGTCCGGCCGTACCGAACAGCGCGCCGCCACGATGCTCTTCACCATGCTTCCGGCAGGCTGCATCGCGCCGGCTGCGAACCATCCGTCACTCCCTGCCTCCCCTACGCCTCCGGCTTCACATCGTTCTCTCCGGCTTCCTTCCATCGCCTGATCAGCCATCGCACGAGGAAGTAGATGGCGGCCAGCGCAAGCAGGATGGAGACCACCAGTCCGTAGCGGTCCAGGATCACTTCACCGTCGCGCCAGTTCTTTCCGAGGAATGCACCGAGCTCGATGAGGATCGTGTTCCAGACAAGTGCGCTGAGTGTGCAGAGGATTGTGGTGCGGAGCATCGCCAGGTTGGACATGCCGGCGAAGAAGCTGATGACCGCGCGCGTGCCGGCAAGGAATCTGTTGGCAACGATGACGCCGTAGCCGTACTTGTCGAACCAGCCATCCACCTTCGTCAACGAGTTCTGCGTGAGGAACGGAAAGCGTCCGGAGGCAACCCAGTTGCGGCCGTAGCGCCGGCCGAGGAGGAAGGCCGTCATGAACCCGAGCGTGCTGCCGGCGGTTGCGATCAGGATGGACTCCACATGGCCGATGGTCCCGATGCCGATCAGCGTTGCGATGAAGAGAAGGATGGCATCGCTTGGCGAGGGGGGGAAGATGTTCTCGATGTAGCTGGTGAGGAATATCGCCACATAGAGGCCCGCAGGCGGGAGACCGCGGAGCCATTCCACGATGGATTCGAGAGTCGGCATCGGTTCTTGGTGTTCGTGACATCCGCGTATGTGCGGATACGCCGGATGCTGGCTGTCAACGAAAACGCCCGGTTCGTTGTTTCACGACACCGGGCGACTCTGATTGCAACAACGTGCGAGCGTACTACTTGGCCTTCTTCGCCAGGTCAGCCATCATCGCACGGTATCCACGCTTGTCCAGCGTCTTCAATGCCTTGGCTGTTGCCTTCACGGTAATCCAACGCTTCTCGTCCTCGAGCCAGATCCGCTTCTTCTGAAGGTTCGGAAGGAACCGGCGGTTCGTTACGTTGTGAGCATGGGAGATGTTGCCGCCGTAGGTCGGCCCCAGCCCAGTCAGTTCGCAGCGACGTGCCATCTGTTCGTTCTCCTTGTCTATGCGTAAGTTGATATCGTTTCTATCAAAGAACCCCAAGTTATGAAGGGCCGCCCATGTGGCCAAACGAAAGTTGGGGCCTTCCGGTGCCAAATCTTAACAAGCTGTGCAGTCGATGCGCACGGAATTCCTGGATGCCACGAACGCCGGGACGCTGAACGATGCGGTTGGGCGGGCCGCGGAGCTGATCGCCCGTGCGGAGGTGGTGGCGTTCCCCACGGAGACTGTCTACGGGCTCGGGGCGGATGCGTTCAACCCGGCCGCCATCGCGAAAGTGTTCAGCGCCAAGGGGCGTCCGGCGGACAACCCGCTGATCGTCCACGTTGCCGACATCGATTCCATGATGCGTTGCGGCAGCCTTGGCGATGATGCGCTGCTTCTGGCGGATGCATTCATGCCCGGCCCGCTTACGCTCGTTGTTCCCGCGCATCCCGCCGTGCCGCCGATCGCCCGCGCCGGCCTGCCCGGTGTTGCGCTCCGCATGCCGGCGCACCCGGTGGCTGCGGCGTTGATCGCGCTCACCGGTCCGCTGGTGGCCCCGTCGGCAAATCGCTCCGGGCGTCCCAGCCCCACAACCGCGGAGCACGTGATGGCCGATCTCGAGGGGGCGATCGCTGCCGTGCTCGACGGCGGCCCATGTACTATCGGCATCGAGTCCACCGTCGTGGATCTTACGAACGATGTGCCGGCAATCCTGCGCCCGGGAACAATCCCGGCCGCCGCGCTGGAGGCGGTTCTGGGCCGGCCCCTGCGCTCTGCCGGGCGTGGGGAGGAGGCGCCGCGCGCTCCCGGCATGAAGTATCGTCACTACGCGCCCGCCGTTCCGGTGCGGCTGGTGATTGCCCCCGCACCGCCGCCGGTTGCCGGCCCGGCGGACCGCTGCATGATCCTCACAACGGCGCGGCATGCCGGGCTCTTTCCCGGTTGCGCCGTTGAGCTTCTCTCGGAGCGAACGCTCTACGCACTCTTCCGTGAGGCGGACCGCCGGGGTGTTGCGGAACTGTTGATCTATGCGGAGCCGGGGGAGCTGGATGCCGGGCTGCTTGATCGCATCACGAAGGCCGCAGCCGGGTGAAGAGCCGTCTGATCCTCAAGCCAATCATGTCCATGATCGCTCGACTCCATATTCCGCTGCTTCTCCTCCTCTGCACGTTCGGTGCTGTTCAGGCGCAGCCGGCCGCTGCCTCCCCGCCGCCGTCACGCCCGGATGACTCGCTCGTGCTGGCCGACATCCGGGCGCTCACGTCCAGCGAGATGGCGGGGCGCGGATATCTGCGCGATGGCCATGTCAACGCCGCGGTCTACATCGTCAAGGAATGGGCGCGCCTCGGATTCGACACGCTCGCCATCGGCTACGCGCAGCCCTTTCCTCTTCGGGTGAATCTGTTTCCGGTGGAGCCTGCGCTGGCGGTGGACGGCACCGGGCTCTTCCCCGGGCTGGACTTCATTCCCGACGCAGGCTGCGGAACGGGATTGGGGCGCGATGCAGGCATTCTGAATGTCGGGAGCGGGCTGGTGGCGCAGCCGATCGGAGCGGATGCCTACGCCGGCCGCAGCGTGCGCGGGATGATCGTGGTGATGGATGAGAACGTGCCGGACTCCGTGAATGCCGCGCTGAAGCAGGCCGGCGCCGATCCGCGCAGTGCCGGGCTTCCGGCCCGTATCCGCACCGCGGCCGATCGCGGCGCCGCATGCGTTGTGGTGCTGGTGGACCGCCTGGTGATGGATGTGTCCGATACCTCCTACGGTATTCCGGTGTTCGAGGCCCGGCGCACCGCATGGCATGCCGATGCACGGAGCGCCTCCTTCTCGGCGCGCGACTCCGTGGGGGATGTGATCGCCGCAAACGTCATGGCGATGCAGCGTGGAACCGTGCATCCCGATTCGCTGATCATTCTCTGCGCGCACTACGATCACCTTGGCGCGCTTGGAAACGATCTCTACTTCCCGGGCGCGAACGACAACGCAAGCGGCGTGGCGATGATGCTCAGCATTGCCCGCTATCTGAAGGAGCATCCGCTCCGCTATTCCGTTCTCTACGTTGCCTTCTCCGGGGAGGAGGCGGGGCTGGTCGGCTCGCGATACTTCGCCGGGAACCCTCCCGTGGATCTCTCACGCGTCCGCTTCCTGCTCAACATGGACATGACCGCGTCCGGCGCGGATGGGATCACTGCCGTTGGCGGAGTGGAGTTCGTGCCGGAGTTCGCAATGCTCGCGCACGTTGCGGACTCGCTGGGCGTTCACGATGTCCGCAGGCGGGAGAACGCTCCGAACAGCGATCACTATCCGCTGGTCCGCGCCGGCGTGCGCGGCTTCTACGTCTACCCCTTCACCGGCCTGCAGCCGTATCACCATATCAACGACCGGCCGGCCACGCTGGAGTGGAACGTGTTCAATCGCCTCCGTTCCATCTTCATCGGCTTCCTCACCCGTCTCTGAGCCCGGTGCGCATCCGCTCACGGCAGGGCGGCCGTTGAGCAGGCGGGCCCGGAACACTCTCCGGACCCGTATGCGCTTCGGTTGCGGCCTGCCCGCTGGAGCCGTTCCGCCGATCAGTTCCCGCCCAGTTCCCTCATCTCCTCATCGCTCAACTCGATATTCTCCGCCTGGACGTTCTGCGCCATGTGCTCGAAGTGCCTCGTGCCGGGGATGGGAAGCATTGCGGGCGAACGCTTCAGCAGCCATGCAAGGGCGATGGCATGCGGCGAGGCGCTGTGTCGTGCTGCGATATGTTCCAATGCGGCGGACTGCGCCGCAAGCTCCGGTGCCTTGCCCCGGCCGCCGATCGGATTCCAGGGGATGTAGGTGATCCCCTTCTCCTCGCAGAACGCAAGCACTTCATCCTCCTCGCGCTGGTTGATCACGGAGAACTGATTCTGCAGCGAGACGATCGTCGTCTCCTTCATCGCCCGCTCCAGCAGCGGAAGCGAGAAGTTGGAGACGCCGACGAAGCGGATCTTTCCGTCGCGCTGAAGGTCCGCAAGCGTTCCCACGCTCTCCTCCACGGGAACCATCGGATCCGGCGCATGAAGCTGGTACAGGTCGATCCGTTCGCAGCCGAGCGCCTTCAGGCTGGCATCGCATGCGGCGCGCAGGTGCTCCGGCCGGCCGTCGCGTTCCCAGCGCCCGTCCGGGCGCACGGACCCGCCCTTGGTTGCCACCAGCACATGCTGGCGCCGTGCGGGGGTGAGCGCCGCCGCGATCAGCCTCTCGTTGTGGCCGGTCTCGCTGCTGTCCGTGCAGTAGGCATCGGCGGTGTCGATGAAATTGATTCCGAGCTCGTCCACGATCCGCTGAAGGAATGCCACGGAGTCCGCTTCCGTTGGGCGCTTCTCGCGGTCGATCGATAGATGCATTGCGCCGTAGCCGATCTCGTTGACGGCGACGCCGGTGTTTCCGAGTATTCGTGTTCGCATGGAGTCGGGAAGGTATGGGTTATGAGATATGGGTTATGAGTGAGCGGCCGGGAAAATGGGTAACAGAAGTGTCCGAAGACATAGGTAACACATTTGAGTAGTTCGGCAAGTGAGAGGCGCGCGCCGGCGGGAGCCGTTGGCGAGCTCAACGCCAAGCGCGCCGCGATCAATGGATGCGATAGTCGCGTTCATCAAGCTTCCCTAACA
>DASZRW010000094.1:0-1801 GCA_035549015.1 Kapaibacterium sp. (SeqCode)
CCGTCGCGATGCGTCCCGGTGATCGGCCCGCAGAACCAGTTGAGCTGGTCTTCATCGTACTCGCCGCACTCGCTGTTGGCGATGAACGCCTCGCCGATGATGGTGGGGCGGTTCAGGTCATCGTACTCCGTGAACGCAAGAAGGCTGTTCGCCGCCTGCGCCGCCGTCTGGGAGAAGCGGAGATTGCCCGCGGCATCGTACGCGCACGATACCGCCCCGATGTCCGGCCCCTGCCGGTAGAGGACGCGCCCCCAGGCATCGTAGCCGTAGCGCGTCGTGTCCCCCTTCGGGCTCACCACCATGCTCATCCGCCCGGCCGTGTCGTACTCGTAGCGCGTGGTGAGCTTCAGACCGTTCGTGTCCGCAATCTCCATCCGCACATGGCCGAAGCCATCGGTGTAGCGCGAGAAGAGAACGCCATCCTCGTTCCGCGTGGTGGTCACCGAGCAGAAGCCGTGCCAGTCCGCGTTCGAGAGCCCGAACGCCGAGGGGAGGCCGTGCTGGTAACCCATGGTGCCGAACGTGCCGTCCGCGTTCGTCGCCTTCACCGGACGCCCCGCGCCGTCGTACTGGACAACGGCCGTATCGCCGGAACGGTCGCGGGTCCGAAGCCGTGCGCCGGAGCCGGAGTAGGTGGAGGCCGTGGTATCTGTCCGGGCCGCGCCATGCCCCTTGAACGGCGTCACGGTCCGGAGTATCCGCCCGTCCGCTCCGGCCGTGCTGGTGCTCGCAGCGCGGCGGATCGTGGCGCCGGAGGTGGCCGCAAGGTCGTAGAGGTTCGCCGTGTGCCGGATGTCGTCCAGCTTCGTGCTGGCCGTGGCCTGGAGCGAGTCATCCGCGTAGCTGTAGGCGATGGTGTAGTCCGTTGTCTCCGTGGCCCGCTTGAAGCGCCCGGCAAGCACGAGCGCCGGGCGTGCGTCCTCCGCGTCCGCTCCGTTGACGAACTCCGCGCCGCCGCCGGCCGTCGCAACGTCCAGCGTGATGGTGATCTGGCTGCCCGGATGCAGCGCAAGGAACTGCGACTTGATCGCCGAGAGATCCACCTTCAGCGTGTAGCCGTCGCTTCCGTCGCCGCCGCTCAACGGCGCGCGACCACCGCTCTTTCCATCGCCTTCCTTCCGCCGCGTTCCGTTCGTTCCAAGCGGGTCCTCGCCGCAGTTGAACACGTACGTCTTCGCGAAGCTCCATTGCGGCACGCTCACCGTCACGTTCACGCACTCGCCGGTGATCGCCGTTGGATGCAGTTCGAGATACAGACTGTCCAGCACGTCCGCGTTCAACAGCGCGCTCGAGGAGTCCACATCATACACCAGGTAGCCGGTGTGGTAGTCGTTGGCGATGTACGGAAGGTGGACCGTGCAACTCTGCTGCGGATGGCTCCCCGCGTGCTTCGTCTCCGGGTTCCCGGGAGGGCACGGGCAGTCGGGAACCACTGTGGGGAGATGCCCGGCGTAGAGGTTCGTCAGGTCATCGCTGAACACCGCCCCCGCATGGGTCATGCCGCCGGAGTCGCAGAGCACGGTATCGACCGTGTAGTGATGCCGTGTGAAGCCGATCGTCGGCACCCGCTCGCGCGCGGTGTAGCGCATGGTGTCCATCGTGTCGCGGCGCGGGAAGTCGAGCGGCCACCAGGCGGCCATGAGCCGCCCGTTGTGATCGTACGCGTTCGCGCCGAAGTTCCCGTTCGCATCGATCTGCGAGGTCACCAGGCCATAGAAGCCGTAGGTGTTGACCGCAAGGAGCGTATCGCGCCGCACCGTGTCGCCGGCATCGTACCGCCGCACCACCGATTGCGAGACGA
>DASZRW010000095.1:0-63482 GCA_035549015.1 Kapaibacterium sp. (SeqCode)
TCAGGCCGAGGATTTGCCTACAGCTTCCTTCCGACAATGCCTCGCGACACTGCCGTTGCTGTTCGGCTAGCGCTTCCCACCATCTGGGCCCGCTGGGGACTTTCACCCCCTAGTCACGCGCCATGCCTGGCGCACCACTACAAAAACGGGCGACCCGATGGATCGCCCGGCACTGGTTCGGGACGAAGTGCCATGGGGCACATCGTATGCCTGCCTACGACTCCGCCTCGAGCCGGGCAAGTTCCTCCTCGTTCACTTCCAGATTGCTGTAGACGTTCTGTGTGTCGTCGTAATCGTCGAGCAGGTCGAGCAGCTTCAGGGCAGCCGCTGCATCGGCGCCGGTGAGTTCCAGCGTCTGGTTCGGGACGAACTCCAGGTTGGCGGCGGTCACGGTGAAGCCTGCCTCCTCGAGCGCCGAGCGAACGGACTCGAAGCAATCGACCGGTGCGTAAACGTCGTAGGTTTCGTCCGACGTCTTCACATCCTCGGCCCCCGCATCCATCACTGCCATCAGCACATCGTCCTCGCTGCGATCCCCCTTGTTCACGGAGATGACGGTGTTGCGATTGAAGTTCCATGCAACAGCGCCTGCATCGGCCATCGAGCCATTGTTGCGCGAGAGGATGCGCCGGATATCGGCAACCGCGCGATTGCGATTGTCGGAGACGCATTCAATCAGAATGCCGATGCCGCCCGGTCCGTACCCCTCGAACATCATCTCTTCGAGCTGCTGTCCCTCCAGTTCTCCGGTCCCGCGCTGGATCGCACGTTTGATGTTGTCACCAGGCATGTTCACCGCACGAGCACTCTGCACCGCCAGCCGGAGGCGCGGGTTGCTTGCAGGTTCGCCGCCGCCGAGACGGGCGGAAATCGTGATCTCCTTGGCGATCTTGGTGAACACCTTGCCACGCTTGGCATCAACCGCGCCCTTGCGATGCTTGATGTTAGCCCACTTGCTATGCCCTGCCATTGTTGTTATCGAGACTGATCTAATGAACTGTACTGTTCACCACAGATCGCCGGCGCCAGGCCCAGCGTGACGGAAGTCCCACGCTGCATGGCTCCCACGGATATGTGATGGATACAAACGGCGACGGGCCGTAAGCCCGCCGCCGTTCCACTCTCTGAACAATGTCTTCCGGCTACTGCACCGGAGGTACGATACCGTTGATGGCTGCCCCCTTTGCAATCGAGTTGTTGATTGCAGAGGCACCTGCCACCGCACCGTTGGGTACGCCGTTCGCCGTGCTGCCAGGCGTTGCCTGAAGCTCGGCAGAACTGCCGGTGCCAACGGGCTCGGCCAGTCTGAAATCGAGGATCCGAAGCTGCGGCGTAATCATGCCGCGATATTCGTTCTCCTCGATGTTGAACACCATGTCGTACTTCCGCCCTCCGGCCAGCTCGCTCATTCGCGAGCCCATGCCGAAGGCAATCGCCTCGATGAAGCCATGCCCGTTGCGCACGCGGAATTTCAGATGGTCCTTGCCGACGATCTTCGGATAGCCAACGATCTCGGCATTGCGCACAACGAAGTTGGGACGCGAATTGCCCGGTCCGAACGGCGAGAACTGCTTGACGACATTGAAGAATGCCGGCGTCAACTCGTCCAGGCCAACCTCCGTGTCGATGTTGATCTGTGGGATCAGCATCTCATCCGGAATCTCGTTGACGGCGAAGTTGTTGAGCGCGGTCCGCAGCGTATCGATGTTCTCCTCGCGAATCGAAAGCCCGGCAGCGTACTTATGCCCACCGAACTGTTCGATCAGCGACTCGCATGCCTTCAATGCGTTATGGATATCGAATCCCGCAATGGAGCGTGCGGAGCCCTTCGCCATTCCATCCACCGATGTCAGGAGCACCGTTGGGAGATAGTACTTCTCCACGATGCGTGAAGCAACGATGCCGATCACGCCCGGGTGCCAGTTCGGGTTGTGGATGACGAGCGAACGCACTTCGGATTCGTTGAGCATCTTCTCAACGATGCGCTGAGCCTCGCCGAATGTCTCCTCGTCGATTGTCCGACGGCTGCGATTGTCGCTCTCCAGTTCCTGCGCGCGCTGGAAGGCGCGCACCTCATCCTCCTCAATCAGCATCTCCACCGCACGGCGTGCGTCGCCCAGACGTCCGGCCGCGTTCACACGTGGCGCGATACCGAACACGATCTGGGCCGTTCCCAGGTTTCCGCGTTTGATGCCGGCACATTCCAACAACCCGCGCAGCCCCGGACGCGGAGAATCGTTGAGCTTGCGCAGCCCATGAGCCACCAGCGAACGGTTCTCCCCGACAAGCGGGACGATGTCGGCCGCAGCGGCTATGGCAACGAAGTCCAGATATGCGTAGATGCTTTCAACCTCGCCGCGTCTCGTGGCAATCCCCTGCATCAGCTTGAATCCGACCCCGCATCCCGAGAGATACTTGAACGGATAGCTGCATCCAGGCTTGATTGGATCGAGAACGGCGTAAGCGGCGGGAATCCTGTCGCCGGCCTCGTGATGATCGCAAATGATCATGTCGAGGCCGATCGTACTGGCATATGCCACCTGATCGACTGCGGTAATGCCGCAGTCCACGGTGATTATCAGACGAACACCTGCAGCAGCAAGGCGGTCTATCCCGGTGATCGAGAGGCCATAACCCTCGGTAAAGCGATCGGGAATGTAGAAGTCAACGTCTGCTCCAAGCTCCTTGAAGAACAGGTAGAGCATTGCCGCTGAATTCGTGCCATCAACATCATAGTCTCCGTAGATGGCCATCTTCTCGCCCGCTTCGAGCGCTCTCATCGAGCGCTCAACCGCGCGGTCCATACCATCCATCAGGAAGGGATCATGGAGATCTGCAAGGCTGGGACGAAAGAACTGCTTTGCTTGCTCGAACGTCCTGACCCCGCGCCCCACCAGAATCCGGGCGATGGTTGGCGATACGCTTATGGCTTGGGCTAACTTCGGTACTGCTTGTTCATCCGATATGGTCGCGATAGTCCAACGATACTTCAATAGTTTCCTTACGTTTTATTACCACAATTGTATATAAGATACGGCGCCCGCGGTGGTGCTGCAAGTCTCTGGACGTAACGAATAGGCCCCGATGATCCGCATGCTCCTCAGGCAATGCAGCCGTGAAGTAGCCGTCGATGAGGATCAACGGGCGCTGCCGTGGTCGCACCCTCCTGTTCAACAAGGCTTAACGTTATGACGTCTCAACCCAAGCGCATTGTTCAACCCAAACGCATTGTTGTGGACCGTTCGATGCTCGTGCGATTGAAGAACCTCCCGGCGTATTTCCGCGATGAACACACTCCGCTCTGGCGGAAGCTTGCCGTGGTTGCGGCGGTGGGATACGTTGTCTCTCCAGTGGATGCCATTCCGGACTGGATTCCCGTCCTCGGCTGGCTCGATGATATCGGCGTGCTCACACTGACTGCCGCATGGCTTCTCCGGCAACTGGACGGATTCGTTGTGGCGAGAGCTCGGGAGCAGGCATTGTGAGGAATGGCACCGGCCGTACCCATCCGTTGAAACCACTACATGGGAGCTCCGCCGATTATTTGTTCGGCGACAGCGGGCCGTTGCAACCATATTCCTCCGTATCTTTTTCGTGCGTTGCTTCCCTCACCTCTTCTCACGTTAATACGTCATGCTGGAACAGGCTCGCCCGACGACACCGCTCGAGGCGCTACAGCGGTTTTTCGGCTACCCGGAGTTTCGTCCGGGGCAGGAGGAGATTATCAACTCCGTCCTGGCCAAACGTGATACGCTGGTGGTAATGCCAACGGGCGGAGGCAAGTCGCTCTGCTATCAGGTTCCATCGCTCCTGCTCCACGGCGTTACCATCGTTGTCTCCCCCCTCATTGCTCTGATGAAGGATCAGGTGGATGCGCTTCGCCGCAATGGTGTGCAGGCCACCACGATCAACTCCGCACTGGACTTCGGCACCGTACGACAACGGATGACCGACATTCGCTACGGGCTCTATTCGATGGTGTACGTTGCGCCGGAGCGCTTCGAGAGCAACACGTTTCTGGAGCTGATCAGGGATGTACCGATTGCCCTCTTCGCCGTGGACGAGGCGCACTGCATCTCGGAGTGGGGCCACGACTTCCGCCCAAGCTATACCAAGCTGCGGGAGGTGGTCGCCGCGCTTGGCCGCCCTCCCATCGTTGCTCTGACGGCAACGGCGACTCCGTTTGTACAGGAGGATATCGTAAACCAGCTTGGGCTTCAGAGCCCACGCCGGTTTGTTCGCGGATTCGATCGTCCGAATCTTACGTTCAACGTGCGCACTGTTGCAGACAAGGAGGCGGAGCTGCGCACGATGATGCGTGCCGAAACCGGGCGTAGCGGCTCCGTCATCATCTACTGCGGGACGCGGCGGAATGTGGAGTCCACCGGCGTGATGCTTCATGCGGAGAACCTGCCGATTACGATCTACCACGCCGGCATGCAGGATGCGGACCGCCGCGCGGCACAGGAGGCGTTCATCACCAGCAGGACAAAGGGGATCATCGCAACGAATGCCTTCGGGATGGGGATCGATAAATCCGATGTGCGGCATGTCATTCACTTCGATATGCCGGGCTCGATCGAGGCGTACTATCAGGAGGCAGGACGTGCGGGACGCGACGGGCAACCGAGCGACTGCACGCTGCTGTACAATGCGCGCGACCGACGGCTTCAGGAGTTCTTCATCAGATCCAGTTTCCCGGACCGCAGCCAGATAGAAACCGTCTATGATACGCTGTGGGACATGGTGCATGTGGGGATCGGGAATCGTTATGCCGGTGTGTTCGTGCCGGATGAGAAGGAGGTGGCGGCACGCGCACGCATACATCCGGCAGCACTGAACGGCATACTTTCCTCGCTCGAGAAGAACGGCATCCTGCGCAAGGTAAAAGCCGAGAAGCTCGGGATGGTCCGGTTTCTCGGCACCAGCGCCGATGTGCAGGAGTATTATCACCGCACGAACGATCCCGAACGGAAGAACACTCTTGTGGCACTGCTTCGAACACTTGGGGGCGCAGCCCTCGGTCAGCAGACGACCTTCAACCCGGATGAGGTAGCATCGAAGCATGGGATCGATGCCGCGGCGTTCGAGCGAAGCATGCGTGCCCTGATGCTGGGAGGGATCCTGGTGTATACACCTCCAACTCCAGGCACCGGCTATCAGTTCCTCACCGAGCGGCTCGCTGCCAAGAAGATGGTGTTCGACGAACGAACGCTCGAACTTGGACGCGAACGTGCACTGCTCAAGCTGGACGCCATGGAACGCTATGCACAGACGGTTCTCTGCAGGCGTGACTTCATCCTGGAGTATTTCGGCGCCGAGCCGATACCTGCTCCGTGCGGCCAGTGCGATAATTGCCGGAACCGTCCGCTGATGGCCGCAGCAGAAGCTGCACGCTCGGCATCCGGAGGCCAGACTGCCTCGGCGCGGACCGCGCGATCGCGCGAACTGTTGCTTGCCGCCGCCGAGGAGTTGGGTGGACGCTTTGGCAAGATGACACTGGTTGATATGTTGCGTGGCGAGCGCACAACCACAATAGACCGTTTCGGCCTGTGGTCGTACAGCCGGTATGGTGAACTGCGCGATATGGAGCGGGGAGAGCTTGCACGCATTGCGGACAGATTGATCGCCGAGCGATTACTGGAGAGTTCCGCCACGCTCAAGCCAACCGTGCGGATCACGACAAGCGGGCGCAGCGCAATAGCGCATCTTTCGCTGGAACGGTTTGTGCCGCATGAACGGGACATGGAACGAAGCCAGAACCCCGACATGCTGCGGCAGTTGCGGGCCCTGCGTGACCGAATAGCAATGCGCGACGGCATGGCACCGGAGTCGATTTGCCCGGAGATCATGCTTGTCAGGATCTCGAACCAGCTTCCAACGAGCCGCGCAGCATTCGAACGCATTGAGGGAACGAGCCAGGAGATGTTCAATCGATGCGGCACGTCGTTCATTGGATTAATCGAGTCGCTGCTGGGCACCGAGGAGTGGGGAGGCGATCGGTCCGACCTCCCGGATCGACTCCGCCGGACGCACATGCTGATTCGCGAGGGGCTTACGCTCGCGGAGATTGCTCATCGCACTGCATTGCAGCCATCCACGATCAGCACACATATCGAGGAGCTGCTGAAGCTGGGTGTTGGTATCGAGGTAGAACGGTTCGTTCCGCACGGCATCGTGCAGTCCGTACGAGAGGAGCTTGCATCGCGCCCGCGCGCAACGCTGCGCGAGTTGCGCGCTCTGCTTGGCGGAGCAGGTGACTATCCGGAACTACGAATTGCGGCCGCGTGGGTGCGCTACGGCGCAGCGGCTGCGAAACAACGAACGTAACATTCACCCCTGCAGTCCGTGTATCGCCCCATAACCAACGGGGCGGCAGGTATTACTATTGCGATGTGAACCGATCGAACGCCGAGGAGGATTACGTTCATGACTCAGCTCGCAGCACTGGAAGAACGGCATGTCTTTCCCCCGAGACGATTTTTGGTAGTGATCTGGATCGGGACGCTGCTGATTGCCATCATCGGTCTGATCGCAACGCCAGGCTTCACAGTGAAGATCTACTCGTGGGGAGTGATTACCGTGGTTGCGCTGTGGCAGCTCTGGACGCTTCGATGGATCTCGGTGGATCGCAACGGCGTAACTGCGCGCAATATTTTCCGCTATGAACGTGCTATCGGCTGGAATGAGATCGTGGCGTTTCAGGAACAGACCGTTCAACTGAGCAAGGGAACGTATACGGTGCTGCGGCTTTCGAAGTATGGATCGCCGGGCGTCACACGCACCAAGACGATCGCGCTCACGAACGATCAGATGAACTTCACACTGCTGTGCGACCTTGTTCGTGCCTCGGTGCCGAACAAACAGTGAGCCCCCGGAATCACCCTGCTTCCCCGCCAATTCACCCTTGTCACCCCGGCACACGCTCCGGCGTCTCAACACCAGGCATCCGCATTCGGACCGCAGGATCTCCGGCACCATCAACATCCATCCCTTACATGCACCTGCATCCCATGGCCATGGAATCTCGTCGTGATCCGGCGAAGAGTCAGTGTGCTCGCCGGGTTGACGGGTATGGATGCACTGCCCGAACGCCATGCCGCACCACACGTCTGCAGGCCAGCACTCCACCCGATTCACAATGAAGCGTGGCAACCGTATCGGCTATAAACAGTTGAGGGCTGGAAACACATTCCAGCCCCTCGCGCTGTTTCGGTGTCAGCACATCGTGAGGCGCCCCGTGAACGCCGCTACGTACAGAGGGAATTGATTCCTGATAGCACTTCGATCTGTTATCGCGGAGTGTGACTCCGCGATCTTCATCGGAAGAACGGGGCCCGAGTAGAACTCCGGCCCAACATGCTCTTCAGAGCATAGCAGGATACTTCTTCGCAAGTACTTAGTCGCAGCCCTTCACCACTCGCATCGCAATGCGACGGTTCTGCTTGCGGATCGCCTCCAACTGAGCCTTGTCCATCTTCTTCGCCTCCGTGGAGTTGGGCGCTGGTTCCGCCACGGCGTTGCGTGAACTGCCGAAGCCCTCTGTAGAAGCGACCCTCTCCGCACGCACACCCTGCGATACGAGCCACGACTTGATCCGCGCAGCGCGCATCTCGCTCAGCTGCTTGTTGCGGGTTTCGTTCCCCTCGCGCGATGCATGACCTTCGATGGCGACAACCATACCATCACACTGATTGATGTATGCCAACAGCTTCTGCAGGTTCTGCGCCGTCTCCGCTCGCGTTGTGTCGAACTGATCCGTGTTGACGATGAAATAAATGTCCGAGAAGTTCAACACGGTACCACGCTTCGGCGGCGCCTGATCAGGACACCCCTGTTTTGCAACCACACCCGGCACAAGCGGACACTTGTCCTCGCTGTCGATCACTCCGTCGCCGTCGGTATCCATCCGCAGCGGGTCGGTCTTTACACGATTGATCTCATCGTCGTCGCGCAGACGATCGCCATCCGTATCGGGATTGAGCGGGCTCGTACGATACTTCAGGACTTCCGCTCCGTCACTCAATGAGTCCCCATCGGTATCCACCTTCAACGGATCGGTCTTGTATTTCAAAACTTCTTCGCCGTCTCTCAAGCCATCGCCGTCGGTATCCGGGTTGAGCGGATTGGTTCTGTACGTGGAGACTTCGGCGCCATCCCTCAGGCCGTCGCCGTCAGTGTCCGGGTTGAGCGGATTGGTCTTCGATGTATTGACTTCGTCACCATCGCTGATACCATCGTTATCGGTATCGCGATTGAGAGGATTGGTCTTGTACCTGAGAACTTCGTCCCCATCCTTGAGGCCGTCACCGTCGGTATCCGGATTCAAGGGATCGGTCTTGTACTTCAGGACTTCGGCGCCATCCTGCAATCCATCGCCATCGGTATCGGGATTGTGCGGATCGGTACCGATGCGGCGCTCGTAGGCGTCGGTGAGGCCATCGCCGTCGCTGTCATCGGAGCCGCTGTCGAAGAGGTATTCAAATCCCATATACACCGCAACGCACCCCGGGTTCTTCCCATCGATCACGCCGTCCATCTCATCGTTCAGAAACAGATTTGCTCCGAGATTGAGATCGAGCGCGAATGTGGCGTCCGGATTCGGCTTCAACTGCAGTCCGATGCCGAATGGAATGTAGGCGCCAAATCCATCATACCCATCGGACGCAGTCGGAGAAGTGGTGGGACGATTGACATGATACTTGGCCATACCGACACCGCCATAGATAAACGGATTCCACACCTCACTCAAGTGTGGTCCGAGCAGAAGCCGGAGATCGGCCGGGTAGATTCTGGTATCGTAGAAGGAGCCGCCTCCGGCGATGCGCGAGCCGCCAAGCCCAGCCTCCGCCTGCAGCAGGTCGCCAAGGAACAGATACCGCCCGTAGAGACGGAACCCCGAACGGAGATCATCGCCAATCACGCCGTCCTCGCCGAGAGTTGCACCAAGATCGAATCCAATGCGGATCTTCGACTCGCTGAACTGCGCCAGCAGGTTCACGCCAGGCACGAGGAGCATTGCCAGAATCAGAGCGTATACATATCTCATCGTTGTCCAATCCTCTTGATTGAATGTGCACACGTCTATCCATCACGCCCCCATACCGGTGCAGGTGCATGGATATCCGGCGGTACGGTCACCTGCGTGGAGACGTACCGGATCTACGACGCACGGCGCACAATCGGCGCCTGCCTCGCACCACTGGACACAACTTCTGGGAGTTTCGGACCTACGTGGAAGCGGTGCAAATATAGCCGAAGCGGTTCGAGTTAATAGTAGATCATGGTTTAACAACCTGTGCACGAACGATAACAGCTGCAGACGCGCGGTCGAACACGCTGATCGTGCAACGATACGCGCAATGTTGAGGCTTTTCGCTCCAGATCCCGACCGAACTGGTTCGAGAGGAAACGTTGTGGGTGCGTATCGGCGGATCACCCAACGCATCGGAGGGGCTCAAAGCACGATGCCGGTGTGCTTCCATGGAAAGCACACCGGCCCTGTAATTTCGGGATTGGCTCACTGGGGCGGAACGGCGTTCACAGCATTCCAACCTCACCATCGGAAGGCCATACGGCAATCCTATCCATCGATCGTAGCCTCGTCACGCATCAGCTTCCCCACCGCATCGCCGATGCGGTCCAGCGCCTTCTCGATGTTCTCAACGGAGTTGGCATAACTGAACCGGATGAAGCCTTCGCCGAACTGGCCGAATGCCGTTCCGCTAAGGCATGCAACACCCGCCGTATTGAGGAGGAAGTCCGCAAGCCGCTGCGAGCTGTAGCCGGTTCCTTCGATGTTGGGGAACACATAGAACGCGCCCTGGGGGCGATGGCAGCGGAAGCCCGGGATGCTGTTCAACCCGTCAACCATCACATCGCGGCGGCGGCGGAATTCCTGAACGAATTCGTCGGCAACATGCTGCGGTCCGTTCAACGCCTCTACGCCAGCCATCTGGGTGAAGCTCGAGGTGCAGCTGGTGCAATTGGTCTGGAGCTTTGCAACGAAGGAGGCGATGGAGGGAGGCATCATACCGTACCCCAGACGCCAGCCGGTCATGGCATACGTCTTCGAGAATCCATCGAGCATGATGGTACGCTCCTTCATTCCAGGAAATTCAAGGATTGATGTGTGCTGAAAGCCGTCGTATGTGATACGCGAATAGATCTCGTCCGAGAAGACGATGAGGTTATGGCGGTTGGCGAGCTCGGCAATACCCTCAACATCATCACGGGTCAGAATCCCGCCCGTGGGATTCTGCGGCGTATTGATGATGAGCATGCGTGTCTTCTTCGTGATGCGCGCCTCGAGATCGGCAAGATCGAATCGGAACTCCTTTTCCTCCCGAAGCGGAAGGGCCACCGGCTTGGCGCCGAGGAAATTGATCACCGATTCGTAAATCGGGAACCCGGGATTGGGGTAGATCACCTCGTCCCCCTCATCAACCGTTGCCATCATGGCGTAGAACATGATAGGCTTGGCGCCCGGCGTGATGACGATCTCATCGGCCGAGCATGATACGCCCGCCCGGGTCCGCTCGATGTATGCGGCAATGGCCTCACGAGCCTGAGGAAGGCCGGCTGAAGGACCGTAGTGTGTGAATCCCTGATCGAGAGCGGCCTTTGCGGCGCCGGTAATGTTCTCCGGTGTGTCGAAATCGGGTTCGCCGATCTCAAGGTGAACGATGTCGCGCCCTTGCGCTTCAAGTTTGCGTGCCTTCAGCAATACTTCGAAAGCGGTCTCTGTGCCGAGCCGCGACATACGTTGTGCGATGTGCATGCTTACTCCACGAAAAGAATCGGCTGAATGCTCTGCCCCCCGAACGGGGACGATGCGATACGTATACGCAGGTCACTGGGGAGCCATACGGGATGCTCTCGTGGCCGTCGAACGGTAACGTCGTACGAAAATAGAGACTATCAGGCGGATAGAGAAGCTTCCGAGCGGCGGATGTCCATTGTTTCGATTTCCTGTCGTAGTGGCAGCCCGGTTCGTTCACTCACGTGCGTGCACGGCGGCGTGCCCTCACTGGCACGACCGCCGCAACATGCCTGACGTGAAACGGTACCTAAGGACCGTGGATATCGTCCTCAAAAAGCTCAAGGCCGGGTGTTCCTGATGTTCTCAGGTTGGACCACACCCGGCCTTGAGCTTGCTTGAGCGCTCGTCATCCCGCTGACGAAACTACCGTTCAGTGACCAAGGACCGTAATTCGTGCCAGTATTCGAGAGAGCGCTCTGCCTGGGAACAACTTCCGGACCGTACACCGGAAAGGACCTCACTGCCCCACAGGCACTCTACTTTGGTTGGAAGGTCTGCGAAAGAATTCCGGATGCCGCGCAGGACATTCAGGGGGGATCCGGGGTAGATATTCAGGGCACATCGCTGGCGAGCAGAGCAACCAACTTGTACGCAGGGATTGCATGGCTCAGAGTTATGCAGACCTGCGAAGTGCCCTCCGGCCGATGCCCCCGTCGCAATGGATCAGGGAGACCTCGCATCGAACCGTGAACATCCGTTGTCGGAGAAAAGAGAAAGATCAGCGCCCGGGCAGCGGGCCGAAACTCTGGTGCGATTCGCCTGAGTGTCCCTGGCGACCCACTGCCCTTGGATTGCATATCAGCGCGCTACGATCACCGTACTGCCAGCGATGATCCTACCGCCACTGACGATCCTATAGAAATAAACACCATCCGAAAGAGAGGCCAGATCCATTTGAAGTATGTTATCACCGGTTACGCGCGGTCCCTCGTTCGCTCGTAACACTTCGCTGCCGTGGCTATCGTGCAGCGTGATACTTACTTCGCCCGGCTGTTCCAACCAGAATCTGATTGAAACGGCCCCTCGCGTCGGATTGGGGAGTGCTGCGGAACGGCCCGAAGGCATCGTTGCCGCCCCCTGGTGCTGGGCGCTGATCTTGCGAGTCAGATTCTCACGGATCTGCCAATCGGCAGCCGGGAGCATAATCCGCCACGTAATTCCACCATCGTCTGTGTGAATCGTTCCTCCAGTGCTGTTGACCACCGTCATCTTCGATGTCTCGACACCCTGGGAGTAAGCCTCCGAGAGCGCACCCATCGAGAGAAGAACGCCGATCGACAAGAGGACCCTAAACCCGTTCGATATATGCTGTCCGTTCATCACAGGTATGCCTTCACGTTGGTTGCTGTTCCACTTCGTTCAACCTCGAGCACGGAGCAACTTTGAAGCGTTTCGTCCGGGAGTTGGGAGTACCCTGGAGGGATTCTCATGTCCGGTACAAAACTACCCTCTCACACTCCCCACGTCAACTACACATTTGTGTAGCTCGGGACCATTATCGCTGAAAAGTTGTATACCTACTCGCACAATGACTCGCATCCAGAGCCTGACGATGCCCCGCAGCCACCGCCGGAGGTGCCGACGAGTTGGAGTGTGGGCGCACCGCTGCCATCAGGGCAGCATACGTTGTAGGAACGCATACAGCAGGATCCTGTCTCACAGGATATGAACTGCGTCGAGATTCCGCCTCCGGTACGCTGAACGCAGGATGGTACCTGTACAAGAACGATGTTGTTGGAGCAATCTGCACTGCATGTTGAATATCCTTTGACAATACCCTGACCGATTGCGGTCTGAGAGGCCAAATCGAAGATTGTGCTCGTCAACAACGAATCAATCACCGATCCATCACCGCCAAAGGTGAACGACGACGGAGTAATCGAATACACGATCCCCATCTGTGTCCTCCAGATACAGATCTCCAATGTGATCTGTCCGTTACTTTTCGCCTTTGCACGGAGCGCACCACCTTTCGGCTGGTCCGCAGCCGTTGACGAATCGCCGGATGTGCTGTCGGGAGGAGCAATGGTTAACGTGGTTCGGATTGTATCCACCGGCACAGCGGTTGGATCGCTGGCAACGCAGGACGGAGCTTGGGCATACGCCATGCTCGACACGAGCACCAAGGCGCAAACTGTAGCAGCAAGTTTTCTCATATCGGTTTCCGTGTGCCCGGAATTGTGAATGGAAGTTATCCTTGGAGCTCTTGCGCCCAGGTTGTAGAGCACATGATTCAACGTTATCAAGGTACTCCGCTTAGGTCAAGCAGTCAACTACACTTTTGTGTAGTGATGGCTATACTGTTTGCATGGAGCTCCTCTGAACAGGAGGCCGCAACTGCGGCTTACTCAAGGACCAACGCCCCGCACACAACACGTATTCTATTGTGTTGTAATGGGGGGCGTTGAGTAACTCTACTTCAAGCAGGCGAATTTTACCCTGCACATTTATGCATCGGGCATGGCTGCGGCCCCGGCACGCGCACGCAACAGCTTCCCAGCCCCATTGTCAGCAAAGATGCTTCCATCACCACCGATCAATGAATTGACACTGCAGCCAAGCTCGTGCAATCGTTGGAGCATCCCGATGCCGGGGTTGCGTTCGCCGTTGAGATACTTCTGGAGGTTTGACGGAGCGATTTTCAAAGCCTTCGCAAACTCCTCCATTGAACCGAACGCAACTTCTCCGAACTTTCTCGTCCGCTCGCCGATTGTCCGCTGTGGATCGTAGTAGAGATCGAAGGCCGCATCTTCAAGTAGCGGCGTTTCGATCGGAGGTAGCTGTTCCACCTCGTTCGGATCCACCTCAACAGGGATGTCATCACGTTCCATACCGTCAAGACCCTCCTCGTCCAACAGACGGAGATCAAGCCGCGGCGTGAAATACTTCGCGAACAACTCGGTATAGCTCCGCGCGCCCGTTTTTCTGTGAATCATCTTTAAATGATGCTTCACACCATCCACCGAAATGCCCAACATGTCGGCCATCTCCTTGTACGAGTGGCCGAACAACTGCAGGATGACCACTCGCAACTCCTGATTGCTCAGTCCTGAAGTCGCGGTCAACCCACGAAGCGCATCCGTGAAGACACGCACGTCCGGTTCCGAATGCTGGCGCCGGGCAACCAGATCCGATAAGGCAAAGACAATGAACGGTTCGAGCAAACGGATCGCTTGCAACGTCGTCTCGGAAATTGGCTCGCGATCGAGTTCTCTCCAGAGAAAGATGGTGCCGAGATATGCCTCGCCGCCGAAGTAGTAGTCGAAACCGCATGGAGGATGGTAGCGTTCCAATGGATACCCCTGGCGCTTGAAATCCTCCAACAACCGGTCGGCCGGCAGTCCGCTCTGCGCATGCGATGCAACAAAGACGCCGGAATCGGGCTCCCGTACAGCATTGTGCTTCGTCACCGTCAACCCCGGCTTGTAACTGCCCGGATTCTGGAGATCACACACAACGTTGACGTTCACCGTGACCCTGTCAACATCGCCAAGAAGCAGACACAACTCGTCGCGGAACACGGGAATCCATTCGAACGGGTCACCTGACACCGGCAACGCATTCAGAAAACGCAGGATTCTATCTGGAATGAGCGTAGAAAGAGCCACGTATTACGAGAAGATTCAGGCCTGGCCATCAGGTCCTATCGACGCACACGCAGGTGTTCAACCTATACAACGCATCAGGTCGCAGGCGGTTAGCAGTACGGTTTGCATCATCATGCACCATGTGGCCATGGTGCCGCGGAGCCACGTCGCCGAACGATTCGAGGGCCCGGATGCAGCCCAACCGGCGACGTTACAGCAGTATCGGAGGTGCACATGTACGGAGTGTGACCGCCGATCAGGGATGGTATTCAAACAACCACCAGAGCCCCTAACTTACGGAACTTATAGGCGAACTTCGAGGCCCAAACTCATCAAGAGAGCGAAGTGATTCCGATAACTTCGGCTGATCGTGCAGGTGATCCCGGCTTCACCCCGATTGCGCACGAACGCTGCACGCTCCACGGACAGGCATCGCACTCCAACGGCGTCAGATCCTTTCAGGCATCCCGACCGATTACGACGTGCCGGACCAAGAGCCCGGAGAGGCACGCATCCATCATCCGCCTCGTGCACAGCCGCCCCGCTCCCGGCCGCCCATGCCCCCCTGGCATGTGTTGCAGGAAGAAATCGATGGGGCTGCGCGCACCTTTTCTTCTAACTTTGCCGCTCAATTGCGTTATCGGCGCACTTCGATCGAACTCGGCAGCCTCCCATGCATCGTGTGCAAACCGGCACCCGATCCGTCGCCTGCATGAGCACTCTCGGGGAATCGCCGGTCCGGACAGCCACATCCATTGAACCATATGATCAAGCGCGAGGAAGCACTCGAATATCATCGAATGGGTCGCCGGGGTAAGATCGAAGTGATCTCCACGAAACCCGTCTCTACACAGCGCGACCTCTCACTGGCCTACAGCCCCGGCGTTGCCGAGCCATGCCGTGAAATCGCCGCGGACGAGGAGAAGGTATACGAGTACACTGCCAAGGGGAACCTGGTTGCCGTTATCTCCAACGGCACCGCCGTATTGGGTCTCGGCAACATCGGCCCCGCAGCCGGCAAGCCGGTGATGGAGGGGAAGGGCGTGCTCTTCAAGAAATTCGCCGATATCGACGTATTCGATATCGAGATATCTCCATCCGAAACCGAGGCCATCATCGAGACGATCGCGGCACTGGAGCCGACGTTCGGCGGCATCAATCTTGAAGATATCAAGGCCCCGGAGTGCTTCGAGGTTGAGGAGGCCCTCAAGCGCCGGATGAACATCCCGGTATTTCACGACGACCAGCATGGAACCGCGATCATCTCTGGAGCGGCGCTGATCAATGCATTGGAGATCCAGGGAAAGAAGATCGATCAGGTCAGGATCGTGATATCCGGAGCCGGCGCTTCGGCGATCAGCTGCGCACGCTTCTATGTGCTTCTGGGGGCGAATCGCGCAAATATCTACATGTGCGATTCCAAGGGATTGATCCATCGCAAGCGGAATGACCTGAACAAATACAAGCAGGAGTTTGTCAATGGAGATGACCACGCCACGTTGGGTGAGATGATGGCGGGAGCGGATGTCTTCGTTGGCCTTTCACAGGCCGGGCTGGTCACGAAGCAGATGGTGGCATCGATGGCACCCAATGCAATCGTGTTCGCGATGGCCAACCCGGATCCGGAGATCAGCTACGAAGACGCCACCTCGGTCCGGAGCGACATCATCATGGCCACCGGCCGCAGCGATTACCCGAATCAGGTGAACAATGTGCTCGGCTTTCCATTCATCTTCCGAGGCGCCCTGGATGTCCGGGCTCGCGCCATCAACGATGAGATGAAGCTTGCGGCGGCGCGAGCCATTGCCGCCCTGACGCGTGAGGACGTCGCAGATTCGGTGATCCGGAGCTACGGCGACAAGCCTCTCAGCTTCGGCCCGGAGTATATCATCCCGAAACCGTTCGATCAGCGGGTGCTTCTCTGGGTGGCTCCGGCCGTTGCCCGCGCCGCGATCGAAAGCGGTGTAGCGAGAAAGCCGATCACGGACTGGGATGCATACATCGACGATCTGGAAGGCCGCCTCGGCAAGTCGCGCGGGTTCATGGTGCCGATCATCAACCGCGCCCAGCGCCGACGGCCGCTCAAGAGGATCGTGCTTCCGGAAGGCGAGGAGGCCGTTGTGCTGCGGGCGGCACAACGCCTTGTTGAGGAAGGGATCTGCCAGCCCGTTCTGCTGGGGCGACGCCATCTGATGCGATCGGTTGCCGAAGAGAACCACATCGATCTCAAGGGAATGGAACTGATCAATCCGATGGACGACGTACGACGGCTTGCGTATGCGGACGCGTTCTTCGAGACTCGCGCTCGGAAGGGGATCAACGCCGCCGGTGCTCGCCGCCTGATGCAACGAACGATGTATTTCGGCCTGATGATGGTACGGCAGGGGGATGGAGACGGACTTGTGGCGGGCGCATCGATTGCGTATCCCGAGGTGATCCGCCCTGCCCTGCAGGTTGTTGGGCGCGACCATCGGTATTCACGCGTGGCAGGACTGTACGTGATGATGCCGAAGTCCGGTGGCCAGTTCTTCCTCGCCGATACAACGGTGAATATCGATCCATCAGCCGAAGAACTCGCGGAGATTGCCATGATGGCTGCCGAGATCGCCCAACGGTTCGGCGCCATGCCTCGGGTTGCCATGCTCTCCTTCTCGAACTTCGGAGACTCGAAACACCCGGCGGCCACGAAAATGCGCCGTGCTACGGAGCTCGTGAAGTCCGAGCATCCCCACCTGATGGTGGATGGGGAAATGCATGCCGACACGGCCGTTTCCCAGGAGATGCTGAACGCCCTTTATCCGTTCAATACTCTCGGCGGGCAGGCTGCCAATGTCCTTATCTTCCCCAACATCGACGCCGGCAATATCGCCTACAAGCTTCTAATGCGCATCGGTGAGTGCGAGGCCATAGGCCCGATTCTTATGGGTATGAATAAGCCCGTCCATGTGATCCAGAACTCCAGTCAGGTGCAGGACATCGTCAACATGGTAGCGATTACGGTCACCGAGGCATGGGACCGGACGGGCCATCTCATTCCCTCAGACATCATGGATGCACTGAATCAGCAGGAATCATGAGATTCTGAAGGTTTTTCATCCCATGAACAGATTCCCTGCCGTCGGAAGTGCGGGCCTCCCGTTCGAATGTCGGGGAATTAATGTGGGGTGAGCAGCCGTGATGATGAAACCGAACGAGACATTGGATCGTTGAATAGCCTTGTACGACTAACATTCCAGCCCCCCACTTCGTTGTACCGATTGAGGCTCCAGAATGGCTTCGTCGGTGAATGGCACGGAAGCTGTTGAGGTTCATACCTTCTGCTCTTCCAGTCAGAATCACAAGCTGAACGGATTCGTTTTGTCTGCACGCACGAATCGGCAAACGCTGACCTCCGACGATGAACTGCTTCGTCGCATCGCAAGTGGTGATAAGCAGTCGTTCCTTGGCCTTTACGATCGATATCGTGAGCGGCTTTTTACGTATTGCTGCCGCATGATCGGTGATCGTGAGCGAGCCAAGGACGCGATGCAGGAATCGTTGTTGAAGGCGTATCAGAACGCAGGAATGTACCAGGACGGTACAAACGTTGCGGCTTGGTTATTTCGTCTTACCCGCAACGTCTGTATCGATATGATCAGAGCACGAAAGGAGCACGATACCATCGATGACCTGCAACTTCCGGTACCTGAACATACACCGGATGTAATGCTGCAGGATGCTTTGACCGGCGAGATTGAACGGCTGCCAGCTATCTACCGTGAGGCTGTGATTCTTCGCGATGTACAAGGTCATTCGTATGACGAAATCGCAAAGATCACAGGCACGGCAATTTCAACGGTCAAGTTCCGGATATTCAAGGCGCGCGACACCCTGCGCCAGCGCCTTGCCCTCTATCTTCAGGACCAATGAACGAAAAGGTGTACCATCTGCTCGACGGCGATCTCTCGGACAGCGACGCCGTTGACATGTTTCAGTCCCTCATAGTTAACAGCGAAGAACGTGCCGCCTTCATGCAGCAATTGAAGCTTCATGGAGCGCTTTCCCGCAACGAAGTGCATGACACGATGTCGTCACAAGAGGAACTGGATATGCTTGTCCGTCTCAACGCAGCAATCGGCCTGGGTGGAATCGCTTCGAGCGGTACTTCGGCACAGGAAGGTATTGGCGAGCGCCCCGTTCCCTCAAATCCCTCGGCTCCGAGCCAGACAACCGGCAAACGTTTTGGTCCGGCTGCATGGGGATTGATCGTCGGGGCTCTTATGGTGGGTGGAACGGCCGGCTATGTAGGCCACGGCGCCGTAGCTCCGCCTTCGGTGCCACAACAGGTTATGTCGATCCACTCTGCATCACCAGCACCTCTACCGGCTTCGATTGCTACAGCACCCTGCAACTGCGATTCGATCGCGATGGCATCGGTTGCAGCTGTGCGCGATTCGGTACAGCGCGCAAACGCGCCGACTTCGCACAAGGGCGGAGCGCGCCGCCGTGTCGCGCGGGTATCTGATGATCCCACCGGCAGCAGGGCGGCCAAACTGCTCGCCGCGCGCCGGCGGCATACGCGCTGATATCGGCAGCACGCCGTAGGAGTCTGGTTCATGAATGATTAGTGATGCGTCTCATCTGGTAGGATGAGGGCTTCCTGGACCACACGTGGCCAGGCGTGGTACGACGCCTGGCCACGTGTATTCTTATGCATCCTGGATGCTTCCCGCCATAGCGGCTTTTGCCTTGGCGCGGTCGCGTGCCCCCAGGATGAGCAGAACACATCCCACAACGAACAGTCCGCCCGCCACCGGCCCGATCGCAGGCAACAGTCCGATATGAGGGTCCGCCACCCACTCCGTGTACTTCGTACCGAACAGCGGGTCCACCTTCTCCACCTTTACGGTGTCGACATTGTAGACGTGTGCGCCGTCAGAATACCAGTAGCCGAGCACCGCAATCGCGGCCACGATGGCGATGATGCCGAGAACGTTCTTCATGCCGAATCTCCAAAGTCATGAGTTGAGCCGCGAGTCCACCCGGCCGGACGGATGCCGAATGATGAAGGCAACGTACTTTTGAAGTGCACCGAAATCATTCACGAACAACAGTCGGAGCCGCCGGACTATGCCTGCAAGCGACGATACGATTCTTCTGACCACCGGAGAGACGATCCCATTCTCCGAGCTCGACGTTACCACCAGCAGAAGCGGCGGTCCCGGCGGACAGAATGTGAACAAGGTGGAGACGAAAGTAAGCCTTCGTCTCGTGATCGCAGGATCGCCATGGCTCAGGGAGACAACGCAGAGACGGTTGCTCGAGAAACTTGCCGCCCGAGTCGATTCAACCGGCGCAATTCGCGTTTCGAGCAGCGTTGAACGCTCGCAGCGAGCGAACAAGTCTGCTGCGCTGGAACGCCTGGAGCGTATTCTCAACAACGCACTGGCATATGAAAAGCCACGCGTTGCCACCAAACCGACAACGGCATCCAAACAACGCAGACTGCATGTGAAGAAGCGGCAATCCGAACGTAAGGCTGAACGTAAGTGGCGGGAAGACGGATAGTTCCGGCGAGGAAATCACCACATTGCTCTCCCCTTTTATCGCGCCCCACCACTCCCTATCTTCGTCCTCTTGTTACCCACATCATCAACCGGTGCGCGGCGCCTTGCAGCGGCACGCTCCGATCAATTATCTGGCACCGCGATGACGTTTTCACTTCGTCCCCTCATTCCACTCCTGCTCGTTCTCCTGGCCTCTCGCGCCATGCTTGCCGGCGACGGCGCACAGGCTCGCGGCTCCGTTGCCGCACGAACTGCTGCCTCGCCGCATTACCTGGCCGGCACAATCATCGTGAAACTGGCCCCCGGCGTACCGAACCTCCGTCGGAACGTTCGTTTTGAACTCCCGGCGCTCGATGCCATTCTCGATCGATCGGGCATTATCTCGCGCCGCGCGCTGCTGCCGATGGCGCAATACCCGGAAGTGGAACAGCAGAGCGGCCCGCAGGAGCACCTCACTACCGGATTCGACCGTATCTATGTGATCACCTACTCCGGACCGTACGATCCAATCGCCCTCGGCACCGAAATTCGGGCAACAGGTCTGGTTGAATTCGCAGAGCCCTATTATACCTTTCCACTTGCATACACCCCCAACGATCCGCTTCTCGGGCAACAGAGCTGGCTCACGATCATTCATACCCAGGAGGCATGGGATATCACCAAAGGGGACAGCACGGTAGCCATCGGCATTGTCGATACGGGAGTCGACTGGCCGCATGAAGACCTTGGGCCGAACATCTGGATCAATCCGGGCGAGAGCGGTCTGGACGGCCAGGGGAAGGATAAGCGAACCAACGGCATCGACGACGATAACGACGGCTTCGTCGATGACTATCATGGCTGGGATTTCGTGGGCAACCCCACGCTGAACGAGCTGCAGGGGGGCGCATTTCATCCGGACAACGATCCGTCCCCCAGACCGAACAACGTTGCAGGCTATGAGGGATATCACGGCACTACGGTTGCCGGTTGCGCTTCCGCACGGGGCGACAACGGCAAGGGAGTCGCAGGCATCGGTTTCCTGACGCGGCTCATCGGGGTGAAGTGCGCAGCAGATTCCATCGGAACGAACAGCGTGGTGGCCGGGTATGACGGCATCCGTTTCGCCGCGGACATGGGTGCACGCGTGATCAACTGCAGTTGGGGCGGCCCATCGGACCCATCGACGGTGGCGGCGATGCAGGCCGTTGTGGACTATGCATACACGAAGGGTGCTCTTGTGGTGGCAGCCAGCGGCAACGCCGGCACGAACAATGATCTGGCCCCCAGCTTCCCCGCCAACCTGCGGCACGTCCTCTCGGTTGGTGCCACCACTCCCCAGGATTCGGCGGCCAACTTCTCGGAGTATGGTGTCTCCGTCGGTGTCTGGGCACCGGGCACGGACATCTACACCACCACGCCCGGCAACGGCTACGGTTCATCGATCAACGGCGAATCCATCAGTGGCACATCGTTCGCATCGCCGATCGTCTCGGGCATTGCCGGCCTGGTTACCGCGCGCCACAAGGACTGGACGCCAGACCAGGTTGCGATGCAGATCCGTGTCACCGGCGATCGCGTGAGAGTGCGGACACCATCGCTGGCGCCGTACTTCTATCGCCGCGCCAATGCCTACCGCGCAGTTGCGCTCAACACGACTCTGGCACCAGGCGACCCAACAGGGGTTCCGGGCGTTGCGATCGACAGCTACAGCATCAACGGCAAGTCCAGCGACACCATTCGCGACGTCAACCAGAATGTGACCGTTAGGCTCACGCTGAAGAATCTGCTCTCACCGGTTTCGAATCTCACAGTCGAGGCCGTTGCCGGTCAGACGCTCTCGCTCACGACTCCGGTTACCATCGCCTCCATCGGAACGTTGCAGACGACGGTACAGGATCTGCACGTCAAGATGGTCCCGAACAGCGGCGTGCTCTACTCCGAGGGTGACCTGCAACTGGTGCTGAAGCTGAGCGCATCGAACTACGAGGATTACGTCGTGGTCCGCATCCCCGTTCGCCTGCCGGGCTGGCACCTGCAATACGATGCGCTTGCGGCCGGCTCCCTTCAACAGATAGTCGGCGCCGGCCTCTGTGCTGTAAAGCCTACCCTTGCATGGACGGTTTCCAACGTCTCCACCTCTCAGACCACGGAGACGCCGATCGTTGCACGCTCGCTGGATGGCCTGTCGTGGTCGGCATTCCAACAGGTGGCAACCAACGGCGACGCACTCTACTGCATCACCGCTCTGGATGATAAGCATGCATGGGCAGGGAGCGGCCCCACGTCCGGCCAGGCGGCCATCTTCCGTACCACAACCGGTCCGTCGTCGTGGCAACGCACCAGTGTAGCAACAATCACCCCGTTCGTTGATGCGATCTATTTCTTCGACAACCAGAACGGCATCTTTGTGGGCGATCCGTTGAACGGGAAGTGGGGAATCGGCGTTACGACCAATGCGGGAACATCATGGGCACCCCTTGCGTCGGCGCTGACTGCCGGCACATCCACGGAAGCCGGTTGGAACAATTCGTTCACGGCAGTCGGCGATACGCTTTGGTTCGGCACCAACAACAGTCGGATCTATCGTTCGGTGGATCGCGGTCGCACCTGGACATTCGGCACAACGCCCAGCGCCAACTCGTTCGGCATCGCCTTCTGCACCGGCAACGACGGGCTGGCTACGTTTGCCCCGCTCTCAACCGGCAGCGGCAGTTACATGGTTGCCGCGTCGCGCGACGGAGGCAAAACCTGGCGTGCCGCACAGCTCCCATTCTCCGGCGCCCAGGTCTCGGGCGTGACATTTGAACCGGGCACGACGCGGGCATTCGTCGGCACACAGAACGGCGTTTACGAGACCAGCGATTTCGGTGCCACCTGGAAGCAGATGGCGGTGCCGCCAATTCTTTTCTCCGGCACCTACTTCTCAACCGCAGCGGATGCAAACGGACACGTGACATCCTTCAGCACGAATGCCTATACGCAGCTGGAATTCTATCGTGATTCCGTTGCCCCCACGCCGCTTGCCGTGCCGGATGTACGCAACGTCGCCGCAACGAACTCCCTGGCCATGCTCGGCCAGAATGTTCCGAATCCATGCAGCCATAGCACTACCATTCCGTTCGAACTGCGAACGGCCGGCCGTGTGCGTCTGGTGATGTACGACGCGCTGGGCTTGCAGGTCATGAACCTGTTCGACGGCATGATGGATCGTGGAGAGCATCGAGTCGATGCGGCAGTTGACCACCTGGCACCGGGGGCATACTATTACTCCCTGGAGACAGGTGGCCAGACGCTTGCCCGGCGCCTGCTCATTGTGCGCTGATCCCGGCACAGTTCGTTCGTCAGCGACATCTCTGTCAATTCACCTATCGGGCGCAACACATCCGTGTGCTGCGCCCGCACCGTAACATTCTCCGGCCATGGCAAGATTCTCACGCGCAGTTATCCTCCTCGGCTTCGTGTCGCTGTTCATGGACGTGGCCAGCGAGATGCTGTATCCCGTCGGCCCCATCTATCTTACCGCGGTATTGGGCGCGTCGATGGCGTGGCTGGGAATCATCGAGGGCATTGCCGAAGCGATCTCGGGATTGTCCAAAGGGTACTTCGGAGCGCTCTCCGATGCCAGCGGAAGACGGCGCCCGTTCGTCACGCTGGGATACGGACTGTCGGCGTTGAGCAAGCCGCTCCCCGGTATTTTCGGATCCGTCGGAAGCGTGCTCGCATCACGTGTGGTGGATCGCGTGGGCAAGGGGATTCGAACTGCACCACGCGATGCCCTGCTTGCCGGCCACTCCACGCCCGAAACCCGCGGCGCAGTCTTCGGCTTTCACCGTGCAATGGATACCATCGGAGCCGCTATCGGGCCATGTATCGCATTGATCTATCTGGCGTGGCACCCCGGCGACTACGTGACGATCTATCTTATCGCCATCATCCCCGGCATCCTTGCAACACTGGCAACGCTCGGCATTCGGGAGAAACGGTTCACGCCCAGCGTAAAACGGACCGGGCTGGCGGAGATGTTCACGTTCTGGCGCGAAGCTTCGGGCGATTACCATGCAGTCGTGATCTGGCTCACGCTCTTTGCCGCCGTCAACTCCAGCGATGCCTTTCTCCTGCTGCGCGCCCGCGGCGCAGGGTTTGGAGATACCGGCGCGATCGGCGCCTATGTGATCTACAACCTGATCTTTGCGTTGGCAGCCCTTCCGGCCGGGCGGCTTTCGGACAGGTTCGGACGCCGACGTGTACTGGTGACCGGTCTGGTGATATTTGCAGCCGCGTATGCACTCTTCGCCATCGCTGCCGGCAACATCATGATATGGGCGGCGTTCACCCTCTACGGTCTCTTTTCGGCGCTCACCGACGGTGTCTCGAAGGCCTGGATCAGCGACATGGTACCGAACGATCAACGCGGCCGGGCAATTGGGCTTCAGACCGCACTTGCAAGCATCGGCACACTCGTGGCAAGCAGCTGGACCGGCTTTGTCTGGACGTATACGGGAGCGACGGTGCCGCTGCTGGTTACCGCCTGCGTTGCGCTCGTCGCAACTGCCGGGCTGGCCACAAGCGCACGCAGGAGCGGCGTACGGACCGGCACCTGAGGCGGCACGGTGCGCGCCATGCGCTCACCATCGTACACAACAGTTTCCGTGCGCGTTCGGAACCGGCTTTCTATTTTCGGCCGCTGACCATACAACCGCGTCGGCACACCTCGAAGTGCGAGCGCCGCTGCGCCGCGATCCTTTCGAACCTCTCTCAAACTCCTGGCAGAACCTATGGGCTTCACACTTCCGTCGCCATCCTGGGGCGAACCGATTACGATGCAGGGGGGGACGATGCAGGTCCCCGATCATCCCATTATTCCATTCATCGAAGGGGATGGTACCGGCCCGGACATCTGGCGTGCGTCCGTTCGCGTGCTCGACGCGGCAGTGGAGAAGGCCTATGGCGGAAGCAGGAAGATTGCATGGTACGAGGTATACGCCGGCGAAAAGGCAAACCAGATGTATGGAGAGGCGGTCTGGCTGCCCGAGGATACGCTCGAGGCGATGAAGAAGTATCTGGTAGGGATCAAGGGACCGCTCACGACGCCGGTTGGCGGCGGCATCCGGAGCCTGAACGTTGCGCTGCGGCAGATTCTGGACCTCTACGTGTGCCTGCGCCCGGTCCGTTGGTTCCAGGGCGTTCCATCGCCGGTACGCCATCCGGAGAAGGTGGACATGGTGATCTTCCGGGAGAATACGGAGGATATCTACGCCGGCATCGAATGGGCCCCGGGCTCGGCCGAGGCGCAGAAGGTAATGGATTTCATCCGCGCCGAATTCCCGAAGATGTTCGACAAGATCCGCTTCGGTACCAGCGAGAAGGCCGTGGAATTCTGGAAGACGGTTGGCTCGCCGGATCTGTTCGAGAACGTGAATGTCGGCATCGGCATCAAGCCGGTAAGCCAGTCCGGCAGCGTACGGCTGATCCATAGCGCCATCAGCTATGCGATCCGGAACAATCGCAAGAGCGTAACCCTCGTGCACAAGGGAAATATCATGAAGTTCACCGAAGGCGCGTTCCGCGACTGGGGCTATGATGTCGCAAAACGCTACTTCGGTGCGGAGGAGATCGACGGCGGCCCCTGGTGCCGCATTCCGGAAGGGAAGCCGGGCGCCGGCCTGGTGATCAAGGATTCGATCGCGGATATCACGCTGCAGCAGGTGTTGACGCGTCCGGACGAGTTCGATGTGATCGCGACGCTCAATCTGAACGGGGACTACCTTTCGGACGCACTGGCCGCGCAGGTTGGCGGCATCGGCATCGCCCCGGGCGCCAACATCAACTACATCAGCGGCGCAGCAATCTTCGAGGCAACTCACGGCACCGCGCCGAAGTACGCGAACCTGGACAAGGTGAATCCCGGATCGGTTGTGCTGTCCGGCGAGATGATGTTGCGGTACATGGGATGGACGGAGGCGGCCGATCTCGTCATCAAGGGAATGGACGGTGCCATCACGGCAAAGCATGTCACCTACGACTTCGCACGCCTGATGGAGGGCGCCACGGAGATCAAGTGCAGCCAGTTCGGCGACGCAATCGTCGCGCACATGTAGGCACGCCTCTTACTCCGAAATCATACGAAGCGGGGCGGTCCGAACAACTCTCGGATCGCCCCGCCGTCATTTCACCATCGCCGGATATTCTTCCGATACGCCCCATGACAGTTGAGGCCGAAATAATCCGGCCCCGCCGCTACCATCTCATGCCTGCGCCCGCCGCAGAACATAGAGTGGCGCCTCGGCCGGACAGCCCAACCGGAACGGGAACCAGTGCCCCACACCGGCAGACGTATAGAGTTGCGAACCCGCGCGCTCGTAGTGCCCCCAGAGATATCGATCCGGCATCAACGGTTCCAGCATGCTCCGCCCGTTGAAGCCGAGTTGCGCGCCGTGTGTATGCCCGGATACCGTCATCGCGATCCCCATCTCGCGTGCCACATCGAACCCCTCGGGACGATGGCTCATCAACAGATGGAAGGCATCGGAGGGAGCGCCGTTGAATGCGGCTGCAATGGACTTCTGGAGGAACTGATGATTGCGTTCACGCGCGCTCAGTGAAACCGGATCGTCGGCACCGCCGATGTAGAGCTGCGTATTGGCGACCGGCACGATGGTGCCGGTGTTGCGCAGCAGCGGGATGGGCCCGGCCTCGATGATCCTGATCACATGGCTTATGTCGTGAAAGTACTCATGGTTCCCCAGCGTCGCGAAGATGCCGTAGCGCGGGCGCAGAGCAGCCATCATCCGAAGCGCATCCGGGAGCTGCGCAAGGTCATCTGCAATATCGCCCGAGACGAGTACGAGATCCGGCCTCCTCTCCGCGGCATCCTGCAGAAGGGATTCCAGAGTGCCAAGCCCTGTGAAGTTGCCGAGGTGGATATCGGAGATGTGAAGGATGCGCAGGCCATCGAGTGCAGGATGGAGCCCCGGGAAGTAGAGGGGAATCTCGGGCATACGCACCGGGCCCTCGGCACTCAGCAAACCGAATGCGGCCGTGGACAATGTGGCGGCCGGAATCGCCGCGCTCGCCTTCGTCAGGAAGGAGCGCCGGCTGACAGTGCTTCCGGGCTCCTGTTCAAGAGCCACGACGCCGGCACCTGAGAGAGCGGGGGATGGCATGGCCGAACGGCGTTCGCTCCACCTGCGAAGAGCCTGCGCAATTCGTGCCGTGGTCAGAATGATCCCGCTGACCGGCAGTGCCACAAGGAGGGCCACCAGCAACACGAGGATTCCCGCTGCAGCAAAGGAACCAATGGCGCTGATCCAGCGCACGCCCGTCAGAATGCCGAGCGACCAGATCGCTGCTGCCGCGAGGCCTGCCAACGGAGTAAGCAGCCGATAGCGCTTCAATGTCACAAGCTCCCACCACTGGTGGTTCAGCAGCCAGACCAGCAGCAGGGTTCCGAGCCAGAGAACGAGCGTCGCGACCAGAGCAAACAGAGAGGGGACGTAGGCATTTGTCATGCCATAAATAACGAGCGGATGAGATCGAAATTGCGGTGGCTGAAGGCAACGCATCATCGCGAACAACAACGCCGGCCGGGGTGCGATTCACTCCGGCCGGCGTGTCTGGATCCTGTAAGCCGGCAGCGATTCTTCAGGATCGATCTCTCAATGCGTACGATCAACCCATCGATACGGCCGCAGCGGCATCCTCAGTTCACAAGCTTCCACGCTGCGCCGTTGAATACGAACATGCGGGTCTGCCCCGGATTGATCGGCGTTGCGGCGGCAATGACGCCGGCGATGTTGATGGTATCATCGTTCGAGACGATGATGATCTGCCCGGGAAGTCCGGCCGGGAACGCAACGGCGATATTCACGTTGGCGCCGTCGTCGGTGATGCGCACAACGCTTGCGTTCGCCGGAACGTTGACGTTCGCCGCAGCCGGAATAGCAATGGCTGAGAGAGCAGTGCCGCCGTTCAGGACGGAGAGCCCCATCGCTGCAACGCCCTGAATCTCCAGTGTCGAACCGGGATTTGGCGTGCCGAGCCCTACATTGCCGTCATCGCGCACGAACATGAGCATCCGGTTGTTGCTTGCGACCACTTCGAACGATGATGTGGCGTTCGTGACCCCGGCCCCCTTTACCGAAAGACGCGAACCGCCGGTTACGGTGCCGGCGCTCAGACTTCCTGTTGTGGCAAGCGATGCGACACCCACGTTGGCGGCGTTGCTGATATCTGCACCGACGATGGAGCCGTCGGCGATTTTTGCGGAGGTCACCGCATCGTTCGCAAGCTTTGCCGTGGTTACCGCACCGGACGCAAGCTTCGCCGTGGTTACCGCACTATCCTGAAGCTTCGCGGTGGCAACAACATTGGTGCCGAGCGATGGATTGGGATAGGTGCCGGAGAGATCACCGCCGGCAGCACCGGTGGGCGGGAAGCTCACATTGGCGGCCAGCCTGTCCTGCGTCACAGAGCCCGCACGCAGCTTTGCCGTTGTCACGGAACTATCCTGGAGCTTCGCGGTAGTCACGCCACCGTCTGCAATCTTGCCGCTGGTAACGCTCCCATCGGCGATCTTCGCTGCGGTCACCGCATTGTTCGCAAGCTTCGCCGCGGTAACCCCGCCATCGGCGATATCGAGGCTCGCCACCGGTCCGTTTGCGTCGGAGATCGCAACGGTATTGCCGGGACTCTGCACCCCCTGGATGCCGTTCCCGCCAGCGCCACCGCTCGATGAAACCGTTATCGTATCACCAGTGCGATTCACCGTTGTCGCCCCGCCTCCCCGAAGCAACAGCGCCCCGCCGGTCCCATTGAGACTCGTGACAACGCCCGTGGCTCCCGGCGCAAGCGATGCTGCCTGGTCCGCCACCGCGGCACGCAATGCATAGGGGGCCGCGGTCAACGGCGTGCGGGGTGCAAGCTCCGTGCCGTTCAGCGTGACGCCGAGAAAATACGCCCGGTCGAACGCGAGCGATGAAGGGAGCGGCGTCTGCGAACCGATGATCATGTTGAACAGGCCATGAACAACGGCCACACTTGCATGTGCCTCGCTGTAGATCGGCGTGGCGGCAGCAATGTTATCGTACAATGCAACGGTGATGGCGTAGTTGCCATCGGCGACAAGCGTTCCGTTCGGCTGGGTAAGTACGCCCTGATAGCTGATCGTTCTCGGCATCTGGGCGTTGACCGATACCGCTACGAACGGCAGTACGATGAAGATGATGAGGGTAAGTACGTTTCGGCAGTTCATTGGTCCCTCCCTGGGGGGTCGGTGAATCATTCGGGAGCATTCTGACGTTGGCCGCTGGACGCATCAATGGACCTGAATCACGGGTGGCCGGATTCTGGTGTACCAGAACGGCGTTCACAGCCAAGCGTTCCGGAATCGACACGGCGATCCGGACCTATTCGCCTATAACGGATTGTATCGAAAATTAGTTATTGATGCCGGTATCCCACAATGAAACTGTTGTTCGGCGGTGGCCGGTCACTCCCGGCGCGGGTGGCCTTGCGGTAGCTGCATGGTGCACATCATCGGGTGAGCACCGGCACACAACGGGTGCCTGCGCCGCAAAGGGGGTACCGCCCCCGTGGGTCTCCCAGGAGGACCAGGGCGTCCAGGACGCCCCCGGCACCACATGACAGGTCGGGCCGAGAGAATAGAAAGGCTGGGAGATGGGCTCTCCCAGCCTACTCCAGGAGGTGGTGTTATCTCGAAGAGTGCGATCACTCTTCTCCCTGCGTCTTTCTGAACCGATGCGGATCGGGCAGACGCGCCATGCATTGGCTCGCCATAATGATTCCGATGAGCATTCACGGATACCGGCAAGGTCAACCGGCAGCAAACGCCATCGCTGTTCCCATTTGCACCGAAGAGACCGGGGCCATGCTGGCAGATTGCACGACTCCATGCTCCCATCCGCATACTGCCGCCGCGTACATGCCGTCATCAACTGCGGCAAACGCACGTGCATCGATGTTGTGGAAATCTTGTTGATGCAGCGAACCGGAAGGAAACGCGACGAGGGTGGTTGGAACCATACCAGAGCGGAAGCGGCCATGCTGGCCAGGATGCCGTTGCGCTCCCGCATACTCGTTCACGTCGGGTTGCCGCCGTAGAAAGAACGGCATCAAATTACTGTCGCGAGCTCCCGGAACCGTGCTCAAATCGCGTGCGCCACGTCTCCCGCCGGACATAAAAAGCGGCGATCCCGATTTGGAATCACCGCTTTTGGCTGTACCCTGAATTATTTTTCACGCCTTCGATCGCAGCAACGTATTGCCCGACATCCCTTCCGCAAGGCCATTCATCTGCGTGGTCAGGGTGGCGGGTTCCCGTTGCGATCCCCGTCTCCCCTCACAACTATCGCCGGATCGGCCGCATCCGAACCCCGTGGCGCGGCCGCAGGGTGATCGAGGGCCAGAGAGCGATAGGTTGATCGGGAAGCAGTTGCAACCGGAAACGCTGAAGAACGGCGGCAACGATGAGCCGGGCCTCCATCATCGCAAACGTATCACCAATGCAGCGCCGGGCGCCGCCGCCGAATGGGAAATAGGCATACTTGGGAAGGGTGCCGGGAATCTCCTCCCAACGCTCGGGGCGGAACCGATCGGCATCGGCGAAGAAGCGCGGATCGCGATGCACAATCCACTGGCTCATGACAATCTGGGCGCCCGGCGGAATCCTGTAGCCGCGTATGGTACACTCCTCGATCGCCTCACGCCCAATCCGCCATGCCGGAGGATAGAGCCGCATGGATTCCTTCACCACCATCTCCGTGTAGGGGAGCCGCGAGAGGTCGGCAACAGCAGGAGGAGCGCCTCCCAGTTCGCGATCGAGTTCGGCCATCAGCTTCTCCTCCACCTCCGGATGCTGAGCAAGCAGGTACCATGTCCAGGTCAGCGCAATCGCCGTCGTCTCATGACCTGCAAGAAAGAGGGTGATCGCCTCATCACGCAGTTGACGATCGTCCATGCGACTTCCATCCTCGTCCCGCGCAGCAAGCAGCAGCGAGAGAAGATCTGTTCCACCGGGATTGCTTCGCCGCTGGTTGATGATATCGTAGATGATTCCATCCAACCGGGCACGTGCGCGCTGAAACCGCCGGTTGCGCGGAAGGAAGGGAATGGAATCCAGCAGTCGCTTCAGGCTGAGGCGATCCACGAACCGCTCCAGAGCAACGTTCAGCGCAGCACCGACCTCCGAGCCTCTCATGCCGATATCGGTTCCGAACAACGTTCGCACCACGATCGCGAGGGTGAGATGCATCATCTGATCATGGATATCGCACTCCACCCCATCACTCCAGTCATCGAGCATATGAAGCGTCAGATCCACCATCGTCTCACCGTAGGCATTGATGCGATCGCGATGAAACGCAGGCTGCATCAGACGCCGCTGCCGCAACCATAGATCCCCTTCGCTCGTCAGCAGTCCGTTCCCCAGCACCTCGCCGGCATCACGCAGAAGACGCGGCTTGATGAACTTTCGATTGGCAGCAAGGAGTACGTATTCGATATCGTCCGGATGGCTCAGTAGATAGACCGGGATGGTTGCCAGCCGCATGAAGACGATATCGCCATAGGTCCGAGCGTTCTGCGTGAGAAACGGAAGAGGGTCGCGGCGCATTCGAGCCAGGTGACCCGCGAGAAGGTTGCCGCGCGGGCCGGGAGGGTATTGTACGGAAGCCATGCTGCAACCTATCAGCTATCATCGTTTGATTCAAATGCCGGCCGCCATCAACACAAAGGGGAGACGAGCAAGCTCGCCTCCCCTGGTTGTTCATTCAATTCAGACCGACGTGGACTGCCGATCCGGATGGATCAGCGCACCACCTGCATCAATCGGCTCAGACGCTGCGTCGGCGTCTGCAGAACGCAGAAGTATGAACCGCTCGGGAGCTCACGCGCATCGAACTGCACCTTGTAGCTGCCGGCATCGATCGATCCATCCACCAGCGTCTTGACCGTGTTGCCATACATGTCCACAAGCACCAGGCTCGTGCGCCCGCGCTCCACCACTTCGTACTCGATGTCGGTCATGCCGCTTGTCGGGTTCGGACGTGCCGCGTTCAGCTTCGTGGCGCCGGAGACCGAGAGCAGACGCTCCCCACCATTCTCGCAGACATTGGTCAGCGTGAAGATGCCGCTCGTTACCGTCACCGGCACAGGGCCGTTCGTGGTATCGAGCCAACGGAATGTCTCCAGCGTCAGAGGCGTCTGCATCACGTCGCCGAGTGCAGCAGTGAACTCCAACGTGATCAGATCCCCGGTTGCCATGCCGGCCGTGCGAGCACCGGTCACGGTTACCACGCGGTCGTCGCCCACAATCGTGCTCGTGGTGGAGGAACTGGGCACCGGGATCAGCAGCGTCTTGTGGAAGCGCAGCTTCGCCTGGAAGTTCTCCACGTTGTTCTTGTCGAGGTTCGTGGATGACTTCAGTGTCAGCGGAACCAGCACACGCTCACCCGGTGCAGCGGTCAACTGCGGCACCTCGATCTCCGTAGCCGTGGCGAGTGTCGGCTTCACCGGATCGGATGTTGCCTTGCAACCGTTTGCGGTCACCACGGTAACGGAGTACATCCCAACAACCACAGCCTGTATCTGCGGAGTCACGGCGCCGGGAATCGTGTTGCCATTCAGACTCCATGAGTAGCCGGTGATCTTCGGACCGTTCACGGAATCGACCACTGCGGTCATCTGATCGCCGACCTGCAGAACCACCGGCTTGATGGGAGCAGCATAGCCGGTGACGGCCACATCGGCCGACGTACCGGAGCAGCCGTCTGCGTCGAACACGGTAACGTTATAGTTGCCTGCCGCCTTCACATAGATGGCCTGGACGGAATCGCCGGTGGACCACTTGTACTTCGCGTAGCCGGCAGGGGCAGTCAGCAACGCACTGTCGCCGGGGCAGATGCCGACGTTCGCGCTCGGGCTGATCACCGGGATGATCTGTGCCTTCTGCGTTACATCGATGTCGCCGGAACCCTTGCAGCCGCCGGCGTCGCTGACCGTCACGCGATACAGACCCGGAGTCTTCACGGTAAACGTCTGCTGCGAGCCGATGGCGTTCGTGCTGTCGGGCATCATATACCAGTCGTAGGTCTTGTAGCCGTTCGGAGCCGTGATCACGACGCTGTCGCCGAAGCAGAACGGTAGCGTGCCGTTGGCCGTAACCTGCGGCTTGAGACTGGTACCGATGTTCACCACATAACGGAACGTACCGACGCAACCAGTGGACGCACTCGTTACGGTCACCTCCAGCGTATCATCACCCGCCGAACTCCACTTGACGTTGATGGTCGGCGTACCCTGACCGGATTGAATCACGGCACCCGGGCCGGCAACCGTCCAACTGTACGCGTCCGCGGGATTGCCGGCCGCAACGTAATCGTCCGCCGAATTGATGCAGACGGAGTTCGGACCGCTGATCACCGGCGACGGCGGTAGGTTCACAACCACGGTCACCGAATCGGACAGGCCGCGGCATCCATTGGTATCCGTTACCACCACGGCATAGGTGCCCGTTGTTGTAACCTTGATCTTCTGAATGGTCGCGCCGTTGCTCCAGAGATAGTCACGATAGTTGCTTCCGGCATCGAGTTCCACCGTGTCTCCCGGGCAGACGCTGAGCGACGGACTCGGCGTGATCACCGGCTTCGGCGGTGCTTCGATCGTCACGGTAAACGGATTGGACGTGCCCGAACATCCGGTGGCATTTTCCACGGACACGGTGTACTGGCCGGCGGTCTTCACCGTGATCGTTCGCACGGAGTCGCCGGTAGACCATTTGTACTTGGAGTAGCCCGGCCCTGCATCCAGCGTTACGCTATCGCCGGCGCAGAGCTGCGGCGATCTGCTCGGCGTGATGTTCGGCACCAGCACCGAGCCAACCGTCACGTTGACGGTATCGTACGACTTGCAGCCGCTGCTCGGATCGGTAACCATCACGATCACCTTGTTTGCACCTGCGGGACCCCAGTTCACCTGGATGGTATTGGTGCCCGCTCCGGAACTCACCGATCCGCTTGGGCCTACAACCTGCCAATCGTACGTCATGCCGGTACCGGCCGGCACGCTGTACTGCGCAGGTGTGTTGGTGCAGACCGCGGTTGCCCCGCTGATGGTGGCCAGAGGCCGGGGCTTCACGATCACGTGGATCGAATCCGATATCCCGGTGCAGCCGGAGTTGGTTGCCATGAGAACATAGGCCCCGGTTCTCCAGACCCTGATGGAGCGGTCCGTGCTCCCGTTGTTCCAGGCGTAGCTGTCGTAATTGGCGTCGGCGCTCAGCGTGACGGTATCACCCTCGCAGAGCACGGTATCCGGCGCATACGTGATCTTCGGATGCGGCTTCAGATTCTTCGTCACTGTTATCTGATCGATCCCCGTACAGCCATTCGTATCGGTGACGGTAACCGTAAGTGTCGCGCTCTCTCGAAGGACGATGCGCCGCGTCGTGGCACCGTTGGACCAATCGTACTTCGCATACGAGAAGTCCGGATGCACCGCGTCGCCCGCCTTCGGGAACACATCGAGCACCACGCTGTCTCCCTCGCAGAAGGAGATCGGCGTCAGTGCGGTAATCTTCGGTACCGGTTTCTTGTTCACCTTCACGGTGACGCGATTGGAGGTACGCGTACAACCGTTCGGCGACGTTGAGATCGCGTAGTAGGTACCGGCGATCTTCGTAGAGTACTGGGGCCCGCCGCCAACGGCAGGGACGGTTCCAACCTTGAACCATGTGATCGCCCCTCCGGTCCCTCCGGACGAGGCAAGGTTGGCCATATCGTCCTCGCAGATTGCCGTATCCGACGCAACGACAATCGGCGTCGGCTTCGGATACTCGTTCACCTGAACCGTCGTGGAATCGCGGCAGCCGTCGACGGTAACCACGTACACTCTGTACACGCCGGTTGGGAAATTGCCCGGCGCCGTCACCTTTGCTGTGGAGACGGTGGAGATCGTGTCCGCCGGTCCCCGCAGCCATGCATAGGTGGCAAGCGTCTGGACTGCGGAGACCGAGAGTATCAGCGTATCTCCCGTACAGACGGAGGCCGGCGAGGCGGGAGCAATCAAGGGATTGACCCGCTGCAGCTTCGTGATATCGATGGAGTCCGTGCTGGACTCGCAGCCGCCGGCGTTCTGAACGATTGCCCAGAAGCGTCCCGTTTCCGAGATGATGATCGAATCGATGTTGCGCGCACCAACCAGTTCGTTGACCGCACCGCTGGGCGGCGGATCCTTCTTGTACCACTTGACGCTCGAATAACCGGGACGCACCGAAAGCGTCACCGTATCGCCGTCGCACAGTTTGTGCGGACCGGAGGAATCGATTGGCGCCGGATCGGGATCGCACAGGACACTGACGAATGCATCCTGCACGCCGCCGCCGTAGTTGGCCTGGATAATGGGATTCGCCGTAATGGTCATGGCAAACGGTGCCTGGCCATTGAGAGTGGAAGTAGTTGTCTGACCACCGATCACAATAGAGCCGTAGGGATCGAACGAGATCCCCTCACCTCGGTCATCTCCTCCGCCGCCGAAGAACGTCCCCCACTTCTGGATGCCGGCCCCGTTCAGCTTTACGATGAATGCATCGTTGCCGCCGGCGTTCGCATTCTGTTGGAACGCGCCGGGCTTGGCGCCTGCTGCCGCGAGCGTGGGGAAGGTTGCATTCGCAGTGGAGGTGAATCCCGTAAGGAGCACGCCGCCGGACGCATTGGAGGCAACGCCCGTTCCGTAATCGGCGCCGCTTCCACCAACGTAGGTGGACCAGATCACGACTCCGTTGGAATCGAACTTCGTGATGTATGCATCACACGCTCCACCGCCGTATGTGGTCTGGAACGCGCCGCCGGTAACCGGGAATCCCGGATTCGCAAGCGCATTCTTGTAGGTAGTACCACCGAGATAGATATCGCCATTGACGTTGGTTGCCAATCCGTTGTACGCAATTGCAGCTGCGTCGTTGTTCTCCGTCCCCGGACCACCGTAATAGGTGGACCATATCACCGCCCCGGACGATGTCATCTTCACCAAAAAGGCATCTCCGTTCCCTCCATTCTGCGACTGTGCAGCGCTCACCATCGTCCAGCTCGGCGACGTACTGTAGGTGTAACCCGATATGAGGATGTTGTCGTTCACGTCCGTTGCCGCAGCGTAACCGTAGTCCTCATTCGAACCACCGAAGTACTCCGCCCACACGCGGTTGCCACCGGCATTGAACTTAACCACGATGATGTCGTAGTTGTTGTGGTATGCAGCAAGCGGCGGGGTCTGCATGCCGCTGCTCTGCGTTGTCACCAGAAGCGCAACGTTCTTCGAGCTGTCGACAGCAAAGCCGTAGCCGTCATCGAACTGGCTGCCGCCATACAATGTGCCCCACTGCCGGACACCATTGGAATCGAACTTCACCGCGAAGGCATCGCGCATTCCACCATACGAAGTCTGGAATGCGCCGGCCGATGTCGGGAACCCGGTGCCGGTGCTGAAGGTATGGCCGGTGATAAAGACGTTCAGATCGGTATCCGTGGCAACACCGTGGGCCAGTTCGTCCTGCGGCCCGCCATAGATAGTGGACCAGCGGAGCCGGCCATCCGCACTGAACCGTGCAACGAATGCCTCATCGCCGCCGGAGAATCCCTGCGTATATCCACCCGGCTGCGTCACGATCGGGAAGGAGGAACGCGTGGAACCGGCGATCAGGGCATTGCCCTTGCGGTCCACCTCGGTCGGGTCACCGCCGCTCAGCTGCTCGGAGTTGCCGTTGCCGTAGAAGGTCGCCCAGAGCTGGAATGGATCGATGACGAGGTCCTGCGAGGGATCGTAGCCGGAGACCGCGAAGGTTACCACGTTGTTGTCGAGCCCGTAGTGGCTCGTGATCGATCCGAAGATCCCCTGCGTCTGGAAACAGTAGGGACTTGCGGCCTGCAGATAACCGAGCGGCGTCTGCACCCGCAGCGACGCATCCTTCCCCAGCCGTACGCTGTCCGCACCGACATATCGCATCTGGATGTCGGAGACCCGACCGCCGGGATGTACCACGAAGTCGATCTTCGCGCCGTTCTCGCCTGCACCCACGGTCATGTCGATGTGCGGGTACACGTCATGATAGACGAGACGCCGCCAGGAATGGACGCCGATGATTCCGTCACGGCACTGCGCGAGATAATAGTTCTCGTATGAATCCAACTGCTCCGCAGCCTCCACGCGAACGTCGGGATTCGCACCGACCAGTTCCATGTCCATGCGGTGCAGATTGAGTATCGGCTCGTCTATGTAATAGCCTTTCGCACCGTTGTTCCCGCGCATGTAGCCGTTCTGACACCGATCGTTGTAGTAGTTCATGTCCCCATCGAGGCGGCTGAACTCGTAGATCAGGCGGCCCTTCTCGAAAAAGACCGTGGCATCGCCGGCGCTCGCCGAGTAGAGCACGTCGGGAACCGGCTTGCCGTTGATATCGATCAACTGCCCGCGATTCTCGGTGAACTTCAGCGTGCTTCCGCTGATGCGGCGCAATCCATCATGCCGTGGTCCATCATCGTCACGATGGCTGCCGGTAGCTACAAGGCCGTGATGCTGATGTCGCGTGTCCGATCGCTGTGCCTTGACAACGCTCGGCGTCACAAACAGAACGAGCAAGAGCAGAATGGGCAGGGGTGTACGGTTCAGATGCATATACGAGCTCCAAGCTGACGGTGCAACAAAACCAGCGGCCGGTCCAGAGGTCACTGCGCCCAGCGCAATAGCCCACGAACTACCACGGAGAGAGCGTTAAATATATGTAACGGGGTGTGATGCCCCAAGAAGCGAGTTACTCTCCTGCACGCAGCCCTGACCATGCAGACTGCGGCATTGCCCGTCAACTCATTCGTTTCGCAGCCCGACGCCCTCTCCAACGGCCGATTTCCATGGAAAACCGCAGTATTGGCTGCCGGTGCATGCCATTGAGAGAAGCGGTGCCGACGTCACCGCGAACCTCGTGACGTGAAAATTTTGATCGATGCAGTAACGGCAATCGGGTGGTATTCGGCGATGTCTTTGGTCACCGTCCATTTCTGCCGCCGGTACGGGCGGCAGCAAGTTCAACGAGCCCGCATTCATTGACATGGTGTTCCTCCACCGTCGGAAGCCCGCCGATTCCGCTGTCTGAGACATCCACGGTCCAGACGATATTGCGGCGACGTGCATCCACGATGGTGCGCAACATACCTGCGATCTCGGCCGCGTCGATGCCGCGAACGGTTATGCTCTCACCGTCGTGCACGCCGGCGGCAATTTCACGGAGCCTCGCCCGGCGTTCGCTGCCGTCGGGAACAACGTAGAGGCGGTTCGAGCGGTCGGGGGAAGTACCTGCGCCGTCACCCATCCCTATCACCAGCGGCAGCGTATCGTGCACCGCACACTTCTGGCCGCTCGAATCCTCCACGGCCATTTCAGCAATGAGGGGAGGGAGCGCCGCCCCCGCGTAGTCCTCCGGGATGGCGAGATGGATGTCCGTATTCCCCTGCACGCTGTCCCTGCTCGAATAGCTGGTCACCACATGACCATCCTGGCGTACGGCAATCGCCCAGCGCCGTACACCGGCCTGCGCTTCAATTTCCGGATCGATATCCAGCGGCGGCAGCCGGAACCCGCGCGAGCGCCATTCAACAACGATGGGCGCAAGCAGGGTTTCCACCGGACCTTCTATCACCACACATCGTTCCACACGTTCCTCCCCCATTCCATAGCCGCGCCCCCGCTTCGTTGCAATGCGCTCCGATGCAATGCCCCAGACATCGTGAAGGTAGGCGCGTGCCGCATCGGCCCGCGCCTGGGCAATCCCGGGCCGCTCATCCACCGAACGATTTCCCGCCAGCGTCACCGTGGTCGATAGGTCCTGACGCATCCGATATCCGAGGATATCCAACACATGACAGTAGATGTCCGCAGGCGATCGATGAGCGAGCTCGGCCGGTGTGAAGGCGGCTGCACGCTCAGCCGTGAGCTGCCGGTATCGCTCCGGAATTCCGGTTATGCCGGCATCGCAATAGAGCAGCGCCGGGAACGCCATCCAGATCTGATGCTGGATGGTCTCCGGATACACCTGTGCCGTCTGCAGGCGTGTGTTTCCCTCCGCCGGACTGAACAGATCGATCGACGCAACGAGACGAGGCTTCACTGTAGTGTCGCGCGACTCATGCCCGACGGCCGGATCGGTTGCATTGAATGGAACGGTGGAGATCCGTACGGAGATATCATCCGTTCTTCTGGCGATCGCCGGTGGTTGAGGAGGCGGAGAGATGCTGTCTTGCGATCGACCGCGAAGGAACACCCATGCCACCGACGCTCGAACGCTCAGAGAACGTATCCCCAGGCCCTTCGCAAGAGCGGGCAGATCGAGGCGTGCCCCGAGTTCCGGCCGCAGCAGGCCGGAGCCGATCGGCAATTCCATCGAGCCCGCAGCCCCCAGGCCGTAGCGTAGCGCGGCGGATGGCTCCGTTGCCAGGGAGGCCGGCGGTACGGAATCCGAAACGACGCTGTTCGGCACAAGCGGCGCAAGTTTTCGAATCGCGTAGCTGTATGTCGCCGAAAGTTGTGGCGTGCCCCATATGCCCGCAGACAACCGTGCAGCCGCCGCCGGTGAATAACAGATACGCAGCTGAGCATCGAGGGCGGTCCGGGTGGATGAGATCAGCGACTGATACTGCGCGGGAACGATCTGGCCTGTAAGCGGATCCAACTCGCGATCGCCGGTAAATACGGCGGAACGAAACCTGCCTGCAGCCACGAGCACTTCTGCGGACATGTCGAGGCCGAACCGTTCCGACAGAAGCGATCCGAACGCGGCATGCAGTCCCGCGCCGACAATATTCGTATAGGAGCTCCCGACACCCCCTGCGACAAGGCCGTTGACATGTCCCACGGAACGAAGCAGTTCGAGTGGAACCCCGAAGCGATAGGAAACAACAATGCCTGCTTCCACCGGCTGTTGCGCGTGTGCAACGGTTGCGTGCACGGCGAGCAGAAGCGGAAGCAATCGTACATGACGGAAGAATTTCGTGTCACGTCGCTGCACGTTGCATCGGTCTCCACTGGTTTTTGGTGACATCGGCGGCAGCCTGTGCAACGAGACGGGGAGGCCCGAGTGCACGGCAGGATGCATGAAGGTTCGGGGGGCACCAGAAGCCGGGCAGAACATCTCGCGCCAGAACGTTTACACGATGGGTCGATACATCCACAACCTGCAGCACGCCCTGAAGCGGATTGCCGGCGATTGCGGAGAACACGATCATCGAGGCATCCGGCGACCACTGCGGATTGATCGCAATGCGATACTGCGTTGGCGAGTCGGAAACGTGTGTCAGCCGTTCGCGCCCGGTGCCATCGGCCTTCATCACCCAAAGCTCGTTGTTGTGAATGAATGCGATCCGGCCTCCATCGGGCGACCACAACGGCCAGCGGTTGTCGCCGCCGATGCCGGCCGTAAGCGAGCGCGACGGTCCGCCGGAGGCGCTCACGATGCATATGTGCCGCGTCCCGCCATCGTTACTCCGTCCAGCGAAGAGTATCGAATCGCCGCCCGGCGACCAGTCCACGTTTTCGATCGTCCATGGAAACGCACCGGCGGCAATCGTATCAATCCGCCGGCTCTTCAGATCCAGCACATGAATCTCGCTCTGGTCCGCCCCCGCATAGAAGGCTACCCTGTTTCCATCCGGCGAGAACACCGGATAGGAGGAGTTGGCAACATCGTTGGCCATCGGGGCGCCGTTGCCGTTGGTATCGCAGATGTACAACGACGACAGCGGCGGGGTTCCATTGGCCCGCACCACATATGCAACCGTGGCCGCATCCGGCGCACAGGCCACGGCAGTGATCGTGCCACCGCTCTCGGAACGGAACAGACGAGGCGTGCCGGCTTCAGCGATCGGGACAATGGAGAGCGTCTTCGTCAGGTAATTGACGATGATCGCATGCCCGAGCCGCGGAGGACAGGGGATCGCCCCTGGCCATCGCGACCTGTCCCCCCCGCCGTCCGGTCCGATAGCCAGCACCTGCCCCGCGTCCACGACGCTGGCGAGACGGGTATACAGAATGGGACCGCCCCGGCTCCAGAAGGAATCGGGAGCCGACGTCGCAACGGGATCGCTGCAGCCGCCAAGGAAAGCAGGTGCGGCCGATGCAATCACCAATGCGAGGAGGAGTTGCCGTTTCGGTTTCTGCATGAGCTGCTCGACTCCGAAGGGGATATCTGCAAGAATACGGGAAAAGAGCCCATTGATGAAGGCCCGGTGCAATCGACAACGGGCATGCGCTTTCCCGGACACACCCCGCTGGCCGGTGGACGGCATCCGACTCTTCATTCCTACTCTGAACAACACACCTTCACTCTCGATGTTGCGCGTGTCCTGGCAGTGGACGTATCGCACGGTCATTTGGTTGACCACGGATTACGCCCCTGTCACACACCCCCGCTGGCAATTGTCATCGGGGGTGAGTAGCTTCCTGGAGCTTTTCTGAATGAGTCACTTTCAGTTGACGCTTTCATCTCCGGTGAACACGGAGCGTAACGCAATCAATACCGTGTCCGCCCTGGACCCGAGCGATGATGTCGCACTGCTGGAGAGCTATCTCTTCAGCGGTGATGCCAATGCGCTCGTGACATTGTACGACCGCCACAACCGGCGCCTGTACATGTATTGCCTGAAGCTGCTTGGCAATGCGGAGCAGGCGGAGGACCTGACACAGGAGATCTGGGAACGGATTGCCCGCCTACGAGCGCGGCCACAACATGTGCTGAACCCAACCGGATTTCTTCTGCGCATCGCACGCAACCTTTGCCTGAACCAGTTGAAAGCTCGTCGGCGCACGTCTTCGCTGGATGACGTGCACGAAGGCGCCCTGCCGCAGACCTCACAGCACGAGTTGTCGGAACTCGAGGATGTCGCGGTACGAGCACTCCACTCCCTTCCCGATGATTATCGCGAGGTACTGATTCTGAGTTTATACAGTGGCTACCGATTGGACGAGATCGCAACCATGCTCGAGAAGTCGCCGGATGCCATTCGAAAGCGTGCCTCACGTGCACGCATACAGTTACGCGAGCGAGTGATGACGCTGATCGAGAAATCGGGAGTTGATCCCGCTACGTTGCTTTCACGCAGCGACATGAGTGACATGGAGGCAAGCCTGTAATGATGGATGATCGTGAGAACATGATGGAGCGCTTTCGCAACGGCGACATGTCCCCGGAGGAACGGAGGGCATTGCTTGAACGCTCGCAGGGGGATCCCCGGTTGCAGCGCGCGCTTGGCGCCGAGCAACTGATTTCCATGGCCGTTCGGAACGATCGCGCCTCGCTCCAGGAACCATCGGCGGAGTCGCGAACGCGCTTCCTTGCGATGCTCGGAGCGGTGTCCTCCGAACTCGAGCCCGGAGGATCGGGCAGGATTGGCTCGCCTTCCTCCGACATCGGTGGCAGAGGTCTGGCTCGCTTCCTTCCCTGGGCAGGCGCCGGTGCACTGGTTGTTGCGCTCGCCCTTCTCCTTGCACCGCGGCTGACGGAGCAGGATGGAACCGTACCGGTTCGAAACCCGGGCACCTCAACCGCACCCGGTGCTCCGGCCACGTCGCCGGCAACATCCGCGCCGGCCGTGGCACCTGCCACAGCTCCGGCCGCCGGCGTCCCGGCAGTATCCGGCACGCAGCCGCAGGCGCCACCGGATGCAGCGGGGCCAGGCAACGATACGCGAGCTTCCGAGGCGCCGCCGCAGCAGAGCGCACATCGCCGGAATGTACGCGAATCGGAGGCGGCACGCTCCGGGCCTGTTGCAAGAGAGCAGCACGGCCACGGCACAGGTGGCGCCAAGGCATCAACGCATTCCGGAAAATCCGTGCCGACATACCAGGAGGGTGGAAACGGCTCGCTGCCCAAGCGTCAACCGCACATCAAGTAGGGGAACGAGATCCACCCGCACGCGGGGGAGTTCGTGGCCGCACCCATCGGATGCGGCCACGTTTCATTTGCGGCGTCTGCCTCAGCGCTCCGCTCCGCTCTGTTCCATGGTCACAATCACGGCATCGGCTGCCGGCACCTGCGGAAGATTCTCCGTCGGGGCATCGGTGCCGGGCATCCGCTCCCCCTCCCCGCGACGCACTGCCTGAAGCGTTCGCACATGACGGCCATGCCGTTCGAGCGACCGCGATATCCGTTCGATCACCATGAACGAGGTCGAATCGATATCCCGGTTGCCGGTGGTTGATATGCGAACAATCGCACCGTCGCGCGCGTCGAGCGCAAGTTCTTCAGACATCCGGCCGACATCCTCGCGCGAGCCGCCAAAGAGATAGGTTGAGATCTCCTGCCGCGGCGCGTCGGCATCGAGCGCACCACGTACGATGTTCAGCGTGTCGCGTGAAACTACTCGCTCACCCACGCTATCCTCTACCATCAATTCCGCAACCAACGGCTGCGTGCCGGAAGCAGCAGCGATCACACCTTCCACGTGATCGGGCAGATCGCCGTCGCGATCGGTGGATCGCGCAATCAGCGCAGGCCCCTGGCGAACAGTCAACGCCCAGGAGGCGAGGCCGGCATCGGCCTGTATGGTGTGGGTCAGCTTCACCGGCTCGGCATGCCATCGTTCAACAATCCATTCACAGCGAACCGGTGCGGCCAACTCCGCCGGCTCCGGCACCAATGCAACGCTGCGCGCTGTTCCACCCTGGCGGCCTTGTGCATCGTCGGGCTCGGCCTCCACCGCGATGCGCGACGCGGCAACGCTCCACACCTCCACGAGGTAGCTGCGAACGGCCGCGGCGCGCCGGCGCGCAAGCCCGGCCGGCTCCGAACGTTCCGCGGAGCCTCGAAGCACAATTCGAAGCCCGGTGTTGGCGCGCATGCGCGAGCCGACGATGTCCAGGATGCGATCGTACTGGTCGCCGAACCCGCTGCGGGCCAGCATCGCCTCGCTGAATCCCACGGCATCCCCGGGGCTCATGCGGCGGTAGCGCTCCGGCAGGTCGGCTTCCCCCTCGTCGAAGTACACGGTGGGAATCAAGGGCATCACGGATCGGTACAGCATGCGCTCCGGCCGGATCACTGCGCGATGCCCGCCGTCCTGAGCCGAGATGCCGATCGTTGCGCGAAGGGTCCGTCTGGGGGGTGGCAATGGCAGCACCGCGGCTGCAGTGTCGCGCCGGCCTGCTCCCTCGGAGAGATCGAACAGGAGTGCGAACGATACACCACCGCTGAAAGCACGCGCCCCAAGTCCGTCACCCAGCGAGCCCGCATCCAAACGGCCGTACAGCTCCGGGAGCAATGCCAACCGCATTCCAAGCGGGATGCGCAGGCCGGCGGAGAACAGGGCGCCGAAGCGAAGCCTGCCGGTGCTGAGAGTTTCCCCGGCGTCGATCACGCGCTGCTGCGTGCCGTCGAAGAAGAGTACGGAGTCCGGCGCGGTGATCTGCTCCGTTGCGATCAACGACGACGTAAGGCGATAGCTGGCCCAGGGGCCGGCGCCGATGGACCATCCGCCGCCGATCTCGAAGAGAACCGGAACATCGAGTTGAACGATTCCAAGCGAGCTGTAGAGCTGAAACCGGCGCTGTGCGGAGTCCGGCCCGCCGGGCAACAGATAGAATGGAGAGTTGTACGGATCGGAGGTGAAGCGGCCGATGGAGAGAGCGAGCGAGAGGCGTGCAAACGGCGAGACACCACGGGCAAGCAGATCGTGAAACAGCAGCGCGCCCGATGCATACCACGTGTTGTTGAAGGAGGAGCCCGTACCTGGTGCACCGACGCGGTTGACCTGTCCCGGGATGCGCGACGCGGCAAGCGGCACACCGAACTCGTAACCGCCACCGACTGCCGGCTCCATGCGGGGTTGCGCCTGCATATCGCACCACGATATGATGCAGAACAGCACAGCCGCGACGCCGGCCGGCCTCACAGGACGGCGCAGGCACATTGCAGGCAGTGTGTGGAGCAGTTCCCCGCGAATAACGATTCTCCCGCTTCGAAATACATTATCGGCAGGCCGGCGCCGAAACACCAGCCTGCCGATTGGTTCACCCATGTGCCGCACCGCGCAACTCGCGGGACCGCCCCGTGTACAGACCCTGCGAGCCATGCGAATACCGGCCTATCATGGCATCCCTCACATCCTCGGGATCAGGGTTTCCTCTGCACGTTCATGTTCACCACGTAGTCCGACTGTTGAACGGTGACGCCCTGTTGCGGATAGGGATACACCGAAAGAAGCTGGACCAGATAGTTCGGAGTGCCGTTCATATTGGGATATAGCAGCGCGTCACGTGTCTGCGCTTCACCAGTCGTATACAGTCGCAGTTGATTTGGTATCACACCCATCATGAGAAGGAGCGGCACGGTTGCCTGGCCTGCCTGAACGCATTGGGTGCCGGATGGGCAGCGGCTATCCTCGATGGGTCCACCGGCAATCCTGAAGGAGAACGGCTCGCCGGCTACTTCCTGCAGACGGCCCGCCTTCGCCTGGAAAGGCCTTTCCAGATACACCGTGTCCACGGTGGCAGGAGTGCAATCCGTGAAGATCAGCGTGTCCGGAATACTGGAAGCCGCGTTCGAATCAATGATGGCGAATATGCGCAGCATCTGGGTAGGTTCATCAATCTGATACTTGACTGCTCCGCGCAATCCTGCAAGGAACCGCGCTCCGATGCGCCATTCCGAGAGACTCTGCCAGTCGTTGACCGCAGCGGCGTTTGGTGTGATCGGCTCTCCGGTGACACTGTACGTTGTAAGGCCGGCACCATTCAAACTGTACCCCCCCGAGAATCTGCAACTGTCCGTATAGCCTCTCACCTTGCCGAGAGCATCGAACTCGACATACATGCCAACCCATTGATTCACCGACGTAGGACCGAGGCTCATGTTCTGGATCTGCTGCAGACACCAGCGTCTTCCCGCAAGCTTGGTTCCGTCCGGCGGTGGAGGCGGAGGGTTGTCCGGCCTGCATGCAACGAAACGGAGCACCCGCTGCGGAGCGTTGTCCCGGCCGCCGCTGCAGATCATACTGAGATGCGCACCGTCGATCCTGAATGTAAGCGCACCCAGCAACGACGTTGCGTAGAGCGCCTCGATCGAAGCCGATTCCTGGCAATGAATCTTCGTCCCGACCAGATCGGAGATATGGATAACGCCGCCGGTGGCTGTCTGGTATCTACCGTTGAACATGTTGCAGCCGCCGAATGCCGTCAACTCCCCAGTTGCAGCGAACTCCACGTAGATGCCGAGCGCGGGATCGACGGAGGGGATGGAATTGCTGTCGGGGCTCGAGATCGATTCCAGGCACCAGCGCGTCGCAATGAGCGCCGGGGTTGCCGTGTCGTTGGTGTGCTTGGGATCCGTTGGCGGAAACGAGTCGTGGCATCCCACAACCGCAAGCACCGCCACCATGGCCAGTACGTGAAGAGCCGTCTTCATTGTATATGCTCCTGTCAGAGGTTCGTTCGCAAGTTCTGATCCGTGTGCAGGCGCGCGCACTTGCCGAAGTTTCCTGAAAGACGTACTCTGGTTTTCTCTCCTGACACACCGAATACAATAGTTCACGGCAACCGAGGGCGTCAGGTGAGACGTTTCGTTTCCGTCTTTCCGAGTAACGACACCTGATAGAGTCAGCATAACGGTTGTGATGCGGACGGCATCTTCGGCACATTGTAGTAGCGGCATCCGTGGCATCAGAAGCGGACGGAATCACCTCTGACGACGCAGCTCTCTTCGGTCGGTTCCTCGACGGAGAGAACGAGGCGTTCGTATCGCTCTTCCGCAAGTACAATCAGCGGCTGTTCGTGTATTGCGTGAAAATCGTCGGCGATGCCCAGTTGGCTCAGGACATGACCCAGGAGATGTGGGAACGTGTGATCGGGATGCGCGAGTCGCCGCAGCAGGTGCGCAACCCCGGCGGCCTGTTCCTTCGGATCGCGCGGAATCTCTGCATCGACCATATCCGGAAACAGCGCCCGATGGTGCCGCTGGAGGATGTGGGAAACATCGAGATGGTAATGGACGCACGGTCCGCCCCCTCCGAGCTCGAGGAGCTTGCGCTGGCCATGCTGGACCGATTGCAGTTCGAGTATCGCGAGGTGCTGATTCTCAATCTCTATTGCGGCTATCGCTTCGACGAGATCGCCGCGATGACCGGCAAGACACCGGATGCGATCTGGGCGCGGGCCTCACGCGCACGAGCGCATCTCCGAAAGCTGGTGGCTGCCGCAATCGATGCTCCACCCCCCAGCCAGCCTCTGGCCGGGAAGCGGCCAAGCCGGTCGCGAACGGAGGATCCGTAGCGAATGGCTCCGCGGCACCGGGTTCCCCTTCCGCCGGAAGCCGTTGCGCCGCAGCCCCTTCAACAACCTGTTCGAGAGTTCCACGGGAACTGGTGAGATCCATGCGAAGCCAATACGACAGACCGATAGAACGCCTCGTGGACGGACGCATGAGTCCGGCCGAAGAGGCCCGCTTCCTGGAGCAGGCCGCAAGCGATCCTGCTGCGGCACGGTTGCTGGCGGCCGAACGGATAATCAACAGTGCGGTGCAGTCTGACCGCGCATCCATTCCGGTGCTCTCCACCCAGCCGGCCCCTTCCCTGCTTGCCCGGCTTGGCGAAACGGCTCCGCACGCTGCCGCCTCGCGTGCCGGACTTCATACCATGAAGGTCCTTCTCGCCGGCCTGGCCGCGGTCATCCTCGCCGTTGCGGTGACGATTACCTCCATCACTCTCCTGCCGGAGGCGCAGCACCAGCCGGACCCCGCAACAGCGCTCCTCCTCTTGAAGCAGGGAAGCGCTCTCGGCCTGGGCATGGTTCAGGCTGCAGGCCACCCTGGTGCAGGAAGTATGGCGCACGACGGTGCTCGGCGCCAACGGACCGGCAGTATGGAGGCGCCCGGCGGAAGGCACCCGCATTGGAAGCACTCCCGCATTGCCGCCAACCATCCCTCGGAGCCGGATCGGGCAGGGCCTGCAGCGGCGGGCACAGCGAGACACGGTGCGCCCGCGGTGTTCCAGGAGGATAGCGTTCGCATCCGCATGGAGCTCCGCGATCGTCGCTAGGCGGACGGAATCCGCAGCCAGGAGCCGGTGGCCGGCGCGGGCGGGCCGGGCGTCATGCCGTACCATCGATTGCTCCCCCTCTGCCGCCAGCCAGATGCGAAGCCCCGCTCCGACCAGGTCGAAGCGGGGCTTTCTTCTATCGTACTGCGATACCATCACGGGACCGGACGCATCCGTATTCGAGACCTAAACGGAAGAAGGGCACGATATCATGCCTCTTGCGAGACAAATGACAGTCGTACCCATCCTTACCGCCTACCTCGCGCGTCGGCCCCACTCCACTAACGCGGAGGCACGTTTTTCAGTGCTTCATGGCTGTTGATCACCGCCCTGAAAAAACAGGGCGGATCTCAGACAATCAAGGGTCAATTACTTGCCGGCGTCGGCCTTCTTGCCCTTCCCCTTGTGGCCATGATGATGATGATGGCCCTTGCCGTGCTTCATCTTCGCGCCGCCATCAGCAGCTGCAGCCGGCTTGGCGGGCTTGCCGCCCTGTGCGAATGCGCTCGTGGCGCCGAAGGTGAGGAGTGCAGCAAGAGCCACGACGGTGAGATTCTTGATCGACATGGAAGTTCTCCAGGTTTGGGATTGTTGGGACTCAAAACGGTTGCCCGCTTGTCATTACTTGACGGCTGCGAACTTACCGCTGGAAAATGATGGAATGATGATGGAACATCACGTTCTGAAATGTTCTGGCGGACGTATCGCAGTCGGAGCCTGCAACTCAGGCAAGAGGGAGCGTTACGATAACCGATGTTCCGCTGCCGAGCTCGGATGTTATGGCAACGGTGCCGCCGTGGGCTTCGATGATGGTCTTGGCGATCGCCAGCCCGAGACCCGATCCGCGGGTTGTCCGCGTCCGGTCGCTCCGGTAGAAGCGGTCGAAGATGTGGGGGAGATCCTCCGCAGGAATTCCCGGGCCGTCGTCCGTCACCGTCAACCGCGCAACGCCCTCCTGCTCGGCAAGATGCACCGCGATCGTTCCGTTGTCCGGCGAGTAGGCAATGGCATTATCGAGAATGTTCATCAGCACGCGCTGAAGCATCGGCCGATCGCACACCACCAGAACGGGATCGTCGATGTCCAGACGCAGGCCGATCTGCCGATCGTGTGCGATGCTGCTCATCTTCTCCACACATTCCATCAACAGCTCGTCCAGACGATTGCGATCGTGCGCAAGCTGCAGCTGATGCGATTCGGCACGTGCCAGTACCAGGAGATCGCTCGCAATCCGCGCAAGGTGTTCCACCTCGCTCTGGCAATGCCGAAGGTCGTCGCGCACCGGCTCGGTGAGGTCGGACAGACGGAGCAGCCGGTCCAGCTTTGTCTGAATCACCATCAACGGCGTGCGAAGATCGTGCGAGGCATCGGCCACAAACCGGCGCTGCGCGTTGAACGTCTCCTCGATCCGGGCGATCATCTCGTTGAACGTCGTGGCAAGATCGGAGAGTTCGTCGTTCGAGGTCCCGATCGGCACCCGTTCATGCAGATTGCTGGTGGTGATCGCCGCAGCGGTTTCCCGCAACACCGATACCGGCCGCAGAGCGCGCCGCGCGGTAAGCCAGCCGCCGATACTGGCCAGCAGCACCGCCGATGGCACGATGATCATCAGGAATCGCCTGAAGTTCGCCAACGCCTCCTGCAGGCGGGCCATGGACCCGATCACGACAAGCTGCAGTTCCTCCTTGTTGCCGTGCCACCATACCTCCTGCGAGTATACACGGTACTCGGCGCTCCCCAGGTCCAGGGTATGGAACCGCGAGGGGTCGCCCGTCTTCAACACCGATTCCAATGTGTCCGCCAACGGCTCCATCTGCGAATCGCCCTCGAAGATGAGGCTGTCGTTGGTCAGCAGCACGAACCGCATCGAACGGAAGCGAAGATTCGCCTGCCCGGTTACCTCCTCCAGCTTGTCGAAGAGATCGGAGACATTGGCGGTGCGCGTGTCCACCTCGTCGATCAGCAGCCCGGCATAGTCGCGCAGCCCCTGATCCAGCGTTGCACGTTCGTTCGCGGCGAAGATCAGATAGGTCAGCGCGGCAATGATGCTCATCACCAGACCGAAGCTGATCAGGTTGCCGAGAGTGAGCCGCGTTGTGATTGTGAACATGCCGGTCTATTCCTCGTCCGTTAGGCGATACCCCACTCCCCGCACCGTGTGAATCAGCACGGGCGAGAAGTCCTTGTCGATGCGCTGCCGGAGGAAACGCACGAGCGAGTCCACCACGTTCGAGCGCGGATCGAAGTTCATGTCCCAGACATGTTCGGAAATCATCTCACGCGTCAGCACGCGCCCCTTGTTCATCAGGAAGTACTCCAGCAGCGCAAACTCCTTCGCCGTCAGATCGATCATCACACCGCTGCGGGACACCGTTCGCTTCACGGTGTCCAGCATCAGATCCGCGGCCGTGAGCTGTGTGGTCCTGTGCTCCGAGCGCCGTCGCGTGAGCGAACGCACCCTGGCCAGCAGCACTCCCATGCGGAACGGCTTCACCAGGTAGTCATCGGCGCCAACGTCCAGGCCATGAATCACATCCTCATCCTGCCCCATCGCGGTCATCATGAGGATGGGAGTGGCGATACCTTCATCGCGGATGGCCTTGCACACTGCGCGGCCGTCACGCTTGGGAAGCATGATGTCCAGAAGGATCAGATCGTAATCGTTGCTCAGCGCAAGATCCTCACCTTCCTCGCCGTCCTGTGCGATGTCCACCAGATAATGACCTTCAACCAGCGCACGGCTGATCTCGCCGGCAATGTTCGGATCGTCTTCAACGATGAGTATTCGCATGGCGCCAATCCTGTCAAGAATCACAGCAACAACCACGGCATGGGAGGGGGCGCAGCCGTGTAGACGAACAAGCGCGGCAGCACGCGCGGACCGGCGGCGCGCATTCCATCGGCAGCGTACGCACAGCCAACGATGCGCATGCAGCGCAGTGCGAATCGAAACGGGCGATCACCTCCCCCCGGAGGGATCGGCTGCGGCGAAACGGGGAAGCAGCACGATCAGGATGGTGCCGGCCACGATATGAAAACCTATCAGGACGATCATCACGCCGGTTCCGATCAGGCGGCCGTTGGGCATCGGCTTCAGGTGCCCGCCGATGGGCCACAGGAGTGAGAGAAGAAGGAACACGATGCCGAGGACGCTGTAGACGACGCGCGCATGTCTGGTGGCGAGGTTGAGAAGAAGGTAGGTGCCGGTGGCCGCGACGGCACCAATCACGATGGCAATCGCCGCCTGTGCAAGGCCCAGGATCTCCCGATCCTCCGGCGCCTTGAAGAACAGAACAGCTACTGCACGGATTACGACGATAGCCAGTATCGCGGTGATGGTTGCATACACCCCGCCGCGCAGAACAGCGACGGCACGAAGCCTGTTCGTCCCAGCCTGGTCCGTATCGATCATTCCCCTGCCAGCTTGATGCGCACGCATACGGCGTGCGGTGCGTTGTGTACCGGCATGCAACATACACTACCGGCACGTCATCACATCGGATTCAATGCGGCCTGCGCACCTCACCCGGCGGTGGCTGCATGCGCGCCGGCCGGACCGGCCCACCGTACGCGCACGGGGCGAAGAGTTCCCCCTCGCCCCGCGCCCATGCTTCGGCTTCCGCCGGGAGGGGCCTGCTACGCCCCGGCTGCAATCGGATAATAGCCCGCCTTCTTCACCACGGCCTGCCCCTCCGGGCTCAACACCCAGTCCAGATAGGTCTTCACGCCGCCGGAAGGCGCCTGGCGAAGATAGAAGAAGAGGCTGCGGGAGAGCGGATACGCGCCGGAACGAACCGTCTCCTCGCTGAGCGTCACCGCCTTGCCGTCGGCCCCGGCAATGCCGAGCACCTTCACTCCCTTTGCATAGGCTTCGCCGCCGTAGCCGATGCCGGCCTTGTCCTTGCTCACCGAGTTCACGATGGCGGCCGTTCCGGGCAGCGCCTGCGTGTTCTTCGCAAAGTCCCCCTTGTTGAGAACATGTTCCTTGAAGAAGACATACGTCCCGGAGCTGTTCTCGCGTCCGTACAGGATAATCGCACCCGGCTTGCCGCCAACGTCCTTCCAGTCCGTGATCGTGCCGGAATAGATGCCGCGCAACTGCTCCGTGGTAAGCGACTGAACGGGATTATCGGGGTTGACATAGATACCGATACCGTCCTTGGCTACGGGGATCTCCAGAACGTCCGAACCGAACTTCTGCTTGATCTGCGCGCGCTCCTCCGGGCTCATCGGACGCGAGGCGTTCGCGATATCCGTGGTGCCGCCGATCAACGCGGCGATGCCGGTGCCGCTGCCGCCGCCGGTTACCTGAACCTGAATATCCGCATGCTTGCTGCCGAATGCCTCCGCCCAGGCCTGCGCAAGCAGCACCATCGTGTCGGAACCCTTTTCGGTAACGACCTGCTTCCCCGATCCGTCCGCCTCCGCGGACTCCTTCTTCTTGGCCCCGCCACCGCAACCGAACGCAACGAGCGCGCTCAGCATCACGGCAATGCCATTGGTCAGAATGTTCTTCATGCGTTTTCCAGTAGTGTTGTTGACGGATGTATTGTCAGGAGAGAGAGTACACTGCAGAGTTGTTGATATGGCAGGCAGCGCCACGCGATCGGCACGTGCATCATGCGGAGCCGTTGGGGCGTTCAACCAGAAGAGACGATTCCTTCCAGAGCGGCAGCCCGGTCTCCATGTCGAAGTCGCGCGAGAGCGTTGCGCCTTCCAGCTCGCTGATCACCACTTCACATGCATGGACCATCGTTCCAAGCGCCACGCTCCCTCCAACAGGCGTTCCGCCCTTCGGCACGAACACGCCGTTCAGCCGGGCCATGGAACGTCCCTTGAACTGCGAGATGGTGCCGCTCAGCGAGGCGATCTCCATCGGCTCGTCGTGCTGAACCGGTGCGGCCATCGGATTCTCCGCATCGAACTGCGTCAGCGCCACGCGGTTGAGGATGCCGTGCACGCTCACGGAGGCAAGCTTGATCCCCTCCTCGTTGGCAATGTGCGTAATCGCGGCTACGAGGTCCACACCGCCCGGCAAACGCCCTGCGAAGATGCGGCCCTGTGTGTATGGCTTTCGGATCATGTTGCACCGTCGCTCTGATAACTCTGCGGTTCAGTCGCCGTAACGCGGAACGTTCGGCGCTGCGAATATACGCGGGGCCGGGGAAGCTGCATCGGCGTGGATCCCGCAGCGGGCACGGCCGGGAATAATTCGCCGGACAGCAGGAATTGTCTGAAGGTAGTTGAGCGTACATTCCGTTCCGAACATCCGCAACCGTGCCGCCGGCGGCACGTTCTCCGGGAGCATTCACGCAGTGGCAAGCCATTCGATAAGCGTCGAGGACTTCGAGACCGAAGCGCTTCCATATCTGAACGATATCTTCCGCACGGCATCGCGTATCACGGGCGACAGATCCTCTGCGCAGGATCTCGTGCAGGATGTCTATCTGCAGGCATGGAAGTCGTTCGACCGTTTTCAGCTCGGGACGAACTGCCGCGCATGGCTGTTCAAGATCCTCTTCAACAAGCTGCACCACTATCACCGGGCCCGCTACAACTCGAAGCTGGTGAAGGATGCGGAGGAGTTCCTGCGCGAGGTGGCCGCCTACGAGCCTCCGGTACCGGAGCAGATTCGCGACGAAGAGGTATTGATGGCACTGGACAAGATCCCGGCGGACTATCGCGAGGTGATCCTTCTGGCAGACGTACAGGAGTTCGCCTACAAGGAGATCGCGGAAATCCTCGGCATCCCGATCGGCACGGTGATGTCGCGCATCAGCCGCGGACGGAAGCTGCTGCGCATAGAGCTTGCCGACATAGCGCGAGGATACGGGATCAGGAATATGAAGGAGGGAGGGCGATGATACCAACGGAGCATGATCGCCCGCGTGGCTGCACAACCACACAGGAACTGATCGATCGCTATCTGAGCCGCGAGCTGCCGGGCGATATGGCGCATGCGATCGAGGAGCATGCAGCGGAGTGCCCCGACTGCGGACGGATTCTCGACGAGCGGCGGCGCCTTACCGCAGGCGTGAAGCACGCGGTGAACGCCGAGGCACCTCCGTTCGAATTGGAGGGAAGGATCCGCGAATCGCTCCGCAGCAGACGAGGCGGTGCTTCGATCTTCACGCTCGAACCGCGCTTCCGTTTCGGCTACGCTGCGGCGGCCATCCTTCTGATTGCCATTGCGGCGTGGGGCACGATTCGCTACCTGAACGGTGAGCGTCCGGATCGCATCGTCACGTACAACCCGCAGCCGGAGAGGCGGAACATCCCCGCAACTCCGGTCTCCGACGTTCTGCGTCTGGGCCTGAGCGATCACGTGCAGTGCGCCATCCTTCACAAGCAGAGCGAACACCGGATGACACTCGGGGAGATGGAAGCGGCAGTGGGCTCCGATTACTTCGGCCTCGTACAACTCGTTCGGTCGCACGCCGGCGCGTTCGAGATAGTCAACGCCCATCGTTGCGAGGCAGAGGGGAGGCCGTTCGTGCATCTGATCCTCCGCAAAGGGAAGAGCGTGATATCGGTGGTCGTCACGAGGAAGCAGGGGGAGACCCTCGGTTCCGGCCCGGCCGTCTCCGTGGACTCCATTCCCTCGGTGCATATGCGCCTCCGGGACATCCGCGAGTTCGACGTCACGGCGTTCGAGACCGATCGTTTCCTTGCCTTCGTGATTTCGGAAAAGGATGAACCGGAAAACGGCATCATCTCCCGGGCAATCGCACCGGAGATGCGGACACTGCTGGGCCGCGTGAACACTTAGCGGGCGCTTCGCCGGAGAGCGTCCGGTAAAGGTTGGTTGCGAACTTCGTGCGCTGGATTTCCTATCTTGTTTTCGATGTCCGAGTTGATCGATCGATATGGCAGGCGCCATACCTATCTCCGCATTTCGGTTACCGACCGGTGCAATCTCCGGTGCACGTACTGCATGCCGCAGGAGGATATGGCCTGGAAGCGCCGCGAAGAGATCCTGAGCTATGAGGAGATCCTTCGCGTTGCACGCGTGGCCGCCGGCATGGGTATCGAGAAGGTGCGGATCACCGGAGGCGAGCCGCTGGTCCGCATGGATATCGAGCGGCTGCTCGCCGGCCTGCGCTCGATCCCGGGTCTCCGCACGATCGGCCTCACCACGAACGCGGTTCTGCTGAAGCGGAAGCTTCCCACGATCCGGCAGTCCGTGGACAGCCTCAACATCTCGCTCGATACGTTCCACCGCGATCGCTTCATCGAACTCACGCACCGCGATGCGCTCTCCGACGTGCTGGAGGGCATCGAGGCGGCGCTGGAGGCCGGCTATCGCAACATCAAGCTGAACGCGGTGGTGATTCGCGGAATCAACGATGATGAGCTGTGCGACTTCGTACAGTACACCGCATCGCGTCCGGTGGCGGTTCGCTTCATCGAGTTCATGCCCTTCGCCGGCAATGGCTGGAACGATGCGCAGTGCATGCCGATGAACGACATCCTGGAGGTGATCGAACGCGATTTCGAACTCACCCGCCTGCCGGACGACCCCTCACCGATCAGCCGTGATTTCGCAGTGGTGAATCGGTCCACCGGAGTTCGGCATGCCGGCACCGTGGGTGTAATCGCCTCGATGTCGCAGCCGTTCTGCAGCAGCTGCTCCCGCCTGCGCCTCACCGCCGAAGGGAAGGTGATGCCCTGCCTCCATTCGCCGCTGGAGTTCGACCTCCGCGCTCCGCTTCGCTCCGGAGCCGGCGACGAGGCGCTGGCGCAGGTGTTCCTGGATGCCGTTGGCGCCAAGCCGAAGGAACATCCGGAGGCGGAGGAAATGCTCGGCCAGTTGAACCGCGTCATGATTCAGATCGGCGGCTGAGCCGTCCGTGCATCGCTCCTCGACATTTCACCATCTCCGTTGGAATAGAAACTATGCCCCGGTTCGTGTGTTGTAGTGGGAAATGGTGGAACCGTTCGAACCATATTCCGCACGACTGGCGCACGGCACGCTGCTGCTGATGCACGGCCCCATCCTCAGGCATCGCTTTGCCGCCATCAGACATGGCATCATGCTCGATGCGTTCGGCTTTCTTCTGGCCGGTGGCATTGTTTCCGGGGCGGGACTTCTGGGGGGCGTCCTTCAGGTGATGCTTACCGGCATCGCAATCATTCTCATGAGCGGCATACTCTGGTGCTGGCGCACGTACATGATGCATCGCCGCCAGCACGAAACACCCACCATGATCTTCGTTTCCAACGAAGGGATCAGCGGCATCATGCCGGACAATCGAAGCATCACGATCGGATGGCCCGGCCTGAGCGCTCACGAAACGTGGTCCACGCCGAGCCTCCTCTCCTCCCGAACTACGGAGCAGGACCGGAGGGCGTGGCATGGATTGATGCTGAGGGGGTCGGGCCGCGAACGGATTCACCTGATGCACGATCTCGAGGGGTTCGAGGATATGCTCTGCGTTCTCGCGGATCTTGCCGTTCCACTCTTCTCCCGCTCCAGCCGCGTTCGCAGCCTCTACGCCGGGCCTCCCGGCGAAATGGTCCGCGGCTGAGGGATTCCTCCGCGAAGCAGCCGCAATCCGTTCGCCACCACGATCAACGATGCCCCCATGTCCGCGAAGACCGCCATCCAGAGCGTTGCCACTCCGGCCACCGCGAGCACGAAGAAGATCAGCTTCAATGCCAGCGCAATCGCGATGTTCTGCTTCAATACCCTGAGCGTGTGATGAGAGAGGCGAATGAACTCCGGAATCTTCCGCAGATCGTCATCCATCAACGCAACGTCGGCCGTCTCCAGCGCAACATCCACTCCGGCGGCGCCCATCACGAATCCCACCGATGCGTGAGCAAGTGCAGGCACATCGTTCACCCCCTCCCCCACCATTCCAACCGGGGCACCATGCCGCGCCTCGAGTTCCGCGAGCGCTTCGATCTTTCCCTGCGGAAGCAGATCCGCATAGATATCCTCGATGGCGAGCTCGCGCGCGATGGTCCTGGCCGTGACATGGTTGTCGCCGGTAAGGATGGCGGTGTGCACGCCAAGCTCCCGCAACTGCGCAACCGCCGCCGCGCTCGATGCACGAATGGTATCGGCAACGCCGATCACGCCGAGAACCGTCCGCTCGTTCATCACCACCACGGTTGTCTTTCCATCCCGCTCGAGCGAGAAGAGATGTTGTTCAACACGATCGGAGCAGACGCCGAGATCGTGGGCAAGCCGATGATTGCCGACGTAGATCGGCTGCCCGTTCACATCCCCGCGAGCGCCGCGCCCCACCAGGGCTTCGAAGGATTCCACGAGGATCTCTCCCTCGTCCGCATGCCGGCGCTCATGCTCGGCAACGATGGCGCCGGCAATCGGATGCTCCGACCGCGCCTCCACCGCCGCCGCCAGATGAAGCAGCGCACCCTCCTCCAGACCGTCGAACACATGGAGATCGGTAACCCTGGGACGCGCCTCCGTAAGCGTACCGGTCTTGTCGAAGGCGATCGCACGAAGCGCATGGCCACGCTCCAGGAACTCGCCCCCCTTCACCAGAATGCCTCGGCGCGCTGCGTTGGCGAGTCCACTCACCACGGTCACCGGCGTGGAGATCACGAGCGCACACGGGCAGCCGATCACCAGCAGCACCAGACCGCGATAGGCCCAGGCCTCCCAGCCTCCGCCGAAGAAGAGCGGAGGGAGCAGCGCAACCAGCAATGCCATCACGAACACGGCGGGCGTGTAGTAGCGTGCGAAGCGATCAACGAAACGCTCCGTGCGGCCGCGATTCACCGTGGCCCGTTCCATCAGTTCGGCAATCCGATTGATCGTGGAGTCCGCGGCCGTATGCGTAACCTCGAAGTCCAACGTGCCGGAGCCGTTGATGCTTCCGGCGAACACTTCATCCCCCGGCCCCTTTGCCGACGGCATCGATTCGCCGGTGATCGCAGCCTGGTTCACTTCGGACGTGCCGCTGCGCACGATTCCATCCACCGGAAGCCGTTCACCGGGCTTGATCCGGACCAGTTCGCCGCACCGAATGGTCTCCACGTTCACAACAACGGGACGGCCGCCGCGCAGCACCGTTGCGATGCCGGGCGCCACCTCCATCAACGAGCGCAGGGCACGGCGCGCACGGTTGAGGCTTTGCCACTCCACCAGTTCGGCAACCGCAAACAATGCGATCACCATCCCGGCCTCCGTCCATTGCCCCAGCGCAACGGCACCGAGAACCGCGAGCACCATCAGGAAGTGAATGTTGAGCGAGAGCGTGCGAACGGACTGCCATGCCTTTGCCGCACTCTGATAGCCCCCCGCAACAATGGCAACCACAGCCAGCAGCCGAACGCCTGTCCATCCTTCACCAAGCGGCGTCCAGGAGAGTATCTCCGCAGCCAGTGCCGCCAGAAGCGCAACGGATGTAAGTACGGCAGCCCGGGAGCGCCAGAAGGAGGGCTGCGCCAGCGGGATTACCACATCCTCCGGCGAACGCGGCCGCTGCTCCACCGCCTCCATCCCCAGGCGTCCGATGGCGCCCACGACGTTCGGAACCATCCCGGATGCATGCTGCACGGTAAGCGTGCGGGCAATGAGATTGAACTCCAGACCGTCCACCCCCTCCATCCCTTCCAGAACTGCGCGTATCATGCGCTCCTCCGTGGCACAGTCCATCCTCTCGATATGGAATGTCGAGCTTGTCATACAAACCGTGTTACCATCATCTTCATTTCGGCGCCATCCCGTGGGAGGATGCGCATTCTATATTGCGGCCGCTGCTCCGCAACGCGGCAACCATGATTTCAACAAACGAACCAGCGGATGAATCCCGATACGACGATCCAGCTTCTCCAGTCGCTCTTCGAACGAGACATTCGTGCGGCGATCAACGAGATCGAGTCCATGCCGGAGGTGCTTCTCTGGACGGCACCGCACGGCGTCACCAATACCGCCGGCGTGCTTGCACAGCATCTCGCAGGGAACCTGCAGCACTTCATCGGCCACGGCATCGGCGGCAGCACCTACGTTCGCAATCGCGAGCAGGAGTTTGAATACTATGGACGAACCAAGAACGAACTGCTTGCAGAACTGGAGCGCGCACGCCAGGCCGTTGCTGCGGCGTTCAACGGGTTCGGCAATCGCGCGCTGGACGCTCCGTTCCCGATACCTGTACCGCCGCTCGGCATCGAGGGGATGGATACCGTTGGAGGCTTTCTCCTGCAGCTTCATTTCCACCTCGCCTATCACCTCGGCCAGCTCAACTACCTGCGCCGCATCCTCGCCTCGTGACGGACATCTCGTACCGCGATATCCCGTTGCCGGAAGCGCTAGTTGGGCGCAACAGCCCGCACCTTCCGGCGTTCAAAAGCCCGGCGTTCAAAAGCGATAGGTGGCGCCGATGCCGTTGATCGTTGGATAGAGCAGAAGCCCGGTTCGTTTCGATTCCGGATCGTGCAGATGCACAACGCCGTATCCGCAGGCGGTTCCAATCACCGCACCCAGAATCGTATCGCTGAACCAGTGGCGGTCGGCATAGATGCGGCTTGCCGCAGTCAGCGTCGCAACGCCGTACAGCCCGACCGATGCCCAGGCATTATCGATATCGGCGGCCAGCGCGGAGGAGAGCGCGAACGCGAGCGTGGTGTGGCCGGACGGAAGGGAATTGAAATCGTCGTTGACGGTTGGACCGCTGTAGACGAACGGTCCCTGGTTCAACATCGGACGGTGGCGTCCGAGGATGGTTTTCAGTGTCACGGTGATGATGCCGGCATACAGGGCTGACTGCACCACATGGCGTCCGGCACGGCGCACTCCGGAGTTGTCGAACACGAGGCCGGTCAGGTACAGCCCGCCGGCAACGATCGCGGCCGGCAGCGGTGTGCCGTAGTAGTTGCCGGCATCGGTTGCGCGGTCCATCGCCGTGCTGTGAAATCCGCGGAAGCGATCGCGCATCCAGCCATCCGCCGTCATCCCCAGTCCCGTAGCCGCAACCGATCCTCCGGCAAGCAGCCAGTCCGTACGGTCGAACCGGGCCGGACGTGAGAACAGGAGCACCGCATCCTCGGCGGACTCCTTCACGTCGGTCCAGATCGTATCACCGATCGCCGGCGGCCCCGGAGGCTGCTGCGTCAGGGAATCGGCATCGGCGAACGTTGCCGCATGGAGAGCCTGCAGGGGAAACAGCCAGCCGGCTGTGAGCAGAGCGAGCAGGGTGAGCAGCGGGTGGGCACATTGCACCGGCAGTTGTCGAAGCAGGCAATGCCGCCGGCACGCCGCCGATACGCAGGAGAGATTCGGTCCGCTCATTTCCTGTGCGACGGACAGTATCCCGAAGCATCGGCGGTCATGCGCGTGCAGCGCGTGCCATCCTGCATGATCCCCTTGCACTGCACCGCCTTCCGATTCGCTGCGGGCACGGCGCTGCCGATCGCGTGCTGCGCGTGCGATCCCGTTCCAACCGCATTCCCGATCGGCGAGGCCTTCCTCAACGGCGCCTTCGGTGCCGAGCCGGCCGAGGGCACCGACTGCGCCCCGCCTCCGCCGGTCCCGATGGATTTCGGAGCCGGCAGTGCCTTGCCGACGTTCTTCTTCGGGGCCGGACCCGCCGGCGTTGACGGCTTCGCGCTTCCGGATGTCCCGGCATTCCCAATGGACTTCGGAGCCGGGAGTGCCTTGCCGACGTTCTTCTTCGGGGCCGGACCCGCCGGCTTCGGCTTCATTCTTCCGGCAGTTCCGATGGACTTCGGAGCCGGAAGGGCATTGCCGACATTCCCCCTCGGGGCCGTGCCCCGCGCGGCGGCCGTTCCGATGTTCGCGCCGGCATCTCTGTGCACCACGTGCCGCCGGTGTGCTCCGTCCGCAGTGTGGACATGAGCCGCCGGTCTGTGCCCCGGGGTGCCGGCTGCCGTGCCGATGAAATGCGATGTCGCAGGCCGTGGCTTTCCACCATGCCTCCTCCGGCCGTGAGGTTTGCCGGCCCCTGCATGCGGCCCCCCGTGCCGGGGATCCTTCATGCCGATCGCATGTACCGTGGTTGCCCCACTCGTCACCGGCCTGGCAGGGGGAGTGGTATTCCTCGCACCGGATGCAGCTGTTCCCACGGAATGTCCGGACGTTCCCGACGCAGGTGTGCCGATCGAATGCGATGCAGGGGTGGAAGATGTTGACGGCTTCCGGGATGGCGCCGATCCGCCCGTCTGTGCCGTCGCAACAACGGGAAGAAACAACGCGAACAGGGCGGCCAGGAGTTTGTGGGTCATCGTCGTACCGAGTCGAATTGTAAGAGGAAGATGCAAGCGGACCCGAGAGCGGGTTGGCCAAGTTAGAGACTGATGCCGCCGCAATCAAGCCTGCAGGAACCCACGGAGTCCCCGCCCGGCCTGCATAGGAGGCATTGCCTGCTCACGGTCGCGCAACTCTCGGCCCACGAGCCCTGAAGGCGCGGCGTAAGCGCCGTGAATGTCCGGAGTGAGACAGCCGGAACTCCGAAGCGTCCGCTTCGGCGTCGGCACGCAACGCCCCCTCGAGAGTGGGCCACGTTCACTTCCTGTGCTGCCAGCAGTAACCGGATGGGTCCGACGTCATGCGCGAGCATCGTTTGCCCGATCTGGTAACGGCCCTGCACCGTGTCTGCGCCGCGGCCGCATCGGCTCCATTCCCGGTACTGCGGGCCGGGCCTGCAGCGTCGGTGCCCGCTCCAATGGAGCCGGTGCCTGCGCTTCCGCCGGCGGCCGGCGGCGCGCTCCGGTGCACGGCAGGCGAATCCGATGCATGGGAAGCGGTGGCAGGAGCGAGGGAGGTGTCCGGCACCGAGGAGGGAACCGTGCGTCGTGATGCAGGCACGGCAGTGCTGTCGCGCAGCGTCGAGCCGGGATTTCCGGCGGCCCGTTTGCTCCCCTGCGGCCGCTCCGACTTTACATTCGCGGCCAGCACGTAGGCGTGGCGCCCGTGATACGTGATCCGAAGAAACTTCCCGGACGTGCCGATCACATGGATCGTATCACCGAGCGCGAGGTCGCCAAGAATGGTGGAGAGATAGCTCGCGGAATCGTAGACCGGAGATCCGTTGTAGGCAACGACCATTGTGCGCGGATGCGCCGTGCTTCCCGGCTGGGCCCGGATGTATGCCGGAAGCGTCACCACCATGATCCCGATGAGCAATAATACATGTCTCATGGCAATCCTGTGTGAATGCTTGGCGGGGGACGCCGGCCAAGATAGCCCCTGCTTCGGCTGCAGGCAAGATGCCGGAGACATGGGTACTGGGTCAGTTTGAAATCATCCTCTCTTGCATGAGTCCGAGAACATCGGCCGATTGAAGCCATGAAGCAACCGGAACCGGAAGAGCCAGCAAGAGCGCCAGAGCCAGCACGGCAACGCCGTGGTGACTTCGCACAGATCGCACGAGGCGTTGTCGAGGAAGCGACGGGCGAGAAGCTGACGCCGCCCAGGAAGGCGAGCTCATCGAAGAACGCTGTTGCCGCCGCATCGGGCCTGAAGGGCGGCAAGGCAAGACTGACGATGACACCGGAACAACGCTCAGAGGCCGCACGGAAGGCCGCGCAAGCGAGGTGGAAGAAGAAGTAAACAGAGCGCCCGAAGATACAGAACGGCCCATCAACGATTGCTGACGGGCCGTTTGCGTTAGAGCCGCTTGTAAGATGAGAGAACTATTGTCCCGCCGTTCCGCACGTGGACGTGTGGCCCTGCCCCTGACAGTCAAACCATACGGCCGAGACCGGCGTGCCCTGGTTATCGTACGTGACGACGGAGCGCCATTCCCCACCCCCGTCGCAGGTGCCGGAGTGCGTCGGGATGAAACCCGATGTGGGATCATCTCCAACGATGTTATCCCCGCACTTCCAGCGATGGTAATGCACCCCGTTGCAATATTGCCCATCGATCCAAACCAGATCGCCATCCTGGTACATGGCCACCGAATACCACTGAGACTTTCCGTCGTCGCATAGGCCGGATTCGTATCGATACTCGACCTTGCTTTCCGCCCGCAAGGTCGACGCCGCAAGCAGCGTCAACGCACCGGCAATGAGTATTGCACTTGTTTTAAACATATCGCTTTCCTCTTATGCTGATCGTGATGGTACTGTTATTGAAGTTGGGCACCGGAGCCGCTGAATGAGGTAACGTAGTATGCGCCGTCGCAGCCTTGACCGTGTACACCGGTCGGCATGAACTCATCGCTGTAATCGACTTCGCAGAACCACGACCCCGTCGAACCATCACAAACGCCTATCTCAGTGAGAATCCCGGTGAGGGGATTGTGCTGGACAATGATCCGATACTCGTTGTATCCGCAAATGTCCAATTCGTAATACTCGCCTTTGCAGTTACGCCCGGTGATGAACGTTGGGGGGCATGTCCCGATCTCAGTTGAAAGTTTGCATGGCGATGCTTGACAAAGATCGGGTTATTCCGTGATTATTCTCGACAATGCTTCGATCAGCTTCGGCATTTCTTTGTGCCCTTTGATTCGACGGAACTTCCTCTCCG
>DASZRW010000096.1:0-76622 GCA_035549015.1 Kapaibacterium sp. (SeqCode)
GTCGGATCTGGCGTCGGGCGTGTACACGGTACGTGTGCAGGCGTCGACGGGAGCGATCCTGACGCAGAAGTTGACGGTACAGAAGTAGGCGGAAGCCTTCGATAGCATGATGAAGCGCGGGCCCTCGTTCAGCAATGGACGGGGGCCCGTGTTGTTGATGCCGCCGGTTCTCAACCTTCGAGGCCCCGACGACCGATTTCGTTTGGAAGAGCACGAGTCGCGCTGTACTATTGGCCCAATCCTATCCCCGCGCGAGACCCGACGCCAACGGGCTTGCATTTCGTGAGCCGGCTGTTGACTCGATTTCACGGCCACGGTTTGTACGATCAAAATGTCCAGATTGATAGGATGCGATAATTCCGCTCTCCACTGCCTGATCGATTCTGGATTCCACCTCGCTGCGATTCACCCTGATCGTGAATGCGGGCTCACTGCGTGATCCCATTGCTGTCGTTTGGTATATGCGCACCGTGACGTAAATGTCCTGGCAGCGATGTATGCGGGAGCGATGCCGATTGATGCCACGCAGTTCTCTTCCTCGCGCGGCCTGCGGACCGGTTCCGGCATCGGCCCCGCGTGTCCCGTTGATCGATCATCACCGTCGAGACTTCGTTGATATGGTCGCATTGACGCGCCGATATGGGATGTGTCGGCGCGCGGTTCACTTCTATTTACTCCATAAGGAGGAGCCATCATGTCATTACGAAAAGTCGGTTCATGGTCGCATATGCGACATGCTCTGCGAGTCGTCCCTGCTACGGGCGCCGCACCGAGACGTTCGATGGCGCTCACCGCCATGCTCGTTGTTCTCTGTATGGTTTCGGCCGCAACGGCGCGTGCGCAGGGGGCGCACGATCTGTGCACGGACACCTGCTGCCAGACCGATGTGCTGCTGCTCAATACCGGCTATGATCATCTTACCAGCACGGTCTATCCCATCGGTGGAATGGACGGCTTCTGGACCGTGGTGAACGATCCCACGGTTGGCGTTGTTCCGCGTCCCGCCAACGTCATCCCGCCGGCGCCTGTATGGCCCGCGCCGCAGGCCAACACCCAGTGGATCAGCCATGTTCCGTCGCCGGGCGATCCGAACCTGACGGCGGTCACCTACGAGAAGTGCTTCTGCGTATGCGACACCACGACGCTGACGTTCAGTCTCTCGATTCTTTCGGACGACAGCGCAACGGTGTTCGTGGACAATGTCTTCATCGGCAATACGCCGCAGGTTGGCTTCGGTTCCCCGACGATCATCACGGCAAGCGTGGCCGTGACTCCGGGCTTCCACTGCATCGAGGTGACGGTTGCCAACCTGTTCGTGCAGCACGCCGGGTTCAATCTGCAGGGAACCGTTCAGGGAGCCGGGCTGTTGAAGTACACGTGCTGCAACTTCGTGCCTCCTCCGCCTCCGCCGCCGCCATGTGATACCAACAACCTGGTCATCGGCACGGACAGCACGTGGTCGCTGATCAGCGGCCCTCCGGGAACCGGTGTCTATCCGCGTTGCGCAAGCGTCGTAACCAATCAACATCCGAACTGGGGGCCCGCGCTTCCCGGAACGCATTGGATCGGGCCCAATCCCGCCGGAAGCTCCAACGGCACCAGGGGGGACTATGTCTACCGCAAGTGCTTCTGCGTCACGGCGCGAACCACCATCGGCATCACGATCTCCGCGATGGGCGACGATGCATTCGATGTCAATCTGGACGGCCCACCAACCATCATGTCGGCTCCCAACTACGCGGCAGGTCATCCAACAACGCGGAGCTTCTTCGTAACGCTCGATTCGGGGTGTCACTGCTTCAACTTTACCGTACACGATGTTGCTTCGATAGAAACGGGGCTCGATGCCAGGATAACTCTCACCGGTTACCATATCGCAAAGCCTGGGTGTTGCGCGTGCTCACAGTGCGATGGCGCGCCTGCGCCGCAGCCGCGAGGTGGCGCCCAGGGGCTGAGCGACGTGGGCGCGAACGCCGGGGCGTCGCGGTCGATGATACTGGCGATCCCCAATCCCGCCAGCGGCGAAACGGAACTGCACTATGTGCTGGAGAGGGGGGGAGAGATTTCGTTCGATCTCTACGATGCTGCGGGACATCACGTGCAGTCGCTCGACGCCGGCGCCCGCACGTCGGGTGATCACGAGGTCGTGATCGCCGCGCACGCGCAGGCGGCCGGCTCGTACTACGCTGTTCTGCAGATCAACGGGCAGGTCTACACGATGCCGCTCGTCGTTCGCTGAGGCATTCGATCCGGTCGTTGAATGCAGGATGGAGGAGGGCCGCGACTTCGGCATCGCTCGGGGTCGCGGCCCGGCGTTTCAGTTGCGGTGATCGTCACCGTCACCGTGCGGTGAAGAACTCCAGCGGGCCCCCGTCCAGGCCCGATATGGAACCGGCAAACAGGCGGTGCCTGTCGCGCGCGGGCCGAATCCATCGTATTGCGATAGATCATTTCCGAGCCATGATGGTCTCAGGGGGCCTGGACCGGGCCCGGGCGCATTGGACCCTCCCCATTCCCGGTGAATTCACCCGATACCCGAACATGGAGCTTGCATCGTGCGACGATATGATTGTACCTTCGATCTCAGCGGTTCACCCGCGCATGCAAATGCAAGTCCTCCCAGACTCTCGATCAACCGGCAGCAGTACGCTGTCCGTGCCTGCGGCACATTGATCGCCCCGACTGCTCTCCATGGCCGATCGCGCTCCCGCTCCGGGATGCGCGTGGTGCCGGCGGTTTGGTCGATCAACGGTGCTCCGTCAGATGCACATCAGTCCCACGCCCATGACGGTGATCACGAGAGCCAACGCTTCACGCGCCCGCATTGCCGGGCACGCATTCCTGCTTCTACTCCCGATTCTCCTGCTCCTCCTCCGTGAAGGTGCGAGCGCGCAGGAGGAACGCCCCGCTGTTTCGCTCAGTGGATCGGCAACGTTGAGCGGTGATCTCTATTCTTCCAGTTCCGATCCCTCCGGAAGCGAGGGGCCGCGCCGCCCGCCATCACTCTTCAGGCTGCTTCTGAATCCCACGGTCACGATCGGTGATCTGGTTTCGCTGCCGTTCTCGATCATGCTGACGTCGCGTGAAACCAACGTCACGACGCCGATCGCCAACAACCCCACGCTTACCCAGTTCCTGCAGAATCCGGCAAACGGAATCGGGCTGCTCAGCTTCTCGCCGAAGATCGCCTGGGCCCAGCTTTATCTGGGCACGCACACGCCGCAGTTCTCCGAACTCTCCTGGGGCGACGAGCAGCTCTTCGGCGTGGGGGTGGACCTCCGTCCCGGAACGTTCCGCTTCGCCGCCTCCGCCGGCACGTCGCAGCGTGCGATCGAGCCGGACTCCGCCGCCGGCATTCGCGGCGCCTATGCCCGGCGGGCCTACATGATCAAGGTGGGATTCGGCAACGAGGAGACGTCGTTCATCGATCTGAACGGTGTGCGGGTGGTGGATGACAGCACCTCCATCATGCACGCGCCGGCGGGCGTGACGCCGCAGGAGGGATTGCTCGCCTCCGCGGACTTCCGCATCGGCATCGCACACGATCTCTACATCACCGGCGAGGCGGCGGCCTCCGCCTTCACGCGCGACCGCACCGCCCCCGCCATCAACGGCGATACGCCGATACCGACGGCGCTGCTGGACTCCCGCACATCCACGCGCACGGACGGCGCAGCCAGCCTGGACGTGGTGGCGAAGGGAAGCTTCTGGGGATTGAAGGTGGGAGGGAAGTACATCGGGGCGGGATATGTTCCGCTCGGCTATCCCTTCATGCAGTCCGATCGCCTGGAGTTCCGCGCTGCGCCGTCGCTCACGCTCTTCGAGAGCGCGCTCCTTCTCAACGGCACCATCGGCTTCCGTACGAACAATCTCACCGAGACGAAGGGAACCAGCTCCACGCAGCTTACGGGATCGGTGAACCTTCTCGCCACGCTCACCGATGCGCTCTCGCTCACGGCACGCTTCGCGAACCTCGGCGTTCGCAACACGGTGACCAACGATACCTTCAAGGTGCAGAACGTCTCGCGTTCGTTCGAGCTGTCGCCAACGTACACGCTGGCGCTCGCCTCCAGCGTGCAGAGCTTCACGCTCTCGTTCGCACTGGATGCCTACACGGACTACAATCCGGTCAGCGGCGTGGAGGCGAGCAACGATACGCGCTCGGTCACCGGGCTGTGGGTGGGAACGTGGACGGAGATGCCGCTCGTGCTGAACGCCTCGCTGAACTATCTCACCAACAACCTTGCGGTGGGTTCGCTCGCAATCACCAGCGCAACATTCGGGGTGGGATACAACTTCCTTCAGAACAGGTTGACGCCGAGTGCGACGGCATCCTACACCAGCACGACGTTCGGCGGCGGAAGCGCTGCCGATGCCGGCCTGCTGCTGCGCCTTGGCGTGCAGTGGACGATCACGGAGAGGATTGCGCTGAACGCGGCCTTCTCCACGAATGGTTATCGATACGATGCGTCGCGCGCCGGGGCGGTGTTCCGGGAGAACCTTCTCGAGACATCTCTTACCACGCGCTTTTGAGAGCCAACCGAACTACTTCGATGCATGGCTCCTTCAACAACGGCCGGATGCTGCGCCCGATGGCAGGCCCGTTCAGGGCATGCCTGCCGGGTGCCTCCGACGACCGTGTTCGAAGGGCCGATAGACGGGAGCACGAATGAACGGACGATCTACACTTCTTCGGTTTCTCTTCGCCGCCATGCTCCTCTGCATGGCAGGGGCGGAGCTTCGCGCGCAGCTTCGCGTGACGCTGAACGTGGCGGCGCATCCGAATCCGTATATCAGTGCGTGGCGAACGCACCGCGAGACGGCGATCCTGACGGTGACCAATCCGCCGGGAGCCGCCTCCGTGCCGGTGAAGTTCATGGTTCAGGTGAAGAAGGACGGCGTGGTGCAGGCGCGCACCAAGCTGGAGAAGATGATGATCGTGACGATACCGGCGGGCGTCTCCACCTCCACCTACTTCGCGGAACAGTTGTTCCCGTACGAGGCGGTGGACTTCGTTGGCAATGTGGATCGTACTGCGATACGTACCGGGATGCTGAGCGCGGGGAACTACGAGTTCTGCGTGGACCTGGTGAACCCCTCCAGCGGCGCGAGCCTCCTGCAGGAGCCGGTCTGCAAGCCGTTCATCCTCACGTCGTACCAGGCGCCGGTTCTCCTGCAGCCGGAGAATGCGAGCACGATTTCACCGGCGATGCCGCGCCCGACATTCCGCTGGACGGCGGTCTCGCCAACGCCTCCATCCGTGGTAACCTACCGCGTGATGGTCTTCGAAGTGCTCCAGGGGCAGAGCGCAATGCAGGCGTTCAAGAGCAACCAGCCGATTCTGGACCGGCGCGTGACCGGGATCACGCAGATGCTCTGGCCTCCCGACGTTCAGTTGCCGGGACGCGTGAACACCTATGTGTGGAGCGTGCGCGCGCAGGACGATCAGGGGAATCCGATCGGCGAGCCGGACGGTTATGCCGATCCGTTCACCTTCACGATGGGGCAGCTCACCATGCGCCGCGCCGATGACGCCGGGCGCGGGCTCACCGTGGATTCCACCGGCGGGGGCGCGCTCGGGCGCGGCGCCGGCGGCGATGGGGGTGCTGGCGGCGGTGCGCTCCGGCGCGGTGCTCAGGAGGGAGGTGGGGTGAACGGCCGCGGCGTCGACACGCTCGCGATCGAGGGAGGTGCCGGGCTTCAGCAGGGTGAGGGGGGAGGCGTGCATCCGGACGGCGGAAACATGCGCCAGGCGGTGATCGGGCACGGCAACGAGAATGCGAATACGGACCCGTGGATCGACGGCAACTGCGGCCTGCCGAACCCGCCGGTGATTACCGACACGGCCGCAGCGCCCGGAACGTTCAGCGCCGGTGATACGATTCATGTGGGGCTGTTCGCCATGGTGCTGGACAGCGCCACCGGCACCGGCTCCGCGCTTACCGGAGGCGGCACCATCAACGTGCCGTGGCTGATGGCGAAGATCAGGGTGGTGTTCAAGAATGTGAAGGTGAACAACGGGAAGCAGCTGTTCAACGGCATGGTGGTTGGGAAGATCGATCCGTCCGCGCCGGCATATCCGCAGCAGTGGGCCATCGATATCGTTGCCCCGATGTCGTGGGCGAAGAGTGTGGTGAAGGGCGTGGATGGATTCCTGAAGCAGAACGGCAAGATCGTGGACATGGTGAATCAGCAGGTGCAGCCGCTGATGCTGCCGTTGGGGGTGAACAATCTGAAGGGATACACGCTCGCGATCACGGAGATGAAGTGGAGCAGGGACAGCGCCGTGTTCAGTGCAACGGCCGCGATGCCGATCAGCTCGGACAACGATACGCTCGGCTTCCTTGCCGGCGGTATCCCGTTCTCCACCGGCGGAGTGGCCGCGAAGGGGCGCCTGGACCTGCTTTCCGACGTGACGCTGGGAGCCGGCAATCCGAACTCCTTCCAGGTGACGCTCTACAAGCGCGCCGGGGCGCACACCGGAACGTTCGTTCAGTGGAACTGCAGCAACTTCGACACCATCGGCGTGGATCTCGATGTGGCCTTCCCGCGAAGCTGGCTGATCCCCAGCCCGGACACCGTGCCGGGGAAGAAGGTGGCGGCGAACTTCCGCACGAAGATCGTGGACTGGGACGACTATCTGATCGGCGCATCGCTTCCGCGCGCAACCATCGTGGGGACCAACGGACTGGACATCGTTGTCTCGCAGTTCATCTACGATCATTCCGCCGGCCGGAACCCTGCCGGCATCACGTTCCCGCACGGCTATCTGGGGGATACCACCACACTCTTCCACGGGTTCTATCTGAAGAACCTCACGGTCTATCTTCCGGACAGGCTTCGCACCTACGATGACTCCACGCAGCGCATCGCCGTTGCCGTGGACAACATGATCATCAACAACACCGGGCTCACGGCAAACTTCACGGCGAAGAACGTGCTGCAGTACCCGAAGGCGAACGTGGCGAAGCTGGGAGCCAGCATCGATACGGTGAAGGTGAACATCGTGAACAGCTCGCTCACCAGCGCCTACATGCGCGGGCTGATAACGCTTCCGATCAGCGATACGTCCAAGCAGGGAGCGCTCACCTACAAGGCGCTCTTCAGCACAGTGGACAGCGGCTTCACGTTCACGATGGCGCCTACCGGACCGATCAAGGCGAAGCTCTTCGCCGATGCGCGCCTTACGCTGGACAGCACCAGCACGCTGAACCTGGCGCTGAAGAGGAAGACATCGTTCGATCTGAAATTGAACGGCTCGTTCGAGTGGGCGGATATCGACATCGGGCCGGTGAAGAATGTGAAGATCGCCACGAAGTTCCAGGGGATGGGGATGCACTATCAGCAGGATACCGGGATGAGCTTCGCCATCGGCACGTGGAGCTTCGCCAGCCCGCCGAAGTGGATTGCGAACTTCCCGGTGAGCATCGAGAAGGTGAAGTTCACGCAGGGGACGCCGCAGGGGAACGAGGCGCTGCGCGGCTCGCTGGCGTTCGACGTGGTGGTGAATCTGGACTCCAACAGGATCGGCGGCCGCAGTTCGCTTGCGGTAACCGGTGCGGTGACGAAGCCGGCGAAGTGGTACGTCCCCTCCTACATCGGCGTCAGCGTGGACTCCATCGGCATCTACGCACATCTCTCCGCGGTGACGATGAACGGCTATGTGAAGCTGTATCAGAGCGACCCCGTGATGGGGAACGGCTTCAAGGGCTTCATCAAGGCGACGTTCAACTCCGCGCAGGTTGAGGTAAGCGCCACCGCGCTCTTCGGAACCACCACGTACAACAGTCCGGTGAAGTATCGCTACTGGTATGTGGATGCGAAGGCCATCCTTCCGCCGCCGGGGATCGTGTTCCTGCCGGGCTATGCGTTCTATGGCTTCGGTGCCGGTGCATGGCAGCGCGTGAACGTGAACAACATGCCGAAGCCCGATCCCGCGGCGATCTCCGCCGCTGCCTCCAACTCCAGCAACACCAGCTCCGGCGCAACGTTCACGCCGGACCGGAACGTGGGGCTGGGCCTGAAGCTCACGGCGGTGGTGGGCACAACGCCGGATGCGTCGAAGCTCAACGGCGACCTGACGCTTGCCGGGCAGTTCGCGGCTGCAGGCGGCCTGATGTACATCAACTTCAACGGCGATATCTACGGCATGGCGAAGCTGACGGAGCGTGCCAACGCTCCGGTAACCGGCAACATCAATGTGAACTACGACTTCACCACCAAGATCTTCCATCTCACGGCGCGTGTGAACATCAACAAGGATCCGATCTCCACGCCGGGGGGGATCAACGCGGTGGTGCATGTGGAGGGGCGAACGGGGAAGTGGTATGTGAAGATCGGGGAGCCGGCTGCGCGCAACACGATCCGCGTGGCGGGAGTGAACGTGGAATCGTACTTCATGTTCGGCAAGGATATCACGCCCCCCACATCGTTCACGCAGACAACGATCAGCGGGCTGAACTCCGTTGGCGTGCACTACACACCGGATGCGGGGGCAACGAACAATGCGATTGCCGGGAACGGCTTCGCGGCGGGCGTGGGGATGAACTTCGGCACGGGGAATCGCGACAAGGGGCTCTTCGGCCGCGTGAAGCTTCGCTACAACGTTGGCGGCGGCTTCGAGGTGAACCTTTCCATGCTCCGCTATCCGAACGGCACGGCATGTTCCAACGGCGCCTCGCTCGACGGCGTGAACAAGTGGTATACGCAGGGCTCCGTGGCAGCGTGGGCAATCTTCTACTGCGGCATTCATGTCGACCCCGGCTGCAGGCTCTGCTACTGCAGCGAACACAATCATCCCAACGGCTGCGACTTCACATTGGCCAGCATCAAGATCGGCGCCTATCTGCAGGGAGGCTTCCCCAAGCCGACCTGGCTGGAAGGGCAGGCATCGGGATCGTTCGATCTGCTGGGAGGGCTGTGCAAGGGATCGTTCACGGCGGATATCGACTACGGCACGAGATGCACGCCGGCCGGTCCGGCGGAGACCACGCCCGGCGTTCCGGCGCAGGATGCCGCTGCAGACCAGCAGACGGCCATGATCCGGAGCGTCTATCCTCGCAGCAACACGGTCAACTTCTCGCGCGGCGACCGCGCCCGTGTGCTGTACGGCTTCGAGCCGAACGAGGCGTTCGATGTCGCCGAATCGCAGGGAGGTGCGGCCGGTGCGGCGATCAGCCGGACCTTCCAGGCACGCTACACGCTCACGCTTCGGAAGCAGGATCCGAACACCGGCAACTGGGGGCCGCCGGTTCAGATCCGCACCGTGACGAACGATCTCGGCGAGCGGGTTGTGGTGATCAATGCCCCCGTTGCGGCGGCACCCCCTCCGATGCAGCAGATGCGACTGATGGTGCCTGTACAGAATCCGGTGGGACCGCAGCTTCACCCGGTGATCTACGGCCCGGGGCCGAACAACCCCGTGGAGAACGAGCCGCAGGGGCCGCCCCCGCCCGATCTCGGGCCCAACCTCGATTCCAACACCGTCTATCAGCTCACCGTTGATGCACGGCTCTTCGAGCGAAACCAGAACACCGGCGTCTGGAGCCAGGCGAAGAAGCGGAACGGACAGGATGTGTTCGATACCCGCACCATCGTCTTCTCCACCGCGTCGCTCGTGGTGGTGCAACATATGAACGTCGGCAACCAGCAGCGCTAGCCGGCTGCCGGTTGCGAACGCTTCGGATGCCTTCCCGCATCCCGCTGCCGAACGGTGCATCGATGTGGCCGTGCGCCGACGGGCGCAACGACCGATGGCCCGGCTCCGCGTTGACGAATGCAACAACAACTCTCATGAGATCCGCCGGTATGACACGACCCCGCCTTCTACTCGTCCTGATGTCCGCGCTCTTCGGAGCCGCGGGCGCGCACGCGCAGGAGCCAACGCGTGCCCAACTCGACAGCGGTCTTGCCGCGCACGTCGTGGTGATCGCCCGCGAAGGGCGTGACTCCATCGTGCTGCGATGGGGCGTCACGAAGCCGGCGGTGTGGCTGATCGGCAACAGGGGGGGCTATGCCGTTGATCGCGCGATCGCCCGAAGCGATGGCCGGCCGCCGGCCGCCGGCGCGTTCACGCAGATCGCGATCGTGAAGCCGTGGAGCCCCGATCAGTTCGAGCGCGCCGCCGCTGCCGGCGACACGGCGAGCCGCTTCGCCACGCTTGCTGCGGCATTGCTCGATACGGCGGAGGGCGACCATCCCGATGCTCCGCTGGACGGCAGTCCCGATGCCGTGCGCGAGGGGCGCAACCGGTTGGCGATGCGTCACGGGTTCGCGCTTCTTGCCGCCGATCGCAGTGCGTCTGCGGCCGAGGGGCTGGGGCTTCGCTATGTGGATCGCACCGTGCATGCTTCGGAGCGCTACGTCTATCGCGTGCGGATGATCGCCGAGTCACCGATCTATCCGGTGGACAGCGGCTATACCACGGCCGCCGCGAAGCCGTACGTGCGCGCCGAGCGGCGGAACCGTGTGCGTGCGGCGGAGTACGACGGGAGCATCCTCGTGAACTGGCCTGCCGATGCGTACTATTCCGGCTACGTCGTGGAGCGCTCCGCGGACAAGGGGCGTACGTTCGAACGTCTTACCACGGTGCCGCTTGTCTCCGCGCACTCCCAGGCCGCGGCAGACTCCGTGCCGGAGGCATATCTGGATACGGCAATAGCCGCGAACTATCGCCCCTACACGTATCGTGTGTACGGCGCTACACCGTTTGCCGATGAGGAACTGCTTGGCGATGTGACGGCGATGGGACGCGACCGCACGCCCCCCGGCCGTCCGCATGTGCCGAATCCGGAGCCGGTGGATCGCCGCCATGTGAAGATCGTCTGGACGATGGATGAGCCGCCTGCGCGCGACCTCGCGGGCTTCATGGTGCTGCGCGACTCCACGGACGCCGGGCCGTTCCAGCCGCTGTGGAGCCGGCTGCTCTCCCCCACGGCGAGAAGCTTCGTGGATACCTCCTTCAGCGAGTCCGTTCCGAACTACTACGCCGTGGCCGCGTTCGACACCGCCGGGAACTTCAGCCTCTCCTTCCCGGCGCTCGTGACGCTGATCGACTCCACGCCCCCCGATGCCCCGGGCTGGGTTCGCGGCACCATGGATACCAACGGCGTCGTCACGCTGGTGCTGCACGCCAGTCGCGAGGCGGACTGCATGGGCTATCGCATTCTCCGCTCGAATGCCGAGGATCATGAGTTCTCCAGCATCATCGAGTCCTATGGAACCGAGTCGTCCGGCGCGGCCCGCGATACGGTGCTGCACGATACGGTGGAGGTGGGGACGCTGACACGGTACGTCTACTACCGAGCCATCGCGCTCGATCGTCACTTCAACGAGTCCGTACCTTCCGTGATCCTCGCCGTCCCCAGGCCGGACCGCATTCCGCCGTCGCCTCCGGTGATCGTGGACGTCACGGCCAATGAGTCCGGTGTGGGGATCGAGTTCGTTCCCAGCACCAGCGAGGATGTGAAATCGCACACAGTGCTGCGCCGGGTTTCCGGCGAGGAGCGATGGGACACCGTGAAGCTGCTTCCGCGCGACGCGCGATCCTACACGGATACGACAACGGAGCGAGGGACGCGGTACGACTATTCGATCTTCGCCACGGACAGCGCGAACCTCCGCTCCGAGCGTGCGGCCGCGGTTACGGCGCGGGCTGTGGACCCCGGCACATGCGCGCCGGTGAATGCATTCGAAGTGCGCTACGACACATCGGCAAGGCAGGCGCGGCTCTCCTGGACATACGCGGCCTCCGGCGCCGGCTATCGCTTCCTCGTCTATCGCTCCGCGGCGGGGGGCTCACTGCGTCAGATCGCGGCCCTCCCCTCCGATGCCCGAGCCTATGCCGATGCGGAGGCACGCTCCGCCGGCACGTACGAATACATCGTGAAGGTGGTAACCCGGTCGGGAGCGGAGTCGCAGCCCAGCGATCGGCGCAACGTGGTGGTCGGGAGCCGGTAGCCGTTCCCGTCGCTTCGTCCGGAGCTGCACGGCGCGCCGGAAGTTGATCCGGAGTTCTACTCCGGATCTCCCGCACGCCGCGTGCCCGATCACGGAACAGTTCCGTGATAACGTTGGAGCTGCACGGCGCGCCGGATGTTGATCCGGAGTTCTACTCCGGATCTCCTGCACGACGCGTGCCGGGCCACGGAACCAGTTCCGTGATAACGTTGGAGCTGCATGGTGTGCCGGATGTTGATCCGGAGTTCTACTCCGGATCTCCCGCGCGCTGCAATCCCATCACGAGGTTCGAAGCCGTTCCATCACTATGTTGCGTTCCGCTTCGCGAGAAGGCTGACGCCGGGTGCCGTCGGGAGCCCTGCTCCCGGCTCGTATCCCAGACTCCTCCTCCGCACCTCTGCCCGTCCGGTTGCATCAACGGGCACAGCGTGTCAACCGTTCGAACGGCGTGCGTACGATGCGCGTTCCGTCATTCAGCCTGATCTTCTTTACTCTACCATGAGAACCATGCCCCTCACCTCCGCGAACGGGTTGCGCGCCGTTACGCTGTTCCCGATTCTGTCCGTGACGATGTTCCTTCTGTGCCTGCACGGCGCTGTGCGTGCGCAGACGATGGAGACCTTCACCAACGATCGCGAGAGCGCGCCGGCGGTGATGGCGGACTTCTATGCGGACTTCTCGGTATCCTATCCGGCCTCCTGGATCAACGCCTCGCATCCCGAGGAGAACGGCGCCTTCTTCAAGGTCTACCGCGCGATGAAGTTCAACGGCAACCCGAGCTTCGTCTCCGACCAGTTCACCATCGGACCGTTGCTCGTGAGCGCGCAGGAGAACGATTCGCTGACGCTGGCGATGGTGATGCAGGAGGCGGCGCTGTTCGAGAAGACACAGTTCGGCATGCGCGTCTCGGGATTCAAGCACGTTCATGAGGGGACGTTGACGATCGACGGATTGCAGGCGTTCGAGATCCGGACCGAGGGGGCCGCGGAGGTCGAGCGCCAGGCCGGCGCCGTGGGCTATGGCCGGTTCATCTTCGTGCTGCCGACCGCCACGAACGAGGGGGTGACGATCGGCCTCACGGCGACCTCGGCATCGACGGACGTGCATGGATGCGATGACGTGGGAGTGAAGGGGGAACTGGCGGCAATCCTCGAGAGCGTGAAGATCCCGCGTCACCGGAAGGTGAATCTGCATGCGATGCGGACGTTCGTGAACACGCGGGAGAAGACGATCACCGAACTGCAGGGCGGATTCTTCGGCTTCAGCCTGGACTTCCCGAGAACGTGGAGCCTGAAGACGAGCGCGATCGATCCGCATGCGTTCGTGACGCTGCGCCGCGGCGTTGCGCGCGCGGGGATTCCGAACTTCAGCACCGATGCGATGTCCGTGAGCCCGCTGGAGTATCGTGCCGGCAGCGACTCCGCATGCCGTGCCATTCTCGCCATCCTTACCGATACGCTCGAGCATCAGGTAGCGGCGTCGATGGCGAGCTTCGAACGCGTCTCGCGGGGGCCGGTGCATCTGGACGGGCGCGAAGGGATCGAGTTCCGGTATCGCGGCACGATGCCGGGGAAGGGAGCTGCGGATGTTGCCTACTACGGACGTCTGATTCTGATTCCGCCCACCTCGCGCCAGCCCGGAACGATGATCGACCTGCGTTCCACATCGCTTTCGGCAGGCGTCGCCGGGCCGCAGGATGTCGGCGAGAAGGGGGATCTCGGCGCGGTGTTCCGATCCTTCACGTTCAGGAAATGACCGGGCCTCCACGGCCGGCAGAAAACTGCCGACCAGCATAGGGGAGCGGACTCGGCTACTCCGTCCTCCGCGGCGTCATGCCGCGCGATGCCGTAACCCTCGGCGCCGCCTCCGTACCTCAGTCTATAGAACGAACCTCCCGCGCGATTCGCCCCCGCATCGGCCGTGATCGAACCCCGGGCCGATGATTCCCACGCGCTTGCATGACGTCGACTGCGTTGCTATCTTGGTACATATGTACCAAGATATTCGCTCGGCATCATTGAACACATGAGAGCAAAAACAGAGAGTGGGCACAAACGCGGGCCGATTCAAGTGGAGCGCATTCAAACCGGTGTGCGCATGGAGAAGCGGCTGGTGAAGGTATTGAAGGCGCTTGCTGAATACCACGACATCACACTGGGCGATCTGTTGGAAGGAATCGTGCTTCATGCATTCGAAGGCACGTCGCCGTTCCGGCAGGAGTCCATGAAGCGCATCGCCGAGTTGAAGAAGATCTACGGGCTGGACCTGAATGCAAAGGCCAGCCACGGAATGTTCGAGTCGCGGGGATAGCGGACCGTTGAACGCTTCGTGACGATGCAGTATCTCACCATGCTGATGAGCGATGAAGGAGGGGCCCCGGCAGGGACCACGGTCACATTGCGCCGCTCGACTGTGCCGTTGCGGACGCGCGGCGTGGCCGGGGATCAACTACAGGCAGGCGGTCATGGACGATGATGAACTGATAGAGCGATTCGAGAAGGCGACGCTCACCGGCAGTACGTTTCACCATCGCGAACACGTTCGCGTGGCGTGGATCTATCTGCATCGCTATTCGCCGGTCGAGGCTCTTGCGCGGATGAGCGACGGCCTGCGGGCGCTTGCACGGAGGCATGGGGCCGAGCATCGGTATCACGAAACCATTACGTGGGCATATTTCTTTCTGATCCGCGAACGTCTCGATCGCTGCGCGGAGGAGTGCACGTGGGATCGGTTCGCGGAGGAGAATGCCGATCTGCTCGATTGGAACTCCGGACTTCTCTCGCTTTACTATCATCGCGCAACGCTCGGCTCCGATCGCGCGCGCCGCATCTTCGTGATGCCCGATCGGGTGCCGGGTGAGTGAGGAACGCAGGCCGAAGGCCTGTCATGGATTCCGATATCGTCGAAGCGGCGGAGATTGGCGGGCGATGGATCGTCGGTGCTCGCAGGCCGGCGTGCAGGTGCACGATGATCGGATGCCGCGGCCGGACGCCGGGCCGCGGGCAGGACACCGGGCCGGCTCATATCTCGGTTGCCAGCGCGGAATCCGAAGAACCGGGGGCACGGCCAACGGCCCTCACCTTGCAACGATACAGGGTGCCGCCGTACCGCCGAAGGGAGTCATCAATGCGATCGTGTACGCACCGGCGGGAACGCCGCGCAGCGACACGGTCACGGCGTGATGTCCCTTCGCATAGTGCTTCTCGCCGAGCGCCGCAACGTTCCGCCCCAGCAGATCGCTCAGGGCGATGCTCACCGTCTCATCCTCTTCCAGGTCGAACTCTATCGTCGTCTCGTCGCCGGCCGGCATCGGGCGGATCTTCGTGAGATGCACGTGCGCCGTAAGCCGGTCGCCGGTTGTGCAGGACGCCGTTACCTGCAGGAGCCCGTTCACGAGCTCCACCGCAACGGCCGGCCTGTCCCAGGTAAAGCCCTCGAAGGCGAGCGGCGTGGTAACCGAAACGCCGGCGGGAACCGTGCCGTGGATCAATGCCAGCGTATCGCCGGTGCCCGGGTAGGCACCATCCAGCGTCATGGTCTGGATATGGCTCACGGGGTCGTACGCATTCGTTGCAAGCGTTGCGCCGGTAACGGAGTCCGGTTGCAATGCCAGACCGTCGAAGGTGATCGTGGTGTGGAACCGGCGGGCGCCGGTGCCGGAGAAGAGCGCGCGATCCGGAATCGTGATATGGAGCGGAAGCACGAGATGCTGATTGGAGCCGGCCGTCACGGTTGGAAGGGAGATCGTGCTCCGTGCACCCGGCTCCACCACGCCCTTCAATCCAACATGTGTCTCGGTGCCGCACGCCGTCTCGCGCGCAACGAGCGAGTCCGTATACGTTCCCGGCGTCGTGCCGCTGAAGTGAATGGTGATCGCCGCCGAATCGCCGGGAGGAATGCTGATGGATTGCGCGCCCTGCACGGTGAAGTTCGCCGTGGCGGTGGAGAGCGTGAGATCCAGCGTTGCCGTGCCGAGGTTGTAGAGCGTTGCCGTGCCGCTCGCCGCGCCGGGAGCGATGAATGGTCCGAGCGCGATCGATGCCGGAAGGGCGTTCATGGCAAGCGCATCGCGGCGGCCGCTCAGCGTCGCGACGGAATCACCGGAGGTTGCGCTGCTCGTGACGTGGAGATCGGCGCTGTAGCTCCCGGTTGCCGTCGGGGCGAATCGTATGTGGACGCTCAACCGGCCGGAGGAGGGGACAACGAGCGGCGGAACATCGAGCAGGGTGAACGGCCCTGCCGCCGGCACCAGCGTCAGCGCGGTGATGAGGAGCTGGGCCCCCCCCGGGTTGCTGATCGTGACCACGGTATCGCGTACCGCATCGCCGGGGCAGCGGAGCGTGCCGAAGGACTGGTCCATCGCCAGCACCGCCGGCTCCGCCCCGGTCTCGATCACCGGAAGCACGAACGCGCCGGAGTCGCAGCTCGGGCCGAAGAGCAGCCGGACCGCTGCGGAGTAGCCGGAGCCGCCTGCCGGGCCAAGCGCTTCGATCGTGAGCACGATGGAATCACCTGGATCCACCACGGCCGGGAGCGTCGGATTCATCAGACCGAACTTGTCGGCATTCACCCCTTCGAGCGCCGCGCTGTTGATCGTGAGCGGACGCGTTCCGTTGTTGTGGATCACAACCGTGCTGTCGAACGGATAGCCGGCTGCGATGGTGCCGTTGTATGCGATGATGTTCCGTGAGCCGGTGAGGGCCAGCAGATCGCGGCGCCCGGAGAGCGGCATGGAGGCCGGTCCGGCGGGATCGTTGGACGTGATGCGCAGCGTGTCGGTATAGATGCCGGGAGCGGGGGGATTGAATCCGATGCGGATGCTCGCGCTCGCCGCCGGCAGAATCGAGAGCGGCGAGGAGGGGGAGGGAACCGCGGAGAGAATCGCATAGCCGTTGCCGCCGTTCGCCAGCGCGATCCCGGTGATATCCAGCGGCGCATCGCCGATGTTGGTGATCGTGAGCGTTGTATCGCGCGGCCAGTCGCCGCAGGGGAGATCCGGGAAGTCCGTACGAAGCACGCGCCCCAGCGTCTGCGGAACAACGCCGCGCCCAACCAGGAGCGTGCTCGCGGAGCCGCAGGTCTCCGGCAGGCCGTAGGTGAGGAGCGCGGAGCGGATGCCGCTGAGCGTTGGTGCGAACTTCACTGTGACGTCGGCCGAACTCCCGGGCGCAAGCGAGAACGGCCCGCCGCCGCTCACGATGCTGAAGTCACCGTCGGCCGGCGAAACGCCGATCGTGCCGTTGAGTGTCGCAGCGCCGTTGTTCGTGATCGCCTTCACGATCGTTACCTGCCCGGAAGCGCTCACCAGCACGGAGCCGGCATCCGTGCGCGGCACCACCACCGATCCGCACGGCTCGTTGCCCGTGCCTCGAAGCGTCAGCGTATCCGTTCCCGCGCAGCGTGAGTGAACGATCGCGATCGCATTCCGTGCGCCGGTTCCCTGCGGCTCGAAGCGGATCTCGATCGGTATGCAGGCGCCCGGTGCTATCGCCGTGCCGGGCAATCCGGAGACCAGCGAGAAGTCCGCCGGGTTCGCGCCGGCGAACTCGATGGAGTCGATCAGGAATGGAACGTCCCCCACGTTGCAGATGGCGGACGCCATCGCACTGTCGCGTGCGGAGCCGACGCTGCGCGGTCCGAACACCACGGTGCGTGACCTGATCGCGTAGGCAACCTTTCCGGAGGCGATCGTGAAGTTGCTGTGCGAGGAATCGCTCCGTCCGAAGTCGTGCAGAAGCACCTCGCGCACGCGGTCGTTCGCGAGATCGGCGATGAAGAGCCTGCCCGGTGCTCCGGAGAGGCCGGAGGGGATGTTCAGGCGCGCGGCTGAAGCAGGACCGTTGTCGCCCTCGTATCCCGCGGTTCCGTTTCCGGCTTCCGTGGCAATCGCGCCTCCGCTGCGCGGTACCGTTCGCACCCGGCTGTTTCCCGCGTCGCTCAGGTAGAGCAGGTTGCCGATCAGCTCCACGCCGCGCGGTGAGTTCATCTTCGAATCGCGGCCATCCTTCCCCTCGCCATCGTATCCCTGAAAGCTGGTTCCCGCAATCGTCGAGATGATGCGGCTCCGCATCTCCACGATCCGCACGCGGTGCGCACCCTCCTCGGCGATGAAGAGCGTGTCGTTGAAATGCACCGGGTCCGTGGCATAGACCACGGCGGACGGCTTGTCCAGGATGACGTTGCTCGCCGGCGAGCCGTCCCCCCCCACGAAGATGCCGCCGCCGGCAACGGTCGTGATGATGTTCGTCTTGAAGTCGAAGAAGCGGACGCGGTTGTTCCCCTGGTCGCAGATGAACAGGCCGCCGTTCCCCACGGCGAGTGCCGATGGGAAGGAGAGCTCCGCACGCGTGCCGATGCCGTCATCGCCGGAGAAACCGGAAGCGCCGGTGCCAACCACGGTGCTGATGAGGCCGGTGCTCATGTCCACCCGGCGCACGCGGTGATTGCCGTAGTCCGCGATGTAGAGCATCTGCCCGTCCAGCGCGATGCCGGAGGGATTGGTGAGGCGTGCGATGTTGGCCGGGCCGCCGTCGCCGAAGTTCCCCGCCGCTCCGCTCCCTGCAATCGTGGTGATGATCCCGCTCTGCATGTTCACCCGCCGCACACGGTGCCCGGCGGACTCGACGATATAGAGAAGGTCACCGTCGCTCACCACCGCCGATGGCGCGAAGAGCGCAACCTGCGTTGCGCCGATATCGTTCGTGTCCAGCGCTCCGCCGCCGGCAACGGTGACGATGCTGTCCGGAAGCGGCTTGATGTTGCCGGTAACGCGTATGCGATAGCCGGTTCCCGGCGCCGGCGGGCTCCACGCGTATTGCAGCCCCGTGCCGGTGCGCGTTATCGTATGCCAGGCGGATGTGTCGCTCGTGCGATACTCGATGAGAACCGTATCGAGCGGCGTCACGCCGGACCAGCGAATCATGATCGAATCACATCCGCCGAAGCGCTCCCCTCCAACGGGGCTCAGCAGTTGAATCCTGCTGACGCTCACCGCGCGGCGCACGCCTCCGGAGAGCGTCGTGGGATCGAACGTACAGAGCGAGCTGGCGAACGTGAGCGATGCCGTGTTGATCAGGCTGTCGGTGGGCGTGAACCGAAGCTGCAGCGTGCGGCTCTCTCCGGGAGCAAGCACGAACGGTGGAGGAAGGCCGCCCCAGTCCGCGATGCGATACCTCGTGTTCCCCCCCATGCCTGCGGAGTCGATCGGGATCGGTGCTCCCCGGGCCGTGATCGTCACGGCGCGCTGCGCGCTGTCGGGCGGAGCGATCGGCCCGAACCAGACAAGCTCCGGGCTCACGTCGAGCTTGATGATGCCGGCGTCCGGAACAACGAAGGGGAGCGTGCTGGTGAGATTCTTCGGTGTGTATGCCAGGCGGAATGTTCGCAGCGCGCTCGCCGGCCCGCAGCCCGGCTGCGAGATCCAGTGCAGCGTGCAGGGTTCGAATCCCTGCGCGTGAAGAGCGATGGAGGTGTACACCGCCTGCATCTGATTCGGATCCTCCACATCGCTGTACGTCTCCCCCCCGGTCCTGGCGGCGATCGCGGCCAGGTCCGCATTCATCGGCAGGCCGATGGTGATTGCGTAGACAGCGATGTTCGCGCGATTCGCCTTCGATACGATGGTGTCGACGGCCGGACGATAGTGCGGAAGCCCGTCGGTGACGAACACCAGTATCCGCTTCTCGCCGGCGTTCGGATGCGCTGCCAGCAGCGAGATGCCGCCGAGCGCACTGTCGATGAACGCCGGCATGTACTCCGTGCCGTTGCCGAGGGTGATTGCATTGATGGCGCCCGTGAGCGCGAGCGGAGAATTGGTGAAGTCGCTCACGATGGTGGGAAGATCGTCGAACGCCGTTGCCGCGATCGCCGTGGAGCCGATGTACTGCACGGCCTGCGCGAACGCGGCAGCGCCGTTCTTCATCACCGAGAGCCGGTTCGCACCTCCCGGCGTCGGCAGCGACATCGATCCGCTCCGGTCCATCACCAGCACCGCGTGGATCGGCGAGGCCGGGCCCGGCGGCGGACAGTCCACGCTGAAGCCGAGCGACGCTACAGGCTGGTCGTTCTCGAATGCCTGGAAATCCTTCGCGTCCAGCGTGCGCACCGGATTCCCCCGGGGGTCGAGCAGAACGAATGTGGCGGACATCGCCGGAAAATTCCGGGCGTCGATGGAGAGGAGTGCAAGATTGTACTGGGCGTGGAGATCCATCCGTGCGAGAAGGGCAAGCACGAGGAGAAGGGGGGCGATGAGAGGAGAAGGTCGCCGTAGATGCATACAGGCGCATGCGATTCGACCAACGAACGTCCGCAGCCACGCGATGACAGTGGATCAAGCGCCGGGATGGTGCTGACGGAGCGCCAGCCAAGATGTGCAATTGCCGGAAGAGTTGCCATCACTTAAACACAATGAACCGGCCGGAGTTACCGATGCGGCGGTGGAGGCCAAAAGAATTCGGCCGGGGCGTGGGAGTGCGGGCGATGGCGGGAGAGGGGGTCGCCTGGCGGGAGAGGAGGTCGCGTGGCGGGAGAGGAGGTCGCGTGGCGGGAGAGGGGGTCACGTGGCGGGCCTGCGGAATGCGATCGCGGGGCTCTTCAATAGGAGGTGATGGTCCCGGCATCGGATGCATCCAGCTCCGTGCACTACGGAGCCGGATGCTCGTTCACGCGCCGCGCTCCAGCGCAACATCACCGCTCTGCGGCGGCGCCCCGGCAGCGTTCAGGGCCTCACCGCATCATCGGCAGCATCCGCTGCGGCATCCGCCGGTGCATCTGCCGATGCAGCCTCGGATCCCGAAGCGGTACCGATCAGGAGTCGGAAGCGGTTCAGATGCAGCACGGAGGCCGCGGCCAATCCTATCGTCAGACCCCACCACAGCCCCTGCCCGTTCCACTTCAGCACGAATGCCAGCAGGTATCCGGACGGCACACCCACGGCCCAGTAGGCGATGAGGTTCACCAGCATCGGCCGCGAGGTATCCTTCAGGCCGCGAAGCGCACCCAGCGTTGCAACCTGTATGCCGTCGAAGATCTGGAACGCGCCGGCGATCACCAGAAAGCCGGTGGCGTAGGAGAAGATGGTGCCGTCGGACGTATAGATGCCGATGATCGGCCCGGGGATCGAAACCAGCGCGATGGCCGTTGCCATCATCACCAGCGTTGCCAGCCCGATCCCCACCCATCCCGATGTGCGGGCGGCGGCGCGATTGCGTGCCCCGATGAACTGCCCCACGCGTGTGCTGGTGGCAATGCCTATGCCGAGCGGGATCATGAACGTGAACGAGGCAACGTTGAGCGCAACCTGATGGGCGGCAAGCGCCTGCTTCCCGAAGTTCCCCATCAGAAGCGCCGTCAACCCGAAGAAGCCTACCTCCAGACTGTTGCTTCCGCCGATCGGCATGCCGAGCCGTACCAGGCGGGCGATCACCGTGGGACGGAGCGGAAGGATCTGCGGGAAGATCCGGTACTGCCGCAGTTCTCCGGAGCGGAGCACGAAGACGAGCATCAGCGCGAACATGCACCACTGCACGATGGCGGTGGCATATCCCGCGCCGGCAACGCCGAGCGCCGGGGCGCCCAGCTTGCCGTAGATCAATGCATAGTCCGCTGCTACGTTGATCAATGCTCCGGCCAGTGCGATCATCATCGTGATGCGCGTGCGTCCGAGCCCCGTTGTGAACGCGCGCAGAACGGCATACATGAACGTTGCCGGCATGCCGAACGCGATGGCGTGCACGAACGATGTCGCCAGCGGTATCAGTTCCGGAGGCTCGTTCATCGCGCGCAGCACCGCGCCGCTGCTCCATGCAACAACCTGCCCGAGTGCGGTGAGCCCCCAGGCCAGCCAGAACGCCTGTGCCACGCTTCTCTCGATCTCCCGCGGATCGCGCGCACCATGCGCCTGCGCAACCGTTGGGCCAACTCCCGATATCGTGCCGTAGCCGAACACCATGAAGAAGAAGTAGACCGATGCGCCGATGCCCACCGAACCCAGCGCCGCGCTGCCGAGGTGGCCAACCATGATGGTATCCACGAGCGCCATGCTCATGACGCCGAGCTGGTCCGCAACAACCGGGAGCGCGAGCGCTATCATCGCTCTGGCCTCGGGCACTATGTTTCGCAGGATCTGCATTGCTGATGAAGGACCGCCGCCGCGTCCGGGAGTTCGGGACGCGAATGTAGTGCAACGCTTGCGCATCATCGCGGAGAGCGATCGACGACCGGCGGTAATACATGATGCTCGCACGTGGCGGGCGGGTGTTACTGCAACAACGCCGCAATGCGCCCCGATGTTTCTCTCGCTTACGAATCGGGATCGCGAATTGGAATCGCTGCGCGCTCCCGTTTGGCTTTTCATTGCCCGGATGATAGCTTCACCGGCCGCGGCGTGCGCCATTCCGGGCCTGCGCGGCAGGTCTTCTCCCCCCGCTTTCGACAACAATCAACCGGTGACGCACATGAATCGCAGATCTCTGCCGATTGCATTCCTCGCTCTGTTGCTGATGCCCGTCCTCCTGGCCGCGCAGCCGTCGCTGTTGAAGCGCGACAGCGGAACGCCCGGTTCGCACGACAACGGCTCGCAGGTCGGATGGGAGGAGACGATGTTCCTGGTGCCGGCCGGGCCGTGCCGGTTGCTGGAACTCTACATCTACTTCGATGGAACAACGGCCGGCGACGACACGCTCTACATCGTGGGGGATCCATCCGAAGGGGCGCTCCCGCCAACGAGTTCGGTCTGGAGCTACAACACGCTCGGCGATCCGATCGTTGTTCATTACAGCGGCAGGCCGGGTTGGGATACGGTGAACGTTCGCGCGGCCGATCTGCATTACGATGGGTACGACCGTATCGCCGTGCAGCATCGTGTTCAACCGGGAGGCCCGTGGTTCGCCGCCGATGCACAGCAGCTCGGAACCAACACGTCGTTCCTCTACGATCCTGTAACCCAGAATTCGCTTGGCTTCCCGGGACTCTACTATCTGGCGCGCGGCGATTTCTACGTGCGCGCACTGGTGCAGTACGACTTCCAGAACGGCACCACATCGAAGCCGGCGCCGGCCGCCACACTGGTTGATATCGCCAGGAGTGCGGGCATCACGGACACGGCGGGTAAACCATTTGCCGGCGCTCGCGTCAGCGTGGCGGATTGGAATGGAGATGGCTGGGACGATCTCGCGATCGGCAATCTCTTCTTCCAGAACAACGGCGACGGCACGTTCCGCAACGTGACGGCCGCGATCGGCATCCAGGCCGGCGCCAGCGTGTGGGGTGATTTCGATAACGACGGCAGGATTGATTGCTACGCCGTGAACGGCGGCACCGGCGACAGGATCTATCGCAACAACGGGGATGGAACGTTCGCCGATGTGACCGCTGCATCCGGCTTCTCGAATCCCTATCCAACCGTGATGCCGATCTGGTTCGATTTCAATCACGATGGAAAACTGGATCTCTATATCGCGAACGGCCGCACGGAGAACAATGGACAGGAGGAGTACTTCCCCGATCAGCTCTGGAAGGGGAATGGCGACGGCACCTTCGTGCGCGTTACCGATGCGGCGGGGATCAATCCCGCGGAGCTGGCCGGAAGCCCCGACGGCAGCTCCTATCTGGACTGCTGGGGTGCGAGCCCGTGCGATGTGGACGGCGATGGATGGACGGACATCTTCGTGGCAACCTATCGTCTTGCTCCCGATCTGGTATATCGCAACCGGCATGACGGCACCTTCTCCGAGGAGGGGGCTGCAACGGGGCTGCGCGGCGTGCCGACGGCGGAGCCGTACTACTTCGGGCATGGCATCGGATGCGACTGGGGAGACTTCAACAACGACGGACGGATGGACGTGGTTGTCGGCAACCTCGGCCATCCGGACTGGCGCGGCTCGGTCTCCAATCCGTCGCTGGTGTATCGGCACAACGACGATGCGGGCAATACCTTTACCGAGGTACATCGCCAGATGGGGGTGAAGTTCTTCGAGATGAACGCCGGCGTCGTATGGCTCGACCTTGATCTGGATGGCTGGCTGGACCTGTGGCACTGCCAGTACTCGTACAGCAAGGTCGGGACGGACGGAGAGCCGCGACGGCTTTCGCGCATGTATCTGAACGAGGGACCGGAGAAGAATTTTCACATGAAGGATATCACGTGGCACACCGGGCCCTTGATTCACGGGGCCTGGACGGCGGTGCGTCTGGACCTGGATCGTGACGGCGATCTGGATCTGGTGGTGGCAAGCCCCACCGATGCCGTGAAGGTATTCCGCAACGATGTGCCGCGCAACGGCAACTGGCTGGAGTTCCGCCTTACCGGCAGCCCGGCGGACAGCATCCCCATGGATGCCTACGGCACAACGGTTACCGTCTACGCCGGCGGCATGCGCCTGACGCGCGACCTGCAGGGCGCAGGGAGCGGCGCAACCGCATCGCAGAACAGCAACATGCTCCACTTCGGCACAGGGCCGTCCGCCGATGCCGACAGCGTCGTGGTGCGATATCAGAACGGCGTGCAGCGGCGCTTCACGAACGTGCGAACCAATGCATCCTACACGATCCCGTATCGCGGACCGCTGGTGCGGACAAGCGGCGTTGCCGCCGGCAGCGACGCGGACATCTCCGGAATGATGATCACCTCGCCGGCGTACAACGGCACCGCATTCACCTTCGACGTGAGCGGCCTTGCCGGTGCGCACGAGGTTCAACTCGAGGCGGTGGACCTTCGGGGACAGGTGATTGCCCGGAAGGTGGTGCGTGAATGGATCGGAGGGCATGCCGATCTCGACGCAGGCGCTCCGGTGCCGGCCGGTACCTACCTGATCCGCGCAACATCTGCCGGCAGAGCCGCTACCGCGAAGGTCGTGGTGATACGTTGACCGCCGCTGCGGCGAGCGATGCACTGCGCGCGACATGCGGTGAAGGATGTCAAAGTGTACGGCGTGCAACAACCGCGGCGCTCGCCGTATGCAATGCCCCATTGGGAATGCGACTGCATGCGCATGCCATCGCGAGAAAATCAACCCGACAGTGTCGGGGTATTCCTCGGCAACGACCCACCGGTGGTCTGCGCGAGTGGAGGCGATCGTGAGGGGGCGTGTGTTGCGGTTCGAATACATGGGAGTAACTTGGGCCACTCCATCGGCGCGACGGAAGTTTGCGCCCGGCCCATCGCTCCAACGCGCTGAACGCGCACGAACGGATCAATCCCAGCTTGTTCTTCTACCAACATTCAGGAGTATGTTCATGAGAAAGCTGCTTGCTGCGCTTGCAGTGCTGACTGTAGTTGCCGTTGCGGGCTGTACCGACACCGTAACCGATCCTGCCGGGCAGGCGATTGTCGGTGTATGGAAGAGTGGTACGGTTGGTCTTGGCTTCGATGCCACCACCAGCCTCACCGCAAACTTCAAGAGTGGAGGCGATGCGGTGTTCACGATCGACGGCACCGATGTGAACGGAACGTATACCACGTCCGGCAGCTCCGCCAGTTCCACGATTCGCGAGATCACGATCACGCTTCCCTCCAAGAGCCTCAAGGGAATCTACGCCGTCAGCGGAACCGTGCTGAGCCTGGAAGTGGTGCCGAACCCGGCGCCGTCGGGGATCGTTGGTCCGGACGCTGCCACCGGAATCGGCAGCACCACCTCCGGCGGATCCGCAACCACCGCCTACGTCAACGTGCTGAACAAGCAGTAGGAAGCCGTCCGCCCCCTTGGGGAGGCAGGGCGACGCCGTTGCGGAGTTCGCCGCACGATGAACGCAAAGCGGCAAACGGATCATACAGCCGTTTGCCGCTTTCCTTCTCCACCTCTGCGGTTTCCCCTGTCTCCGGAGGGGGCCGCCAGAGGAGTGCCGCCGGATCAGCCCTCGCGGGCTGCGGTCATGATGCGTTCCACGCGCTCGCGATCAACGGCCGCGTGGGCGTTGCCATCCACCTTCAGCCAGCTTCCAACGATCACGCCGTCGCACAGGCCGCGGAGCGAACCGATGGTGTCTGCCGTAACGCCGCTGCCAACAAGCACCGGCGCGCTCACGGCGCTGCGCACGCGCGCGATCTCGTCGATGTTCGCGCCCGAGCCGGTACGGCTCCCGGTGACGATCAGGGCATCGGCGCAGCCGCGTTCGACGGCGTCGGCGGCGGCAACTTCGATGGGAATGGGTGCAAGCGGCGCAGCATGCTTCACGTGCACGTCCGCAAGTATCAGTGCGTCCGTGCCCAGCATGCGGCGGTACGCCAGCGTGTCGTGCGCGTCGCCTTCGATCACCCCCTGATCGGTCAGCATGGCGCCGGTGTGAACGTTCACGCGAATCATCCGTGCACCAACCGCGGCCGCGATTCCGAGTGCGGCGCGCGGATCGTTCCGCAGCACGTTGATCCCCACCGGCTTCGTCGTGATCCGGCGCAGCTCCACGGCGATGGCGGTCATCGCAGCCGTTGTGTGCGGCTCCGTCGCGGCCTTCCTGAACGGAACGTCGCCGTAGTTCTCCATCATCAGCGCGTCGATTCCCCCCTCGACCAGTGCCCGGGCATCCTCCAACGCCGCGGCGCATACGGCCTCCAGCGAGCCGCTGAATCCGTATGCACCCGGGAGCGGTTTCAGATGAACCATGCCGATCACCGGGAATCGGATCCCCTCCAGCAGCATGCGGTGAGTGTCGCTCATGTGGTGCGCTCCGTTTACATCGGGAGATCCAGCCCCGGGATGTTCGGCATCAGACCGCGCGTCGCCGCGCCGATATCCTCGTTGGCCGTCTCCTTCGCCATTTCGAGCGCGCGGTTGATCGTTGCGATCAGCAGATCCTCCAGCATCTCGCGATCGTCGGTGGCAAGCGCCTCCGGCGAGAGTTGAAGCCGCATCAGGCGTCCGAGTCCGTTCACGGTGACGCTCAGCATGCCGCCGCCCCCTTCCTGAACGATCATCTTGGATTCGAGAGCAGCCTGCGCCTCGGCCATCTTCTGTTGCATCATCTGCAACTGTTCCATCGCCTGCATCATTGGGTTGGACATGGTGTGCTTCGGTTATGTGTTCTGTGTGTTGCTGATACCATGGTAGAGTTCGTAACGGAGCAGCCTCCGGATGCATGCAGCCATGCGCGGGCGGCTGGGCTCCGTCTCCGGCTGCTGCCGAGCCCCGCTGCGCCAGGTCGTGGATCCCGGCCGCCGGTACCCGGCAAACTAACCACTGCGGATGGACTCTCTTCCTACTTCCTCACCACCTTGAAGGCATGATTCCATTCTCCGGTGCGGAAGCCGAACACGATCCAGAGGAGCGCATAGTACTCCAGGATACGTGCGCCTTCGATGCCGCCCAGATCGTGGCAGTTCCAGTTGAATGCGGTCACGATCTCTTCGGCCACCTTCTTCGCCTGGTCGTTGTTGCCGGCGATGAACATGTCCGCCTTCCCCTCGGCGAACTGGCCGTTCACCATGAACGCGGCGGTGACGATGTTGAAGGCCTTCACGACGTGTGCGTCCGGAAGCCAGCTTTGCACCAGTTCTCCGCACGATGTCGTGTGCCCGACTGCGAGCCGCGGCGGGGTGCCCTGCGAGAAGTCCAGCGGATTGGTGACATCCAGCACCGGCTTGCCGGCAAAGTTCGCCGGGGTTGCGAGGGCGATCGCGTTCTCCAGCCCGGTCCAGGACGTGCAGAGCAGTACGATCTCGCCATGAGCCGCGGCATCCGCGAACGTGCCGGCCGATGCGCCCGCGCCGTTGGCGGCCACCCATTGCCGAAGCTCCGGCTTCGCGGCGTCGCGCGAACCGAGCATCACATCGTGGCCCAGGCCAATCAGCCCGGTGCCGAGCGTGCGGCCGACGTTTCCGGTACCGAGTATTCCGATCTTCATGTGCGTCCTGTGGATTGTGTGAACAATTGAGGCCGTGCGGCCAAGCCCCGGCGTAACGACTCGTAGTGCCGGATGCAGGCGTGCGGCCTGCGACGTTTCGGCCGCCGTCATGGGGCGTACCGACGTTCCGTCCGGGTTCGTATTGTCGGCAGGTTGCGCACCGCTTCCGGAGCGGAGATGCAGCCGCGCGCGCGCCGATCGCCCGAAGCATTGATCGCTGCGATACCTATATTCGTCCGCCATGAATGACCCCGGGCATTCCATATCTCTCCTCGCCGTGAGCATTCTGCTCCACGTGCTGTGCGCCGCAGCAACGGCGAACGCGCAGGCACCGGATACCGTCTGGTTCGACCGGCAGTGGAAGCATACGGAGAACGTGGAGACGAGGCACTACTATCGCACATGGCGGCGTGCCGATGATACGTTGTTCGAGATCTTCGATCACTTCCCCGATGGAACGATACAGATGCACGCCTTCTCCACAACGGTGGAGCCCACCACGATGTTCGGCACCTGCACCTACTACCACGAGAATGGTACGCCGGAGTCCGAAGGGGCCTACGTTCGTGGACTGAGAACGGGTCTCTGGAAGAGGTGGCACAGCGACGGGCGCCTTGCCGACTCCGGGCATTACGTGGAGGACCGGTACGACGGTGTCTGGGTGGGCTGGTATGACAACGGCGTGCAGAGCTACAGATCGGAATACGATACGGGGAAGGGAACCGGCACCTGGAAGTGGTGGCACAGCAATCGTCAGTTGAAGGAGCGCGGCAGCTACGTGGATGGGAAGCGGGAAGGGGAATGGGCCGGATGGTACGAGAGCGGAACGAAGCGTTTCCGCACGCGGTATTCCATGGACTCGCTGGATGGCGAGTTCCGCGAATGGTACGGCGATGGAACGCTGCACAAGCTTGATACCTATGCACTCGGCCTATGGAACGGCACCTCCACGGAGTGGTATCCCAACGGGCAGAAGGAATCGGAGGGAGAGTATCGCAACGGGGAGCGCGAGAAGCTGTGGAGGTGGTGGTATGAGAACGGAAAGCTGCGTGCACGCGAGGAGTATGCTGCCGGGAAGGCGGAGGGATTGAGCACCACATGGTATGAGAACGGTGCGAAGCGATCGGAGGGCGCCTATCTTCACAGCGAGTGGAACGGGCTGTGGCAGACCTGGTACAGGAACGGACGGGTATGGCATGCGGACAGCTTCGCAACCGGCCGCCATGTTGGGACGTCGTTGGAGTGGATGGCGGATGGAAGCCTGAGCGGCCGCTGCATCTACACGGCGGACAGCACGCAGGAACCGGAGTGGACCTTCTACTTTCCGAACGGGAACGTGAGCGCTCGCATCGTCTACCGCAACGACACGGAGATCGTACGCGCCCGCTACTGGAACGAGGACGGTTCCGAGCAGACCGATTCGGCGCGTGCCGAGCGGCCGGCAGCGTGTACGATCGGCGACAGCGCGATGCATGCATTCCTTCGCCGGCGCATTCGCTATCCGGATAGAGCGCTTCGCGATGGGACGGAAGGGACGGTTGCGGTGTATGCCCACGTGCTGGAGGATGGAACGATCGGCGAGACCGGCATCGCCAAGTCGTTGAGTACCGATCTTGACGAGGAGGCGCGCCGCGTGGTCTCGCTGCTTCCGCGATTCAATCCGGCGCGCGAGCACAATCGCATCACCGATTCCTGGGTTACGATCCCTGTGGATTTCGTTCTGGACGAGTGAATGATCGTGCGGCTGCCCCGGCCTTCGGCGGCCGTAGGCGCCGGGTTCGGGAAGTCCCGGGGCTTCCGCGGTGCCGGCCCTGAACAAGGCTGCATAAAGCCCGCTACATGAGCCACTCCTGATGAGCCACTCCTGCAACCGCCGCCGTTCGGTTGCTTCTCCGAAATATCATCTTCGGGACATTGACTTTCGCACAACCGGATGCGTAAGTTCAGGGCCCCGACATCCATGAGGTCATGCGGCACCGGCGTTTTCCTGCCGGCGCGTTGAGACCGAATCCAGCACACGGTTGTTGCGACCGCTCAGGCGCGAGCGGAATTCCAACCGGGGAATCTCCCCGGGCTTTCCCCCATCCCACACAATCACACTCGGCGTGCTTGCCTGCAACAGCGTGCGGTGAGCTGCCGCGGCACATTCCAATCAATCAATCCGGAACACAGACATGGGTACCACATCGTTCGTTAATGGGCAGTTCTGCTGGTGGGATCTGGGTGCACCCGATCAGGCTGCCTCCAAGGCCTTCTATCATGGTCTCTTTGGATGGAATCCCGTGGATTCCCCCATGGGCCCGGATGAATACTACACCACGTTCATGGTAGGCGATGCGTCGGTCTGCGCCACGTATACGCAGCGCAAGGATATGCAGGAGCAGGGTGTGCCGCCGTTCTGGCTCAGCTACATCAATGTGGATGACGTGGATGCAACAACGGCGAAGGTTGCCGATGCCGGCGGCGTTGTGATTGCACCGCCGTTCGATGTGATGAATGTCGGGCGCATGTCGATGATCCAGGATCCCAGCGGCGCAGGTGTTGCGCTCTGGCAGGCCGCCACTCACTCCGGCGCCGGCCTCATCAACGAGGTCAACTCCAACTGCTGGAACGAGCTCGCCACCACCGATGCAGAGAAGGCAAAGGACTTCTTCGGCAAGGTGCTCGGCTGGACCTTCGAGGTGATGCCGATGCCGACGGGCGAGTACACGATCATCAAGTCCGGCGAGACCACCGTTGGCGGCCTGATGCAGATGACTGGCGAGTGGGGCAATGTCCCCTCGCACTGGATGCCCTACTTCGCCGTCGCGGACTGCGATGCCAGCAATGCCACCACGGGCAATCTGGGCGGCCAGACCGTTGTTCCCCCAACCGATATTCCGGGCGTGGGACGCTTTGCCGTGCTGAAGGATCCGCAGGGAGCGCACTTCAGCGTTCTGCAGCCGGTTCCGATGGAAGCGCAGTAGTGGAGTTGCAGGAGTTCCTGGTCCATGGTCGCTGCACGGCCTGGAGGCTCTGATGTGCAAGGCGGTGGTGACAGGGACTGATTGATTCGTGGGCGGGTCTGCATGCATCCCAGTGATGCGCCGGCCCGCCCACATTCGTTCCGGGCCGTCCGTATTCGCGAAACGCATGTTGCAGGAGTAATCATGTCCGCACAGGAAAAGAAGTTCGAAGCAATCGCGGAGTCAATCGTTGCAGGGCACGGAGCCAGTCGCGGCCGGATGTTCGGCATGCCTACGCTCAGCATCGGCGGCAAGGCGTTCGCCGGCTATCATGGCGATGCCATGGTGTTCAAGCTCACGGGGGATTCGCACGCCGAAGCGATGGCCATTGCCGGAGCGCACCTGTTCGATCCCTCCGGCATGGGACGCCCGATGAAGGAATGGGTGGTGATTCCTTCGGGCAAGGCGTCGCAGTGGGAGCGCTTCGCCGCACGTGCGTGCGAGATCATGCAGGAGCGTCTCGGGGGAAACTGAACGCCGCTGTCGGCCGGATGCGGCGAAGCATCCGTTCGTGTGCGTGATCCCCCTCAACTCCGCGCCCGCCGTGCGTGTGCCTGAGCGTGGTTCGCACGGTGCAACGCACATGGTGCATTGCAGGCTGCCGTACTGTATGTTCACGGCCTGCAGCACGCTCTGTATCTGCCGTGGGCGCCCGGGCCGGATTTCCGTCGCGCGAATCGCGGATCATGCCCGGAAGGCGTGCGTGCAGGGCCTGCGGGAGGAGCGGATGCATCCGGCTCTCACGCATGCGCGGCTCCACTCCTCACCAGTGGGAGATATCGTGACCATGAAGCTCAGTCCGGCGCTGCGAGGTCTCGCAGCCATAACTCTCTGCGCAGTTCTCGCCATCGCCCACGCTCATGCCCGCCAGGTGCCTGTCGCGACATATGCGGCCCTCGCAGCCGCATGCACGCAGGCGCTGCCGGGAGATACCATCACGATTGCTCCGGGAGTCTACACCGTGGCGGGTGCCACGCGCATCATGATCGCGGCGCGCCCCGGGCCGGTGCTGGTTCGCGGCGGCGGCGCTGCAGCCGGCGATGTGGTGATTCAGGGGAACGGCCAGGACGATCCGTCCGTGGAGATGATCTTCAATCTCGACGACTCGCCGCGCTGGACGTTCGAACATCTCACCACGCGGAACAGCTACTACCACGGGTTCAAGTTCGACCATGCCTCCACGGACTGCGTGCTGCGCGATGTCGTGATGATGGACCACGGCGAATCCGGTGTGAAGGGAACCAGTGATACCGCCGCGGGCACATATCCCGATCGCGTTCTCATCGAAGGATGCACCATCGGATTCACCCACGTCTCCGGCGGCACGCGCTCCGTTGTGGAGGGCGTGGATGCCGTTGGAGTGAACGACTGGATTATTCGCGGCAACCGGTTTCTCAACGTTCAGAAGGGAGGCAATCCGGCGTACGCAGTCTTCACGAAGGGAAACTCCTCCAACACGATCATCGAAGGGAATGCCTTCGTCGACTGTTTCATCGGCGCATCGTTCGGCGGCGGTGGAACCGGAGCGCAGTTCTTTCGCGATGGGGATCAGACCTACGAACATCGCAACGGGATCATCCGCAACAACGTCATGATCCGATGCAGCGATGCCGCGGTCTACGTCAACAAGGGAACCAACTGCCGCGTGTACAACAACACGGTCTATCAGTGCGAGCTCACCATCCAACTGCGCTTCGCGGAGTCCAGCGGATACGTGCGGAACAATCTGGTGATCCCTTCGCCGACGAACCCGAACGAACCGGCCGTGCGCATACGCGATGGAGCCACGCTCCTCGCCAGCCAGGCGAACATGCTCGGCACAACCGGCGATGTATCCGGGCCTGCAACGGCATCGCAGCCGGAACTTCCGCCGGCCGCGACTTCGAAGGCGATTGACGGCGGCGTTGATCTTCATGACGACGTGCCGTTCGATTACGCCGGCACTCCGAGGCCGCAGGGCGCGGGGTTCGACATCGGTGCCTTCGAGCGTCGGCCGGACGCGGAGGTTCCGCAGCAGGCGCTGGACGCGACGGAGGCACCTGCACTCACCGTGGCTCCCAATCCGTCGCGCGGTGATGCCGTTGCATTCGTCGGCCTGCGCGCGGCATCGCATGTGGTGATTACATTGCACGACCTCACGGGCCGCTGCGTGGCGACCCCATTCAGCGGCGATCTCTCTGCGGGAACTCACACCGTGCCCGTTCATGCGGCCGGTGGTACCGATGCCGCGTGCTCCGCTCCAGCGCTGCTTCGCGTGGTTGCAGGGAGCCGGGTCCGTACCGTGCCGATCGTTGTTGTGCGCTGAAGGCATGCGCAGTACGATCGCTGCAGATCCTGTGGTGCATCCATCATTGAGCCAGCCGGAAATGAACAACCCGCCCGACATCAAGCAGCCGGCATCCGCAGCCGCACCGCAGGCCAGATACGGCATTGACGCCCCCACCGCGATGCGGAACCTCGTGGTGCTCGGGATCGGCTGCATCGGCGCCGGCATCGCCGCGCAGTTTGCTGCGTATGCGATGCGGCTCGGCTGGCTTGCGGTTGCCGGCGGGATGTGCGCCATCAGCGGTGCGTGGTTCCTGATGTCCGCCGGGGTGATGCTGTGGGGAAGCCTGATCGGGAAGATGCGTCTCCGCGACAAGGTGCTTGCCCTCGCGGAGTTGCGCGGCGACGAGATGGTGCTGGACGTCGGCTGCGGCCACGGGCTGATGCTGATCGGCGCGGCCAGGCGTCTCGGCTCCGGGCATGCCGTTGGAATCGACATCTGGAGCAACATTGATCAGGCCTCCAACAGCGCCGCCGCAACCATGGCGAACGTGCGCGCCGAGGGTGTGGAGGATCGCGTGGAGCTTCGCACCGCGGACATGCGGGAGCTTCCGTTTCCCGACGATGCGTTCGACGTGGTTCTCTCAAGCTGGGCGATCCATAATCTCAATGCAGCGGAGGAACGGGAGCGCGCTCTGCGGGAGATCGTTCGCGTGCTGAAGCCCGGCGGCCGCGTTGCCATCGTGGACATCCGGCATACGGCCCGGTATCTGAGCGTTCTCCAGGCAGCCGGACTGCGCGACCTGCGGCGCTTCGGCCGCTCCTTTCTCTTCGTTATCCCAACGCACATCGTAACGGGGACGAAGTAGCAACCGAAGATAACCGCGCCCGCCGCACGAAGCGCGGCCGCGATGCCCGGTTGCCGCGACGTACGGCCGCCGGCGTGAGGAAAGGTGCCGCTGCCTGCACCGTACAATGTGCCGCTGCGGGAATGCGCTGACACGCACGGTTTGAATCCGTATCATGGAGGCTGATCATGCAGATACTTCTACTGGCCGGCATCGCCGCGCTCATCGGGCTTGCCCGCACGCCGGCATACGATGCGAACATCAGGTCGCTGGTGCAGGTGGAGCGTGACTTCGACCGCGCCGTTGCAGACCGCGGAGCCGACGTCGGCTTCCTGGAACATCTGGCCGATGACGGGATCATCTTCAGGCCGGGGCCTGTTCCGGGCCGTGCATGGTTCAGCGGGCATCCGTCCGCGAAGCCGGCGAAGTCGCGGCTTACATGGCGGCCTGCGCGTGCGGACGTGTCGTTCGCCGGCGACCTCGGCTACACCACCGGGCCGTGGAAGATTCTTCCGGTTGCCGGCGGAGCACCGCTTGCCACCGGCCACTACGTTACGCTCTGGCGCCGGAGCGGGAAGGGGCCATGGAAGATCGTGCTTGATTGCGGCACCTCGTGTCCGATACCGGAATCGGATCCGGCCGATGTCGTAACGCCCGCAGCGATCCGTGCGCTCGCCGCCAAGTGGAATCGCACGCCGGTGGATGCCGTGCCGCTCGCCGCGGCGTTGCGTGCCGCGGACAGCGCCACGATGCTCGTCTGGGGAAAGGATAAACCCTCCTCGGCACTTGCCGCTCACGGTGCCGGCACATTGATGCTGTTCCGCTCCGGCGTTGAACCGGTGGAGGGGCTTGGCAGGGGGGCGAACGCGGCGGACACGTTGAGCGGCAACATGGTGTCGTGGAGCCAGGGAGGCGTGGCTGTTGCCTCCTCCGGCGACATCGGCTATACGTACGGAACGATCACGGCGAAGCCGGCGGAAGGCGATGCGGAGACCTCCGGTTATCTGCGCATCTGGCGCATCACGCCGTCCGGCTTCTGGGAGATCGTGCTGGACCTGCTCTGAGCGCGGGTCCCCGATCATCAACAATCAATACGGCCCCCGCCCGTGCCGCTTCCAGCCGGCGGCGCGGACTTCGTTCAACGCAATCACGATACCAGGCGATGAATCTTCGAAATCCCCTTCACTACGCACCTCTCCTCGTCCTTCTTCTCGCGGCATGCGCCTCCTCCTCAGGCACCACCGGTGCTGCAGCGACCTCGGCCGCGCGAACATCCGCAACGGGCCAGCCGGCGGACTCCACGGCCTTTCGGCTGGACCGCGTTTCGCTGGCAACCATCAACACGGAGGGGATGGTGCAGTTCTATCAGCGGGTGTTCGAAATGCGTTTCAGGAAGCTGCCGATCGAAGGGGCATATATCTACACCGGCAGGATCTTCGGCGTGGAGTTCGTCTTCATTCCGAACGAGGTGGCGAAGGTTCGCGCCGATCGCAACCGTCACGAATTCAACGTGGTTGTCCCGGACATTGATCTCGCGGTGAAGCGCGTGGTGAACACCGGCGGAACGCTGTTGAAGGGGCCGTCCAACGGCGACACGGAGCGCTCCGCAACCGTGACCGATCCGGACGGCAACTCACTGGTGCTGGTGCAGAAGCTTTGAGCTGCCGTCGCGAACGGGCCGCACAGGCCATCGGGTCCGCGATGACATGATGGGGATGTGCGAGTGCGGCGCCTTCAAACCCTTGCTGGATCCGGGTATGCGGGGTGCGTACAGTGGGCGGGATATTGCGCGACATCATGAATGCAGTGAGTGGAGCGATGACGAGGATCGGTGTAATCTCCGACACGCACGGGCTGCTCCGCCCGGAGGCGGTGGCTGCGCTGCGCGGCAGCGACGTGATTCTGCATGCCGGCGATGTCGGCAGGCCGGCAGTTCTGGAGGAGCTGCGTGCGCTTGCGCCGGTGTATGCCGTTCGGGGAAATGTGGATCGTGGCCCGTGGGCGGAAGCTCTTCCCGCGACATGCGTGGTGACGATTGAAGGAGTGGTGATTCACATGCAGCACGATCCGGCCGCGCCCGTTGCGGGCCTGGAGGAGAGGGGAGTGCGTGGGGTGATCGTCGGGCACACGCACCGGCCGATGATCGAAGACCGCGGCGGCATCCTCTACCTGAACCCGGGGAGCGCCGGGCCGCGCCGCTTCTCGCTGCCGATCGTCCTCGCCATCGTTGAGCTTCGCGACGGCGTGCTGCATCCCCGGCTGGTGGAACTGATGCCGTGATGTGCGCCCGCTGCGGCTATCCCGCCAGCTCCAGCTCGCGCAGCGCAACACCGAAGCGTACGCCGCGCGTGCTCACGATCAGTTCCGGCAGATCGTTGTGCTTCATGAACTCGTCAAGGATGATCGCACCACCCGGAAGAATGTCCGCGCGCTCCGGATGTACACCCGGAAGTTGGGCGATGCCTTCGGTTGGAAGCTTCAACAGCCCAAGCGTGAGCCGCGCAATCTCCTGCGCCGGCAGGTGCGTGCCGTTCAACTCCTCCGAATCGAATCGGTGCATTCCCGAGGAGATGGCGCCGAGCGTCGTGACGGTGCCCGCCACTCCCACCATGGTCAGCGGGCGCGGCAGTGCGAAGCCGCCGGCGATGATCTCCCGTGCGAACGTGCGGGCCTGCCGGATCCCGGCCTCCGAGGGGGGAAGCGAACCAAGGCATCGTTCCGTGATGCGAACGGCCCCGATTTCCAGACTCGTTGCCCGCTCGAGTTGCCTGGCCGTTCCCACGGCGATCTCCGTGCTGCCGCCGCCGATATCCAGAACGCCATACCGCCCTTCGCCCGGATTCATGCCGCTCAGCGCTCCCTTGAACGTGAGCTCCGCCTCATCCTCGCCGCTCAGCACGGTGATCTCCAGGCCGGTCCGCTCATGCATCGCCGCGATGAACTCGCTCTGGTTGCGTGCATCGCGCAGCGCGCTTGTTCCGAACGCCACGATCCGTTCGGCGCCGAGGCCGGTGGCAATCTCCACGTAGCGGTTCAGGTAATCCGCCACGCGATCGAACGCCTCGGGAAGGATCGTGCGCGAAGCGTCCACCCCCTTGCCGAGGCGCGCTATCTCGTGCTCGTCTCCCAGAACGCGAACCGTGCCACCCTCGTCACGCGCGAGCGTGACCATCAGGATGGTGTTGGTGCCGATATCGATCGTTGAAAGAATCATGAGCATGCTCCCCGGGGACAGTTGTGCGTTCGCGAACGTGTGGAGGCGCGTGCGTTTCCGCCAACCGCTCCGGGCCGGTATCACGCAGGGAGCGCCGGCGCCTGCCTGCCCCGGCTTACTCGCCCACGGCCTCGCCGAACGTTGTCGCGATCCATTCGTTCTCGCGCTCCTCGTCCAACGGCACGAGGCCATGTTCTTCGGCTGCGGTCACCAGGCTGTCGTAGTCCTCGAACAGAACGCCGGAGGTCAGCAGCACGGCGTTCCCCCGGTCGGTCATGCGACTCCGCATCAGCGGAAGCAGTTCGATGATGACATTGCGATGAATGTTTGCCAGCACCACATCGAAATCCCCCTCGTCCACATCGGCAAGCTCGCCATGTATCACAACGATCTCCGGAACGCCGTTGAGCGCGATGTTCTCGCGCGTGTTCTGAACCGCCCACTCGTTGTTGTCCACGGCGACCACACGCTCGGCGCCCTTGCGGGCCGCGATGATTGCAAGCACTCCGGTCCCGGTACCCACGTCGAGCACGCGCCGTGCCGCGAACGGAACGCGCGTCATCAACCGCGCTATCAGGCGGGTGGATTCGTGATGGCCGGTGCCGAAGGACATCTTCGGATCGATCGTCACCACCAGATCGTCCGGCGAGGCCGGCTCCACCGGATTCCAGCTCTGCGTGATCACCAGAGTATCGGTAAGCCTGACCGGCTCCAGCGAGGCCTCGAACTCCGCGTTCCAGTTCTGCTCCTCCACGCGTCCGCGTTCGAACTCCGCATCCACGCCCTCCGGAACCCACGAGCGTATCGTGTTCATGGTCTCCTCGGTCAGCTTCCCCTCCTCGAAGTAGAGCGTGACGCTGGCCTCGTTGTCGACGATACCCGTGATCTCGAGCAACTCGCTCACGGCGGTGATAAGGTCCAGCGTGGAGCGATCGGCATGGCAGGTAAGAGCGTCGTACTGTTTCATCGGTCTGGAAGAAGCATGACAAGGGAGATTCGCCGGCACCGGGCGCAGATTCGCCGGCACCGTGCGCGGGGCTGCAAGTTAGTGGTTCCCCCTGTAGCCAGTTGTCATTGGTCACTCGTTGGTAGGAGGTACGGATGTTCCGGGACTGACGTGTTCCCGATCCTCCCGGACTGCACCCACCTGGCACCCGACCACGAACAACTCCCTTCGACGGCTACCGCCACAGCGCCTCGGCGTAGTATGCCCAGATGCCGGCCACCTCCCGTGCAACGTAGAACGGCAGCGCCGTCAGCGTGTAGCTCTCGCGAGCCGGAACGGTGTAGACGTTCCATCCGGCGCGCTGGTAGGCCATCTTCACGCGCGGGAGATGATAGGCGTGGCTGACAACCATCACGCGCCGCACGCCGAGGGAGCGGAACATCGGAATCGTGTTCTCCACCGTCGCCCGGGTGTTCACGCCGTTGCGATCCAGCAGTATCGCGCTTTCGGGAACGCCCAGCCGCATCGCCATTGTGCGCATGGACTCGGTCTCGTGAATGTTTCCGTCCCCCTCTCCGCCGGAGAAGATGAGAACCGGTGCGAGGTGCCGTCTGTAGAGATCGCATGCCGTGCGGACGCGGTCCGCCAGCGGGACCGACGGTGCTCCGTTTGCGTAGGCCTTCGCCCCCAGCACCACGATCGCATCGGCCGGGCGGCTGTAGTCGCTGGTGCCGAAGCAGAGCATCTGAAGGAGGGGGAAGAGGATCACGCACGCCAGCACGGCGATCGCGACGCGCCAGGGTGAGGCCGCGGCCGCCTGTTCGGACGGACGAAGGACAACGGCGGCGATGGCCGCAAGCGCCAGCACGACGAGCAGCGAGAAGGGGAGGATGAAGCCGGGGGCGAATCGATCGGAGGCGGCGAGGCGATAGTATCCGACGGTGTTGATCGCCGCGGCCGCGATTGCCGCTCCGATCGCGGCGAGCGTCGCGTACCGTCGCCACGGTTTCATCAGCGGACGCAGAGCGAATGCGATCAATGCACTGCCGATCATCGCGAGCAGCGGCGTCTCGACAGACGGCGTCAGCGTGGTGAGATCGATCCACCAGATGTTTGCGTCGAACGTGGGGATGACAAGCGACCCGAGGATGTTGGCCATCGTGAAGGTGCCCAGGAAGAGCGCCATGCCCCGTGCGGACGTCGTGCCGGCGTTCCACAGGAATCGGCCCACGGGATGCCCCGCGAGCCCGCTGCGAGCGGCCATACCGGCGCGCGCAGCGAGTTCCGGGCGACCCATCGGTCCGGCAAACAGAAGGTTGCTCATTGCTGATTCCGCTGATGCATCATTGCGGCAACGGCAGCCGCGCCGCCGGCTGCCGCGATTGAGGATGTATCACACACTCGCCATACGAGCGTTTGTTACGTTGTGCGTACGGGCGGGTGAATCAACCAGGTAACAGATGCCGAAGTGCGGCATGAAACCTGGCGCCTGTACGTCGTACGAGATGTTATTGCGCGCACGCATGCAACACGGACGATTTTTCATTTGGCACGGGAGTGCGCAATCCCTATACTCTAACCGGCGCTCGCGGTGCGCCGACGTGTTGGCTTATTCCAATGGAGGACATCATGGGACAGTATGAATCGGGTGAATCCAGCGGGTTCAGCAAGGGCTTGCTCATAGGGATTTTCACGGGTGGGGCGATCGGTGCCGCGCTTGCCTTGCTCTTCGCTCCCAAGAGCGGGCGTGAGCTGCGCAGCGAGCTCTCCGAGGCCACGAACAAATACATCGACAAGGCTGGTGATATCCTGAACACCGCGAACGAGCGTTCGCGCGAGATCATCAACGAAGGACGCACCCGCGCGGAGAGCATCGTGGACGATGCGCGTTCGAAGGCATCATCGCTTCTGTCGGACGCCGAGAAGATCGTCAACGAAGCGCGGGCGAAGGTGGCCTCCACCAGCGCGAAGATCGCCGGCGACGTAAAGGGACAGGCCGGTAAGCTGGCGGATGCCGCTCGCGCCGGAACGGAAGCCTTCCGCGATGAGCTGCGCTCCACGCCTCCTCCGTCGCACTCCTGATTGCCGCATGACGGCGGGGGCCCATCGGAGTGCGCCGCTTCCTCCCCGGGATCCCCGCTTCGGCGTACAGGCCTGAGCGCTTCCGTTGCGGCGGTCGATAACCGTGTCGCCCGTCACTCCGCATTGCGACGGATGGCGGGCGTTCCGTTTACGGAGATGCGTTCTTTCCACGAGGCCTCCGGGCCCGATGCACTCCATCCATTCCGGGCATTGTTACGCCCATAGAACATTGCACCATGGAAGTCGTTTTCTATATCGCTGCGTCGGTGGCGCTCCTGGCGCTTGCAGGGTTGTTCATCTACCTCATCATCTTTTTCAATGGGGCGAAGGGCCAGGTGGCCAGCGTTACCGGATCGATCGAATCGCTGGTGGCGGAGCTTGCCGGGCTGCGGGGAAGTCTTCAGGGGACCATCGGAAACCTGGAGAAGGTTGTGGGGCAGATGGAGGGAACCGTGCAGCGTGTGAATGCGCAGTTGGAGGAAGTGGAGGGGATTGTTCACAACGTGAGGGATGTCACCCAGGATGCAACGGATGTGGTGCATGGTGCCCGGAACATCGTGGTGAACGCGCTCGGCTTCATCGACAACGTGCAGACATCCGTGCAGCGGCCGATCACCGAGGCAGCCGGCATCATCTCCGCGCTCGGCGCATGGCTGGAAGGATTCCGCATGAGGCTCGGTCTGCGCGGATCGCGGCGCGAGGCCCCGCCGGAGCTCGATAACGAATAAGAATAACCGGCTCCGATGGAGCGACACCTCCGGACGGCAGCGCGGCCGGCTGCGCTCGAGCGGTGCTGTGCCATGGAGGGCATCGTTGACGCCGCCGCCGTGAACGATCGATCGTTCGGAACATCGTTCCTTCCTCTCTCACCAGGCCCGTGCCCGCAGCGGCATCGGCCCGCTTCCAGTAACCAACCGCCCGATGCCCGCCAGCCAGACGCTTCTCGTAGAGATCGGCAACAGCACCATCAAGCTCGCGCACGTGCGGCCCGATGGAGCGATGGACGTTGTCCGCTACGATTCGCCGGAGGAATTCCTGAAGGGAGTTGCCGGCCTGGAGCCGGCCCCGGGCATGCGCATGGTGTGCGTCCCTGTGGGTCGCGAACCGAGCGCGCAGCTGCTGCCGGAGCTGGCGAACCTGCCGCTGCTGCGCGGAGGCACGGCGCTTCGCGTGATCGAGAGAGCGGACGTGGCCGGCTTCGTCGGCACGAGCTACGACACGCCCGATACGCTGGGCCTGGATCGCGTGCTGAACCTGCTGGGGCTTGGGGGAGACGGCATCGCGATCTCCTGCGGCACCGCAATCACCGTCGATGCCGTCAACGGTGGAAGCCCGATGTGGGGCGCCATCGCTCCCGGCTTCCGAACGGCGGCGCAGGGGCTTCACGATCGCGTGCCGGTGCTTCCGCTGGTCACGCCGGACGATCGCATCTTCTTCCCGGCCCGCGACAGCCGCACATCGGTGGCGAACGGCGTCATCTTCGGTGCGGCGGTTGCCGCACACGGTATCGCCCACGCGCTCGCGTTCACGGCGTTCAACGGCGACCCTCCGCGCATCGTTCTCACCGGCGGTGATGCCCCGTTGCTCGCACGCCTCTGGATGGGAGCCGCAATTCCCGAGGTGGACGATCTGCTGCTGTTCAGGGGAGCGTTGAATGTGGCGGGGCGCTGAGCGGCTGCCGTGATCGGCGGCTCGCGCGAGCGTGAGAGATCCGGTACCGGCGGCTGCAACCGGGCGGACGCCAACGGCTGTTGCGAGCGGCGATTCGGCGGAGAGCCGTCATCGATCACCAGCACCTATCCCGGGAGAGAGTCCGCCAGCACCTGTTGAATGTCGCGCGCGGCGGGGAAGAAGCCCACGATCTTCTCGATCACTTCATCCACCAATGCATCGGGACAGGAGGCGCCGCTCGTGAGAACGATATCCAGCGGACGATCCGGTTCGGGGAGCCATCCGGATGACGTGCGCACGGCATGGGTGTGGAGATCGAAGTGGCGCACCTCGCTGCGCGAGACGATCTCCGACGCATCCTTCACGAAGTAGGTGGGCATCCGCTCCTGGCACAGCTCGACGAGGTGCGAGGTGTTTGAGGAGTTGTAGCCGCCGACGATCACCGCCAGGTCGCCGCCCGATTCAATCAGCACGCGCGTTGCGCTCTGGTTCTCGTTCGTTGCGTAGCAGAGCGTATCGCGTGTGTCCGCGAAGTGATCGGCAATCGCCTCGGCGCCGTAACGCTCAACCATCGCCGCGCGAAGTCGGTCCGCGATCGCCTGCGTCTCGAACGCGAGCATCGTCGTCTGGTTCACCACGCCGATCCGGGCCAGGTCCTGCTCCGGCCGGAAGCCCTCGGAGCACTGCCCGCCGAACCACTCTTCGAAGCGTTCCGGCGGCTCGGCGCCGGTGATGACGGCCGCCAGCCGCTCCGTCTCCTCCATGTTCTGCACGATCACCGTCGGCGAGTTCGCGCTGCTGTGGGAGAACGTTGCGCGCGTCTCCTCATGGGTGCGCTTGCCGTGGATCACGACCGTGCACTCGCGCTCGCCGAGAGTGCCGGTGCGGTTCCAGACCTTCTCCACGAACGGGCAGGTGGTGTCCCACTGATACGGATCGATACCGCGCGCAGCAAGCTGTTCCTGGATTGCAAGCGTTGTTCCGAACGCCGGGACGATCACGATGTCGTCACCGCTCAACTCCTCCCACGGCACAAGCTGCTCCGCCGCCGGCGTCATGATGAAGCGTACGCCCCGGGAAAGCAGGTCGTTGTTGACATGCGGGTTGTGGATCATCTCGGAGAGGAGGAAGATCCGCTTCCCGGGGTGCTGCTCCACCGCGCGGTAGGCGATCTCGATGGCGTTCTCCACGCCGAAGCAGAAGCCGAAGTGGCGTGCGATCTTGAAGCGAACGGGGCCGAAGTCCAGCACCGTTGGGGAGAGATCGCGTTTGCGCGGATCGGCATCCCGGCGGGCGGCCTTCACTGCGGAGATGATCGGGGAGCGGAAGTAGATCGGGATGTCGAATGATCGTGCCATGGCGAGATCTGCGTGCGCAGCGTTCGATATGCGGAGCGGTATCGTACGATCACAAAGCTACGAAACAGGCGCCGGCCGGTTCGTGTGTGACCGGCCGGCGCCAAATCTTGTTACGCTCCCCTGCCCGGGCATGCCGTGCTCTCCCGGGCATGCCATGCTCTACCCGGTCCGGAACGGATCCCTCTCAGGCCCGCCGCGCCTTCGGTTCATCCGGAATCCTCATCTGCCGCGAAGAGCCGCGGCGGGGAGGATCCAGACGGCGGAACGGATACCGCCCCTTGATATGTGTCTGGAAGAACTTTCCGAGCGAAATTGCCTTCTGCATGCTGTGATAGATCGTGGCGGGGACCCCGGCAAAGTGATAGATCCCGCCGCCGGCGAATATGATCTCGAGCACCCTCGTGCGGGCATTGTACCCGATCGCATGGATGGCGCTCGAATCAACGGTTTCGAGTTTCATGACGCTATACCTGTACTGTGCTGTATGTCTGGATCGGTGGCTTTCGTATCCGGTCCCTCGGCACGCAGACGCGGCTTCGAGAACGCATGCAAGATAACGCAAATCCCCCGGGTACGAAAGCAAAATCTTCTCCATGCCATCGCCGTGCAGCCCTTGCAGGGCCTTGCATTGCGGGCGATGGCGGGGTCTTCGAACCAACGCTTCGGCGCGCCCGGAATCGCGCCGCCGAAGCGGCGTCGTCAGTCGAAGTATCGAGGAGTCCATCGATGTTCGCATCGCAGTTCCTGCTCCCTGCTGTTTCCGTCCTGGCCCTGCTCGCCTCGGCATGCGGGAACGATTCGCAGAGCGCGAATCCCACCCCCCAGGCCCCGCGGATCGCAGGCGTGCGCGAGCTCGGCACGGTTGCCATGCCGCCCAACGTGATCGGGCGCGACGGCGGCTTCTCCGGCATCGTGAACGGACGGCTGCTCTGGACCTTCGGCGACACGTTCTACAACCCTTCCGCCGCCGACGGCTCCGGCTTCCGTTCCAACACCGCCGCCCTCGCGGATCTCTCGAACCCTCTGGCTGCAACCGAGCCGCTCGATTCCGCCGGCGCTCCGTGGCCCTTCCTGGCGTTCACGCCGCAGGAGCAGCGCTACAACGATTCCACCGGGAAGCCGGATGAGCGCTACGCGCTCTGGACCGGCAGCATCATACCGGACGGCGAACGCGGAGCTTTGGTGTTCTACGAGAAGCTGAAGGTGCATGCCGGCACGCTGAACTACGAGGCGATCGGCTGCGGCATCGCGCGCATGAGCCGCGATACCACGTTCGCCGTGCGCGACACCGCTCTCCTGTTCACCACGCCGGAGCCGATGCTGACGCTTGCCACGGTGGCGGGGGATACGGTGTACATGTACGGCGGGAAGAATGACGGGACGCCGTACGCACCGGTTGTGATCGCGCGCGTCGCGAGGTCGCAGATCGATCGGCGTTCCGCCTACCGCTTCTGGGATGGAGGCGGCTGGGTGGAGGACTATCGAAGGGCGGCGGTGATCCTCGGCTTCATCCCCGGCGACGTCTCCATCTCCTGGAACCCGTGGTTGAAGTCCTGGCTGGCGGTACACAGCGGGTTCTTCGCCAATACGATTCAAATGCGCACGGCGCCGTCGCCGCAGGGGCCGTGGAGCGATCCGGTTACGATGTTCACCGGAGCCGATCCGGCCGCCGGCTCCAACGACTACGCCGGAAAGGAGCAGCCGCATCTCGCCGCGGAGGGAGGGCGAAGGATCTCCGTGACCTATCATCAGCCAACGGGATTTCTGAGCGGGAGGATTCATCTGGTGGAGGTGGTGTTCAACTGATGTGCCGGCCGGTGCGTCTCGGAGGCCCGGACAGTGCGTATCCTCGCGTCCGGACCGGTGCCGGGAGGCGGACCATCCCGCGCCGGCGTTCAACCGACGTTCAAAAGTATTGCAGTGCCGATGCCCACGTTGGATTCCGGTGGCAGTTTGCTATTTTCGTTCTTCTTAAATGAAGCGTTACTCTACGCCTTCTCTACCCCTGGCGAGATATTCGATAGATGATTGCAGTCCCCTCGCACATCGCCTCGCTCAAGCCCTATCAACCCGGTAAGTCGGTGGCGGAAGTCGAGCGCGAGCTTGGCATCAGCGGTTCGATCAAGCTGGCGAGCAATGAGAATCCACTTGGCACCTCACCGGCCGCCATCGAGGCGATCAAGGCATCGCTGAGTGAGCTCCAGACCTATCCGGATGCCGGGCGCGCGCTGCGCTATCTTCTGGCCGATCACTTCGTGATCCGTCCGGAGAATGTCGTGTGCGGTTCCGGTTCGGAGTCCATCATCGCTACCACGCTGCGCACGTTCCTGGAGCCGAACGACGAGATGATCTCCAGCGAGGGAACGTTCGTGGGCTTTCAGGTGCTGGCGCATGCCTCCGGTGTGAAGACCCACTTCACGCCGATGAAGAACTACGGCTACGATCTGGCCGCGATGGCTTCGAAGATCAACGACCACACCAAGATCATCTACATCGCCAACCCGAACAATCCCACCGGCACCTCGGTTACGACCGCCGATCTGGAGCGCTTCATCGCGCGGGTTCCGGAGCGCGTGCTCGTGATCCTGGACGAGGCATACTTCGAGTACTCGGAGCAGTGGCCCGATTATCCGGATTCGATGCACTATCGCTGGGACAACGTGCTCACCTGCCGAACGTTCTCCAAGGCGCACGGCCTGGCGGGCATCCGCATCGGCTACGGAATGGCTCACTCCGACATCATCACCAAGATCATGAAGGTGAAGCTGCCGTTCGAGCCCAGCACCCCGGCCTCGGCAGCAGGCGTTGCCGCCATGGGGGACAGGGATTTCGTGCGCCGGACGGTTGACCTGAACCGCGAGTCGCTGCTTTATTATCACACGGAGTTCGAACGGCTCGGCCTGAAGTTCGTTCCCTCGCTCGCGAACTTCGTGATGATCGATTTCGAAACCACGGATCGCGCGGAGAGGATCTTCAACGGTCTGCTTGGCCGCGGAGTGATCACGCGCCCGCTTCACGGCTTCGGCCTCCCGTACTGCCTTCGTATCTCCACCGGAACCATGGAACAGAATCGCCGCTGTGTGGAAGCGCTCGAAGGCGTGCTGAGCGAGGAAGTAAAAGCATCGTAGGAGGACGTTCCCACGCAGGGAGCCTCCTTCTCTCCCCCCGGGCCCGGCATCGCGCGCATCGCCTGCGCGCTTCACATGCCTGGCACGCCCGTTTCAACTTCGAAGAAGAGTACGTCATGGAGACTGCAGAGCAACTTCGCGCAACGGAACAGGGTGAGGATCTCTTTGCGATCAAGGGGATTCATCACCTGGAGTTCTACGTTGGGAATGCCAAGCAGGCGGCATACTACTATCGCCGCGCGCTCGGATTCACCCTCCGAGGCTATCTGGGACCGGAGACCGGTGTCAAGGATCGTGCCTCGTACTTCGTGCAGCAGGGAAAGATTCGCTTCATCCTCACCACGCCGCTTCATCCGGACTCCGCGATCGCAGAGCATATCAAGATTCATGGCGACGGCGTGCGCGATATCGCGTTCGAGGTGGAGGATGCCGCCGAGGCCTATCGTATCACGACCGAACGCGGCGCGCGCGGCGTGCAGCCGCCCGCCGTCACCGGCGACCACTTCGGCGAGGTGAGGACGTCGACGATCGCCACCTACGGCGACACCGTCCACTCCTTCGTGGAGCGCGGCTCCTACAGCGGGTTCTTCCTGCCGAACTTCGTGGAGCGCACGGACGATCTGGCCGAAGGCTTCGGCCTGAAGCATGTGGACCACGTTGTCGGCAACGTGGATTGGAACAAAATGGAGGAGACGGTCAACTTCTACCGGGATGTCTTCGGCTTCAGCCGTTTCGTCTCGTTCGACGACAAGGATATCTCCACGGAGTACAGCGCGCTCCGTTCAACCGTTGTGGCCAACAGCAACAAGTGGGTGAAGTTTCCGATCAACGAGCCGGCCGAAGGGCTGAAGCGCTCGCAGATCGAGGAGTACGTGCAGTTCTACAAGGGGGCCGGCGTACAGCATGTGGCGATGGAATCCACGAACATTCTGGAGACGATCGCGAAGATGCGTGCCAACGGCGTGGAGTTCATCAGCGTGCCGGAGACATACTACTCCGATCTGGTGGAGCGCGTAGGCGCCATCCAGGAGGACGTCGCGGAGTTGAAGGCGTTGAACATTCTGGTGGACGTGGACGACAAGGGCTACATGCTTCAGATCTTCACGAAGCCGGTGGAGGATCGCCCCACGCTCTTCTTCGAAATCATTCAGCGCCGCGGCGGCGAATCGTTCGGCAAGGGGAACTTCAAGGCCCTCTTCGAAGCGATTGAACGCGATCAGGCCGAGCGCGGTAATCTCTAAGCGGATTTGAACCATGGGGGCACATCATGTGCCCCTGTGTTTTGTTATGGGGAACGACAGGCAACCTCTCCTTCTGCTGCACGGCGCTCTCGGGGCAGTGAGCCAGTTCGATGGTCTCGCGGGCGAGCTCGCGGCGCATTTCGATCTGCATACGTTGAATCTTCCCGGGCACGGCGGCGAGCCGATACCGGAGGAGCCGTTCAGCATCGCCGGTTTTGCCGGGGCACTCGGCTCATGGCTTTCGGCGCGGGGGCTCCAGGGGATCGATGTCTTCGGCTACAGCATGGGGGGCTACGTTGCCCTGCATCTGGCGCGCCACGCGCCGGGCTCGGTTGGCCGGATCTTCACGCTGGCAACCAAGTTCTCCTGGGACGTGCAGACCTCTGCCAGGGAGACGGCGATGCTGGATCCGGTGAAGATCGAGGCCAGGGTTCCGGCCTTCGCCGAGCAGTTGCGCGCCCGCCATGCGCCGGCAGACTGGAAAGAGGTGCTGGCAAAGACTTCCGAGATGATGACGAATCTCGGAGAGAGGAATGAACTGACCGGAGACGATCTGCGGCAGGTTGGGACGGAGGTGATGGTGGGCGTGGGCGACCGCGATCAGATGGTGACAATCGAGGAAACTCTTGCGGCATACCGGGCGCTTCCCGCCGCGCGACTCATCGTACTGCCCGGCACTCCACACCCGCTCGAACGGGTCTCGCCGCAACGCCTTGCGCGCGAGATCGTCGGGTTCTTCATGTCCTGATATCGACGTCATACCGAGGACATATATCCAATAACCTCATCGCGAAACTGACATGGCATCAGAGAAGAAGGCGGCTTCACGCGCCAGCGCGGCGAAGGCCTCCACGAACGGCAAGGTAGTTGCCGCGGAGCCCACGTTCTACGAAACCGTGGAATCGAACTTCGAGCGGGCGGCCGCATGTGTGGACTATCCGCGCGGTCTGCTGGACCAGATCAAGGTCTGCAATTCGGTCTACATGGTGCGCTTCCCGGTGCGCATCGGCAATGACATCCAGGTGTTCACCGGCTGGCGCGTGCAGCATTCGCACCATCGTCTTCCAACCAAGGGGGGCATCCGCTATGCCGACCATGTGAGCGAGGATGAGGTGATGGCGCTCGCCGCCCTGATGACGTACAAGTGCGCGATCGTGGACGTTCCGTTCGGCGGTGCAAAGGGGGGCATCAAGTTCAACCCGAAGAACTACACCGAGGAGCAGATCGAGCGGATCACGCGTCGCTATACGATGGAGCTGATCCGCCGCAACTGCATCGGGCCTGCGGTTGACGTGCCTGCACCGGACTACGGCACCGGCCCTCGCGAGATGGCGTGGATCGCCGATACGTACCAGGCGGTGAGCACCGGCCAGATCGATTCGCTGGCCTGCGTCACCGGCAAGCCGCTCACGCAGGGAGGCATCAACGGCCGCACGCAGGCCACCGGCCGCGGCCTCTACTTCGGTGTGCGCGAGGCGCTCTCCACGGCGGAGGATGCAAAGCTGTTCGGCCTCACTCCGGAACTGGAGGGGAAGCGCGTGATCGTGCAGGGCCTCGGCAACGTGGGCTACTGGGCGGCGAAGAATCTGCAGCAGGGGGGGGCCATCATCACCGGCATCGCGGAGTACGAGGGAGGCATCTACGATCGCAACGGTCTGGATGTGGACGAGGTGTTCAATCATCGCAAGAGCACCGGCTCCATCCTCAACTTCAAGAACGCGAAGAACTACAAGAACGGAAACGCGCTCCTGGAAGTGGAGTGCGACATCCTGGTGCCGGCCGCGCTGGAGAATCAGATCAATGCCTCCAATGCCGCGAACATCAAGACCCGTATGATCGCCGAGGGTGCCAACGGGCCGGTGTCCGCGGGGGCGGAGCAGATCCTGCTGAAGCGCGGCATCCACATCATTCCGGATGCCTACCTGAATGCCGGCGGCGTTACCGTGAGCTACTTCGAGTGGCTGAAGAATCTTTCGCACGTCCGTTTCGGACGCCTCGGCAAGCGTGCCGACGAGAGCTCCTACACGCGCATCGTGGCCGCAGTCGAAAGCCTTACCGGCAAGTCCTTCTCCGAGCTGGAGCGCAAGGTGCTGGTGCACGGCGCCGACGAGGCGGACTATGTGGACTCGGGGCTGGAGGAGACGATGATCGAAGCCTATCGCCAAGTGAAGTATGCGTACCACTCCAACCGGAAGGTGAAGGATCTGCGCACGGCCTCGTTCGTGGTGGCGATCGACAAGGTGGCCAAGTCCTATATGGAACTCGGCATCTTCCCGTAGCGGACTCCTGAACAACGCTGCGGCAATCGCACAGTAATGCAACGGCCCCCATGGATACAGCATCCGTCGGGGCCGTTTCGCTGTGGTTCGATATCGCCCGGCCTTCATGCCCCGCGCGGCATCAGTCCAGGTCCGGATCCGGCGCACCAGGCGGCTGGCATTGCACCAGGCGGATCTTGAGCGTACATCCGGTCTTGTAGACCGTCACCCCCGGAATCGTGAGCAGGCTGCCGAGGTGGTAGACCGTTCTTCCCGTCTGCTGGCGAACGGCGCCCTGCCACAACTCCCATCGCACACAGGCGGAATCCGTCACGGCCGTGAGAAACTTCTGGAGGCGGCGCGGGGTAATGTCCACCGTGCAGCTTGCCGGCAGGTTGATCGTAAGGCTTGCTCCGCCTCCGTTCACGGTGATGCCGTCGAGCGCGGTGTTCATCGCGAGATCGATCTCCCACTTCAGCGCCTGATCCACGATCGACGTATCCACCCAGTCCAGATAGCCGTTGATCGTTCCGATCGGGTCGCCGTTGGCGCTGACGCCGTTGCCCGGATCATTGTTGATGGAGCAGTTGGAGAATGCCGGATAGGAGAGATCGCGGCGATAGCGGTACAGGTCCGGCGTGATCTCCGCCGTTGTCCAGGCCTTTCCGGTTGTGCCATGTGTGCGGTTGTCCCAGAAATAGACGCCGCCGTGGCAGTTGGCGTTCAATGAATCATAGACATTGATCTTCTCGGCCCATCCAACAAGCGAATCGTACTTGCCGTTGATGGCAAACACCAGTGGAAGGGAGTTGAGTCTGTTGACATGTGCCATGTATCCCACATTCGCACGGTCGAACGTTCCATAGTACTGTCCCGTGTTCGGGTTCACGATGTTCACGGGGAGATTGCTCGGCACCGTGCCGAACATGGTATCGGCGCCAAGCCGTTCCGACCCGCCGAGGTTCCAGATATCGATGTTGGGATCGTTGACGAAGCTGAGATCGTACTTCCCCTTCTGGATGTCGATCGCCGCCACCCGCCACGGGAAGTCCATCACGTTGAAGATGCAGCCTCCGGCGCCGCGCGAATCGCCGGTGAAGTAGATGCGCTGCGTGTCCAGATTCGTGTACGTGGCGAGCACCCAGTCCACCGTCCACCAGATGCGCTCCGATGTGTAGGCGAAGTTCGTGTCCATCGTGGGCACCGTGTTGCTGTGGGTGTAAATGTCGTAGTGCTCGTTGTAGCCAAACCAGCCGCTCCCCTCGCCGTTCGGAAGCCAGTCGTCCAGCAGTATCCGCGTCTCGTTGGCAACCTCCGGCTTCGGCGCGCTGAGGAAGCTTCCGCCTCCGGGATGAAGGTGTACCGTGACCGGATGCGGTCCCGTTCCCGTTTCGTTCACACCGAACGTGAAGGGGAGCGAGCCGACATTCGTCAGAACCGGATATGTCCCGGCCGAGACTCTGGTGCCGAAGTGCACATACACCTTGATGGTCTGGCCGGATTGGGTGATGGTCTCCTGAAGAACCGGCTGCGGCGGCAGCACTGCTTCGGTGAGCGAGGTCGTTGTGGCGCAACCGGTGGTGATTACCCCGTCGGTAATGCCGTTCTTCGTAGTGGTCACGGCATAGTAGTAGGGGCCGGCACCAACCGATGTCGCCACGAACAGTCCGTGTGAAGCAGCAAGCGGATCGAGCGATGTGCCGGTTACCAGCAGCTTCTGCGTTCCGAGCAGTGAGCCGTAGCGGCGATTGATCGCGGAGCTGTCCGGTACCCAGCCCAGGTTCGTTGCCAACCCCAGATTCGAGGTGGTGATCGGCGACGTGTACCGGTAGACGTTGTAGTGGATATCGGTGTCGATGATGTTGTTCCATCGTACGAACACCTGCCCATTCTTGGCCACCACCGCGATTCCGGTTGGATTGGTTGCATGCAGCATTGTGCTGCATGACAGGGCACAGAGAAGCGCGAGTAGAATCCTGCGCATACTACCTCCTCGAGATACAATGGTTGTGAACGGCGCGGCCGGCCACCTGTGCGTGGCTGCGTCACCGGCCATGAAGCGGGGGATAGATGCACGTGCGTGGGTGATAGCTGAACGCCGGGTTAGTGGCAGGCAGGGTCGCGGGGTTCCCGGGAGACTTCCGGCGCGGCCGGTGGATGCGGGGTTCGCCGGGATGCGCCTTGACGAAGTCTGTCACCGTCGCTAACATGCGTTCCCCCGGCTCGGTTGTTCGCGATTCATTCGTCGATTCTTGCACAATCCATTCACCGATGATGTCGCCATGCCAACCATGCGAATTGTTCAATTGATGATCGTCGCCGCGCTGATCCTCCCGTGCTTCAACAACCTGCTCCGCGCTCAACCGGTTGTGTCGATTGTCGGCAAGGAGACCCTGGACCTCGGCGCCGTGCCGTTCGGCGTACAGGAGCGGGATGTCGCGATCACCAACACCGGGAACAGCACGCTCATCATTGTCTCCATCGACTCCGGTGCCGCCGCTGCGCATATCGATCGCAGGGAGATCGCCCCCGGAGATACCGCGATGCTCCATGTGAGCCTGGATGTGGAACCTCGCCGGTTGTGGGCGGTTGTTGCCGTGGAGACGAACGATCCCAAACGCCGCTTCGTGAACATCCGGCTCACCGCGCGAATCTTCGCGCCGGTGAGTGTCGAAGAGCTTGGGTCCGACGGGTTTGACCGGGTGGGCCAGGTAAGTCGGCGGACGGTGCGCCTCGCCAATGAGACGAAGGAGCCGCTGACACTGGTCCCGGAACCGGACAGCACCTATTGCTCGAACGGTTCGGTTGCCGTGGACATGCGTTCGCCAACCATGATCTATCCGAAGGAGGGGACGCTGGTGACGCTGGAGTATGTGCCGGGCCACGTCGGTCCCGGGCATTGCATCGTCTGGTTCACCGTGCGCGAGTTTGCGACTTCGCCGGTTCGGATCTTCATTGCGTACAGGGCCACCGGGTGGCCGAACGCACGGTAGGCGCTCTCCGCATCCGATGCCTGCATGGTCAGCACATGCATTCCGGTGTTCGCATCCGCACCGCCGCTGCGTGGCGCCGGTGCGTTGAATCGCGCGGCATGCTACGCGATACGCTGAAGAACAGAACGGGCGCTCCCGCATCTCGCGGGAGCGCCCGGCCCGATGTATGCCCGGCGTACGTCAGTGAGCGACGCCCGCGCCTCCTGTAAACGCGTCGAGGAGATTGTTCGCATGGGCATCGCGATCGCTGAGCGGCTGCAGCCCCCAGATCTTCTCGATGAACGCCAGAATGGAAACCGTCTCGTACTGCGTGTGATCGATCCCGCGCCCCTTCGTGAAGGGGGAGATGATCATCATCGGAATGCGCGGACCCGGTCCGAATCCGTCCGGTGCGGGGGGCGGCGGGGGAACGTGATCCCATCGCCCGCCGAACTCGTCGAACGTGATGATGATCGCGCAGTCCTTCCACACCTCCGCACTATCCATGATCTCCTGAACCAGACCTGCGGCCGCGGAGTCGCCTGCGCGAAGATTGGCATCGAGTGGGTGCTCGTCGTAGAGGCTGTTGAGCTTCACGAAGGAGACGGCCGGGAGCCTGCCGGAGTGGAGGTCGGCGTGAAAGTCGCGCTCGTCCGCGAGATGCGTCTCTCGGTTGCGGCGCCCGCTCTCGGTGGCGGGATCGAACTCCTTGAAGTAATTGAACGGCTGATGGTGCGTGGCGAAGTCATCGTCGGGATCCTTCGTCGTGTCCGCCAGCGCATCCTTCCACCCCTGTGCATACCACTTCCAGGAGATGTTCGCCGCGTCCAGGCGCGTTCCGATGGTGGCATGTTCCTGCGCGGGAAGCCGTACTCCCTTCGCCCGGTGAGGCGCAAACGCAGGCTGCACCGTGTTGATGGCATAGTAGCTTCCGGGATCGCCGGGAACGGCGGTGCGCGTGAGGGCGTCGTCCCAGTGATTCGGAGCCGTGCTGGTGGAATCGCTCCGGTGCTTCATCGCGTTGGAATCCTTCGTCGCGTTGCGATACACCGGCGTGCGTGCGGCGATCAGCCACTGATGGTTCAGGAACGATCCTCCGAAGGCGGACTGGAAGCAGTTGTCGCACATGGCGTACTGCGCGGCAAGCCTGCCCAGCGGCAGCGTATCGGCGCGGAAGCCGCTCAGGACAAGGGCGTTCATGTTGTCGCGGCCGAACGGCCTGCCGGCGTCCAGATCGCTCCAGTACAGGAACTGATCGTTGGTCCCCTCGCCGCCGGCATTCCGGTTGATCTGCTTCTGCGTATGGTAGAACCGGTGCGTTACGTCGGCGGTGGTAACGGTGTCCACGTTCATGGAGTCGCCGGCATCGAAGTCGTGCATGTTGTAGAACATCACCGGCATATGCCCCTTCCATGCGGCGTTGCGGAACGGCTGCCCCCTGGAGTTTACCGGAAGGTCCATGGAATCGATTGCGTTGCCCGCGCCGTCCAACTGGCGCACCCGCGCGCCGAACTCGAAGCCGTTGGCATGCTCTCCCTTCACGTCCCGGAAGTGGCTGTAGAGTCCGTCGAAGCTCCAGTTCTCCTGATAGATCACGACCACCCGCCTGATGTGCGAGAGATCGAATCCGCCGGCCGTGCCGTTCCCCCGTGCCGGTCCGTTGTTGTTTTCCTGCGCCGGTCCGTTGTTTCCCTGTTGCGGCCTGCTGCACGAGCAGAGCAGAGCCACGCAGAGCAGCGCCGCCGGCATGAGTGAGAAACCGCTCCAACCAATTCGCTTCATGATGACGCCCGTTGATGGCCGTTGCCGAGACATTGTGTGCGGTGCACCGGTGAAAGATAGCCATCCGTTCGTGGATCCCTGCCGTGCGACGGGCGATCTTTCATGAAGATAATGTCGCGAACCCGCCTGCCATCGAGCACATCCATTCCCGGTACCCATAAGGGTGCTTTCGCCGCCGTAGCAAGGTAGGAGAAGTTCTGCCGGCTGCATGAGGTTAGCTTTGGCACTGAAACCAGACACGTCCCGACTATCACACCCCTGTCTGTTCCCGACACTCGTCCGGCACGTTCCTGCAAGTGGATCCTGCGGAATATCGCCGGCGATATCACCTCCATTACAACCTCACTATTGAAGGAGAAATGACCATGCATCGAAACACCATGATTGCTATCGCATCGGTTGCGATCCTTTTTGTCACCTGCACGCGTTCGATGAATGCCCAGTGCAAGCAATACATTCTTCCAAACGGCGACACGCTTACGTGCACCGTTGATGTGAATGGGTCGAAGGTCTATACCGATGGTGCCGGCAATGTGTATCCTGCCACGCCGGCCGGCCCCGGATCCGGGACATTTGTGGTTACCAACTCGAGCACCGAGCCCTGCCAGGCGGAGTTCGCAGTGGTGGATCTCAATGTGGAGAGCAAGGAGGACCAGCTTGGAACCATCACGACCAGGGCGGATCTCAAGCGCGATGCGAAGCCATCGACAATCGTATCGAATGCCGGAAATCTGATATCCTTCCTGCACGGCCGCGGTGGCGCCCAGGCATTGCCGGAGGCCGATGAATTCCCAGCGACCGAGGATCTGTACTTCTATGCGACGGCAACAATTTCCAGCAAGCCTGGGAAGACCTATCGGTCGGACCAGGAGATTCATCTGCGGAGCGAGAATGTGAACTCCTTCAATCCGCACATCAATGAAACGTTCAAGCTGACGGAGGGCGTCGATTTCCGGGAGGTGCTGGAGGATGGTACCGTGAGCGACGAGATCGCATATACACTGACATCCGCAACGGTTGTGCTCAACGGAGCACCGGGAAAGTAATCGGTATTCGCTGAAGGGATGGTGTTGAACCGGGCCGCTCCTCCGCGTTGCTGCGAGGAGCGGCCTGTTGTCGTTGCAGGAACATCGAACCGGCAAGCCGACGGGCTACATGGGGGGCGCATGCCGTCCGCCAGCGGAACCGCGGCCGGCGCAAGGGTGCGCGTTGCAGCGGAGTCGACATCGAAAAAAAGGAGAGCCCATGGGCTCTCCTCTGAACAATTCAATTTCCGAAATCACCTGATGCGGGAAATGCGCGCTCTGTGATCAGCCGATGTGCCCGCTCCCGGCCGGTGGCAGATGCTCGCCCGGTGTCGGGGTGCCGATTGCCGGCAGCGGGTGCTGGGAGCCGGGAGCATCGTGCGAGGAGTCATCCTGCTGGGAACTCTCGTGCAGCCCTTCCCGGGGAGCCGGGCCTTCGGCGAGCGTTGCCGCGGTCTCCTTCTTCTTTGTCGGATAGAAAATGAGCAGGAGAATCACGCCGATGGAGACGGCGGCATCGGCAATATTGAAGACATAGAATCGGTTGAGCTGGTGCCCGAACAGATTCATGTCCGGGATGTCGATATCGATGAAGTCCACAACGCGGCCGTGGAACAACGAATCGTATCCGAAGAGCACGCCGTAGAAGACGCGATCGATCATGTTCCCCACGGCACCGCCAAGAATCAACGCGAAGGCAAGCCGCAGACCGGTGTTGCCGGAGCCCGAGGTGCGCTTGATCAGATAGACGAGAAATATCGCCGCAGCGATCGAAAAAATGCTCAGGATGTAGGGCGTCTCGGGGTTGAGCCCGAAGGCCATTCCCGGGTTCTCGAGATAGGTCAGCCGGAAGAAATCGCCCAGCACCATCACGCTCTGATTCTGCAATCCGGCACAGTGAATGCCGAGAAAATCGAACCCGTGAATCGCGAGCTTCGTCGCCTGATCGATCAGGATTATCAGCGCTGATAGGCCCAGCAGTTTGCGCATGTTCGGCCGCCCTAGTTGTCTTCGTCGGTGATGCCCATTGCATCCATCTGGATGCGTCCCGGCTCGCAGGGCTTCGAGGTATTCTTGTAGACCGTGCAGACCTGAGTAACAGGAACGGCCATGAGTCGCTTGCTGTCCAGACGAAGACCGCAGATGCGGCAGATGCCGAACGTGCTGTCCTGAATTCTGAGCAGCGCTTCATCGAGCTTCTTGATGTAATCGCTGGTGCGCTGTGCCTGAAGGAAGGTTTTCTCGCGCTCCATTGCATCGGTGCCCTGCTCGGCCATATGGAGCGAGTAGGCGCTGTTGTCGTCGACATTTTCGCTCGAGGTCATCTCACGCAACTGCTCGGTGAGCACTTCGAGTTCCTCCTGATTCTCAACGCGAAGATCGGAGATGAGGGTGCGGAATTTCTCCAGGTCCTTCTGAGGAAACGGATCACTCGTGGCAGTACCCGTTGCCGGGGAGAAGATATCCTTGGGGAACTTCACCACCACCTTCTTCCTCGAATGAGGTTGGGGAGACTTTTTCGCAGCTGGCTTCGGCTCGGGGGCAGGAGTTTCTGCCTGTGCAGCCGAGGTGTCGGGCTGTGGCGTCGATTTTTTCGTTGTCATCGTTTGCTCGTTGGGTACGCGTGTCTGCGATAGAGGAGGCGGCGCCGGCGAAGTCGCCTTGTTTTCGGTCTGTACGGTAGTGTTGACCTTGCGCTGAGCCGGTGCAGCACTCGGCACCGGGGTCGTCGCAGGGGATGTCGCCGTTGTCTTCTGCGCCGTCGGGGTTGGCGCTGCCTTCGGGGGAACCGCCTTGGCTGCCGGTGCCTTGCCCGCGGGCGTAGAAGCCTTCGTTGCGGCCGCCTTCGCCTCAGGGAGCGTTCCCTTCCTCGGCGCGGCCTTTGTTGAAACCGGTGCGGCCTTCTTCGGCGCAACCTTCGTTGCAGCAGGAGCTGTCTTCTTCGGTGCAATCTTCCTTGCGGCAGGAGCCGCCTTCTTCGCGGCAGCCTTCTTCGCAACCGGTGCGGCCTTCTTCGGCGCAACCTTCGTTGCAGCAGGAGCTGTCTTCTTCGGTGCAATCTTCTTTGCGGCAGGAGCGGCCTTCTTCGCGGCAGCCTTCCGGGATACCGGCGCCGTCTTCCTGGCCGGGGTCTTCTGTGCCGCCGTCTTCTTCGATGCCGTGCTCTTCACCGCGGCCTTCTTCGGTGCCGTCTTCTTCGATGCCGAGTTCTTCACCGCGGCCTTCTTCGGTGCCGTGCTCTTCTTCGGTGCCGTGCTCTTCTTCGGTGCCGTCTTCTTTGCGGGGGTCTTCTTCTGCGAGGGGCGGCTGGAAGCCTTCACTGAAGCAGCCTTCTTCGCTGGACTCGTTGCCGCGGGCTTGGCCGATGTTCCCTTTGACTTCGCTGTCTTGGACGTTGTTGTTGCAGGAGCTTTAGCAGGCTTGGCACTCTTCTTTGCGGCCGGCTTCGATGATGTCTTTGCTGCCATGGTTGCGTGTCGCCTTTGGTTCCAGTGCGCTGTGAATGAACGCGGAGAATCTACTCACGCCAACGTTCGTGCATGGGCGTGAGAGCTGGCTCCAGATGGCCCATTTCCCACAGAGGAAGTGATCATGAGTTGTATGAAAACCGCACACGTCAATCGCTGCAACTGCGCAGGAGACGAGGTTGGGGGCCCGCACGTCTCCCGTTGCAATTATTGCTGCCCCATCGTGCGGCAACGGTATCGTGACAACACAGTACTATGCCCGTCTGCCGGGCACGACGATCGAACGATTACGCCCGCTCCAGCGCGATCCTGACCGGCTTGCCGTTCAGATCTTCGTCGCGCATCCCGCCGGTTTCCTTCCGCTCGAACGTTACGGCCAGCGTTTCGCTCATCACATAGTCACGCTGTGCCTCCAGTGCGAGGGCGAGATCGTCATCTCCGGTGAAACGCAGATGGATACGATCGGTGACCTCGAGCCCGGACTTCTTCCGGAGATCCTGCGAGCGGTTGACGAACTCGCGCGCAAGCCCCTCGCTCACCAGAGCATCATCCAGTTCCGTATCGAGCGCCACCAGTACGCCTCCTTCGGAGGCCACCAGCCACCCCTCGATGTCCTCGTGGATCACCTCGATATCCTCGGGCAAAGCGACAAACGTATCATTCGAGAGTGTGAGAGTCAAGCTGCCATCCCGTTGCATCCGCGCAACCTCCGCCGATGTCAGGGCGGCAATCGCGGCGGCAACCTCCTTGGCCTGCTTGCCGTACTTGGGGCCGATCACCTTGAAGTTCGCCTTCGCCTTCATCTTCACCACATCGGAGCTCTCGTCGGCGCTGACATATTCCACGCTCTTGATATTCAGTTCGTCCTTGAAGATCTCCTCAACGGAACGATAGCCCTCGCGTTCGGCCTCGCTCGATACCGGAAGAAGGATACGCCGCAGCGGCTGCCGCACCTTCAGCCGCGACTTCTCGCGCAGCATTCGCGCAAGCGCCACCACCTTCTGGGCCCGATCCATCCGCTGCTCGAGCTCCGTATCGATCACCCCCTCCTCCACGTCCGGGATCATCGTGAGATGAACGGACTCCCAGTTCTCCAGTTGCGTGACGCCGTTGAGATTGCGGAAGATGCGCTCGGAGAAGAACGGCGCAAGCGGCGCCATCAGCTTCGTGATCGTCACCAGGCACTCGTACAGCGTCTGATAGCCGGCTACCTTGTCCGCGGACTGCTCCCCCTTCCAGAAGCGGCGCCGGTTGCGGCGCACGTACCAGTTGGAGAACTGCCCAACGGTGAACTCGCTCACCAGGCGCATTGCCCGTGTGGGATCGAACGCGTCCATCAACGACGTGTACTCCGCGATCATCGTATTGAGGGCGGAGAGAATCCAGCGGTCGAACTCCGGGCGCTCCTGCACGGGGATGCGTTCCTCCGCATGCGTGAAGCCGTCCACGTTGGCGTACAGCACGAAGAAGCTGTAGCAGTTCGCCACCGCGCGCAGGAAGTCCGCGATCACCGTGGTCCGGATCTCGTGCTCGCTGAAAAGCATCGGCTTCCATGGCGGCGAACTGGTGATCATGTACCAGCGGACGGCATCGGCCCCGAACTTCTCCATCACCTCGAAGGGGGCAACGATGTTCCCCAGCTTCTTGGACATCTTCTTCCCCTTGTCGTCCAGCACCAGATCGTTGACAAGGATGGTGCGGGTTGCCGGCGAGTGGAACAACGGCGTTGCGATTGCGTGCAGCGTGTAGAACCACCCGCGGGTCTGGTCCACACCCTCGCCGATGAAGTCCGCAGGGAAGCGCTGGCCGAACAGCTCCCGGTTCTCGAACGGATAGTGCCACTGCGCAAACGGCATCGCCCCGGAATCGAACCAGACGTCGATCAGCTCCGACGTGCGGCGGTACGTCTTCCCGTCGCGGCGGAAGATCACGTTGTCCACGAACGGCTTGTGCAGGTCCACCGCATCGCGCACGCTCTCCATCGGAACGATCTCTCCGGCCTCGTTCACGTACTCGCCTTCCATCAGTTTCGCGATCGACCCCACGGCGAACATGTCCGCGGGATCGTCCTCGTTCATCCAGATCGGAAGCGGAGTACCCCAGTAGCGATCGCGCGAGAGCGACCAGTCCTTGTTCTCCTCCAGCCAGTTGCCGAAGCGGCCGGCGCCGATCTCGGGCGGCTGCCAGTTGATCTCGGCGTTGCGGGCGATCATATCCCCGGCATACTCCGTGGTGCGGATATACCAGGAGTCGCGTGCGTAGTAGATCAGCGGGTTGTCGCATCGCCAGCAATGCGGGTAGCTGTGGAGATAGTCGTTCGATGACTTCAGCACCAGCCCGCGCTCCTTCAGCCGGATCACGATCTCCTTGTCCACTCCCTCCTCGGTGCGATCGTCGAAGCGAATCGTCTTTACCGGACGGTGAGCGAAGTCCGTGATGATATCGGTGAAGCGCCCGCCGGGGGTCACCGGTTGCATCACCGGCAGGCCGTAGCGGCGCGATACCTCGTAGTCATCCTGGCCGAAGGCCGGCGCGATATGTACGATGCCGGTGCCGTCCTCGGTGGAGACGAAGTTGCCCGTGACCACGTAGAAGGCGTCCACATCCACCGGCACATAGTCGAACAGGCGCTCGTAGTGCAGCCCGGCAAGGTCCGCTCCCTTGAACGTCGTCACCACCCCCCACGTCCCGTCCGGGTTCAGCGCCTCACGGCGCGCATCGGCGAGGATATAGTGCTGTCCGGTTGCAGGATCGTTGACGAGCACGTAATCGATGCCGTCGCCGACGGCGAGCGCCACGTTCGAGATCAACGTCCATGGAGTGGTTGTCCAGACGAGGAAGTAGGTCTCCTCCGGAAGCGCCGTCCCCCCCTGCGTGCTCTGGCCCGAGCGCAGGCGCACCTTGATGAAGAGGGAGGGATCGCGCACATCCATGTAGCCGAGCGCGAGCTCGTGCGAGGAGAGAGGCGTCTCGCAGTGCGGGCATTGCGGAACGATCTTGAAGCCGCGATAGATCAGCCCCTTTGCGAAGAACTCGGAGAGCGCCCACCAGACGGACTCGATATATTCGTTCGTGCAGGTGATGTAGGGATTGTCCAGATCGAGCCAGTATCCCATGCGCTCGGTCAGGTCCCGCCAGCCCCCCTGCTTGTTGATATGCTCATAAACGAACTCGCGCGCCATTCGGTTAAAGTTGGCGACGCCGACCTTCGTTTCGATTTCTCCCTTCTCCTTCAACCCGAGCTGCTTCTCCAGGTTGATCTCCACCGGCAGGCCGTGCGTATCCCATCCCCCCTTGCGATGCACGCGATAGCCGCGCATCGTCCTGTAGCGGCAGAAGGTGTCCTTGATGGCTCGCCCCAGGACATGGTGAATGCCGGGGACGCCGTTCACCGTGGGCGGGCCCTCGTTGAAGATCCACGGCCGGTCTGCCGGACGCGATTCGATGGAGCGCTGGAAGATGCCGTGCTCCTGCCAGAAGGCGAGGATCTCTTTCTCGAGTGCGCTGTAGTCGAGCTCGGACGGGAGTTGCGGGTACATTGTCATCACGCTGCCTGAGTAAAGGGGTGAAGTCTACACAATGGACGCGAGATAGGCAATGTTCAATTGTAAGAGCTCCTAACAGATGCCGACCGGATGTCTGCCCGGAAGGGGGTGGAGTTGGAACACGGGGCATGTGCGGAGGAGGGAGGGGACGGCGCCGGCCCGTGCATTACGGCAGTACCGGCCGGTGTGCCAGGGTGGTACCACCCGGTGCCTCAGCGCCGCATGAAGAGCCTCGCGATGCCGAGCAGTGCCGCGACGAACGCAGCGCAGACGGCGATCGTGATCGGGCATTCGCTGCCGTGGAGCCCGAGAGTAAATGCCAGCGAACCGTTCGGCAGCAGCACGGCGGGATCCCCCTCCTCGAGACGCTGGAAGCTGAAGTCATGCGTTGCCGCCCGGTAGCGGAGCAGGCCCTGGCCGGAGCATTCGCGAAAGAAGAGATCGGCCTGGCCGTCGCCGTCGGCATCTGCAAGGAGGAGGGAGGGTGCGTCGCAGAGAAGATCGGTGCTTCCGCTGAGCGTGTAGAGCACACGGCCGGAAGCGGCGTCCATGATGTCGATCCGCATGCCGCCCCCTCCCTGAACGTAGCGCGCAGTGAAGGAGCCGCCGGCGATCCGGAACGCGGTGGGATCGATGCGGGGTTCGATGAGAAGCAGCACACAGCCGATCAGCGCGAGTGCAATGGCAAGCAGGGAAATGGCGATCCGGCCCAGGAGGCGTCTCACGGTATTACGCATCGACTGTACGATAGGATGTGATCGGACTGCGACAACGATCGCCGGGTTACTCCATCTTGGCAGTAAGCTCTCTGACCACCGGCGTGAGTGCAAAGATATCCTCTGCCGGTGCGCCATGGAGGGCCTGGTACCACAATTCCTTCCTGTGCAGATTGTGGTTGCGCAGCAGCAGCGCACAGATCACAGCTTCGGCTTCACGATGGAGCGGAGCGTGGGTGCTCCCCTCACGGTATGCGGCGAGGAGTTGCCGCGGCATCCGCCTCCGTTGCCGGCGGCAGGAGGGGCAATGCCTTCGGCCGGGAGATTCCAGGCGCCGCCTGCCGGTGACGACGCCGATTTGCCGTGCGCGCCGCGCGGAGACCTCTGCGTGGTGGGATGCCCGGGCGCTGCCGATGCCGGCACACGTTCACCCTGGTACATGTTCATCCTGGAACATGTTCATCCTGGAACATGTTCATCCTGCATGGCCCTCACGATCCGAATCCGATCCGGCGGCATGGTGGTGGAACGTACTGTCGTTGCCGTTGCATGCTACACCCAGCCGCGCGTCTCGCTCTCGGTGAGCTGCTTCTCCAGCTTCAGGTATTCGATCTGTGCCGCCTGCCGCACGTGCTCCATGCTCACCGGCCCGCCGTGCTCCGCGGCAAGGAACGCCGCGTTGAGCGCGATGTTCCAGATGGAGCCACCGGTGACGTCGAGGTTTGCCAGCTTGTTGTAGAGCAGACCCTCAACCGGCGTGTCCTTCGGGAAGACGCGCCGCCACATCTCCGCGCGCTGCGTGCTGTCCGGGAACGGGAAGTCCACGACGAAGCGGAGGCGGCGGAGGAACGCCGGGTCCAGCGCGCTCTTCATGTTGGTGGTGAGGATGGCAAGCCCGCGGTAGCTCTCCATTCGTTGAAGCAGGTAGCTCACCTCGATGTTCGCATGGCGATCGTGGCTGTCCTTCACCTCGCTCCGTTTTCCGAAGAGCGAGTCCGCCTCGTCGAACAGAAGCACCGCGCCGCCTTCCTCCGCGGCATCGAAGATCTTGCGCAGGTTCTTCTCCGTCTCGCCGATATACTTGCTCACCACTTGGCTCAGATCGATGTGGTAGAGATCGAGCCCCAGATCGTTGGCGATCACCTCCGCGGCCAGCGTCTTTCCGGTTCCGCTCGGCCCCGCGAAGAGCGCGCCCGTTCCCAGGCCGCGCGATGTCTTTCCCGCGAAGCCCCAACGCTCGTACACCTGCATACGAAGCCGCACGTGATAGGTCAGCTGCGTCAGCAGGCGCGACTGTATCTCGGGAAGAACCAGGTCGTTCCACGACGCGCGGGGCATGGTGCGCTTTGCGAGGTCGTCCAGCTCCTGCCGTGCCTGCACGCGGCACGATTCCCACATGCGCTGTGCAAGCCGTTCGGGATCATCGAAGCCCACGCCTGCAATGTCCGCGCCGATTGTCTCGATGCCGTCGGCGCCCAGATTGAACTGCGCCACCAGCGTATCGATCACATCGTCCACCACACCTTCCGGGGCGCCGAGCACCGCGCGCCACAGATCGCGCTGTTCGCCGGCCGTGGGCTTCGGCAGCTCGAACCGGAGCGTGGACCGCCCGCCAAACCGCACCGACTCGCGCGTTGCAAGGATTACCGGTGCCGACCGCAGATGGTGAAGGAACGCAGCGGCGGCGGCAACCTGGCGCTGGTCATCGTCGTTGCAGACCAGGAAGAGGAGCGAACGCGAGAGCACGGCCTCGCGTTCGCAGAGGCGCGCGATTGCGGCGATCTCCTCGGCGGAGCCGGTGAGATCGTGCGCGGAGAGGCGGTACGGCTGCAGCCCGAGCGCGGCGGCGATCCCGGCGGCGATGTTGCTCTTCGCCCCGATCTCCGGGCCGCACATCTGGATCACCGGCGGCGTTCCATTCCGGGCGCCGGCGGCCAGTGCGTTCGCCATGCGCTGCGCCGGTTCACCATGCGAGGGAAGTGGGGCCGCCGTTGCCTGGATGCGCTCGGTGATCGCATCCAGGCGGGCGTCCAGCGTGGCGATGCCGAGCAGATAGTGCAGGATGCGTTCGTTGATCCGGAGCGGGCTCAATGTTGCCGTAGGCCCTGCGCCGATCTCGATCATCTCCCATGCACGCAGCGGCGCATCGGCGGCCATGGCGTCCCAATGGGGGTTGGGGAGCACGGAGAGTGCAAGGTGAAATGTCGGAAAGTTCCGGTGCGGACTGCCGTGCGCGGCCGCGCACCGGTCGCCCAGCGCCGGGTACAGCTCCGTTGCGGCACAGAGTGCCAGAAGATCCTGCTCGAACGATGTGAGATTGAATATCCCTGCCAGACGCGCGAGCGCGGCGTCATCCGGCAGATGCGCGCCCGCGGCCGACGTGCCGGCGGATGCCGCATCTGCGAACGAAGCCGCGGTGGCCTGCGCCCCGCCGTCGACAAATCGATCCAGACAATCGCCGACCGCCCGTGCCGCGGCGTGCAATGCGGCCAGGTTCCGTGTGTACCAATCGGAAGTGGACATTCAATCGTGTGTATGATGGTGTAGAGGTGGAATCACCACGGGCATGCCATCCTGCCGCGACCCGCGTCCGCCGGCTCCAGGCCGTTCGCGGCCGGCGTATCCGTTGGCAACGTGCGCTCTCGACAACGGACAACGAATCGCGGTTCCATTCGTGCTGTGTTCCGAATCGGCAGAGGTGGTGCAATGGTGACGCAATGCATACTGTCGATGCACGGGGAAGATACAGCCGCGGTTGTGCGGTCCGCAACGAAAAAGTGGGAGGGAGCGGGCGCAGTGGGAGAGCCGGGCTACGGGGGAACCGGGCTACGAGAGAACCGGGCACAATCGGCCGGTGTGGATATCATTCGGCCGCATGCCGTACGGACGTACAGGCATTCCGCCGCACGGCTCAGCGGCCGGCAAGCAACTCATCGCGTAGCCTCGTGAGCGCCTCTCCGAGCCAGTTCGTGCCGCGCCATGTGGCACGGTTCAGAGCGCGGGGATCGTTCTCCTCGAGACCGATTCCCCAGATGCGATCGGTTGGGCTCGCCTCCACAAGCGTGGTTCCCGCAGTCTCGAGCAGGGCGGACTTCAACCGTTCGTTCTGTGTGAACTTGCCATGGTTGCCGTTGAACACGATATCGCGGCAGTAAGCGTTCCACTCATCCTCCACGAAGCCGCGCACGAGGCGGCCCAGCGCCTTCTGCTCGCGGGGTTCGCCGGCGGCCATGATTCGCACCGCCGTCTCCCGGTCGCCGAACAGGAGCGCCTTGCGGTGCATCATGTATTGTTCGGCGCAATTGTATGCGTGGCCGTCCAGCACGAACCGGCTGGGATGCCATTGCGAGAACGGATGGGAGGATCGGTAGAAGAAGGTAAAGCGTTCCATGGCGTTCATGTTCCACATGCAAGAAGATGCGTGTGCCGGCACGGAGGCCGCAGCCCGGATGTTACTCGAACAGTCGCCGGTGCACTGCGGCCAGTGCACGTGTGGCATCCGCCTCCGGCACGCCCACGAGAATCAGGTTGTCGCTGGTGCCGGCGCTCACGAAGGGGACGGCAATCCCCGCGAGTGCGGCCAGCGGCTCCGCCAGCACGGCCGGCGTTGAACGAAGCGATGCGCCGGTAAGGCAGAGGATCGCGATGTCGCGATCGATCTCCACCGAACAGGAGGACTCCAGATCGGCAAGAAAGATATCGTGAAGCGTCGATCCCTGTACAACGGCCATCGCGCGCGACTCCGCAAGCATGGCACAGTAGAGCTCGATGCCGTGTTCGTCGAAGAGCGCAAACGCTCGCTCGGCGGGCGCGGCACCGGCGGCCGGGTTGCGCGGCGAGAGCCGCAGCGCGGCCGCACCGCGCTTCACCGTGATGGAATGAATGCCGGGCCGTACCGGCGAGCCATCCGGCAGGATACGCGTACCGGCATCCTCCGACCGCATGGAGTTCTTCACCACCACCGGAATGGCGCGCTCCACCGCCGGGAGAATGGTGTCAGGATGGATCACCTTCGCACCGAAGTAGGCAAGTTCGCGAGCCTCCGTGAACGTCACTTCCGCAACCACCTGCGCCTCCGGAACAACCCGGGGATCCGCGGTGAGAATGCCGCTCACATCGGTCCAGATCTGAATCTCCCGCGCGTGCAGGCCGGCTCCCATCAGCGCGCCCGTGAAGTCCGAACCGCCGCGTCCGAGCGTGGTGGTGACGCCCTGCGCCGTGGAGCCGATGAAGCCCTGCGCAACGATCACCTCGTGCTCTGCGAACATCGGCAGCAGAACGGAGGCTGCGCGTTCGTCGATGAGGTGCATCAGCGGCCGTGCGGACATGAACTGAGCGTCCGTGATGATCACGTCGCGGCTGTCCGCCAGCGCGGCACGCCACCCTGCGGCGCGGAATGCCGCGGTCAGAAGAATGGAGGAGAGGCGTTCGCCGAACGAGGCGAACAGATCGGTGGTGCGGGGTGTCAGTTCGCCGAGCAGCACCACGCCGCGTACCAGCGCCTCGATCTCGTCCAGCAGCCGCGTAAGGTCCTGCAGGCACGCGCCGTCGTCGGCAACCAGATCCCGGTGGATCTCCGTGTGCGTTTCGCGCAGGCGGGAGACGAATGCCAGGGCATCCTCCAGGCGATTCTCACCGCATGCGCGCGCGCATGCCAGAAGAACATCCGTTACGCCGGCACAGGCGGAAGTGATCACAACCGGCCTGTGCCCGCGTTCGCGCTCCACGATCTCGATCACGCGCCGCATGGCGGCCGCGTTGCGCACGGATGTGCCGCCGAACTTCATCACCACGGCAGGCTGCCGGGCTGTGTCGATGTCGGCTGTGTGGCTCATTGGGCATCCGGGGCCGGAGTGGCCTCCTCCTCTTCCTCGGTGCGGGGCAGCGTCAGAATTCCCTCCTCCACAAGCCATGCAACCATCTGCTTCACCAGCGGCAGCTTCTGGTTGTACATGTAGGCGAAGCGCCATTGATCGATCGGCGCGCGCCATGCCTCCACCACGAAGGCCTGCTCCATCGTCAGCTTCCCTTCCTCCTTCACGATTGCCAGAGCCGCATCCAGGAAGGGGGAACCATCCTCCTGCGTGATGCTGGCCGCGGTAAAGAAGTAGTTCTGGTGCTCCACGAGGTCGCAGATCAGGAACCCGCGTCCTCTCGGGAGAAGATCCGGGAGATAGCTGAGGCCAACCCGATAGGGCTCCTCGTCGGAACCCCAGAGGTCATCCCAGATCTCGGGATCGTTCGCGCGAAGCCACTCGAAGAAGGCCACCTCGCGCGCCGGCAGGCGCATGAGCGCGCTCGATCCGTACAACGCAACCACCTCCTCGGCCTGGTCGCGCGTCAGGTCCATGATCTCGTCCTCTGCAATCTGGACGGAGTGAACTCCGTCACCCACCGGGCGCAGGCGCTCGAGCAGGGTATGAAAACGTTCCGTAGTCATCTGGTTCGCAATTGGATCGCCGTTCGCGCCGCACCGGCGCCTGGCGGGAGGATGAGCGAATCTTATAGCAGCTATCAACGTCAACGTTGAATCGGCCGCATAATATAGCGATGCACATGCGGCGTGCGCACTCAGGTGCTCGCGTCGATGTGTGACAGGGCGTAGGTTGGTTGGTGGTCAGTGGCCCACCGACTACCGACGACCGACCAATGACTACTCTCCCGGCATCCCCGAATCAGTTTCTCGCATCCATGAATCGATATCGCATACTCCCGCTTCTGTCTCTTGCCCTGCTGGTTCCCATTGCCCACGTACGCGCCGATGAGATCGACCGCCTGGTGGCACAGGGGATGGACCAGCTCTACGCCGTCCAGTTCGATGCGGCCGCACGCAGTTTCGACCAGGCCATCGCCGCCGATCGGAACGATCCTCGCGGTTACTTCTTCCGCGCCAATGTTCATCTGTGGAGCTATCTGTTCGATAAACGCCAGACCCAGCTCGATCTCTTCTTCTCGATGAGCGACAAGACGATCGCCGTTGCCGAGCAACGCCTTCGAGGCAACGGCAACGATTCGCGCGCCCGGCTGATCCTGGGAATGGCGTACGGCTACAAGACGATTGCCAATGCGCGCGCCGAGAACTTCATGGCCGCGGCACTCTCCGCCCGCACATGCTACGATCAGTTGAACGATCTCATCCACGACGATCCGCGTGCGTACGATGCCTATCTCGGTCTGGGGCTGTTCCACTTCCTCTTCGGATCGGTTCCGAAGGCCGGGCAGTTCCTGGCGAACCTCAACGGGATAAAGGGGGATGCGAAGCTCGGGATGCGCGAGATCGAGACCACAGCGCAGCGCGGCACGTACTTCAAAACCGATGCGCAACTGATCGTCGCGCTCCTGGACATCTACTATCTCAACGATCTCAACCGCGGGCTCGGCGTACTGGAAGGCCTGGCGAAGCGCTACCCGCGCAACGTCGCCATGCTGTATGCGATCGGCACGGCGCTCAGCGCCCAGAACCAGGCGGACCGGGCCATTCCCTATTTCGAACGCGTGGCGGAGCAGGGGAACAACGATTTCAAGGTGGTCACCGATCTCAGCATGGCCCGCTGCGGCGCAGCCTATCTGGCACGCAACGATGTGGCGCGCGCCAAGCCCTATCTGCAGCGATTCCTGAAGAGCACCACGGACAAGCTGTGGCGCGCATACGGATGGTATCTGCTGGGGCTCTCCTTCGATCTCGAAGGAAACCATGCCAACGCCGTGAAGGCCTATGCCTATGTGGCGCAGGCGCCGGGCCTTTCACCGGAGGACCGGATGGCGCGGCGCCGTGCCACACTGCTTGCGAAGAACCCGATGACGCAGACGGACATCGCAGTCCAGCGCGCGCTCAATGCCATCGGCGCATCGCATTACGATGAGATCATCGCCGGCGTCGGGAGCCTTCTCGGACGGCGCGACCTTACGCCGGCGCAGCGCGCGCAGGCATTCTATGCCTACGGCGCGGCTCTCCTCGGCAAGGGGGAGTATGCCCGGGCGATCGATGCGTTCAAGAGCGCAGTGGCCACGGGCCGGCACAGCGAGACCTGGGTGGCGCCGTTCAGCTATCTCCATATCGCCGAGTGCTACCAGAAGCTCGGCGATCGGGAGAAGTCGCGCGCCAACCTGGATCTTGCGAAGGATTACTCCGGCTACGACAACGAGCCCCAGGTGCGATTCCAGATCGAGCGGGACGTGACGTTGATCGATTGATCCTCCCGGCCGCCGGTGCTCATGTGTCGTCGATCCCGTCCAGCGGGCTTCGGATGGAGCGTCCCGGCTCGCGCGTTGCCCGCGCATAGATTGCCGTGGTGCGGATGTTCGCATGCCCCATCAACTCCTGCACCACGCGAAGGTTGAAGCCATCCTCCAGCAGATGTGCCGCGAAGCTGTGCCGCAGCGTCTGCGCGCTTCCCGGTGTTGTGATGCCGGCTGCACGAACGGCCTGCTTCACGGCGCGTTGCAGCACGGACTCGTGCACGTGATGCCGCACCAGCATCCCGGAGGCGCGATCGCGCGAACGCCGCGCCGCCGGAAACAGAAACTGCCATCGCCACTCCCGCCCGTCTGCATGCGGATGATTGAGAGCGATCGCGGCCGGGAGCATCACCTCGCCGGATCCGTCGTCGAGGTCGATGCGGTGGCGTATCCGCACCATCTCCATCTGCTCCTGCAGCGGGCCTGCAAGCGAGCGCGGAATCATCGTGCGCCGTCCTCTCCTGCCGGCCTCTCCGCGAACGGCGATGGCTCCGCGCCGCAGATCCACATCGCCTACCCGCAGCGCAACGCATTCTCCCAGCCGCAGCCCGGAACCGTAGAGCAGGCCGGCCATCAGACGGCACGGGCCGTCCAGCCGCGCCATGATCGCCCGTACTTCGTTGCGCGTGAACGTGGCGGGGGGAACGCGCCGCCGCTGCGCGCGCGCGATGCCGTCGGCTGCGGAGGACGGTATCCCCAGCACCTCGCGGTAGAGAAACCGGATCGCGTCCAGGGCGAGGTTGCGCGTTGACGCGGAGACCGGGCCATCGCGATCGAGCTCGCCGAGAAAGCTCTCCACATCGGTGGGATTCGGGTTCGCCGGATCGCATCCGCCGCTGTGCCGGATGAAGCGGCCGGCCCAGTAGAGATACGTCTCGCGCGTGCGCGGACTCAGGCGCAGGCGGTTCGCCGCGTCGCGAAGCTGATCGGCTATCGATTGTGCGTGGCTCATGGTGGTACGCAATCCTCCGCGATCATGGCCGGCAACGGCCGGATGAGCAGGCGGAGGATGGATGTATGAATGATTCGTCGTGGCTGGCCGCAAGGTATTGCATCCGCGCGCCGTGAGCAAATGAACCCGTGCGGAGCCGGCGGTGGTTTGGGCCGGCGGTGGTTTGGGCCGGCGGTGGTACCTGCGGTGCGTCGGCGTTGTTGCGGAGAAGAAGGGAGCGGCTCGTGACGGGCTGTTGTTATTGCTCCGGTGTGAGCGGCCGGATCACCCTGCCGTCCAGCCCGACCTCCCACAGCGTGGTATGCCCAACGCCGTTCACCTTCCGGCCAAGCTGGATGGCGAAGGTGGAATCGCTGATGAATGCAAGATCGGTTCCGACCGTCATGCCGGTGTTGATATCCAGCCTCCTGCCCGGCAGTGCCGGGAGCGACCGTTCGAAGTACGTGCCGATGTCCAGCAGCCAGACTTCGTTGATATCCGTACCACGGTCGACCGTGGCCAGGACCACCTTCCCCGAGGGTGACCAGCTCTGGCTGTAGGTGGTCCACCAGCCGCCGGGGAACAGGGGATATCCCGCTGCGACATCAACGGTCCTGCCATCCAGGATCCACTTCGTATGCATGCCATCCGCTAGTACGCCGATGTAGTGGCGGCCGTCGCGGCTCTGATGAAAGAGTTCCACGTACTGGGAGTGCACGTACTTATCCTCCTGCGGAATATAGATATCCCCTCCGCCTTCGTAGAGTGAATCTACGGCAGGGCTGGAACCAATAAGCCACGCCCCCGCACCACCAGCATCGGGGCCTGCCGGTCCGAACTTCGAGGGCGTACAGCGCACCAGCGAATCGCGGTCCAGCCAGATCATGTACATGTTCTGTCCGCCGAACTCATGCTGTGCCGTCGCCGGCACCGGCTTGCCGGTATCGGTCACCGTGGAGCAGTGCACCAGCAGCCGCGCCGTGTCGTACGGGCACCAGAGCACATAATTCACAGAGGCATCCACAACGTTTGCCGGAACCAGGCGCCGGACATTCAGGGTCCGCACGGCGCCGGTCCGGAGATCGATGATTCGCAGGCCGCCGCCATCCGGTGTACCTTCGAAGTAGGCCATCCGGTGGCCGTCGAACGATACCTGCGGACTCGCCTGCTCCACCCCCAGCACAAACGGATCTTCGAGCGAGATTGTTCCCGTGCTGTCGCACCCCCACGCCGCCATCAGGCAGAGCGCCAGAGTTGGAATTGTAATGCCGATTCGCATGGTACAATGAACTGCAGTGAGTACAGCCGGGCGCGTACCCCTCCGGACAACCCGGAAGGGTGCTCAACGCGCCATGAGACAATGAGCCCTCAGCGGGCAACGATCACCGGAACGGTAACGCCGCGGCTGCCATCGGATACCCGGCAGAGATAGGCTCCAGGCGGCATGCCGTCAACGGGAATCGTGATGCGGTGTGCGCCGGCCTCGCCGTGGTCAACGCTGGTGCGGAAGCGCTCGCGGCCAAGCGCGTCGTACAACACAATCCGGGCGGTACATGCCTGCGGCACAAGATAGCGCACGGTTGCATCCGTTGCAGCGGGATTCGGCACCACATCCGCCATGAGCGCAGCCCCCCTCCCTGCGCCGGTTGCCGCCCCGGTCCGCTCCCCCTCCATTGCGCCGATGGTCTTCATCGGCGGTACCGGATGGCCGAACACGGAGGCATAGAGCCGGGGATGAACGGGGACGATCTGCGGGCCAAGCGGCTGTTGCCATGACCATACGCCGGTTGCCTTGTACTGGTAGCCGCGGACGTTGATGGCGAGCGAGGAGTTGTGCCGCAGTCCCGGAACAAGGCCATTGCCGAGTTCCCCGTTGGTGACCTCGCAGTAGGAGGTCTGGTAGTTCGGGTGCGCGGCGCTGAGCGTTCCGTTGTACCCGCCGATCCCCCAGGCATACAGAGGCGAGAGCACGTCCCAGACAGCGGGATCGATCGTGATGGTTCCGCTCACCACGCGCCGCTGCACGCGATAGAGCCCGGGCGCGACGGGATGGAACGTATCGTTCGCATTGCGATAAAAGAAGAACAGGCCCATATCCACCCACTGCCCATAGGCAACATCATCCGTACTGTAGTGCTGGCACCGGTATCCGCGGGCATGCAGCATGTCCTCCGCGGTATCCGCCTTCAGATGGCCCCAGCCGGTCTCCGGATCGTAACCAACCGGGTACGCCGAGCCGGGTACAGTGGTAGTGTTCAAGTCCTTGCACGAGGCCTTGATCATCCCCTCGTAATCCTCCGGGCGGAGCTGGTTCCACCAGCTGATCCCGGTATTGTCGGCCGCGTCCGAACGGAGCATGCCGATAGTACCGGTAACATGCGGTGCCGCAACGGACGTGCCGCTGGCAAAATTGTACACGCTTCCGAACTGGCCGTTGTCTCCTGTGTATTCCGTTGTCCGAATGTAGGCGGAATCGCGATTAACCGTGAATGCGTTGCCCGGCGCAAGCAGGTCCATTCCCGCGCCGTAGCTGGACATCAGTTGCTCGTTGCTCGATCGATGGAAGTTGCTGGTGGCACCTCCCACGCTGACCACCCACGACCCGTCCAGGCAGGCCGGATATTTGGGGTTAGGATTTCCATCATTACCACGTGAAGTAATGATCGAGACGCCGTTTTCAAAGGCATAGCCAATCGCGCTCCGTTCCACCTCGGAGTACGCACCGTTGCCGAAGCTGAGGTTTACAGCATGTATGCCGTAACCGTAGTTGCGCCCGCGTGCGCTGGCCTCGCGCAGAGCGCTGACCTCCATTGCAACGTCCAACTTTCCTGTGGCACCATTTGAAATACCGAAGCCGAGCAGTTGCAGGCCCGGCGATCCGCCGGGGGCTCCGTACTCCCAGCCGCCGCCGATACCGGCAATCCCCTCGCACCCGGAAACGAAGTCATTGTTGGTAAGCGCGCCAACGATACCGGCCACTTCCGTTCCGTGATGGGCTCCCACACAGAACTGTCCATTGTTGGTTCTGTAGTTCCATCCTCCAGTGACTTTATGATTCAGGCCAACACCTCCGCCGAGATCGCAGTGCCGGTAGTCCAGGCCGTCATCGATGATACCCACCTTGATCGCCGGGTTCCCCTTCTGGTAGTCCCATGCTGTCTCCACGCCGGAATACCGCCGCCCGAGACTGTGCTGCAGGCTGTAGCCGAGGTCGTTTGGAACCTCGTGGAGCTCACGCAGAAGGTCCAGCCCGGCCATCTCGACCAGTTCCGGGAACTCGGCCGGAAGCATGGCAACCGCATTCAGAGCGTTCGTGTCATTGTTCAGTTCCAGTACCATCCAGTTGTAGTCATCGGCCGGGATCGTGTCGCCGTTCCGTGTCACGCTGAAGGTGTCCAGGCAGGGATTGGCGCTGGTAATGCGTCGTAGATGAGAGCCGCCGAGCGCACGCAGGGCGGAGCGAAGCGCCGTGTCCGCAATGATGCCGCTGTCGATAGGAAAACTCTGCGCCATCACCGCCGTCTTGAATGCGCCCGGCATTCCCTGCATATCGATCTCGTGCTGCTCGTCCGGGTTCGCGGCTGCGGGCACCGTGAAGCAGAGGATGGAGGTGTTCAATACTCCCGGGCGGAATTTGAGGATGACCCGGTTATGAACGTACATGCTGTCCGGCAGCGGAGCGGGCTGTGCGATGGTATCGCCGGCCTCGTTCATGAGCGGTGCAATACTCTGGCCGAGAAGTGGATGTGATGCGGTAACATGGATGAGAATGGCAATCGCGAAGAGCGCCGCGATGCCGGATTTCCAACGGTGCATGGTGTTTCTCCTACACAGTAATTATGATAAACATGGAGCAGGCGATTTTTTATCACCTCGACAAAAGTATTGCGCCGACGGGTAGAGAAGGCGGCGGCAATCAGGGCGCGAAACTACAATAGTCCACACCGGTCACCAAGGGGAAAAAGAGCCGTACATCAATGTTGACATTCACCACGGCCGCCAGGATGAATTTCCATTTGCATCGCGTACAGCACAACTGTACATTTGTCGGCCGCTATCATCTCCCTGGTCCCGGCAGGCAGTGGATTTCCGTACATGGAAATCCACTGCCACCGATGTCCGGTGTTTCGTCTGGTCTCCGTAACTCCAACGACACTTCGTGCAGGAGTAAACCGGTTCCACGGACATCAGGAGATGCGTGCATGCCTCCCTTGTGAGACCTTTCGCTCTCTTGTATGTTCATACGCCAGAATCCCGCTCATTTGAAACATATTCGTCACATTGAGTTCCGGATGCCGATACATGAATGATTCTGATCACTTCGCACCACAGCGCAGGCCGCACCATATCGTGCAGGCAGCCATCCTTGCGACTGTACTGGTCTCCACCATGCATGCCCAGCCTCCCGACACCATCATCGCCCGCACCAACCCCGGCCCCGCGCAGTTACGGCAGGTGTGGGCGGTGTACGGTAATGAGAGTGACTATCTGGGCCAGGGGATCGGCGGCATCCCGGATATCAACGGCGACGGCATCAACGAGTTCGCCGTGAAGTTCCCGGATGGATACCATGTATTCTATGGCAGCAAGGAGCCATTGAGTAAAACGCCTGCGATGGTGCTACCCGTGGGCGGCAGCCATCCCATTACCGGCGACTTCTGGGGAACCGGACACGCGGCGGTTGGCGGGTTGCGCGGCAGCGGGCAGGGAACTGAGTACACCAATTTGATTTATCTGTATCGTTCTGAAGGAAGCTCCATCGATACGGTGCACCCGGTGATCATGGACCCGCGAACGATGACGACGCCGGCCTTGACGAGCATCAGCGATGTGGTGGCGGCCGACCTGGATGGCGATGGCGCCGATGAATTGATTGTTCTGCCTGGAGGAGTTCGTCGCAACGGCTCGCTGAATGCCTTCGCGGAAATCTGGATCTATCGAGGCGGGACAAATTTCCAATTGGATTCGCCGACGGTCATTCTTCACGACAACGAATCAGTGAGCGGTGGGCTGGGAATCTACGTCGGCCATTGGGACAGCGATCAATACATGGACGTCGCCGTAAGCATCGGATATCGTGACGGTCCGGACAAGCTGAAATTCTGGTTCGGCAATGCAGGCTCTCCATGGAACTGGACCACGCCGGAACACGAGGTGCAATTCGGCGGGCTGGTAGCCTTGGACTGCGATGGCGATGGCGTCCTTGATATTGCCGCTCCCGATACTCCAAACAATACAACCTATCTCTATCTCTCCGGTGGCAGCAAGAGCATTCATACACGGACGCTGGCTATCGATGATGCCGACGTGAAGTTCTACCGTAAAGGTTTCACCGTTCCGATGCGTATGGGATATCTCGGCGACAGTCTGAAACGCTATGAGATGCTGGGCATTGGCGGTGCGGATGACGTAGGGCCGACCACAGTATTTGGATTCAATGGTGGACCGTCTGGCCCCGATCATCTGTACGACGTGTACGAGGCATCCGGTGAAGTTTTCAGTCTCCGTACGCCGCTTGCCGACGTAACCGGCGATGGCTGGAACGATTGGATGATCGGATATTCGGAGCGTGGCTTTCATGCCGGCTTTGCGGCGATCTATGCCGGTGGCCCGTACATCCCGCGTGATTCAACGTCCGGGGTGGAAGATGTTGCCGTTGCAGGTGTGCGAACCGCCATTTCCGTCTGGCCCAATCCCGCTCGCGACGAACTGCATATCGCATGGCGGGGCGACCTGCATCGGATGCCTACACGATTCACGGCGCATGATATGCTTGGCCGTCTGGTTGCGGAGGGGCGGGTTGAACCGTGGCGTGGCGAGGCGCTCTGGAACTGTTCCGGCCGGCCGGCCGGCGTTTATATTCTCAGTATCTACAGTGATGACAACAGTCTGTTGGCGACGACTCGGATCATCAAGCAATAATCATTCACGATACTCCCGATAGCACACACGTAATCGCTCACCGACCCCCACAGCGCCCGCCGTTCCACTCTCACGGCGGGGACATTCTCCGTTCACTCTTCATTCCATAGGGGGCTCTTCATGAGCATCATTGTTCGCAGGCCCGCGCCGGCGCGGGGTACCATTTGCCGTCTCCTTTTCTCCGTATTCCTTCTCGCCGCATGGTGCGGCACGC
>DASZRW010000097.1:0-17779 GCA_035549015.1 Kapaibacterium sp. (SeqCode)
GACGAACCAAGCGTTTTGCCCGGCTCCAGATTGTCGTACTATCGAAATATGACTCGCTCAGAAACCGTGTGACCTTGTCATGGCTGATCTCGCCATTGAACAGTGCGCTCAGGCCTGTTGCCGTTGCTGAGTTCGTCGTCGCCAACAGATAGTCGATATATAGATCAAGCGTGCATTCCATACCCTATAGTAGCATTCCTCCGCGTAACGTCAGTGATTAAATCACCCCGTATAACGATCGAGTGGGAAATGCCGATTGCCGGGGAACAGTCCAACACGGTTCCCGCGAAGAAGCGTGCGCGAAAAATCAGGCCGGGTAAGTAATCAGAATATATCCCCCGTTCATTGACAATCACATGTCACCAACACGAACCTCGCGGCATCTCATTGTTGCAGGCGTTGATGGTGGCACGTGAATATTTCGGACCCCAACACACGAAATGCCGACCATGACACCAATCAACGAAAGCAAGTGCGGGGCGAGGCGGATGGATGCGAAAGAATTTTCGCAACTGTTGCAGCCGGTATTTCCGCGCGCGAGAAAATTTGCGTTATCCATTACGCGAGATGAATACGACGCCGACGATCTGGTTCAGGAATCATTGACACGGGCGTGGTTGAATTTCAGGCGCCTTCGCGACAGCGAGCGCTTCAAGCCCTGGCTCTTTTCCATAATTCGCCAAACGCACTGGGCGCAACTTCGCGCACAGTTGCGGCGCAGAAGCCTGTATCCGCAGGAGAATATCGACCAGTGTGATCTGGACGAAAGCATGTCTGCGCGGGCGTCGCACGGCGCATCCGCCACCCTGGAGCTGCGAAACGTTCTGGCATTCCTGGGTGAGGACGACCGGCACATCCTTCTGCTGTCGGCCCTCGGCGGAGTATCCGTGGAGGAGCTGGGGCGATGGAAGGGATGCGGCGTCGCCTGCATGAAGAAGCGCATGGCGCGAGCGCGGGAGCGCGCACGCGATGAACGCAGCATCGCCGGGGGCCGGAGGCACATGAGCGTTGCCCTGGTTGACGACACGGTCGCCGAGACAACGGAATTGCTGGATCGCGTTCTGCGCGGTGATGGTATTGAAAATTCGGAAACGATATCCAATGCGGCGACCGCGAACGGGTGAGCTGAGTGTAATGCTCTGATGTTTCATCGGCTCTCGATTCCGCGTCGTGGCCGCCGTGATCATGAATCACAACAATCGACAAGGACGGAAAGTATGAAACTCAGATTACTGGCTCTCTCCTGCTTCATGTTGATCGCGGCTCTCGCGGTTGGCGAAGCGAAGACGACGTATCACATCGGTGACGGCGGAAAGCTGGACTGGAACCGTCGCACGGACGAGGGCTGCACCTGCTGGTCCGGTGGAAGCAATTGCTACGTGACGCTCTCCATGGCGGTGACGAACGTGCGCGACGGCGGCAACGTGTGGCTGGTGTCCGGGAAGATCGAAAGCCTCTTCGCCGACATCGATATCGCTCCGGGCGAACTGTTCCACAAGGACATGCCCTTTGTCAACTACACGTTCCCTGCCGGCTGGTTCGACGTGGCGGACGGGGAGTTCCAGGGGGTGCCGGCGACGCGGATCAACCTGGCCGGCGTGGTGACGCTTGCGGACGGTTCCTTCAACGCGTCGGTTCCGAAGTAGGAGAGCACTGCAACAATATCTGTCGCGAACAACGGGCTCCGGCCACGGAGCCCGGCGCGGCGACCGGATGGAGCGGGCAGGCAATCCGCAGACGTGAATACAATCGAATGCCGACATAGACCGAACTCATTCTCACTCAACGGAGACACACAATGAAGACCCCGACAATTCTACGCCTTTGTGCACTCGCTTTCCTGGCCGCCGCCGTGAATTTTTCCACGGCTCATGCAACGAAGGTGGTGTACACCATCGGCGACGGAGGTTCGCTGAGCTGGAACCACTCGACCGACGAGAGCTGCGGCTGCCCGTTCGATGGCGGCGGCTGCAAGATTACGATCACGATGGACATCGCTCGCCTGAGCGACAACGGCAACGGCACATGGCACGTGGAGGGCGCCGCACAGCAGGGGCTGTACGATATCACCTCCCCGATTCTCTTCCAGAAGCCCTTCGCCAACCTCGGCAACTACACGTTTGCCAACGGATATTTCCTTACGAATGAATCGTTCCCGAATGTTCCAGCGGGCACTCGGGTGAATTTGAACGGCGTGCGTACGGATGCCGCCGGCCGTTTCATCGCTGACGTGGCGAAGTAATCTTCACCACAACATCACGAGCGGCGCGCCGCGCTCCGATCACGAAGCGCCGCCGCCGCCCGGAATCGGGATATACCCGATAAACCGATTGAACCGGAATATCAACCAACAGAATCATGCACAGGAGAATATCATGAAGACTTCTACAATCATTCGGCTGTTCGCGCTGGTGGTAATGGCGATTACCGTGAATGCGGCGGTGGCCGGCGCAGTTACGGTGAAGTACACCATCGGCGACGGTGGGTCGCTGAGCTGGAACCACTCGACCGACGAGAACTGCGGCTGCCCGTTCGACGGCGGCGGCTGCAAGATCGAGATCACGATGAGCATCGTGCGCCTGACGGACAACGGCAACGGCACGTGGCATGTAAGCGGCACGGCGCAGAAGGGGCTGTACGATATCACCTTCCCGCAGGTTCTCCAGCGCCCGATCACCAGCCTCGCAGGCTACACGTTCGGCAGCGGATACTTCACGGTAAATGAGGGTGACTTCCCGGGCGTGCCGGGTGGAACGAAGATCAATCTGGCCGGAGTCCAGACGGATGCTGCCGGGAATTTCCAGGCCGACGTCCGCCAGTAGGAACTCCCGATGCGGGACGCAGTGCTGCTCCGGCAGGAGTTTCCCGCCGGGAACCACGGTACGATGCCGCAGACCGATTCCCGATCGGTTGCAGGAGAGGCGCAGGTGGTGCGGCCGATCGGGATCGGTAATCGATGCGCAATCAGCTTGAAACGAAAATCAAACAACATAGAACATCCACAGGAAGACAACCATGAAGACCTCGACAATTGCTCGCCTGTTCACCTTGGTGATCGTTGCACTTGCCGTAAACGCTGCGGTAGCCGGTGCGGTTACCGTGAAGTACATCATCGGCAATGGCGGCACGATGAGCTGGAATCATTCCACCGGCGACGACTGCGGCTGCCCGAACGAGGGTGGCGGCTGCAAGATTGAAATCACCATGAGTGTGGCGAAGCTCAACGACAACGGCAACGGCACGTGGCATGTGGAAGGCACGGCGCAGAAGGGCCTGTACGACATCACATTCCCGGAAGTTCTTCAGCACCCGTTCGCGAATCTGGGCGGCTACGTGTTCGGCAGCGGATTCTTCACGGTGAACGACGGTGACTTCCAGGGTGTTCCCGGCGGAACGAGGATCAATCTTTCGGGAGTGCAGACCGACGCCGCAGGCAATTTCGTGGCCGACGTCCCGCGATAAACCGGAATAACAACCGGCCGGAAGAACATGCATCGGTACTTCTCCCCCGCGGCTGTCGATGCATCGTGGAATCGATATCAGCAGAGAGACAGACCTTCAGATACACATCAGTCAACATCGATCACAAGGAGCATACTCATGAAGACCTCAACAATCATCCGCCTGTTTGCGCTCGCGATCATGGCAGTAACGGTCAATGCAGCAGTGGCACACGCCGCAACGGTGAAGTACATCATCGGCGGCGGCGGAACGATGCAGTGGAATCACTCGACGGGTGACGATTGCGGTTGCCCGAGCGAGGGAAGCGGCTGCGTCATCGAGGTGACCGTGGGCCAGGCAATTGTCCGCGACAACGGCAACGGCACGTGGCATGTGGAGGGAACGGCACAGCAGGGCCTGTACAACATCACGTTCCCGCAGGTTCTCCAGCAGCCATTCTCGAACTTCGCCAACTATACGTTCCTCGCCGGCTATTTCGTTGTCAACGATGGTGATTTCCCCGGCGTTCCCGGCGGAACCAAGATCAACCTGGGCGGCGTTCGTACGGACCTCCGCGGATACTTCATCGCGGATGTGCAGAAGTAGGCCTCGGCCTCTGTACCGGCGGCGGAACGGCCTACGGCTGCATCCGCCGCCGGTTGAGTCCCGGCCTTCGAGAGAATGATTCGCCGTTTCTGCGGTACTGCGATCGGCATGAACCGTGTCCCTCCGGATACCGTACATTTGCCTCGCTCGTTCCGCCGGCGGATACGTAATTCGTTCACGATCCAGTTAACGCAGGTCCCTGATTCCATCGTTTATTGACCGGAGTATATCGCAATGAACAATCAGATCATCGTTCGCATGCTTCTCTGCCTCGCCGCACTGGTATCGCTGGCCGCGACGGCATCAGCGAAGACCGACAGCGCGTTCGCGGCCATGTTCACGGACCGGGTGATCGGCGACACGATCCCACTGTATTCGGCCAACGGCTCCGTGGAACACCGGCAGGACCTGCACGTGTACACGTTCGTGGATGCCACCTCATGCTTCACCTGCACCATGGCACTGCGCGGCGTTGAGAACTGGATCGAAAAGTCCCACGCGAATGCTGATATCGTTGTGTTCGTGATGGGGAAAGGGCAGGAGTACGTGGACGCGCAGAAGAAACGGAACGGCTGGAATTTTACGGTGGTTGCCGATCCGATCTATGCCTACAGCTCGTACTATCACGTGCACGTGGAACCGTTCTTCTTCGTGACCGATCGATCCGGAACGATTCTCGAGATGGACAAGTGCGGCGGCGTTCATGTGAGCGACGAGGATATCGCCAAGGCGTACGAACGGGCCACCGCCGCGGCCGCGACGGACCGCGCCGCAACGCGGCTGAAGTCGCTTGCCCGCGTGGAGGTGACCGATTCCACCGGCGCGCCGGTTGTGTTCAGCCCCACATACTACGTCCTCTGGTCGCAGCACCGCAGCGTGATCCTGGATGGCGGCATGAAGTACATCTACGTGGTGGATACGAACGGCCGCGTGCAACGCACCTGGGATATGCGAAGAATCCCGGTTCAGGTGGTCTCCCCGATGGAGCCGAGCTGGGCAGTAGGTGACAGCGTGATCCTCGGGGCCGATGTATCGCTGAGCCCGGCGGGGCGCCGCGTGCTCTACCTGTTCAATGTGAACAGCGGCAGCGTGGAGAAGATCAACTTCAACGACAGCCTTCTCTATTCGCAGTTCCACGTCCTGACGAAGCCGGCCTACTCGGCCGCCCGGAACTGTGTGGTGGTTGGGCTCCGTCCGAAGCCGGATATGAAGGCGCCTGCAGCAATGCCCACGCTGCTCATGTGCCAGCGCGACGGAAGCTTCAAGACGACCGGTACACCCGATACGCTGTTCGAGAACAATGTGATGAGCACGGCACTCACGCCGCTTCCGCGAACGGACGCCCGCGGAGGCATCTACGAGTGGCAGTCGCCGTCGTGGCGCGTGAACGTCTACAATCCGGACGGCAGCCTGGTGCGTACCATTTATCCGCACTTTGGATCGCAGCACCGGACGTTCGTGGACGACATGAGCAACTCGGACCATCTCTCGCTGGACTACTGGGTACACTACAACGCGAGCGTATCGCATTCGATGTACATCTTCCCCGGAGCCGACGGAAGCGAGATCGACCTGGTCTACCTCAACACGGAGTACCCTCCCGACGTAACCGATCCGCTCTCCAGCCAGGCTCGCCGCGTGATGTTCCTTCATCGCATGAGCGGTACCGGAAGCCCGCTTGATCAGGATGTGCGCCTGCCGGACGCATGCAGGCCCTTCTATGCGCAGAATGGAGTGGTGGCCGCAGGCGAACTCTCCGGCGAACACCTTACGCTCGCCTGGTACCGCATCGATCCGGCACATGTGCAATGAGGCGTACGCAGGCTTCCGCGGTGCGCTCCTGCGCCTCTTGCCGGAGTCTGCTCGATTTGAACAACAGGACGTGATCAACATGGCAAGACACACGATACCACTATGTCTGGCAGGGATATCCATATCGTTCTTCGACGCGGCGCGCTTCGGCTTGGGCTTGCGTGCCTCGTGCTGCGGTCGCTCTCGACAGCGCAGCCGATGCCCGTCCCAAAACCGGTTCCCTATCCAACGCAGAGCCTGATGGGCTTCTCCTTCGCTCAGGCAACATCCTCCAACTGGACCCAGGGCGAAGCAGACTTTCTCACCACGAAGTTCTACTGCCGGCTCAGAAGGCAGGACTCGCTCGGGTTCCTGGTGGCGCGAACCGTCGGGACCATGGATCTCGGCGCCACGTATCGCGACGACAGCGTGGCTTTGAATCGCGTTCGCGTGGCGGACAACGAGATTTTCGGAGAGCTGCAGATTCTCTATCCGCTGCACTGGCTGGTTGATCCGTATGTCGCAACGAATCTGCGAACGCCTGTCACGGAATCATTCCAATATCTCGGGCTCACCCGCTGCAGGACCTCGAGCCTCTGGAACCCTGTTACCACCATGCAGTCCGCCGGGCTCTCGTTCGATGCAGGTGGCGCCTTCGCCTTCTTCACGGCTCGTGCCGGCTTCGCGCTGCAGCAGATTCGTGCGCACGATCAGTGGCTCATGACGGATGACCCCGCGACGCCGGAGATCAGGGAACTGTACAGGGCGCGCTCCGGCATCGAACTGGTGGCCGAGACACAGCTTCATCACGACTCCACGCTCACGTGCAACGGCCGCTTCGGCGCATTCGGAAGCTTCAACGACCTTGGCTCCTGGACCGTGCACTACGACAACGAGATGCGGCTTCGGGTCTGGAACTACTTCGGGCTGACGTGGACGCTGAACGTGCTCTGCGATCCGCGGCAGAACGTTCATACCCAGTTCAAACAATCGTTCATGATCGGCGTGGTGGGGGGAATCTAGATCCGCCGGCGAACCTGCCATTCTCCAATTGCAGATGAGCTGCCGTCCTCTCCGTACCGGGCCGGTGTGTGGTTCCGCGTGGAGGAACGCGCCGATGCAGCCGGCCGGAGCCTTCCCGCACCGAAGGGTTGCGCGTCGCCATGCGGCCGGACGTGCGTTTGATTATGGTGCGAATGATATATTCACCGCCGGTCACTCCTGCGTTGCACTCCGTTGCCGATAGGCGCATGCATGGCGGCGTTCCCGCTCTGTTGATGCCGCACGCCTCGTGTTTCGACGATCTCCTCCGGCAACTCCCACGCCGACGCATCCGGCCGACAATCATTCTCCCACGTCAGGCTGTCTCCGATCCGGCTCCGGACCGGCTGCAGCAACGGTTCTAAGCCGACAACAACGCCATGTTCCAACTGCTCCGCAGGTTCCTGGTGCCGTTCTGCTGCGCGCTCGCGCAGGCTTTTGCGTGCATTGCCGCCACCGCCGCTCCGCTGCAGCTCGTTGCGCCGAACGGTGGCGAGCGCTACAGAGTAGGTTCGCCGGCCACCATCCGCTGGGCCGGTGCAGCCGCGACCGATACGGTGAAGCTGGAGTACAGCATCGACAACGGAACCAACTGGACGCTCATCACCAGCCAGGCCACCGGGCTGCAATACGTCTGGAACAGAGTTCCGAACACGCCGAGCAATCGTTGCCTGATGCGTGTATCGATGGGGGGGACCATCGGCGACAGCATTCTCTATCTGCGCGCCACGCGCCCGGGGTTCTTCATTCCCGATGCGGTACATCACGCGGAGTTCAGCCCGGATGGCTCGCACGTGATCGGCGGCGGCGCCGATGGCGATGTCTTCATCTGGGATGCGATCACCGGCGGGCTGCTGCAGGTGATCCCGGTGGAGCTGCGTTCCAACATCCCGTCCCCTCCGGCCACGGCCGGCATCACGCTGATCGCTTCGGTACGCTACAGCCCCGATGGAAAGTACTTCGCCACAACCGGTCCGCTTCCCGACAGCACCGGAGCAATGGTGCGCATCTTCGATGCAGTAACCGGCACGAAGCTGCGTGAGTGGCGCGACGTTGGGCCCGCAGCCGTCCCGGCCACATCGCCCTGTGTGTACAGCCCGGACGGCACCAGGCTTCTGGTAACGGGGCTGGGGCGCGGAACCATCTACGATGTGGCAACCGGCACGGAACTGGTGCGATTGAAGGGCTATACCTCGCCGAGTGTGATCAGCTCCATGGTGGATGCCGATTGGAGCCGCGACGGTTCGTTCGTGATCGGGGCCTTGACAAACGGGCCATCCACCGTGCCGGACATCATCGTCTCCGATCCGGTCACCGGCGATACCATTCACACCTTCAAGTATGCGGGGAGCGGCAACTTCTCATCCATCCGCCTGAGCCCGGACGGCAAGCGGTTCATCACAACGGCGGACAACGGTGCAGCGCGTGTCTGCGATGTTGCTACCGGCGCGTTGATCTCCGACATCCATGACTATGTGAGCTTCCCGACAACAGGCGCCTTCAGCCATGGAGGGCAGTACTTCGCCACCGGAGGGCAGGACGACGTGCAGCCGGTGTGGAAGCTGCGCCTGTACGATGCCGCAACCGGCGCCTTCGTGCGGCTGGTGGGGGCCATTGCAGAAGGAATGCGGACGCTGGACTTCAGTCCGGACAACTCGCGCGCGCTCGTTGCATGCGTGGATGGTGTGCGGATCTTCCATGCGCCGCTCGGTACGTTCTCGCAATCGGACGTGTCCGATTCGCTCTGGACAATCTATGCGGACTCCGGCGCGGCAGTGATGGTATCCGCTCCAACGGTCACCGCAGCAAGCGGCCGGACCATCGAGGTGCCGATCACCGTGAGCGATCCCGCGGCGGCCCTCGGCGCCGGCGCCACGCGCATCGATGTCTCACTGCGATACAATGTCACGCTGCTCGATCCGGTGGAGGGAACGCCTCGTGGAACGGTGAACGGAAACGAACGCTCGATAGCCCTCTCGCTCCCGCTTGTTTCGGCCGCGGACTCGGTGATCGGCCGGCTTCGGTTCCGGGCGGCGCTCGGGAACGATTCCACCACGACACTCGATCTGTTCGGCGCTGCGGCGGACAACGCGAACGTTGCCGTGAGCGAGAACGACGGGCTGTTCCGTTTGAGCGATCTGTGCCGCGCCGGAGGTGCGCGGCTGTTGAATCCGAACGGGATCGTGGTACTGAAGCTCCTCTCCTCCGATCGCGTTGCCGACCACGTCGACGTGGAATTGGAGACCGTTGAAGATGGAATCACACGGCTCACGTTGTTCGATGTCGCCGGCCGGCCGGCGCAGCGTTTCCTGGACGAGCCGGACATCGTTGGCCGGCGGGCGCTCCGCCTGGATATGGGGAGCATCCCGCAGGGGCGGTATTTCCTGGTGCTGGAGACTCCCACGGTTCGCAAAAGCATTTCGCTGGAGGTGATTCGATGAATCGTGGACGCTGCGGTATCGGTATCGTTCTTCTGGTTCACCTCCTCGCTGCCGTGCCGGGGCTGCGGGCTCAGGACACGCTTCGCCTGCGCTACGGAGTGGTGGGCGGATACTCGGCCAACATGCATCGTGCTGACTTTCGCGCGCTTCCCGGCGTGCCGAGCTGCTGCCCGGAGTACGGCAGCGGATCCGGGGGGGGCATACTCGGCGGTCTGCTGGCGGAGTTCCCGATCTCGAACGGCCTGCTCTTCGGCATCACCGGCAGCTATGTTGCGCACGACGCACGGCTTTCGGTACGCGAACCGGTTGTGGTGATCGTGAACGGAACCGGCCGCGACGGCGCCTTCCAGCACTCCGTGGATGCAACGCTCTCCACCATCGGGCTGGAACCGCGGCTCGGCGTTCGTCTGCTGGACGGTCTGTTCGCGAATGCCGGTCTGCGAGCGGGGCTGTACATGGCGCGCACCTACAGCCAGGAGGAGCGGATTGTCGATCCCGGTGACGTGGGGACCTATCTGGACTCCAGGGGCGCGGACTCGCACAGCCGTGTGCGCAATGTGTCCAGCGGTACCCTCCCGGACGCCGCATCGTTTCTACTTCAGGGGACGCTTGGCCTTGCATGGGATCTTCCGTTGAACAGCCGGAGAACGTTGCTGCTGGTTCCGCAGGTATCGTATGCATTCTCCTTCACGAACGTTGTGAACGGTGTGGAGTGGAAGCCGGACGGACTGCGTGCCGCGCTCGCGCTGGAGTACTCGCCGGCGCCCAACCCCGAGAAGCAGGTGCGATACGACACCATCGTTGTGCGCGATACGGTCACCACGGAGACCCCGATCTTTCCGCACGAGCGGGTGATGCTCTCCGGCCGCTCGCTGTCCGATGTGCGGATCGAGACGCCGGAGACAATTACGATACGCACCACGATTCAGGAACACTATCTCCATGAGGTCCCCGCGCCGCCGCCGATGGCCTGCACGCTGAGCGCAATGGGAGTTGGGGAGGATGGAACGGCGGAGCCCATTGCAACGCTGAAGATCGAGGAGTTCCTCTCCACGGTTGCGCACCCGTTGTTGAACTACGTCTTCTTCGAGCCCGGCTCATCCGATCTGCCGGAGCGATACACGCGGCTGGACGCCGCCACGCGATCGGGGTTCCGAACGACCAATCTCCATGGCACCACGACGCTTCCGGTATACTACAACCTGCTCAACATCATCGGCGAACGGATGCATGAATATCCGGATGCGGTGTTGACCCTTACCGGCTGCAACATGGATCAGGGAGACGAGAAGGGGAACATCGAACTCTCGCGCAAGCGAGCCGAGACGGTCCGGGACTACCTTGTCCGGGTGTGGGGAGTTGAGCCCTCGCGGTTGCAGGTGATTGCTTCCAATCTTCCCGCAAAGCGGTCGAACCCGGCCACTGTGGAGGGCCAGGCCGAAAACAGGCGTGTGGAGATCGCCTCCACCGTGCCTGAAGTAATGGACGTTGTGCTGATCAACGACACGACACGTACCTCAACGCCCCCTGTTGTGCGTCTGATTCCACACGTGGAATCACCCCGTGGCGTCGCCTTCTGGGAGATTGCGGTGATGCAGCATGGCATTGCGCTGAAGCGTTTCCGCGGCGAAGGCCCCGTGCCCGAATCGCTCGACTGGAATATCGACGACGATCAGGCCAGCGCGCCGCGCTACAACGAGCCGGTCACGATGAAGCTTACTGCGGACAATGGGCAGGGGGAGCACAGTTCCTGTGTGATGGAGCTGCCGACGCAGGTGATAACACTGGAGCAGAAACTTGCGAATCAGCAGGGAGATTTCACCATCGATCGCTACAATCTGATTCTGTTCAGCGTTGGAGCGGCAGTGATCAGCCCGGCGAACGAGCGCATCATATCGTTGATTCATACCCGTCTGCGCCGGGAGTCCAACCTTGTCATCGAAGGCTTCGCCGATCGCACCGGCAACGCCGCATCCAATCAGACGCTTTCGGCGCAGCGCGCCAAGGCATCGGCCGATGCGCTTCACAGGCCCGATGCCGTTACGCGGGGCATCGGCAGCTCGCGTCTGCTTTATCCGAACGATCTCCCGGAAGGTCGTTATTATTGCCGCACCGTGCAGATCCTCGTGAAGACGCCGGTGCAGCGATAGAGCGGGGGGGCGAAGCTGCCGACAAGGCCCCGGCCTCCCAGGCCCTGGTGACGGACTGAACATTGCCGACAATCGAACCGAAACGATGTTGCCATGATCTCCATGACCGCAGAATATCGCATCCGGCACGGCGTGCCGCACGACGTGCCGGGCCATACGGTTGCCCCGCGTCCGCGCAGCGTTGCAACGCCGGTTCATGGTACTGCCGTTCAGCGCAAGCCGGGCTGCGCCTGCGGCGGCGGCTGCCCTCGCTGCCGGGCTGCGCGGACGCAGGAGGCAGCGCACGGCATGGTTCAGACAAAGTTCGCCGTGAATCATCCCGACGATGCGCACGAGCAGGAGGCGAATCGCGTTGCCGATCGCGTGATGCGCATGCCGGATCCCGGTTCTGCGCAGCCCGCTGCCGTTGCGGCGCGCGCCGCCGGATCGGTGCAGCGCACGTGCTCCTCCTGCGAAGCCGGCCAGGAGGAGGCGATGGTGCAGGCGAAGGAGCGGCGGGGACAGGTCCCGAGCGTTACGCCGGCGGTGCAGCGCTCCATCGACTCCATGCGGGGCGGAGGCCGGCCGCTCCCAGCAGCCGAACGCGCGTTCTTCGAGCCGCGCTTCGGGCATGACTTCGCGGACGTGCGCATACATGACGGCGAATCCGCAGGCTCGTCGGCCGCATCGTTGAACGCACGCGCCTTCACCGTTGGTCGCGATGTGGTGTTCGGGGCCGGAGAATATTCGCCCGGCTCCGTGCAGGGGCGCTATCTGCTGGCCCACGAGCTTACGCATGTCCTGCAGCAGTCGGCCGGCGGTGCCCCCGGGACGATAGCCCGGAAGCCCGCGGCGGAGGAGGAGAAGAAAACGGCGAAGCCCAGAGCGCCGCGATGCGACACCGGCTGCGCACAGCGATGGGGCCAGGATACGACATGCTCCAAGTGGGGATTCTTCCAGGGGCTGGGCGAACACACCACGGACAGGAAGTGGGAGTCGTTTGCATGCTGCAACAGCTGGCCGCTCTCGGTTGAGACATGGGCGCGTACCCAGCTGGGTCTGGCGGGCGCTGCTTCCTGTACCGCGCGGCATCAGCGCGAGATCGCAACCGTGAGTTTCGGAGGGAACGAGGTGGATATCCTCTGCTCCGATACGATTCCAACGGACAAGTTCGGCCAGAAGCAGTTGAGCACGGGGGCGTGCACCGGGACGATCGATGAAGAGGTGATCGAGCTGAGCCCGAAGGCGATGCAGGATCTCTCCGGGCAGCTCGCGAACGCATTGCCGGTGCGCGTCTGCTACTCCGGCACCAAGGTCGACATGTGTCTGCACAACGGCCCGGGCGCACGTTCCTTCCCGACGCCGCAGCAGTGCCTTACCAGAGGCTGCCCTGTAGACGAGGATACTCCGTCGCATGCAGACTCCGGCTGGCCGCGAGTATAGGCTCCGGTACGAAGCGAGCGATGGCAGACGCAGATGCCGCGGCAGGTCATGCCGGGCGCATGCCTTCGTCCGCCGTTGCAAGCCGGTACATTGCGACCAACAATCACACCCCCCGGCCTCCCCCGCGACTACATACGCCGTCCTTTCGCGTCGGCTCTCCCCCCGGCGTGAAGAACGCCGTGATCTCGCATCAGCTATATCGTTCACACCAAATCCGGACGGGAATGATCATGAAGCATACCATCCTTTCTACACGTTCGAGCCTCCCACTCGTTCTATTCCTTCTCACGGTGCGCGCGGCTGTTGCGCAGGGGGTGACCGCTCCGGAGCCGAATGCCTGGGGACCCGGTTCCGTGCAAGTGGCATTGTCGGCTGCTGGCGACGATCAGTGGAACAAGGATATCGGGCCCTTCAATGCGGACGGGCCGGTGTATGCAACGGCGGTTGCACCGAATGGTGATCTGTATGTCGGAGGCGAGTTCTCGCACATCGGCGGAATCTCCGCCAATCGGATCGCCCGATGGGACGGCTCGTCATGGATGCCGCTGGGGACGGGCATTCCCGCAGGAACCGTGTACGCCATTGCGTTCAGCGGCGGCGACGTGATTGTCGGCGGACACTTCAGGGGAGCGGGCGATGTGAAGGCAACCAACATCGCACGCTTCAGCGGCAACATGTGGCTCGCGTTCGGTGACATAACGAAGGAGGGATTGGATTCCACAGTGCTGGCAATCGCGGTGAAAGGAAACGACATCTACGTTGGCGGCAACTTCACCTACGCAGGCAATCAGGACGTGCTGAACTACATCGCGGTGTGGGATATCGCCGATACCGTGTTCGTTCCGCTGGACGACGGGACGCGCCGCGGCATGGATGGGGGGATCACCACGATGGCGTTCGTGGATGACGACCTGTACGTCGGCGGCGCGTTCACCAAGGCTGGTGGCACGAACGCCTCGCGCATTGCGCGCTGGAACGGCACCGCATGGTCCAGCCTGACGAGCGGTGTGGGCGCGCAGGGATCTGCTCCCTTCGTAACGGCGCTCGCCGTGCGCGACACCGCCATCTTCGTTGCAGGGACGTTCGCATTCGCCGGCGGGAAGCCGATGAAGAACATTGCGCAGTGGAGCACACGGAGCAATGCCTGGTACACCGTTGGCGGTGCAGGGTTCGACTCCGGTTCCATTCGCGTTGCTGTAAGCCCGGCCGGTACGCTCTTCGTCAGCGGGCTGTTCCAGAATGTCGGGAGCATTCCCGTCGTGCGGATTGCCCAATGGAACCCGGCAACCGGCTGGGCGCCGCTCGGCTCCGGCCTCGACGGGCCTGCGCTCGCGCTGGCCGCAACCGATGAGCATCTCTGGGTTGGCGGAGCGTTTGCGAACGCAGGCGGGAAGGCCTCGCCGAATCTCGCCCGGTGGACCTATCAACCCTCTTCCGGCATCCGCGAGCATCTAGGCCCTGAACGCGTCCTGCCGGCGGCATCGTTCCGTCCGAATCCTGCTGCCGGCGCCGGCCGTTTGAGCGTTCTGCTCCCGGAGGCGTGTGCGCCGCGCATCACGATCGTGAATGAGCGTGGCGAAGTCGTTGCCGTCCGTTCCCCGGGCATGCTTGCTGCCGGCGAACAGATCGTACCGTTCGATCTCTCCGGTCTCGCTCCAGGGCTCTACTTCTGCCGTGTTGCGTGCAGGGCTGCGGTGGTCTGTACGTGCTTCACGGTTGTGCGCTGAGGCATGCCCCGATCAGTCCGGCGCCCGGGAGCGTGCGCCCCCGGTGCGACCAAACTGGCCGCGCCGCGCGTACCCTGTGTATGTGCCGCGCTCTACATATCGGGGTGCGATATCATTGTCGCCGCATCATGCATGCGGTGGCATCCCGGTGCGCCCTCCGCTGCGTTCAGCCAAGCCGTACGGAGGTCATCGTCAGGGAGCCGGCCACTGCGTAGTCGTTGAAGAACGATATCTCATCGCTCTTCTCCTGAAGCCCGAGCACATACAGCAGCGGATAATAATGGTCCGGCGTCGGTATCGCCAGACGGGCGCCGGTTCCGAAGGAATCGTAGTCTATCAGTGCGGCGTGATCGCGTGCGGCCATCTTCTTCTTCATTGCTTCGTTGATCTCCAGTGCCCAGTCGAAGCCGTAGCCGGGGTCGTCGATATGGTCGAACGAGATCATCCGCAGATTGTGCACGATGTTCCCGCTGCCGATGATCAGGATGCCGCGGCGGCGCAGCGCTGCGAGGTCCTTCGCGAGATCGTAGTGGTATTGCGCCGGCCTGTTGTAGTCGATGCTCAGCTGCAGCACGGGAATGTCGGCCTCCGGGTAGATCTGCTTCACAACGGACCAGGCCCCGTGATCGAGGCCCCACTCATGATCCAGTCCCACGGACGTTTTCGCGATCAATGCCTTCGTATCCTGCGCCAGTTGCGGATCGCCGGGAGCAGGGTACTGAACGTCGAACAACTCCTGCGGGAACCCGCCGAAATCATGAATGGTGCGCGGCTTCTCCATCGCCGTCACGTACGTTCCCCTCGTGAGCCAGTGCGCCGAGATCACCAGCACCCCGCGCGGGCGCGGCAGCTCCTGCGCAAGTGCATGCCACCTGCGGCTGAACATGTTCTCCTCGATCCCGTTCATCGGCGATCCGTGCCCAACGAACAGTACCGGCATTGTCTTCTCCTCCGAGCCGAAATCCTCCGCAGCCCTGTTGAACCCGGAGAGCGATAGTATACCACCTGCGCCTGCAGCCATGATCCTGAGAAAATTTCTATGTGTCATCGTGCCGTGCCATTGTGACCTCCGGCATGTGAGCGTTACGGAGCCTGCCGGCCTGTCGAACTATCCAGCTACCGTTCATTGCCGAACGTCCGTTCACGATTTCAACAGATGGAACGACGCAAAGAACACGAGGGGAGCTCCCTTCTCGAGTTCCGCCATCGTCGCCTCCTTGTCCATGTCGAGATAGGTGAGGCGATATATCCGGCCGCGGGCAACGATGAGAACGCTTCGGCCGATGGCCTTGTCGCCGTCAACCTCCTCGGTGAAGTACACCGTCTGAGCCGGATAACCAGCCACCCGTGTGTCGACCGTGCGTACCACGGTCAACTGTTCGTTGAACACCTTTGCCATCGAGGCCATCAGCGCTTCGGTGCCGGCAGTGTCCTTCAGATCATCGGGAAGCGGAGCGTGCTCAACCAACACCGCGCAACAGAGCCCCTTTCGGAAAATATAGCGGTGCCCGATCAGGCCGCCGCCCATCGTGTCGATGGTAGAGTCTGCTAGGCTGCAGCCCTCCGGCAGTCTGACGCTGAAGTTCCCTCCGGGAGGCGCGAACATCCCGGAGGCGTCGGTGTAGGGCACGTTCCCGCCGCCGCATGCGGCGAGCAGGGGAAGCAGCGCCATGGCGAAGAGGAGCGCCCGGGAAGGAAGGCGTTGCATCATTGAACGGATGAATGGATGAACGATAATGCTGGAGCATCCCCGCGCCGCGATGTCGGCAGCTGATTGTTGCTCGCGTATCGGCGATACATTCTGCGAACGTACAACGGGGCAGGGGGACGTGCAATCAGGGATGGCACTCGGTAAAAAAACAAAGCCGCGACCTCATACAGATCGCGGCTCACTATGGAGTTGGGGGAAGCGAGCCGCGTCGCTCGAACGGAGACCGTTGACGTTCGCGGCCACGGTGCCGTTCGGCTTTCTTCAGTGGCTCAATGAGCCTCCAGGAATTGCTTCAGCGATTGGCCTTTTTCCACGCCGAGTTTTTTCCTGATACGGCTTACATACGAAGCAACGGTGGGCGCTTCAATGCCCATGCGTTGCGCGAGCCATGTTGCCGAAGCATCCGGGTGTTGGAGCAACAGCATGCATATCTGCATCTCGCGGTTGGTAAGATCGGAGGTGATACCCTCCAGGCGCTTGCGATCCATCCTGGCCGGGGTGTCGGCCGTCGGCTCTGAAACGCGACCATACGCGTACTGATGCGCAGGCATATTCACGGCGGGCATCTCATCGCCGCGATCCGGCTGGCGGTCGCGTACTCTGGACATGACCTTCTTGAACGCCGTGCGATCTCCGCGGGCCGCACGCTCGTTCAGATACTCCTCGGTCAACAGGGCGGTCAGTTTCTCGGCTAGCGCAGAAGCCATGAACTGATTCACGGAGATTCCTTCACGCCTGGCAAGTTCCTTCGCCTTCTCATGAAGGGACTCGGGAAGTCGAATGCTCAAAACGCTCATGATGTTCCCTCCAGATATCCCAGCAATTGCTGGGGAGTCATTGCTGCAACCCCAAACAGTTCGCATCCTTTGAAGTCCCGAACATTGTGCGTGACGATACAACGGCACGCGGCCGCCACCGCCAGTTCCAGGATGAAGTCGTCGCGTGGGTCCTTGAGAAATGGCCGCCAGAGATAGAAGACCCGTTGATGTTGGCTGACGGAGCAGAGGTAGTCGATGACGGTCTCGATCTCGAGACGGGGCAGGCCCAGTTGACGTGATTGGCGTTTCGCAACGTCCTCGTATTCAAGGATCAAAGGGACCGACACAAACGTTGTCAGGCGTGGATCGACTCCAATCGAGAGCAGTATCCTGTGCGACGCTCCCCGACTCGAGCGCAACGCGCTGATGATGATACTGGTATCGATCACGATTTTCATCTGGTATCATAACTAATACCACATGAAAGTATAACTTGCCCCCCAGAAAAAAAAGCCGCAACCTCATCACGAGGTCGCGGCTCACTGTGGAGATGGGGGGAATCGAACCCTATATGCTCTGCTGTGCTTTGCTTAGCTCCAGTTTGCGTAAATTTGAGCGATTTAGGAGGATCTTCTGTGGGTGGTAGCTGAGCGTCGGGTGGCAAAATTGAGATGGATGAAAGGAAACCTTC
>DASZRW010000098.1:0-62371 GCA_035549015.1 Kapaibacterium sp. (SeqCode)
GCTTGTAGATGGCGCGCAGATATTCACGTTTCGATGATCCCGACATGGTGTTGTCTCAGTCCTAGATCGGTTACATCTATTATGAGGCAACGACTACAACCCGATCCCTCCTCGGGTTACATTATTTGTGAGGCAATTCGCTCATGCGGAAGAGCGGGAGGGGAGGGAATTATTTGTTGCAACAGGGATTCCGCCGCTCTATATTTCGGCAGTTATGGGCGAGACACTGAAGAAGCGATTGCGGCAGAGCAAATTCGAGAGTCCGTATCAGGAGGCGATCCTGGCGGTGCTGGTTGCTGCGAGCACGTTGAACGAACAACTGGACCGGGCGTGTTCGGAGTTCGACATTTCGCGTCAGCAGTACAACATCCTGCGCATCCTCAAGGGCGCTCGCGGCGGAGGCTATCAATGCGGCGATATCGCATCGCGCATGCTCGACCGCGCACCCGATATCACGCGCCGGATCGATGGCCTGGCAAAGCTGGGCCTCGTGGAGCGCGAACGATCGGAGGACGACAGACGCGTGGTTATCACGCAGATCACTCCGAAGGGCCTCGATTTGCTGGATAAACTTCAGGTGACCTTGAACGTCTGGTACAACGATTTGCGCAAGAAGCTGAGCACTCAGGAATGCCGCGCACTCGCAGAGCTCTGCGAGAAGCTGATCGATTCCGAAGAGTGAATGTTTTTTGCCTTGGAACTTGTTGCGACGATAATTGTCTTAACCGAAAAGCTGTCCGGTTCCCGCGTGTTGAACTGTCAGAGAGTTGAATCGCGCGAGATCCGGACGGTGACAGGAGCCGGCATTGCGGCTGCGGACCAATTGACGGGCAGCTCCTCAATGCGCCATAAAGAGTGAATCCCCTGCCGTACGCCAAATCCGAACCCCTGACTGCAGACAGAGCGGCAGCGGGAACGCGTTTGCAGACGTCGAGGTTGTTCATCCCCTATTCAACGACATTCAACAGCGAGTCTTATGAAAATCACCCATGTAGTCACGATAGCCGCAACCGCGGCAGCACTTCTGGTCACCTCCGCTTCCGTACAGGCTCAGGGCCTTGCGGTAGCGGCCTCCGGCCAGAAGACCGTGAAGCTGAGCGACAAGGTCAGCAAGAATCAGTTCAACTGGCTGAGCTCGGCGCCGGGCGAGACCATCAACGGAACGGCGGAGGGAATCGCCGGTTCGTTCACGTTCGATCCGAAGAAGCCGGCATCCCTGAGGGGGACGGTTTCCTGCCAGGTGGCAACGATGAAGACCGGCAATGAAACGCGCGACGGCCACCTGAAGAGTTCGACGTGGCTGGATGCCGCGCAGTACCCCACGATCAGCTTCACGATTACATCGGTCAGCGACGTGAAGGTGAATCGTAATCAGATGACCGGCAAGGCCGTAGGAACGTTCACGATGCACGGCGTAACGAAGCCGATGACGATCCCCTTCTCGCTTCAGTACATCGATGCCAGTGCGCAGACCCGCGAACGCGCACCCGGCGATCTGGTGATGGTGACCGCCGACTTCACGGTCTCGCTGAAGGACTTCAACGTAGCCGGCCGCCAGGGCCTCATCGGAAGCAAGGTCGGCGAGACGATCAAGATCTCCGCAAAGTTGTTCGGTTCCACCGGACTGTAGACCATCCCTCGGCTCGAATGCGTCGCGTCGGAACACCGTACAGCGCGGGGAGGGGAGCAATCTCCTCCCCGCATGCTTTTCCCACCCGCTGAAAAAACTCCGAAAAAAACTCCACTGTCCGCACGTCCCCCGTTCATGCGCCACTCCTGCGACGCCATGACGAGTGCGGGAAGCACCCGCCTCACCAGGCAGTTTGCAATCGGTGTCCGCGGGATCTTCCGGAACAAACTCCCCACCCGGCAACTCCCCTCTCCTCCGGCTCGGCATACCTGCCCGTATGATCCGCCGTACTATTGGCGCGGAGCAGCGAAGCGGCCGCTCCGGTCACATGCGTAACTTCACGTGCAGTGAGGTGTCCCTGACCTGCCTCGTCAGGGAAGCACTTCAGTGCAGCCCGATCTCCTCGACGTTCCCGACGTTCAACACGCGGACGGGACGGCAGACCGTTGCCGCCTGGCGCTGGTGGAGCACGGCATTGCGATGACGCGTCCAAGGCATCGCACGGTCCGGAAGACGTATCGCCCCGATCCAGAGGGCGAGGCGGCGGCCGCTGGCAGACACCGGCTCGCGTTCGGCACGAATCCAACACAAACAGCTTGGGAATCCCGCGATGAACCGATTGCTTCCTCTTCGCATCATGATGGCGCTATCCCTCTTCTGCATCGGAACTGCCGCGCTGCAGGCGCAGCCTGGGCAGTGGCAGCCCGTTGGCCCGGGCGGAGGCGGCGCGCTCTTCATGCCGAGCATCAGCCCGCACAACGCATCGGAGATCTACGTTGCATGCGACATGAGCGAGCTGTTCCACTCCACGAACGGCGGGAAGCTCTGGAATCAACTGGACTTCCGGCAGTTCCAGACCAGCGGCACGATCGGCCGCATCGAGTTCACGAGCGATCCGGCCATCCTCTACTCACTGAGCATCCTGAACGACGCGGCACATCCGGCAAAGAGCACCGATGGCGGAGCGACATGGCACCCCCTGGCGAACGATCCCACCGGAAACGACGCGTTCAATCTCATCGCCGATCCCACCAGCACCACGCGGCTGCTCCTTACCGACTATACGACGCTCTATGTCTCCACCGACGGCGGAGCCTCGTTCGCGCAGCGGTATCAGATAACCGATGGAAGCGGCTGCCACATGGCTGGCGCCTTCTTCGACGGCAATACGATCTATCTCGGAACCAACGCGGGGCTGCTGGTCTCGGCAAACAACGGCGCATCGTTCTCCCCGTCGCCGGCAACCGGCATCCCGGCGACGGAGGCTATCGTCTCCATGGCCGGCGCGAAGCAGGGGAACACCACCCGTCTCCTCTGCGTCACGCTCGGCAAGAGCGATGTCTATGCCGGCATCACCGGGGCCGACCACGGCAGCTATGTGGGAGTCTATACGCTGGACATCGGAAGCAATGCGTGGGTGTCGCACAAGAGCGCGATCCCGGCCGGCGTGGAACCGTTCTTCGCAGGGATGGCACGGAGCAATACGAACATCGCGTATGTGGCCGGCGGGAGCGGGAGCGGCAACCCGACGGTGTACAGGACCACGGACGGCGGGGCGACGTGGGGGAGCGTGCTCAACACGTCGTCCTCGCAGAACGTCCGCACCGGATGGTCCGGCCGAAGCGGCGATCGCGACTGGTCCTACGGTGAGTATGCACTTGGCTTCGCCGTTGCGCCGGGCGATCCCAACACGGCAATCATCAGCGATCTCGGCTTCGTGCATACCACGACATCCGGCGGCACAACGTGGGACGCCGCATACGTTGCGGAGGCCGATCTGAATCCGGCCGGCACACCGACGCCGCAGGGCCGAGCCTATCACAGTATCGGCATCGAGAACACGACGGCGTGGCAGGTGTTCTTCGCCGGCCCGGACAGGCTTATCGGCTGTTACTCCGACATCAAGGGAACGATCAGCAGCGACGGCGGCGCGACCTGGGGTTTTGGATATACCGGACATACCAACAACTCCATGTACCGCGTCACGCGCAGGTTGAACGGCACAACGCTGTATGCCGGTACGTCGTCCGTTCACGACATGTACCAGAGCACCTACCTCACGGACGCCCGCATCGACGGTGGGAAGGGGCAGGTGCTGCAATCGGCGGACAGCGGAAGGACGTGGACGGTGATGCACGACTTCGCACATCCGGTGATCTGGGTGGCAACCGATCCCACGAAGCAGGACCGGCTCTATGCAAGCGTGATCCACAGCACTGCCGGCGGCATCTTCGTGACGGACAATGCGAGCGCGGGAGCCGGTTCGCAGTGGCACAAGGTGGTCAACCCGCCGCGCACCGAAGGGCATCCGTTCAACATCAATGTTCTGCGCGACGGCACGCTCCTGGTTACCTACTCCGGGCGCCGTACGACGGCGTTCACCGCGAGCTCCGGCGTGTTCGTGAGCACGGACGGCGGCTCCACATGGGCGGACCGCTCCGCACCCGAGATGCACTACTGGACGAAGGACCTCGTTGTGGACCCGCACGACAGCACGCAGAACACCTGGTATGTGGGAGTCTTCAGCGGCTGGGGGGGCGCACCGAACGGGCTTGGCGGGCTGTACCGAACCACGGACCGTGGCGCGCACTGGACGAAGATTCTGGATCAGGACCGGGTGACATCGTGCACGGTGGATCCGAACGATGCGAACATCATGTATGCAACAACGGAGACGAACGGCCTCTGGTACTCTAGCAACGCTGCCTCCGGAACGCCCACGTTCACGCAGGTGGCCAGCTACCCGTTCCGGCAGCCGGAGCGGGTGTACTTCAATCCGTACAACGGATCGGAGATCTGGGTCTCCAGTTTCGGCAACGGCCTGAAGCGCGGCACAACCGGAGGCATAACGCAGGTTCCGGCCGCACCGGTGTTGAAATCTCCCGTGAACGATTCCACGGGCGTTCCCATCGACGCAGTTGTTCTGAACTGGCTCACGGTCAACGGCGCCGATACGTACGACGTTCAATTCTCCACGGACTCCACGTTCGCGACATCGTTGTTCGAGACAGGCACTCCGGGTTCGTTGATATCGGTCTCCAGCAGGACCACGATCGCGAGCTCCACACGCTACTACTGGCGCGTCAAGGCGCACAATGCCGCGGGTGACGGCCCGTGGTCCGCAATCTGGCATCTCACAACGGCCGGGGGAGCGCCCGCCCCGCCAACTGCAGCACCAACGCTCGTGTCGCCTTCGAATCATGTTTCGTTCCAGCCCTACCCGATAGCCCTTATCTGGACCGGTGTTGCAAACGCAACATCGTATCGCATCCAACTTTCGGGGAAGGCGGATTTCTCGAGCACTACGTTCGACACCAGCAACGTTGCAGCGCTCTCGGTGATGGCTCCGGACACGGGATCGTTCATGCGCTACTACTGGCGCGTTCGCGGAGAGAACGGGGGGGGCCCCGGCCCGTGGTCCACTGTGTGGGATCTGGTGACCAACGGCACCGACGCGGTTCCGCGGGAATCGGAAACGCATGGGATCACGATGGAGATTGGAACGAACCCGATGCGCGCATCGTGGCAGCCGGAGTTGATCGTGCTCACGCTTCCGCGTGCTGCGAGCGTTGCGCTGCGCGTAGTGGATACGCGGGGCGCAGCCGTTGCATCGATAACGGAGGGCTCCATGGAAGCGGGAACGCATTCGCTGCAATGGAACGTGGATGGAGTGCCGAGCGGTGTCTACTACTGCGTGGCGATAGTCGATGGCGTGATGCTTGCAAAGCCGGTAGTGGTTGCCCGGTAGCCCCGGCCCAACGGTATGCCGTCAATGATTGCGGCGCGCTCCCCAGGTGCTGGAGGGGGAGCGCGCCGCATATGCATCACGGTGAGCCTGTCGGTGATCCACCAGAATTCCTGGGGGAGATCTGGTCGTGCGCGTTTCCATGCCGGACACGTGTGTGGGGTATGCAGGCAGTAGGTGCATACCTCACGCCGGAAGGCGCTGCCGTGAGCGCTGTTCGCAGTGATCGATCCGCAGGGTGATCGCAATCAGGCTGCCGGGCCCGGCTTCACCGCGTGATGCCATAGTACATCCGCGGGCCGTCTGCGCGCCGCTGTTGCGAGGGATCATCGTCAAACCAAGGATGCCGGAAGTCCAGGATGCACGGTGCAGGAACGTACACGTGTTCGTTCGTGAAGATGCTGTGGTACCGGGCCTCTGCAATTCTACAGTTGGACGTACAAAGATACGATGGTGACGGCGCGAGTCAACGCCCCGCGAGCGAATATTCCGATGGCGGGGATGTCCGGTGGTACAATACGGCAGACACTGGGGATGATACATAACGGGACGCCGCCATCGCGAACGACGGCGGCGCCCCTTGCTTCCGAAGGTTCACCGCGGCCCGACGCATCGAACCGCGGGGTCCTTTCGGAGATCGCTCAATTCCATTCTCACGTAACAGATGCCCAACATCCCGGACGTGGGAGAATGGAACCGCTCTCTATCGAATATTCCTAGTGCATCTCGGGCATGGCCGCTCCCTGCCCCTCCTCATCCAGCCCCTCGACGCCGCCGCCATCCCAGAGCATGAAACGCGCCACCATCATCTTCCGGTGCATATCACCCCCCATCATGAAGGGGGCGCCCTGCGCCATGTCGCAGCCGCCATGGTGAGGCCCGCCACGCGGCATCCCGCCCGGCGGCATTCCGCCGTCGTTCGGCCCGGAAGGCTTCGCCATCGTACCCATCTGATCCTTGTGCGCATCCATCCACTTGCTCACGATCTCATGGCTCTGCTTCTTCCACTCCTCCATCTTCGGCTTGGCCGCGGTTCCAATCTCCATGAGAGTGGTCTTGTAGCGCTCCGCGAGCGGCTTCAACGCCTCGCCGAGTTCCTTCTGCCGGCCTGCCAGCTCCTTCATCTTGTCGCGGCTCGTCTTCAGGGCCGCATAATCCTCGTCATGCCATGCCGTGCGCATCGCCTTGCCGGTTGCAACGAGCTCGCTGCGCAGTACGCGCGCGCGCTCACGCAGGCCGTTCAACGTCTGAAGGTCGGCCGGCGACATTGCGCCATCCAGCTTCGTCTTCCACTGCCGCACCTGCGGCACCACGGTAGTTGTCGCCCAGCGTACGATTTCCGCACGCAGTTCCTCGCCCATACGGGGATGCGCGTCGCTTCCCTGCGCGAACGCCGTGCCAGCGGCCAGTGCACAGAGGGAAACGGCAAGAGCAACGTTTTTTGCGAACGAACGCATCGATCTATTTCGTTTGATTGATTCGGGTAACCCGAAGGTCCGCAGAAGCTCCGCGGTCGGGGTGTGGACTCTTAGAGACGGATGATTGTGGTTGGTTCCCGGATGCCCGGCATAAAGATTCCCGCAACGGGAAACGCCTGTGATTCGCGTCCGGAATCACAGGCGCCTGCGCCTGCCGGTTATTTCGAGCCGATAGCTACTCCAAGCGGCCGGGCTGCTGCGACGCCACGGCTGCTGCGACGCACCGGGTGCACGCTCAGTTCATCTCGGCAATCGGCGTCTTCACCTCCACCTGCACCGTACGGCAGTAGTAGCGCCCCTCCGGGGTCGCGTTGTCGTACAGCAATCGCGACGGGCCCACACCTTCCACGTTGGTGATGTTCGCCTTCGGCTGCTCCTTTACCACGAGATCACGTACGGCCTGCGCGCGCGACACCGAGAGCTCCTGGTTGTGATCGAGTTCGCCGAGACGATCGGTCGAGCCCACGATCGAGGCCGTGGAGCTTGGCAGCATGGACTTGGAAACGAACGCGGAGATCATCTGCTGGTTGGATTCACTGATCGCGGACTTGTCGAAGTCGAACACGATCAGGCTCAGGCGGCTCACCTCGAACGGATTCAGCAGCTTGTTGGCCGGCTGCTCGGCAACCGAACGGCCGGACTTCCCGTTCGCATCAACCACGCGCAGCTCGCAGCGCAGGCTTCCCGCTCCATTCAGCCTGCCAGCAAGCTGCGCCGCGACATCCTGGTCCAGCGCCCAGTTCAGATCGTTCGGCGGCACGCCCGTCCCTCCCCGCTGCCACACCTTCTCGTCGCCGGCGTACACATCCAGCTGCCAGGAGGTGATCGGTGCGGTGCTTTCGGATGCGATCTTGAACGGGATTACCTTCGGCTCGATGGCATGCTCGTTGAAGCGCTCGAACACGATCGGGTGAAGCACGTCGCCGTTCGACGCGATGATCTCCACACGCCGGTTCTCCTCCGCTCCCTCGGCATACTGCATGCTGGAGGGGAACGTTGGCTGCGCGCTCGTCGTAACCGTGATGCGCTTCGGGTCGATCCCCCACGTCTTCGTCAGATAGTCCTTCACACCGTCGGCACGCGATCGCGCCAGTGCCCTGGCATCGGCGGCATCGGGCCGCTCCTGGCCATCCGTGGTGCCGTTCAGCGTGATCTTCAGATCCGGCGCCTGCCGCATCCGGCTGCCGACGATGTTGAGCATGTCGTAGTAGGCGCCAAGCGACCGATGCGGAAGATTCTTCTCGTTGAACCCGTTCGTCTCCCCCTCCGTCATCCGCTTGTAGCGGGCCGGGATGGCCGTGCTCGAGCTGTCGTAGAAGATGTAGGGCAGAATCGGGAAGGTCTCCGTGACGACCGTCTCCACGATCTCGATCTTCCCGGGATATGCGGAGGCAAGCGCGGCCTGCGGTGCCCGCGGCTCGGCCGGCTTCACCACCACCGGAGGTGGCGGAGGCGGAGGCTTCGGGAATTCGTACTGCTGGCCGAAGTTCCATCGCACCGCGACACCAACCTGTGCGGCCGATATGCGCCAGCGATAATCGGGCGTGACATCGTTCAGCGGGTAAAAGTAGCTCACCTCCGGCGACGCCGTCATCTTCCGGCTGATCGGGAGCGGATATCCGATCGCACCGCTTAGGGCCATGTACGGCCCGACGTTCGGAATCGTCCCCGCGCTCACATCACGAATACGCGTGTTCGTCTCCGGATAGAGCACACCTTCCGGCGAGATGATCTCCTCGGTCTGGTGATGTGTGGGCTGCGAGGCAGTGAAGCCGATGCCGCCGCCAACGCGCAGGTATATCGGGAACTCCGGCAGCGGTGTAATGCGTGCGCCGATCTCGCCGAACACATAGCCGAGATCGGCCGTGTAGCGGTGCAGCCGCTGAAGCTGCACGTACTGGTTCGAATTCGGATCCAGTATCGGAAGGCCGCCGGTATACACCTCGCCGAACGTACCGCCGCGCTGCAGATAGTTCACCGCCACCACACCATCCAGCCAGTCGTCCACCAGCGGGATCTCGCCGAAGACGCCAACGGCCGGTCCGCTCCCGCGCCCGTTCACGAACGTGCCGCAGTCTCCATTGCCTGCGAAGATCATCGAATGCGTGTCGTGGAAGTTCCGTGCGTAGCCCGCATAGAAGCCAACGCGGAAATGCGTGGCAAGCAGTCCGTCACGGTTCAGATGAACGCTGTCCGGGATTGCACGCTCCTGCACGGTGGTATCCGCGGGCGGCGGAGCCACATGCACGGAATCCACCGGCGGAGGAGTTGAATCCTGCGCGGCCAGCGGAGCGGCACTCGCCAATGCGAGAAATGCAACAAGTACGAGTCGATTCACGGGCAGTATATGGAGACCGCGCCGGGTCAGGTATGGCCGGACGCAGGTTGTTTGACGAAGCCCGCCAGCACGCTCGGGGTGCCGGCCGGAGAACGAGCACGCTCGATCGAACACTCGGTATCGAACACTCTGGTATGACGCTCGCGCTACTTCACGATCCTCACGCGCTGCGTTGCGCGGAAGGTCCCCGCCTCGAACACGATGAAGTAGTCGCCACTGGGAAGCCCACCCGCATCGAATTCGAAACGGTAGCTTCCGCCGTGCAGCAGCTGGCTGCCGTCCAGCGGCTCCAGTACCTGGATGCCGGCGCTGTTGAAAAGTGCAAGCCGCGTACGGCTGTCCTCCACCATCTGCGCGTCGATCGATATCCGTCCGGTGGTTGGATTCGGCACCGGGGTCAGCAGCTTGTTCGCACCGCCCACGAAGTTGAGGCGGCTGATGTTGCAGCGCGGATCCACCCGCACCGACGCCGTGTCGCCGGTGGTGATCGGCGGATCCAGCTTCACCCAGAAGATGGAGTCGCTGGTGAACTTCTGCGGTTCCAGATACATCTTCGAGAGGATGGAATCCGGCACCGTCACCACGAAACGCAGGCGCGCAATCTCACCCGCCTTGAGACTGTCGCAATGCGGCAGGCGTACCTGCACTCCCTGCGACGACGCTGTTCCGGTGGCGCTCGAACTGTACTTCGACGTGATGCCCATGTACTGGAGCGCCCGGCGATTGTAGGAGATGAACATGTTCACATCCAGCGGCGTCTGCGGAACATCGCGATCCACATAGATCGGCACATCGACGGTGTCCGCTATCGTGCCGTTCACCAGACCGGAGCCGGGCGTCGCTCCCAGGAGCAGCCGCATCGGGAAGGGAGGCGCGAAGCCGAAGCTGTGCAGCATGCCGCTGTCCTGGATCGGGCAGGGCTGATTGGAGAACGCACGCAACGAGGAGTCGTACGCCTGCTCCACTCTCGGACAGAACCGTACCGTCAGCGTAATCGAATCGCCCGGCGCAAGCGTTGTCGGATAGGGGATGCTGCTCGCCACAACGGTGTGGCCGGGCGGGAGCCCGCCGAGAGAATCGAATGTTATCGGTATCGCACCCGGATTCCGCACCACCACCTGCCGGTCCGCACAGCTCTTGATGTTCACCGTGTCGAAGTTGGTCACACCGGTTATCGCGATCATCGGTTGATCGATGATCACCCAGCCGTGATCGATGCCGGCGATGATCTTGAAGTAGACCAGCGAGTCGCTGTCGAAATCGATCTCATCCAGCGTGATCGGGAAGGCCGCCGGCCCTCCGCGCACGACGAACCGGATGAAGGCAACCGCGCCGGCCTGTGCGTTGCGCGCATCGCGCAGACGCGCGCGCGCTCCGTCGCCGGTATCGGCAACCGTCACCGTGTTCGTATAGGGGGACGTGATATCCACCAGCCGCAGATACGTTGTATCGTAGCCGAGACGGAACACCATGTCGATCACATCCTGCGGGATCGCTCGGTTGATCATCACCGGCACCACGAGCGTATCGCAGGTGTTGAGATGGAAGGTGTCCTGCCCGACGGCCGCGGTATCGAATGCCATCTGCAGACCGAACGCCGGAGCGAAGCCGGTTCCCTTCACCTGGATGGTAGTATCGGCCCCCTTGCACGGGAAGCTTGTCTGGAGATAGAGGCGCGCCAGATAGTCCTTCGGCGCACGCGGATAGAAGTCCACCTTGAACGTGAACTTCTGGCCGCGCTTGATGATCCACGGAAACGGCGGAGCCGAGGGATCGATCGAGAACACGCGCTGATCGGGAACGAAGGTGATCCCCGTGATGATGATGCTGTCGCCGCTCGGATTCTGGAATGCATCCGGCACAGTAATGTCCACCGGGATCGGCGTTGCGCCGGTATCCACGCGGGTTGCAGGGAAGGAGACCAGGACGCGGCTGGGCTGGAAGTTCAGCTCGCGCCGTCCGCTCAGTACCGTCTTGAACTCCTGCGACCATCCGGTGGTGTGCGCCTTGATATGAATGGTTGCGTTCGCCAGCAGGTTGGCCTGCGTCGCCGGGATGTTCGGGCAGAAGGAGACCTGCAGCGTATCGATCTTCTGCGGATCGATGGTATACGGCAGCGTTGTCCCGCCGGTCTGCTTGGAGCGCCAGACGAACACGAGCGGATTTGGCGAAGGAACGCCGGCGCCATCAACCCAGACGCTGTCGATCGAGATCGGGATGTACTGCGAGTTGTTCGGCAGCGGTATCTCGCGCACGGAACAATCGCATGGACGCACCAGACCGTAATTGATGAAGGCAACCGGCACGCCAAGCTTCACAACCTGACCGCGGCCGGTGATCTGGCCGCGCCAGCCGAGGTTGCACGGCGAGTTGGAGGAGAGCGTCAGGTCGCCGTCGTACGCCTGCTCAGCCGTGGGAGCGAACTCGACCTCCACGAACATCGAGTCGCGCGGGTTGAGCGTTGCCGGTATCGGCGGCTGCGTGCTGATCACCGTATAGCCGGGAGGTACACCGGGGACGGAGTTTACCACGATCGGCACGGAGCTTGCATTCTCCACCAGGATGGTCGCGCGCTTCCGCCATCCGGCCTCCACCACACCGAACGTCGTCAACGGCGTCACGTAGAGCTTGGGCGCAACGCTGTTCGCGCGCACAAGCACCTGATAGAGCTCGCCGGAGGGGAGTGTGATGTCGATGAAGGCGCGATCGGAGCGATCGTCCGAGAGATCGTTCGGACAGTAGGTAACCTCGAACGCCAGACTGCCGCTCGGCGGCAGCGGCGACACCGGTGTGAGCAGCTTCATCGCGAACTTGCCGGTGTTGTCGTTCTTCGACCAGTTGTACGTCGTCGGCGAGGAGAGATTGTTCCTGACGTAGATGGTATCGGTGCGGCACTGGCATCCGATCACATTGTCCATCTGCAGATACGGCGGCGTGAACGTGAGCGCGTCGAACACGCCCGTTCCGCTCACCGGAATGCAGATCGTCTGGAAGCACTGATTGTCGAAGATGCAGAGGGTATCGTAATACGTCTTCGGCTCGCGCGGGCGGAACTCCAGCCCGATCTGAATGGTCTGTCCGGGCTGAATCGAGAAGTTCCTGTTCGCGGTGATGCTGAACACATCCCCCACCTTCAGATAGGCGGACATCGAACGAACATCCCTTCCCTTGTTCGTAACGCTCGCGGTCTGCGAGCCGAACTTTCCGATGGTCACGTTCCCGAAGCCGACAAGCGCGCCGTTGAACACCACATCCACGGAGATGCCGCGGCCCGTGAGCTCGATCACCTTCTGGATCGTGCACCCCCGGTAATGCGCGTAGAACACCGCCTGCCCGACAAACGGTCCGGGACGATCCGGCCGGAAGCGGATGTACGTGGGGAAGTAGGCGATCTTCGGCGCAAGCCCGATCGGATAGACATTGCGACGGCCGTAGAAGCCGTTGGAGATCACGATGGAGTCTATGAAGACCGAGTCCGCGACAAGATTGCGATACTGATACAGCTGCACATCGCTGATCTGCCCGGGGCAGACATCCTCGAAATTCATGGAGTCCGCACGATGCTGGCCGTCCGGCTTCAGGATGGCGAGCACCTCCTGGCTGCGCCCCTCGATCGGGATGACGCCGCTTCCCGGGCATCGATCGTCGCTCGTTATCCGAAGCGTGTCGTACTCCGTCTTCGTGCTGTCGCCGGTATTCATCCTCACGATCACATTCCAGCACTGGCCGTTGGCGAGCGTGATCGGAAGCGGCTGCGTTGGATCCTCCGGACGCCACATCATCCGGGGGCCGCCAAGCGTTGCCGCATCGATCCGCATCGGACGGCCGGTGTTGTTGCAGATCTTGAGCGTATCCTCGGACCACGTCTTCTCGATGCAGCCAACGAAGAGCGTATCCAGCTTCAACCGCCCCTTGGAGTAGTCGAGTTCCGTGCGCCGTGTGAGACGAACCGGAACGGTAACCGGATCGCCGCAGCGGTTCGCGTTCACGATGGAGATGTCCGCAGTGATCGGCCCGATGATGGACGCCACCATGCGGACCGTGAAGGTCTGCGGAACGTTCTGCGTAAGCGTGAACGACGTCCGCGAAGCCGTGAACAGTCCGGCGTCGGGCCCAACGATCTGCACGTTCACCTGATTGCCGCAGACGGAGGTGTCAACGAGCGTGAAGGTGAAGGTGGTGTCGCTGGTACAGTTGAGCGCCCCGCCGATGGTGGCCGGAGCAAGTGTGTAGGTGGCGGGAACCTTGCGGTCGCTCTTGTCGCAGTGCGCTCCGCTCCGCATGCGGCCAATCTGTCCGTTCCCCGTGGCGTCGCACAGCGTCTGCGACGTGTTCTGTTCGTTGCACCGATAATACAGAACAAGCCCCGGCTCATTGCCGGCAAGCGACTGCAGGCGCTGGCAGAGTATCTCCTGCTCCGTCAGCGCCCTGCTCCAGAGCCTGACCTCGTCTATCTGCCCTTTGAACGTTCGGAAGCGCGTGGTGTCGTCGTACAGGCCGTTGCAGCTTGCCACCTGCATCGGAAGGTTGCGGCTTTCGATCTTCTTCAGCGCGGTGAGCGGATACTGCGCGTTGCTCCCCCGCGCGGCCTCCACGCCGTCCACATAGAGTCGCGCCTGCGTCGAGGCTCCGTCCCATACCGCAGCGATGTGAACCCACCCGCGCGTGTAGAGATTGGCCACCGTGGTGGAAGCAACCGTGTTGTCCGTATCTCCCTTGTACGAGCCGTCCGGACTGAGCGCGAAGACGATCTGGTTATCCTGAACGTAGACAACCCACTGATCGTTGTTGTCCTTGTTCGGTCCCCAGAGCCCGGCAACGAACTGCCGCTTCCCCGGCTGCTGCACCGGCTTGATCCACGATTCGAATGTGATGGCGCTGCTCAGCGAGCGGATCTGCGCCGATGTATCCACATCGACGTATTGTGCCCCCTTTCCCACCGTGACATCGATGGTAAGAGCATTCCCCACGCATGACTTGTCGCCATCGCATTGAGCGGGGAACTGCGCTTCGATCGGCACACAATGGGCAACGAGCGCAAGGAGGCAGCAGTAGAGAATGTAGCGTAACCGCATAGGCATCACTTCGAGGGGGCATGCGCACCGGAGCACGGCATGCGATACCGAACGGGATCAGTGAACAACTTCGGATCTGCTCAGCGCACGCATTGCATCACGTGCGATGTCGTATGGCCGCCGGTACGCATCGTGCAGATGTAGGTGCCGGAGCGGAGATCGACATTCACGGGAACACGGTGCGTGCCGGCATCGAGATGACGGTTGAGCAGTGTGGCAACGCGCGCTCCGTCAACACTCGCCAGATCGATGCGCACGTCGGAGGCGGAGGCAAGCTGCACCTCGAGCGTGGCGGATGTGGAGAACGGATTCGGATAGCTGCGCAGGCCGGTGCCGGCTGCAATGGTTCTGTTCTCCTGAACGCCGCTGGCCGGCGACTGGAGCACATCGAGAGGGGTGAGATCGTCCTTCTGCAGCACCTCGCGCATGTCCGCGGTGTTCAGGCCGAACCAGTCGGTCAGGATCTCCGCATACACCTCGCGATAGTCGATGTCGTAAGTGATGTCGCCGTTGGCGTCAAGGTTCTTCAGGTCCGGCGCCTTGCCGTACACGCCGCTGTTCACCTTGGTTCCCCAGACGAACTGAACGGAGGCCGCGCCGTGATCGGTGCCCAGGCTGCCGTTCTCGTGCGGACGGCGGCCGAACTCGCTGATCGTGATGCCCACCACGCGATCGGCGAAGCCGAGACGGATCAGATCGTTCTGCAACTGCGAGATCGCATCGCCGAACGTCTCGAGCAGCGATGGATGCGTTCCCTTGTTTCCTTCGTACTGCTGCGTCACGTGGGTATCGAAGCCTCCCATGGAGACAACGAACACGCGGGTCTGCAGCCCGCCGGCCAGCAGGGCGCCAACCGCGGCGAGCTGCTGCGAGAAGCTGTCGGAGGCATAGCCGGCCTTCAACTGCGTCTTCCCGGCGGCGTATGCGTCCTTCACCGCCTGCGCATACTTGTTGGAGCGCGCCGCGATGTCGGCAATGAAATCGTATTCGATGGCGTATGCCGTCCCGGCGCTCGCGGAGTCCAGCGTATCGAGCTGCGAACTGACGCCGCGCTGCAGGCTGGGATCGTTCACCTCGATTCCCATGCGCCCCTTGGAGCCCATCAGCGCCAGGCCGAAGCCGGCGAACTGAATGGCGAGCGGATGGTCCGGCAGCGAGGCCGGGAAATTGGGATACTGCTTCTCCAGATACCGGCCAAGCCATCCGGTGTCCAGGCGGCGATCGGGATTGGAATCGTTGATGCCGCTGAGCCAGATATCGGTGGACCGGAAGTGCGAGAGATTCGGATTCTCGTAGCCGACGCCGCGAACGATTGCGAGGTTGCCGACCTCCAGCATGCGAGCGGCTCCTCCCTGCGAACCGAGCGCAAGCGCCGGATGCAGGAAGATATCTCCCACCTTGTTCCAGCAATCGGTTTTGGGGACGGCGATGCCGGGACGAATCCGGTAGTATTCATCGTCGAGAGCCGGGATCACCGTGTTCAACCCGTCGTTGCCACCGAAGAGCTGGGCAAGGATCAGAACATTGTCGTTGACGCCGGGAGGAAGCTGCGCCAGCATCTCGAGCGACGTTCTGGCATGAACGGGAAGGCCGCCGAGCATGATCGGCGCTGCCGCGGCGGTAGCGGCTGCCGTCTTGATGAATGTGCGTCGTTTCATAGCAGTTCAGGCTCTCGCGAAGTTCGGGTTTGCTTCGTACCACCCGCTCGGCCAGGGGAGCGCGGCATCGGAACTCGTTGGAGGATATCGGCGCGCCGATTCCTCACAGTCTGTTTTCGCGGCGGCACTCCCGGCATGCGGGGCGCGCCGCGGCGCGATTGCTCGGTTCACCCTTCGTCATCGAGCGCTGCAGGCCCCATGGATAGCGGGCTGCAGCCGGACGCCGACGGACGAACTCAACAGAGCTGGAAGTCTGGAAGATCTACGATCGTGGAGAGAAGATCCCGGATGCGCGGACCCGCACCTGCAGGACTTCCGTTGATGATATCGGGCCACTCGTAATCCGGAGCGGCGCCGATCAGCTTCGTCTTCAGATTCGCCAGCCGCTGATCGGAGAGCGGGCGCGGCAGCAGCACCGCCGCGATGTTCACCGTAAGCTTCGTGACGTCCGTGTTATCCGGCAGCCCCTTGGCAAAGGCCACGGCGGCATCATCGCTCATCGCCGAAATGATTCCGTGCGATACGTCGGCACGCACCGGGAACGTCGTCGTGGTGATCCAGGAGCGATATCCTGGCCAGCCGCTCACGTTCGGCGGATTGAACAACTCCTGATCCAGCAGCTTCATGTCGCCGGCCACGTCGCGGCCGCCGTGCAGCACGCGCGCCAGACCAACCTCGAACTCCGCCGGCGTCTTGATCTGCGCGCCGATGTTGGCGTTGTCGAAGAAGTGCGCGCTCTTCAGCAATGCGGACATCACCGGCTTGATCTCGAAGCTGTTGGCGATGAAGAGATCGGCCATGGCGGAGATCACCGCCTCATCCGTCGCGGCCGGATTGCTGTAGACGAAGAAGCGATAGATCTTCCGGCAGATGAACTCCGCCACGGCGCGCTGGCGCTGCTCGAATATGGTATCCACCAGCTTGCGCACCTCGTCGCGCTTCACGATGAACTCCGTATTGGTGCTCACGTCGCGCGCCGGGAAGGAGATCGTCATGAACTCCTTGCCGTCGATATCATGGTTCTTCGCGTCGAAGTAGGTGGTAAACATCCCGTTCGGCGCGGGCTTGTCGGAGAATCGTGCGATGCGCCAGCCGGTGAGGATCCGCGCCGCGTTCTGCACGTCCCCTTCGGTGTACTGCCCAAGGCCGGTTGTGTACAGCTCCAGCACCTCGCGCCCGTAGTTCTCGTTCGGTGCGCTGGCGTTGTTGAGATCGCCTCCCAGGTAGACCAGCATCGCGCCGTCCAGGGTGATATCCATCACCAGATCCTTCAGATTGGCGAAGGCCCGGTCGCGGAACAACTGGTTCTGGCGATACATCAGCGGCGCCTGGATGATGTCGTCCGCGAGCTCGAACTGGCTGGTGAAGTGGCCGCTCCAGAAGAACGCCATCTTCTCCACGAGCGTGAGGCCCGCATTCTGAATCACGTTCACATACCATGAGCGGAAGTTCGCCATGTCGGCGCCCCATTGCGCCTTCACCTGATTCTGCAGCGTGATGTCCAGACCATCCAGACTCTCGGTGACATTGTTCGCAATGCCCGGCGCCTGCGGCTGGCTGGGCGCATTGAGCAGTTGATCCACGGCCTGCGACGGCGTCACCGCCATCATCATGTTGATCTCCGTCCACGTCGGCATGAACGTTGCACGCCGCAGCAGATGCCCCACGCGCTCCGCGTCCCATGGCATTGCCGCCGATGGCACATAGGGCTCAAGGCCTGATGACTGCGGCCGCACGGGCGGACGTTGATCGGTGATGGCTGCGGATGGGCGGGTATACCAACTGGTAAAGAGGGAACGACGATTCATGACTAACCTCTGGAGGTACGCAGTCGTGCCATTGGCAATCGTCGGCGCCGCCAGAGGGGGGAGCCTCGTGTGCTGCACCGGGTGATTGGTTGTTCGAGCCTTCGTATCGAAAGCAGGTAGAGCCGCGGCGGCGGGATTGAGCTCCGGCGCAGCGTGGACCATGCCATGCGAGCGGGACACCGGCCGTTCAGGACACCAAGCCGATGCGGATTCTGTTACTCGTTCGTCGGACGAATGAGGTGCGTAACACGCAATGCCGACGAAGCGCCAAACAGTCTAGGGATAAATCTTCTTCCCTGCAAGACATGCGCTCACTATGATGCCTGACACATGGGGCGTACGGAAAGTTACAGTCGCCATCGCAAGCCGGCAATTCAATGCCGGGATCGCCGTTCGGCAGCGGGATGCTCTCTGCTCCGCCGGGCTCCGCGATGGTTCTCCCGGGGGCATCTCCCGCGGGGTCCTTCGGCCTGCGCCCCCCGCACCCTCACTTCCCGGCGGCTGCGGCCAGCGAGCGGAGGAGATTGTCGAGCGATTCGATATCCGCGTCGGAGGTGGTGGCCGGCGTGGTTGTGCCGAACATCGCATCGTACGATACATACACCGGCACCTTCAGGTCCCTCCCCAGCAGCAATAGCGCCGGAGTCCTCGCCACACCGTAGCGCCCGAATACGGCGCCGGCAGGAACATCGAACACCACCGGCGGCTTCGCCGAGACCAGTGCGCGGGCGTCGTTGAGCGCCTTTCGCTGCGCGTTGGTATCGGCACCGACGTTCGCCAGCACAACAACGCGTATCACAGAGTCCGCCCCTTTCAACGCATGTACGGCGCGATCCAGACGCTGCGCGCATTCGCGGCAGGTGGAGGAGGTGTAGAATATCACGGCCACGCGACCGGAGTCGGCACGCAGCGGGAAGTCGCGTCCCTTGATGGTTGTGGCGCGCAGATCGGGCGGGGCACCACCCTGCGCAAACGCACAGCCGAGAGCGGCAGCGTGAAGAAGCAGAACAAGAGCAGCGATACGTATGGAGGCAGTTCGGGTATTCATCATCGGTGAAGATAGGTTGCGACGCCGATACACGCCATCGGGCTTTCGAAACGGCGGCGGAGAGGGTTCCGCATCACAACAATAGCGATTGGCGGCAAAACAGAATCGGCCTGCTATGGGAATCCCCATCTCCCGGCTGCCCGGAGGATGGGGATTGCACTTTCTCGGCAATGACGCACCGGCACGGCGCTATGCCATCGCCTGATCGATCTGTCCCTTCAGCGCCTCGTAGGGAAGCGCACCGCTCTGCCGCATCAGCACCTTGCCTCGATGGAAGAGCATGATGGTGGGAATACTCTGGATGCCGTACTGCGCGGAGATCTGCGGCTTCAGGTCCACATTCACCTTCACCACCCGCAGGCGCCCCTTGTAGTCGCGCGCAATCTGTTCGATTGTCGGCGCAATCATCTTGCAGGGTCCGCACCATTCGGCCCAGAAGTCCACCAGTACCGGGACGTCGGAGTCCTTCACCAGATCGTTGAAAGCATTTGGAAGAATCGTTGTCTTTTCCATTGAGCTGCTCCTCATTCTCATCGTGTCGGAACGTTCATCGCGGAAACCTCCTGGGCGAATCCGCGCGCATCCCACCGCACTCGCTCGCCGGCGCGGGCCTGCCGGTTACTGACTCCGGGCAATCCACTCACTGACTCCGGGCAATCCGTTCACCGACTCCGGGCAATCCACTCACTGACTCCGGGCAATCCGTTCAGTGGCGCAGGCCAAGCACCTCCGCGAGCTGCGCCACAAGCTCACGCTGCTCGTCGGTCAGGTTCTTCGGGATGCTGACATGAAGACGGATATAAAGGTCACCCAGTGCGGAACCGGATTCATATCCCATCTTCGGAACGCGGAGCAACTTTTCCGGTTCGGTGCCGGGAGTAATCGTCACCGTCACCTTCTTGCCGGATGGAGTTCGAACGCGAACCTTGCTTCCGAGAAGGGCCTGCGCGAGATTGATCGTCAACTCCACGTAGGCATCGTTCCCCTTCCTCTTGAAGAACGGATCGTCCGTGGGCTGCGGTTCGTCACTCTCCACGGCAGCCGGCTTTGCGCGCTTTCCGCCGAAGAGATTGCCGAACAGGTCGTCGATCGAGAAATCACCGAAGTTCCGCGAGCTCTGCTGCTGCCGCCCTCCGCCATACCGCTCACGCTGCGCTGCGGTGCCGAAACGGCGCATGAACTCCTCATAGCTCATATCGTCGCCGCCGGTACTTCCGGGAAAGCCGGTGAAGCGCCCGCCGCCCAGCTTTCGGAACTGGTCGTACTTCGCCCTCTTCTCTGGATCGCCAAGCGTGTCGTATGCCTCGCTGGCCTCCTTGAACTTCTCCTCCGCCTCCTTGTTTCCGGGATTCTTGTCGGGATGATACTTCTTGGCAATCGCACGATATGCCTTCTTGATCTCCTCCGCCGACGCGCTCTCGGCCACACCCAGCGACTTGTAGTAGTCTTTGTTCGTCATTGATCCAACACCTCGACAACAACCAGTGACGAAGCCGGCCATACGGAAAGTGCAGTCCGGCTTACCAAATGAATATGCCACGCTCCACCCGAATCGCAATGCGGAGACGGTCCGCAGGGACACATGCAACCCTTCGGCGCGCGTGCTGTTCACACGGACCGGAGCGACCCGCCGCTGTGCGCGCCGAGCAGCAGGGCAGAGCGGTGGAACACCGTATCGGGATCGACGCGCCGAAGACAGAGAAGATCCTCCCGCCCGCAAACGGCGCTCATGCATGCCCCGCAGGGCAGGTCCTCACTGCCGAAGCAGTATGTGTGTGCGCCATACGGACGGCTCCAACTGCTGCGGCTCGCTCCGAACATGGCGACGGTGGGTACGCCGGATATCCACGCAAGATGCATGAGACCGGAATCGTCGCTCACCATCAGATTCAATCGTTGTACGATACGAAGCGCATCGGCAATGGTGGTGCGTCCAACCAGATTGAGCACAGGGCCGCGCAGCCGTTCGGCAAGCACGGAGGCGCCCGCCCTCACGTTCTCCGTGCCGAGAAGCACCAGCCGTGCCCCCCACTCCGCAATCATCCTGCTGCCGAGCGCCGTGTAATATTCAGGCGGCCAGTTCTTCGTGGGCCAGCATCCGGCCGGGTTCAGGCAGACAACCGGCCCCGTCCGTTCCGCGGCAAACGCCATGAACTCCCGCTCCGCCTGGGAGAGCGCGGCCTCCGGGCGTCTGAGCGTCACCGAGAACTCCGGTAGCAGCCGGCCCAGCCCCGCACTCTCCGCGGCATCCAGATAGCGGTCCAGCGCGGTGCGCGGCGCGAAGCGATCGAACGCCGCCCAGGCCCGGGGCCGAACGGCCGAGCGGATCATCTCCGACTGCCGCGAACGCTGGATATCCAGCAGCAACGAAACGGAGCCCCGCAGACGGGCAAGGCGCAGAGCGGCGACGGCACGAACTGGTTTGGATCCGGTAGTGGCAACGGCATGAATATCGTCAATGCCCCGGACTTCGCGAAACAAATCGGCGTAGAGCGCAGAGGTCACGAACCCGATGCGAACCGACGGAAAGCGGCGGCGCAGCGCTGCCAGCAGCGGCAGCGCGATCACGGCATCGCCGAAGGCATGGAGCCGCACAACCAGAATATGTTCCGGCCGGACGCCGGCGCCCAGCGGATTACCGGTCACTCCTTCGGCGATCATCGGCGCAACCAGGGGTGGTCCGTTCATGGCGTTGTTATCACGCATCGAATCGTTAGAATGCGGCAAGATATGGTCCGCCGTACTCAACTCGCATCAGCAGCATGAATCCAGAGCACGAACCAATCGGCGACCTGAGTGTCGTCATTCCAACGCTCAACGAAGCCACGGCCATCGAGGCCTGCATCGGTTCGCTCCGTTCCATCGCCTGCCAGATCATCGTTGCCGACGGCGGCTCCGCCGATGCCACGGCGGCAATCGCCCGTTCGCTGGGGGCGGCGGTTGTGAATGCGCCCGCGGGACGGGGAAGCCAGCTTGCAGCCGGCGCGGAGGCGGCGGCGGGAGGATGGATTCTCTTCCTTCACGCAGACACGCGCCTCACCGCATCGGCTCGCACGGCGCTCGCCGAAGCCGTGCGCACGCCCGGCTTCTCCGTCGGCACGTTCCGTCTGCGCTTCGACCGGCAGCGCCTTCTCTACCGGCTCTATGCCAGGCTTACCCGGTTCGACAGCCTCTGGACTTCGTTCGGCGATCAGGGCATTCTGATCCGGCGCGATCTGTATACGCGGATCGGCGGATTCGACCGGTGGCCGCTGCTGGAGGATGTGGCGCTCCTGCGCCGCGTGCGGCACATCGCCACCATTCATTCCCTCCCGGGTGAGGTGGTCACCTCCGCCCGGCGCTTCGAGCGCCGCGGAGTGATTCGCCAGCAATTGCTGAACGGCGTGGTGCTCCTGCGCTATCTGCTGGGAGCGTCGCCGGAAGTGCTGGCGGAGTTCTACGATGCGAAGAGGGCCATCCCGCTGCGGGCTCGTGCCGGCATGGTGGTTCGTCCCGGCGCGCGAAGTGCGCTGGCTCACAGCTGGTGCGTGGCTCTGCTCTCCGGACTGGTTGCATTGCATGCATGCGGCGACGGCGGCAATCGCGAACAACGGGCAGGCGGCTCCGCGCCGCAGACGGCCGTCCGGGAGGCCGGGAACGCGGCAGAAGTTCAGCCGGGAAGCTCGGCAACCGGGGCGGATGGGATACAGAAGCAGGCGGAGGCCGCTCTGCTGATGGAGCCCGGCCTTGGAGGCGTGCGGGTTACAAGCCTGGGCCGCGGCGTCCTACGCCTGCACGGAACGGTAGGCGCCGAATCGGAACGGAATGCAGCGGCCCTGACCGTGAGAAAAATCCGCGGTGTGGACTCCGTGGTGAACGATATCACAGTTCGTGAAACCCCGTCGCACTGATTTCCACTATTTTCATCCGCTGTCTACCGGCACACCGGCAATTCCAACCTGCATATGACGGCCCGATCCGTTCAGCCCGAGGCTGACTCCGTTCGGCTGCAACCCCGAGACCGAAGGCCCATGCAATTCAAGACATACTTCCCTGCCCCGCTTCTTCTTCCCGGTCTCCTGCTGCTGGCTGCCTGCAGCCATGCGAGGAACACGGAGACCAGGACGACGGAGGATAACGAGCACACGGCGAACAGCAAGGCCGTTGCCGACAGCGCGCGAACTCCCGCCCGGCAGCCGCTTGTGGGAGGGCAGAATGCACCCTCCGATGAGCGGGCGCTGCCGTTGACCGGAGCCGGCGGACAGGGGCTTCCGAGTGACGGCCCGATCGGGAATCAGAACGGCCTTCCACCAACCGGGGGCGTGCAGGGTGGTTCGCTCCCGAGCGACGCTCCTCCCGGCGCCGGCAGCCTTCCGCCGACAGGCCAGCCGGTACAGAACGGCGGACGTGCCTCGCTCCCGTCCGAAGGAGGGGCGGGCAGCGGCGTCACCGGCCGCTCGGCTTCCGAGCTTGCGCGCGCGGCACTCCTGTCGGAGCCGGGATTCGAGCAGGTAACGGTGGCCGATGGTGCCGGCAACTGCCTGATCCTTGGGGGAAGCGTTCATACGGCCGAAAAGAAGATGCAGGCGGAATCGCTGGCGAAGAGTGCCTCCGGCGCGAGCTGCGTGAAGAACGGAATCGCCGTGGTCAAGTAGCCCGCGTGTTCTTACAACATGAGATTGCACAACCACGACCCCTTGTGTAACTTCGTGCTCTTTTTGGCGTCGGGAACCCCTACATCGCTAGTTCTCCTCCGTTTTCGCCGTTTTCCAGCGGCACCCGCGCAGCAAGAGCCTACGGAACGAGCATCTACAAGAAGAACATACATACAGTCACAAGCACGATCCAGCAGCTATGAACGAAGGCAAGATTGTTCAGATCATCGGACCGGTGATCGACGTGGAGTTCCAGGGAGGCACGCTCCCTGACATTCTGAACGCCCTCGAAGTGCCGCGCACGAACATCGACGGTCAGCAGGATACGCTGATCGTGGAGGTGCAGCAGCATCTGGGTGAGGACCGCGTGCGCGCGATCGCCATGGATACCACCGACGGTCTGGCCCGCGGCACGAAGGTGTACGACACCGGCGGCCCGATCATGATCCCGGTAGGGCAGAATGCCCTTGGCCGCCTGATCAACGTGGTGGGGGATGCCATCGACAACAAGGGTCCGCTCACGTCGGACCTGAAGATGCCGATCCACCGTGCGGCCCCGGCCTTCGAGTCACTGACCACCAACAAGGAGATGCTTGAGACCGGCATCAAGGTGATCGACCTGCTGGAGCCCTACACGAAGGGTGGCAAGACCGGTCTGTTCGGCGGCGCCGGTGTGGGGAAGACGGTTGTGATTCTGGAGCTGATCAACAACATCGCAAAGCAGCATGGCGGCCTTTCGGTGTTCGGCGGCGTCGGCGAGCGTACGCGCGAAGGAAAGGATCTCTACCTCGAAATGTCGGAGGCGAAGCTCTCCGACGGCACCACCGTGCTGGACAAGGCCGTGCTCGTGTTCGGCCAGATGAACGAGCCGCCGGGTGCCCGCGCCCGCGTTGCACTCACGGCGCTCACGCACGCGGAGTACTTCCGCGACGAGGAAGGCCGCGACGTGCTTCTGTTCATCGACAACATCTTCCGCTTCACGCAGGCGGGCTCCGAGGTATCGGCTCTTCTGGGCCGCATGCCCTCGGCCGTAGGATACCAGCCGACGCTGGCATCGGAGATGGGCGCGCTTCAGGAGCGCATCGCCTCTACCACGCGCGGCTCCATCACCTCCGTGCAGGCCGTGTACGTGCCGGCGGACGACCTTACGGACCCGGCACCTGCCAACACCTTCACTCACCTGGACGCCACGACGGTGCTCTCGCGCGCGATCTCGGAGCTGGGTCTCTACCCGGCCGTGGATCCGCTGGAGTCCACCTCCACCATCCTCACGCCGGATGTGCTTGGCCAGCGCCATTACGATGTGGCGACGCAGGTGAAGCAGACGCTGCAGAAGTACAAGGAACTCCAGGACATCATCAACATTCTCGGCATCGACGAACTCTCCGACGAGGACAAGCTCGTGGTGTCGCGCGCGCGCAAGATCCAGCGCTTCTTCTCGCAGCCGTTCTTCGTTGCGGAGCAGTTCACGGGCCTTGCCGGCCGCTACGTGAAGGTGGAGGATACGATCTCCGGCTTCGAGGCGATCCTGAACGGCGAGGGAGACGACATGCCGGAGGAATCCTTCCGCTATGTCGGCACGTTCGATGAGGCCCGCGAGAAGGCGGCAAAGATGGCGGCAACGGTGTAGTAACAGGAGTCCGCACGTATGAACGACAAGACCTTTCATGTGGAGATCGTAACGCCGCGCGGCGAGGCGTTCAGCGGTGATGCCGTGATGGTTGCGCTTCCCGGCGTGATGGCCCCGTTCCAGGTTCTGGTACACCACGCGCCGATCATGTCGCAGCTTGGCCTCGGCATGATCCGGATCATCGACGAGCACAACAAGGAAACGCGCTTCGCCACCTCCGGCGGGTTCATGGAGATGAATCACAATCGCATGACGGTGATCGTGGAATCCATCGAGTCCGCGCTGGATATCGACGTTGCCCGCGCCGAGTCCGCCTTCGCGCGGGCTCAGGAGCACATCCGGAATCTCCGCAACGGGCACGAGACCAGTATCGACCTGGCTCGCGCGCAGGAGGCGCTGGCACGCGCAACCAACCGCCTGAAGGTAGCCGGCAAGATGTAGCGCGCCGCGTCCGGGCCTCCAGGCCCCGACCGATCGTAATCTCAGCGGGGACGCTTCCGGCATGGAGGCGTCCCCGCTTCCGTTCATGGATGCGGCCTCCCGCCTCCCCGCGAGCCCGGCGCCTCCCGGGCCGCCTGCCCGCAATGCTTCCCGGTGTTATTCCTCATGCAGCCCAGGCGCCCGTGGGCGCGCACCGAAGAACGTCCTTCCCGCCCAACCATGGGCCCGCAACCATACGCCTGCCCCGCTTTCCGCAGGCCACGGTCTGCATACATATCCTCACACCTGCAAACGCAACGGGAACCCGTTGTTGCTTGTACAGTCCTGCTCCCGTCCCTAAGTTTGCTTCTCAAGACTCAGTCTAAATAAGCATTACGAATGGTCTCGACTGCCGAAAAACGCGCAAAAGAGCAATTCACGGAGTTTCTCCGCGAGGGGAACTACCGTATCACGTCCGAACGCTTCGAGGTTCTGGCGCAGGTTCTGAAGACTGAGGGGCATTTCGACGCGGACACTCTCTACCTCCAGCTGCGGGCGGACGGAAGCAAGGTCTCCCGCGCCACGGTCTACAAGACCCTGACACTCCTCCATCAGTGCGGTCTGGTATCGCGCTACATGTTCTCCCCCGGCGACTTCGCCCAGTACGAGAAGACGATCGACCGTCCCTGCCACGATCACATGGTCTGCATGAAGTGCGGCAGGATCATCGAGTTCCCGAACGGAAGCGTGCGCTATCTGCAGAAGCAGATCTGCGACCTTCACGATTTCGAGGGAGTGTATCACACGCTGCAGATTTTCGGCGTGTGCAGCGATTGCCGGCGCGGCAAGCGAAACGGAGCCCCCGTGGCCGGAGCCCCGCTGGCGGCCGGCGCACCGGCGCTTCCCTACCAGTCGCCGGTGCCGGAAACGGCATCCGGCCCGCATGCCCCGGCGCTGCATGAGATGGCGCACGTCGGCCCGGCCGTGCAGGAGGAGGTGCCCGAATCATGAAGACCCTCTACGATGTTCGCCGCGGCATGGCCGGGACGATTGTGGGCCTTCCCTCCGGCGCGGAGCTTCGCTCGCAGTGCATCCGGCTGGGCCTGATGATCGGCGCAAGCTTTCAATGCCTGGAGCGGCTTCCCGGCGGGACGATCGTCCTGGAGACGCACCGGCAGGAGATCGCGCTGGGGAATGCTCTCGCCCGCGAGATCGAAGTAGTGATGGAGATGGGGAATCAGTAGGCGATGCCTGTTGCGCTGATCGCCGGCAACGGACTCCCGGACACGGGAGCAACGACATTCTGTACTGCCTGTTCCGCCTTCACAGCGGGACATCGACACGTTTGAACACGCAATGAACGATAGATCGCAGCCCGGTCCCGAAGACCTTACCGACATCATGCCGCACGCGGCGCATCGCCATGTGGATTCGAGTGCGACGCGCTTCATGGGGAACGACAAGAGGAAACTGGTCCTTGTCGGCAACCCGAACGTGGGCAAGTCCGTCTTCTTCAACCATCTCACCGGCCTCTACGTCGACGTGTCGAACTTCCCCGGCACAACGGTGGAGGTCTCGCACGGACACCATCCCAGGTTCGCCGTCTTCGACACGCCCGGCATCTACGGCGTCAGCTCTTTCAACGATGAGGAGCGCGTGGCGCGCGACATCATCCTCGAGGCGGACATCGTGCTGAACGTTGTCGACGCCGTTCATCTGGAGCGCGATCTCTTCCTCACGCTGCAGTTGATCGACATGGGGAAGAAGATGGTGGTCTGCCTGAACATGATGGATGAGGCGAAGCTCCGCGGCCTGACGATCGATGTGGAGGAGCTCTCCAATCGTCTGGGCGTGCCGGTGCTCCCCACCACTGCGATTCACAGGACCGGCTTCGACGGGCTGGACCAGCATATCGCGCAGGCGTGCACGGGCACGTCGGACTCGCGCCTGCATCGCCAGCTTCACGACCTGCTGAACCGCGTCGGCTCGCAGGAGGAGGCACTGATGGTGCTGGAGGGGGACGGCGTGATCGCAGAACGCCACGGCATCGAGCCGGGTGATGAACGCGAGCTGATCTATGTGGAGCGCCGCAACCGTGTCAACCGCATTCTGGACCGCGTTGTCACCGCGAGCGAGCGGAAGCGGACGCTCGCGCACACGCTTGGCCGCATCTCGATATCCCCGCGCTGGGGGCTCCCCTTCCTCCTCGTGGTGCTCTACGGCCTCTATCTCTTCGTGGGCTCCTTCATCGCCCAGGACGTTGTCGGGTTCACCGAGAAGACGCTCGGCGACCGGATCTTCGAACCGGTCGTGAAGGATCAGGTGGCCCGCTTCGCTGCGGTGGATATCACCGTGGAGAAGGTTGGGCCGGACGCTGCCGGCAAGGAGACGACGATCGGGAGCCGCGTGTTCGCGTTCCCGGACGGAACCGGCAGCAATGCGAACCTGAAGGAGGAGATGTCGAAGTACCGGGACGTCGGCACGAACAATCTCCGGTACGATTTCAAGTCGCCGGTGGCCGTGGTCTTCTTCGGGGAGTTCGGCGCCTTCTCGATGACGGTCACCTATCTCCTCTTTCTGCTTCTTCCGCTGGTGCTCGGCTTCTACGTGTCGCTCTCCATCCTGGAGGACTCCGGCTATCTGCCGCGGCTGGCAACGTTCGTGGACCGCTCGCTCAACGGCCTCGGCCTGAACGGGCGCGCGATCATCCCGCTGATCCTCGGCTTCGGCTGCGTGACGATGGCAACCATCACCACGCGCCTGCTGGGCTCCGACCGCGAGAAGAGGATCGCTACAACCATCCTGCAGTTCGCCATCCCCTGCTCCGCGCAGCTTGCCGTGATCGCGGCGCTTCTGGCAACGGCCGGCGTGAAGGCCACGCTGATCTACGCCGCGGTGATTCTTACGGTGTTCATCGCCATCGGGACGGTGCTGGACAAGGCATTGCCGGGCACGTCGTCGCCGCTGCTGCTGGACCTTCCCCCGATGCGCCTTCCGCGCCCGGGAAACGTGCTGCAGAAGACGTGGACGCGGACGCTCTCCTTCATGAAGGAGGCCACGCCATGGTTCTTCGCCGGCGCGCTGGCCGTGTCCATAATGCAGGTTACGGGCGTGCTGGATAGCTGGACCCAGCTTCTCTCGCCGGTAACCACCGGCTGGCTGAAGCTCCCGGCGGAGGCTTCCACGGCGTTCGTCATGGGACTGGTTCGCCGCGACTTCGGGGCGGCCGGTCTGTATCAGATGCATCTGACGCCGATGCAGGTTGTGGTGGCGCTTACCACGATCACGCTCTTCGTTCCCTGTATCGCCTCGCTGATGGTGATGATCAAGGAGCGGGGCGCCCGTGAAGGTCTGGTGATCTGGGCCGGCAGCTGGGTGCTTGCATTCGGTGTCGGCGGCCTGGTGGCGCTGGTGCTGCTGTAGGGCTTCGGTTCGCGCGCCTTCCGAGGACGGACCTTCCGAGGGGCGTTCCTTCCGAAGGCCGGGCCTTCCGAGAGCCGGACACGCCGGGCACATCGGCTTCCGGGTCATCGTCGGTTGTTGAACGCGCATGCAACGGATCTGCCGGATATCATCGGACCGCGCATGCCGGCCCACGGCTCACGTTGCGACTCGATATCATTCAGTGACTCACGTGATACTCTTCAAGAAAAAGATCCCCTCGCAACCAGCTCCGGAAGTGTTGTCGCTTCCGGTATTGAACGATCCCGCGCTTGCCCGGAAGCTGGCGTCGGAGGTTCGTACATGCCCCACGTGCAGCTATGAGATCACCAATCCGATGAACGATCGCTGCCCGCGCTGTTTCACCACGGTGCCGTTGAGCGAGCATACCAACTGCGGCGAATGTTCGCATCAGGGCAACTGCACGTATGCCGGCGATCAGCGGATCAATGGGATGTAGCCGGTAACCGGCGGCCGTGGGAGCGCGCACGCATCCGGCACTGATCTGCTCCCGGCAATCAACGGCAACCCCCACCCTATCCTAGCCATCGGACGGCGCCGGCGGCAGGGCAATACGCACGGCATCGGCCATCTGCGGAACGTTGAATATCCGTTCGTACGCCATCAACTGCCCCATCTGCAACAGATTTTCCTGCAGCAGCATTTCGGCCTTCATTTCCAGAAGCTCCACCACGCGTTCCAATTTCTCCATGCGATCCTCGGCCGATGCGGAGGATAATTCCAGACGCGTGATGGCAAGTTCCTCCTCAACGGCACGCTTCCAATCGTTCGCACGATCGTTTGCGTAGACGAAGGGTTCCGCCACAACCGGTTTCCTCATTTTCGAACGCAGTGCATGTCCGGCATCGGTTTCGGAGAACATTTCTCCTTCGCCCGAGACAAGCCACTGAACGTTGCAGCCGAGTTCGGCCATGCGGGTGATGGTGGACTTGCCAGGCTGCCGTTCGTTGGAGAGATATTTGTGCAGGTTGGACGGCTTCATGGCCAGGTCATGAGCAAATGCCGTGATGGCACCTTTTTCGGAGCCGTAGCGGACCTTGCAGAACATTCGGAGGCGTTCGCCGGATGTCATCGCAGAATTATTTTGTAGACTGTGAGAATTTTATTGTATATTCGCATCTACATAGATATATCACTATGACATGCGTTTGACAACTATACGGTTCCAGTATGACAAAACATAGTGGCCATGGCGCGCTTGACCTGCGGCGCCACCCGTATCGAGGCATTCTGGCGGAGATCGCCCGGGAGGATGGTGTGGAGCGCCAGGCGGTGCAGAAGCGCGCAAAGCGCGGCGATCCTGATACTCTGGCACGGATTGCACGAAAGGTTCGTGAACGCGACGCCAAGCTTGCGGATTACACCCGGCTGAAAGAAGGCGAGTAATCGCTTTTTGCCGGGCGTATCGTTGCGGCCTTTCGGACCATTTCTCCGAAATGCCCGGCAAATCCCTACGTAGACACCAGCGGACCCTTACGCTACTGAGGTATACAATGCGCGCATCAATGTTTTCCGGCGGCAATCTGCTCGCTGCCGGCCGGAGTTGAGCGCGCCAGCGGAGCGGCTCCTACCGTTGTGCAGCGCTCCTCCGGGAAATCCGTATGAGCGCCGGATGCCCCACGCATCCGCGTTCGTGACGCCGTCAGTTGCTGTGGCATACGACTGACGGCGTCAAAAAAATCCCCTCTCTCTCCACTCGCGGTGAACGTGCCCAGGGCCCGGGCATGTTCACCGTTCTCTTTACCGGCACTCCGGATTATGGCGGCAGCCCGGAGAGGTTCCGGGCTGCACGCTCACAGACAAAGCGCCCGTACCGATTTCCGGCACGGGCGCTTTTGAATGAATAGATGGACGCCACGAACGGCGCCGACATCTGAGGAATCGGTTAGTGCCCCTTTGCACCGCCGGCCTTCGGAGCCGTATCGGCCTTTGCCGCGCCGTCACCCTTCGGGGCCTCCCCCTTTGCAGCGCCGCCGTTCGCGGCACCATCGGCCTTTGCGGCACCGCCACCCTGGCCGCCCGGCGGCGCCATCATGCCGAGCTGCGTCAGCATCGCACCAAGGTCAATCTGCCCCCAGTGCTCCACGGCCTTTCCATCCTTGATCCGGATAATGTCAATCCCTTCCACCTTCACCGCCTTGTTGGTTGCCGGCGCCCCCATCATCGGGCCGGAGTTCGTGCCGGTCATCGTGCTCCGAATCGCAACCTTGTCCCCCGACGCGAAGATGTCGTCGATGGTGGTATTCTGATCCGGGAAGGCGGCACGCCACTGCGTTACCATCTTCTTGAATCCGGCGATGCCGGGCTCCTGACCCGGAGCCGGATTGTGCTCTACGAAATCCGGACTCACCAACTCGTCGATTGCGGACACATCACCCTTGTTGAAAACACGATCCACAAACTGCTTCGACTTCTCGATGTTGGCCTGCTGCGTGGCTTCATCCGCGCCGGAAGAGCCGGCGGCTGCGTCGCCGGCAGGCTTGTCCGCAGCCTTCTTGCCGCATGCGGACAGAACCAGACAGAGACAGGCCATGACGAACAGGCTGACATTGGTTCGTAGCAATCGCATGATTGTACCTCCAGGATTTGGGAATATGAGCAAGGATTATCGCGACCGGTGGGCCCGTGTGCCCGGTCATGAAATGGGGTGGCGGCAAAGTTAGGAAAAGGAGATTCCAAAGATACCCGCAATCTGAGGCGTGCTACAGATAGGTCGCCGTTACGGAGCATGATGGCATCGGCACGGCATGCCGTATTCACCGTTGCGTCCTGCCCTCGCTCCCCGGACGTTCCTACGGCGCCGGCTCCAGCCGGGCGCTCTCAAGACCCTCAGCGTCGAGCGTGCAGAGCAGATCGGCCACCTCCTCTTCTTCGAGATCGAGCATGTAGCCGTAGCCGGCATTGTCCATCACTGCGAGAAGCCGCCGCCGGCCAGCGAAGAGATACAGGTCCTCCACCGGCGACTCGCTCCCTATCGAGCCGGGAGGAGCCACGTGGCCGGTCATGGCGGCCATGAAGTCCGCACCGGGCCTTCCCTCCACAACGGTCACCGTAACGGGCCGCGCATCGAAGAGTGCTCGCGCCACCGGCCCGGGAGGTGGCTCGTGCAGTTGGAAGGCATGCGAGCCGAGCGAACGGAACAATCCTACGAGCGACCAATCCCGGTAGCGATCCTCCACGAAACGTATCTCGAAGCGATCCGCTCGCGGAACGGCCCAGCGCACAACGGCGCGATAGAACCGGAGAAGATCCTCCTCGTCGAGATCATTGAGCCTGGCCCAGTATTGCATGGCACATGGTAGCGCATCGTGAGGAGGCAGGCAAGAGGCAACGCCGGCCCGGGCATCGACGCCCGGGCATCGACGCCCGGGCATGCATGGATCGTCATCGCCCGCCCCTCCCGGGCGAGCAGGACGTTCCGGCAATCACGCTCCATGCCAGACTGAAGTCCGGTTCGGACTCATTCTCCGTGATGATCTCCTGACGGTACACGATCCGTCCGGAGCGGCAGGTCCCGCCGGCCGTGAGAGTGAACTGGCACCCGCCCATGCCTCCTCCTCGCCGTCTACCCGGAAATGAATTGTGCGATCGCCCACCGTGCGTGTTCGCGGCAACCGGCCGATGGAGCTTCCCGGCTCCGGCTGCAGATCCACGGTCACACCGATTGCATGGCGGCGTATCGCACCGCCGGCCGGATGAACGGCAAAGCCGGTTGCCGTGGCCTCCACGGCGGCAGGAAGCAGGCCGTCGAACTCCAGCGTACGGGGAGCGCCATCACGAGCCCGTCTGCATGACCCACGGTTCTTCGACGTTGCGACGTTCCGGTACGGCCGGCGAACATGGCTGCAACAGCAACCAGAACCAGGGAGACTATTCGCATCGGATTACTCTGATGGTTGGTATGCCCGTGTGATACGAAGACGTGTGACGAACCTTCGGCATCTGTCTCACATCTGCATGCGCGCCGGCGTGCGGCAGGCCGCCTGCAGCAACGCAGACGGGCCCCGCATCGGCGCAGGGCCCGCCATCATTGTTGCATATGCCTTTCCATCCGGGTTCTATTCACTCGGCATCGACGCAGGCGTTCGCACATCCGTCCCTTTCTCGATATTCTCCTGCAGCTTGTCCAGCAACGCGATCTCATCGCTCAATCCCTTATCCATCAGCATCAGATTCTCCAGCATCGCGATGCCGCGTCCGCGGCTGATCGCATCGACGGACTCCTTCCGCTTCCCTTCCGCCAGCAGCGTGCATCCGTCGCGCAGCGCGAAGTAGATGTTGGTGAGCGCAACGGCCATGCGCATGCCGTCGTGCGAGTAGAACTGCGTCCCCGGCTCCAGCCGTTCCGCCCCCTGATAACGCACGTCCCGATCCTCGCTGTACTTCGTGCCGTCCACGCCGGTGAAGCTGAGCGTCCCCTCGGCAACACGGTCGCCTCGATCAAGCACCAGTGGCCCGTCGCCATCCTTCTCGTAGCGAAGCACGATGGCGCCGTGATTGGAGGAGAGGAACACCGTCGGCACATGCAGCTCGGCATCGCGGCTTCCGGGCTTCCATGTTGGGAGGCCGTAGACGGCCGTGAGCTTCAGTCCGTTGGGGGTGCGCACCTTCACATCGAGATCGTACACGAGCGGCGTCACCAGGTAGTCGAACTCCGCATCGAACACACGGGCGATCTTCTCCGGCGATTCGAGGAAGAAGAAGTTGCCGCCGCGGAGCTGCGTGATATGGTAGACGAGTTCCTGGCCGAAGTCCTGGCCAACGCCGAAGGCGGAGATGCCGATCCCCTGATCTGCATACTGCCGGGTCAGCGTGCAGAAGCTGCCGGAGTCCGTGCGGCCCACATTGGGGCGGGCATCGGTGAAGAGCATCACCCGCCTGGAGACGCCGGGACGGGCTGGGAGCGCGGCCAGTTCGCGGAAGCCGAGCGCGAGGCCGGCCTCGATATCGGTTCCGCCGCCGATGCGAATGCCGTCGATGGCGGCGATCACCTTCGGGAGATCGGAGACGCGTGTTGCGGGAAGAACCACCTGGGCCTGATCGTCGAACTGCACCAGCATGATCTCGTCATCGGGGCCCAGCTTCCGCGCCAGCGAATGAAGCGCCGTCTTCACGGAGTTCATGCTTGCCCCCTGCATCGAGCCGCTGCGATCGATCACAACCGCCAGTTGCAGCGGCGTACGCTTGAACTCACCCGGCTTGATGTTGGAGTTCATTCCCAGCTGCAGGAAGATTGCATTGGAGCGATTGTCGGCCGTTGGAGCGTAGCCATAGCCGAGCGAGAGACAGAGCTTCTCATTGCAATCGCCGGAAGGTGTTGGTATATCGTGCTCGCTGTAGAGTCCCTCGGCAGAGAAGTCGATGAAGCGCGGAATCTGTCCGGAGTTGATGAGCTGCCGTGCATAGCCGATATCCTGCGCTCCGCCAACCTTCGCCCCCAGCGTGCCGGTGGATTGAACGGAGTACATGTGGCCGTAGGAGGCTCGCGCCTGCACCGCGGTACCGCCGGCGCCGAGAGTGGTCGACGTGGAGACGGGCGCAGCGGCATCGACCTCCATTGTTGCCTTCAGGCTCTTCCGCGTCGTATCAATGGGCTGCGTTCCCTGGGCAGGCGCAATGCCCGCAACAGCGGCAAGCAGAAGCACCGTCATCAGGAGAAGACGCCGTGGGTTCCGCAGGGCACCCGTGCCAGCCTGTGCATCGTAGTATCGTTTCATCGTTCAATCCCTCGTGAAGTGCAGTTCGTATCACAACGGTATTCTCTCCCGTCGCCGCGAGGCCACCCGCCTAAACCCGGCCCGCCGTCACGGTGTTCATGGGCGTGCACGGCTTGATTCGCAGCGGCCGCGAACATTCAGCAGACGAGGCCATGAAGGGCATGTAACAACCCGGCTGCCGGAATGTTTGGCCGATGCATCCGCAGACACGTACTTTAGACGCATATTTTCAGACGAACAGATCATGAGACGATACCGCGTTCTTCTCTTCATTGCGCTCGTATGCGGCACATTGGTCCACTGCGGCACGGCAGACGCGCAGGAGGACAGGGTGGTCTATCCTCCGGAGATCTACTGCGGGGAGAACACGATCACCATCTCGTTGCCAAGCGGCATTCAACGCGTGGAGATTGGCGATGCAACGCCGAACATCACGGTGTTCGGCGCGGGCAAGGTTGACTGCAGGCAGAAGTACGATATGCGCGTGCTGGTGACCGATCCGCTTCGCGGCAGCGTTCAACTGGTTGTCACCGATTGCCGCAACCGGACATTCGTGCGGACGCTCAACAGCCGATCGTGGAATGTGGATATCAACCGGCTGGGCCGCGTGCAGCTTGGCGACACGGCATGCCACGAATTCCAGATCCGAACGGACGCGAACGATCCCACGCTCGGCGCCGCGGTGGTCGCGCAGCCGACGATTCTCGATTCCATCACCGTGAACGATCCCCGCATCATCGTGCGGCTCCCGGGAAAGCTGCCGGTGACCGTACGCCCCGGCGAGACGTATCGCTACAAGGTCTGTGTGGTGGCAACGGAACTGGGTCGCATGAAGTATCCGGTAACCACATGGATCCGGCGCACCTATCCCTCCGGAGGCCTTACCACGTACGCCGTTGCGGACACCGGCCTGGTTACCGTTGTGGCTCCGCCGGAACGGCACGATACGCTTCCGGTGCGCACCCCTGAACGGCCGCCGGACCAGCCGCCTCCAACACCGGAGCCGCCCATCACGGACCCGACAACGTTCCGCAGCATCGCGGTGCCAAATGCCGTCCTGCCGAAGCAGGGGCATGGCTATGTGGGGAGCTACGACCTGCTTGGCCTCACGGCCGGATACTCGTTTCACAGGAACGTGATGCTGCTCGCCGGCGGCGCGCTTCCAACACCGGATGACTGGACCGGTATTCACGGCGACATGTTCGGCGCCTATTCGATCGGGCTGAAGGCAGGCCTTCCAATCGGCGACCGGTTCAACGTGGCGGCCGGATACCAGTGGGGGCGCAGCTTCTACGACAGGCAGAATCCGGTGGCCGATACGGTGCGCTCCGACATCACGATCAGTGCCCCCTATGCCGCGCTCAGCTATGGCGATGATGACAGCCGTCTCTCGCTCACCGCCGGATATGCGTTCAAGCATCACAAGAAACCGAACGTGGAGTTCGACCAGAACGCTGCCTTCTTCGCAGCAGGCGGGGACATCCGCGTGGCGCGGCACTGGAAGCTTGCCGGCGAGCTGCTGCGGATGGAGACCGTTGGTGTGGTGCCGCTGGTGGCCACGGCGCGCTACTTCGGCGAGAGCTTCGCCATCGACGCGGGCCTCGCATACGTGGGGATCACCACGGGCGACACGAAGGCTCCCTCGATCCCCGTAGTACCGGTGGTCTCCGCCATCCTGGTGTTCTGATCGGCCCGCACGATCGGCCGGAGAGATATTTCACGGCGGAGGATGTACCGCCTGTCATACCCATGCGCCGCCGGCGTGCCGGTGGATGGGCCCGGAAGGGAACACTCTCGCGGACCAAATATGGTATTGGGCTGTTCACCGCGTGGTGTTGTTCCGGGACCTTGTAGTAAATTCCCCGCGCATCTTCTCGCCTGCAATAGCTCCTCCCCAGCCTATGAGGCGCTTCAAGCTTATTCAACCCACATTCACATCAGGAGCATCGATGATCCAACGAATCGTTCATGCCGTATTGTTGTTCGGTCTCGCTGCCGTCATCGTTTCGTGCGGTGACAAGACCAAGGGCAAGGCGCCCGATGCGTCAACCGACAAGAAGACCGGCGCCTCGGCAGCCTCAGACGCAGCATCGAGCGGTGGGACGGAGTTTACGTCCAAGGAAGGAAAGTTCACGGTGAAGTACCCGGAAGGGTTCACCATGAGCTCCAATTCGGAGTCCACGATGCCTCTCGAGACTGCGGTCGGCAAGCTGGACATGAAGGTGAACACTGCCATGAAGGGAGCCGGTGAAGTGATGATGACGGCCTACATCGACTATCCTGACAAGGCCTTCGATGCCGGCATCCCGGTGATGCTGGACGGCGCCCAGGATGGCGCGATGAAGAACCTGGGCGGAACGGTGGAGCACCGTGAGGATATCACGCTCGACGGCAATCCCGGCCGTTCGCTGACGTTCTCCGGCAAATCCAGCGGCACCGATGTCTACGGCCGCGTGGATTACTACATCGTAAAGCCGCGCCTGTATCAGATCCTTTATCTGAGCGACAAGAAGGATGGCGTCAGCAGCGACCCGGTAAAGGCCGCGTTCTCCTCCTTCAAGCTCAACAAGTAGGCTGCTTCCCGCTGCGCAGTGCAGCGCGATGAATCGAACAACTCGAACAGCCCCGATGCGGAACCGCGTCGGGGCTGTTGATTTTTACCGGCGCGCATCGGCGGCAGGCCGGGCGGGCTTTGAGAAGATTCTGTTGTAACTTGGCCGCGAACGTTCCATGGCCGGGCTCGATCGGCACCGATCGTTGCTTCACCGGCCACTCCCCCGCCGAACAACGCAACCGGATTTACACGGCCCATGCTTCCAGCAATCGCTTCGTGGCTTGCAGCCGCAATCGTTTCGCTCGGCGCCGGCAACGGCGTACACCTGCCGGATGGCACGCAGTTCGCGCCTGCCGACGGCAACTTCAGCATCCAGATGCCGAAGGGCTTCACCGAGCCGGTGGCGTCGGACATGCCTATCCAATCGGCGGTCGGGCCGTTGAATATGAAGCTCTATACGTCGCTGCTCGATGCGCAGACGGTGATGCTGATCTCCTATACGGACTATCCGGATCCCGCATCGAAGACCGACGGCAAGGTCCTGATCAAGGGCGCCCGCGACGGCGCGATGAAGAGTTTGAAGGGGACCGTTCTCAACGAGAAGGAAACGGCAACGAACGGGATCGCCGGGCGTTCGGTTCTCTTCTCCGGTCTCTCCTCCGGCCACAGGACGTACGGACGGGTGGACTACTACTACGATCAACCGCGGCTGTACACGTTGCTGCTGCTTACTCCGAAACAGAGCATCGTCTCCTCCGCCCCTATCGGCAACGCCTTCGCGTCGTTCGCAATCACGCCGGGTTCCACGGCGACGCATTAGTTCGATTACTCACTCAATCAACGCATACACTATGACCGCACTACTTCTCAGCCTTCTTGTTGCCTCCGCGCATCTCGTCGGTGGCATCGCACCCGGCGCGGCAACTGCCAACGCCATTGTCCGCAGCGCATTTCTGGCGGGGGGCACCCCCTTCCAATCGAAGGATGGCCGCTTCACCTTCACATTCCCGGATGGATTCTCCCAGCCCTCGCCAAGCACAATGCCTCTGGAGACCGCCGTGGGGAATCTGAAGATGAAGGTCTTCACCAGCACCAAGGGAACGGGATCGGTGTTCCTGGCGGCATACATCGACTATCCGAAGAAGGCCTTCACCGAAGGAACGGAGGTGATGCTGGATGGTGCCGAGAACGGCGCAATGGAGAATCTTGGCGGGACGGTGGATACCAAGCACTCGATCACGATCGACGGCAACCCCGGACGGTCGCTGGTATTCCACGGCAACAACAAGGGAACCGACATCTACGGCCGTGTGGATTACTACATCGTGAAGCCGCGCCTCTACCAGATACTCTACCTGACGGACAGCCAGGAGAATCTCACGGACGACAACATCCTCGGCGCCTTCTCCTCCTTCGCCCTCACGAAGGGAAAGAGCAGGAAGTAGCATCGGCCATCGATGCCCGGCCCCGGAGGCCGCTAAACATCATGCAGCGCCCCATGAGGCCTCGGCTTCATGGGGCGCTGCGCATACGAACCGACCGCAGCGGCCGACGCTTCCTTCCTGAACGCGGCAGATGCATTCGCACGCACCGCCATTGGCCACCCGCCCTTCCCGCAATCGTACTGCCGTTGCGTTCACTGCGTCACCATCATCGCGCAATCACCACCATGGTCTCCGCCGCCCGGCTCCCCTGCAGTACGCGGCAGCGATAGATGCCGGCCGGAACCCCCGAGAGGTCCACCCCTACCGTATGCGGACCGCCGGAGTATGTACCTTCGAAGAGCGTTGCCGCCCGCGCGCCGCGCATGTCGAACAGCTCCCCTGCAACGTGCTCCTCCCCCGCGAGCGTGAAGCGCACCAGGCCTTCGGAGGCGACGGGGTTGGGAAGAACGCTCACGTTCCCCGCCTGCACTGCCCCATGAACGTCCACGCCGTTCGTTCGCGGGCCGTTGATGCCTGCCTGCAGAAAGAACTGAAGCGCGTCGAACGTAAACGAGTAGCGCGTGGACTCCGCGAGCACCGTTGTGGGAAGCGGGTACCAGCTTTGAACGATCACATCCTGCGGATCGCCGCCGGCTGCGCCGTACTTCAGCCAGCCATCCATCGTGCGTGCATAGAAGGTGGAGTCGTCGTTGAGGCCTCCGAATTCAGAGTTGAAGATGAGGCCGAAGCGCAGCCCCTTCGCACGCGTATGCCGCTCCATCTCCTTCAGCTTGTCCCATCCGTGCGTTATCTGGCTCTCCGAATATTCGTACGGCGAATCGGCGTGGAAGAACTCCAGCGAGTCGCCGTGCTGCGCGATGATGCGCACCACCGTGTCCATCACCTTCGGCAGATCGCCGTAGTTGTTGCCGGGGTGATTGGGATACTGCCCCACCGTGTACCAGGGCACGGGTTCAATCCAGCCGAAGTGCACGTTGGGAATCACCGCGCGAACCGCGTGCATATAGTCCGCCAGCTCGTTCGCAGCCTGCGTTACGGTCATGCCACAGTTCCCGGGCGCGCCGGTCGCGATCATCGTGTTGATCGGTGAATCCATCACGATGTAGTCTATCGTTCCGCCGCGGTTCAGCCATGAGCGCATCGACGCCAGTTCCGAGATGGCGTGATTCTCGCCGGCCATGCTGTCGCATCCGGAGAACGGGCGCAGCCCGCCCGCCTCCACGGCAACCTTGATATGCGCCTGGTTCAACGCCGCAACGGCATTGTCGATGAACGTGGTATCCGCGGACGCAAGCTTGCCGATGTACAGCTTGAACACATCGGTGGAACGTTTCAGGTTTGTCCAGGCCGCGCCGGGAAGGAAGAGATTGCCGAAGTCGTGTGGCATGTTCGGGCAGATCCACGCAAGCCTGCGGGGCTGGGCCTGCATCGTCATTGAAGCCGCCGCGCCTGCAACCACGATGGCAAGCGCGGCCAACCGTTGAAGCACTCTGCTCATTGCTGTTCCTCCAACGAATGGGATGTGAGTGGGTGCGCACCGAGCCACGTCCCATCGCATGGCGGCGGGACGCGGTGAACCTTCGGAGTGCACTGTGTAATGGATGCGGGGGAGCCGGCATCACGGCCGGCGCGGTACGGGGGATTTCGGGGGGATGGAGCGTTCAGCAGCGCGTGAAGGAGATTACCCGGGGCTCACGCCGGGTGTACGCGCATGGGAGACGGTGTTGCACCCACCGCCTCCCGATGCGCACTCTGCGTGTCGATCGTGGTATATCTCTTCGTCACAGGGAATGATCCCGTTGGATCCGGAAAGGTAACGCGCATGAAAAACGGGTTATAAGAATGGCCATCCCCGCGGGCGCGGGATGGCCATTCAAGCGTTCGGTACGGACAGAATCAGACGGGCTCCCCGGTCAGCTCGCGGCGCGATAGAACCTCAACGTCGTCGCCGCGCACCTCCACTTCGTAGACAAGCGGGATGCCGGTGGGGATGTTGAGGTCCATGATCGTATCCTCGGAATACTTGTCCAGATGAAAGAGAAGGGAGCGAAGCGAATTGCCGTGCGCAACGATCAGCACGTTCCGTCCGGCGCGGAGTTCCGGAAGGATGTGCTCACGGTAGTACGGCATCACGCGCTCGATCGTCATCGCCAGGCTCTCCCCTTCCTCGCCCGGCGGACGCACACCGAAGGAGCGGCGCCAGATGTGAACCTGCTCGGCGCCGTACCTGGCTGCGGTCTCCGCCTTGTTCAACCCCTGGAGATCGCCGTAGTGCCGTTCGTTCAATGCCTGGTCGCTGATCAGCGGAAGCTCCGAATGTCCCATCTCCTTCAGCACGATGATTGCCGTGTCGATGGCGCGCACGAGCGCGGATGTGAACACAACGTCCAGGTGCATGCCGCGCAATCGCTCGCCTGCGCTTCGCGCCTCCGCACGCCCCTCCTCGGAGAGTGGGATATCCACCCATCCCGTGAAGCGATTCTCCAGATTCCACTGCGACTGTCCGTGACGGAGCATGACAAGCGTTGGCATGATGCGATACCGAGAGTTGAGATGATAGTTGACGTTCAACACCGATCGCGGGTATGCCGCGGAGCGCGGGCTCCGCGGCACCGGGTCGGTAGGCCCGGCGATCCCGGGCATTGTTCCGGCTGGGAGCGGGCCGAAGGTTAGCGTAGCGGCCGCCGGCGAACCGCAGCCGCGTACCCGGCAGCCGCGTACTCGCAGCCGGCTGAAATCATTCCATCTCCATCAGGGGTAGAACGCGATGGAGTCGATCGTGAAATCGAAATCGCCGTTGCTGATATCGCTGGCCCAGAAGGCGATGCCGCGCATGTCCCTGCCGGTCCACGGCACCGGGCTGGACCAGATCTGATGGAACTCGCTGAAGGGGATATCGATCTGTTTGATCGACGGGCCAACGGGGATCATGCTTGCATGGAAGTCGTAGTTCTTCACCCCCGTGGTCATCAACTTCAACGCGAGCGGGCCCTTCGCGCATCGCACGCGCACCCGCACGCCCTTGAAGCGCGTGACATCGAACGGCGTGCCGAGCGAATCGAAGGCGAGCGAGATGCCGGCCAGCGCCGGCGCCCCCTTCCGGGTGACCAGCTTGCCGTGTACGCGCAGCGTCCCCTGCTTCCATTCGGTGCCGAGGGTGGAACTCCCGCCCCATGCGGAATCGTTGTTCACCTCCCAGCGGGGGCCGGCGGAACTTTTCAGATCGCGCGCGGAGAAGTCATCGATCAGCGCAACCGTCCACGGCGTTGCCGGGGGGTGGATCAACTCCTCGCGGTTGATCAGCCTGCCATGCTGAATCACGGTAACGATGCGCTGCGTGTTGGCGATGTTCTCCACCGGGGATGCGTCCAGCACCAGGAGATCGGCGGGGAGCTTCGGGGCGATGCCGACCGGACGGCCCAGGAACTCCCCGGCCATCGTCGTTGTGGAGGTGATCGCCTCCCACGGCGTCATGCCGCACGCAACCATCAACTCCAACTCGCGATGAACGGAGTACCCCTGGAACGTGGCGAGATTGCCGACGTCCGTTCCGGACATCAGCTTCACACCACCCTCCTGCATCTTCTTCACGGAGGCGAACGTGTTGGCCACGGTGCGCTTCTGCATCGCCCACCAGCCTCGCGAGCGCGCATCCCAACCGGTAGTGTCGCGATAGGCGCTCAGCACATCGTACGACGCAACGCTGCGAAGCAGAGGACGGTCCAGCAGATGCGGATCGTTCATGATCGCCTGGAAGTCGCATTGCACGGCCATCGTGGGGATCTCGTACACGCCGCGGTCGTGCATCAGCTTCACCAGATCGTCCGGGATCACTTCGTTCAGATAGCAGTGCGTGATGCAGGTGGCGCCGGCCTCGATCGCCTCGCGCGCGTCCTTCCACGTGCCGATATGAATCACCGTCTTGATGCCGTGCTCACCCGCGGTCTTCACGGCCGCGGCCATCGTTGCCTGGTCGATGGTCGGCATCCAGCCTGCCGCGTGATCGTACACGATCTTCACAACGTCCGGATGCTTCGCGGCAAGTTCCGTCACCTGGCTGCGCGCCTCGGCAGGCGTGGACATGGTGCGCGTCGGCATGCCGTACTCCGTGCCGTGCCCGCCCGGGCAGGTGAGGATGGGCCCGGCGCAATAGATGTCGGCGCCGGGAAGCCCGCGCTCGCGTTGTTCGTTCCGAAGCGCGAAGATCGGATCCTCCGGCGAGAAGAGATCCAGGAAGGCGCCTACGCCGCAGTAGAGCATCACCTTCGCGACCTCCCCCGTCCCGAGCATCTGCATCTGATTCCCCGGGGCGAGATTGCCGAAGGAGTGCACATGCATGTCGTGCAGCGCCGGCATCACCCACTTCCCGGCAAGATCGATCACCCTCCCATCGAACTCCTCCGGAGCCACCGCGAGCACGCGATCGATCATGTCGTTGTGCACCACGATGGAGCCGCGTTCAACCGTGCGACGCACCGGATCGACCAGCCACGCATTCTTCAGCAGAAGATCCTGCGCGTGCAGCTCGGCGCCGCAGCATGCGGCGGCGGCAAGAAGGAGTGATGCGATGCGTTTGAACATCGGGTGCCCTGCGTGCGTGAACGATATGCCCGGGCGCTCAGATGCCGGGCGGGGAAACGGGAGCCGGCTCGCCATCGGGAAGAAATTTCAGCGCCGGGATATCCGGAATCACGGAGTAGTAGAACGCGTAGCGGTAGTAGGCTTCGAGCGCAGCGGTCTCCACCGGACCAAGCGTGTACTCGATTTCGCCGCGCAGATAGCGTTGATAGAAGGCGTTTGCGGCCGCCGCATGTTCGTGATGCGCGGCGATGCCCGGCAGCATCAGCACGGCCTCGTCGCGGGCGGCCTTCAGCTCCTCCAGAGCGGCCTGCGGAACGGCACCCATGCGCCCCCATGCAATCATGTAGGGAAGCGGCGCCTCCACCGTGTCCTCCCACTCATCGGTCAGGTCCAGCAACGAAGTGGATCCGGACATCTCGAAGAGCGCATCGTCTCCGGTGAGAAGCGCGCAATCGGCAACCGCGAGCATCTCGCCGAGCGAGGCATCACGGGCCACCTCGATCACCTTCGGCTCCAGATCGTGCTTCTCCGAGAGGAGCATCACGGCAACAACGGTCTCCGCCGCATGCGGGTCCCTGGCCGCCATGGTGGAGAAGCCGGCCAGCCCCTTGTTGAACATCAGCTTCATCAGCCCGGCGAAGCCGCTGGTCGTGATGGCCACTCCGGGAACCAGCGCCATTTCGATCACGCCGATGGCGTTGGCGTAATCGAGCGGCGGAGTCAGTACAACGTCAGCCCGCCCCTGCCCAAGCAGGGTGTCGGGGCGATCGTCCGCAATCGCTTCCCAGCCGCGCGCGCGCAGCGCTTCGGCAAGCGGCTCGGTCACAAATTCTTTTCGATAGGCAAAGCGCACGGCCGGAGATCAGTAGTTGGGGTTGAACAGGGATGTCGGTGCACATCGCGCGTCGATTGCCGCGCTTCACCGTCGCACGGATGTCGTGTTCGTCGCGAGTCATGCTCATGACGAAACACCGGCAGGCCGCGTGTTCGGATTTCGATGACGCCTCCGGGACGGTTGATTCTCAAAATGCGAAAAAGCGTTCGAGCCGCCGCGCCGGCTGCGCGCACGACCGGCCGGTGCTAGGGGTGTTGGGCGGCGGACGTGCCGCCCGGATCGCCGCCGTGCATCTCGCGCTGCAACGCACCCATCTGCTGTGCGATCACCTGAAGAAGCACTCCCAGCCAGACGCCGGGAAACACCTCCCACGCAAGCCTCTCGCCGCTCAACTCGTGATTGTATGCCTGACCGAGAATAACGCCGAGCTGTACGATCAGTCCGGCGTAGACGATACGAAGCAGCCATCTGATCCACGCCGGCGCCAGCCTGCGATCCTCCTTCAGCCGGCGCAGCCGCTCGGAACGCGTACGGTTCCCCGCATCACGATTGGCGACGGCGATCAGGATGAAGAGGAACGCGTTCGGCACGCCCCACAGTCCGTACGGAATCGGACGGTAACCGAACCAGGCGACTACCCCGAGCGCGAGTGAACAGGCTGCAAAGAGAGCCGCCACCCAAATCAGAATCTCTCGATGTGTACGTTTCATGAATGCGATCGGAACTCTACGCAGCACAGGCCCGGCAGTTCCACGCTACCTGCAGGCCCTGCGAATCCTGCAACGCAGTGGATTGCGGCAACACATGGCTCGTACTGCACATCCGGTTATCTCAATCCCGGCAGGAGGGGAGGATGCGGCCGGAGCCGCGCACGGAAGAACAATCGCTCATGCGCCGTGACTGCATACCGGAACCGGAAGCACACCGGGTCGGAACCGGATCGGCCATGCCGGCCCGCAGGCTACCATGCGGGAACTTCGGCCTTAGCAACGAGACGCGCCGTATCGCGAGCGATCAACAATTCTTCATCCGTCGGGATTACGTAGGCCCGCAGCGTGGAGCCGTCGGCACTGATCTCCCCCTCCTTCCGGTTCACGGTCGCGGCGTTGCGCCCGGGATCGATGCGGAGCCCGCACCAATCCATGCCGGCGCAGATGCGTTCGCGGATCTCCGGCGAGTTCTCGCCGATGCCGCCGGCGAAGATCAGGGCATCGGCGCCGCCGAGCTCCATCAGGTAGGCTCCGATGTATTTGCGGGCGCGATGCACGAAGATGTCGATCGCAAGACGCGCGCGGCGATCATCGTGCTCCTGCGCCTCGGCAAGCAGATCGCGCATGTCGTTGGTGAGCCCGCTCACGCCGAGCAGGCCGGATTGCTTGTTGAGCAGCGCCTCCATCTGCTGGGAGGAGAATCCCTCCTTCTCCATCAGGTACTCCACCACGGCGGGATCGATGTCACCGGCGCGGGTTCCCATCACCAGCCCTTCCAGCGGCGTCATCCCCATGGAGGTATCGAGCGATCGCCCTGCATCGATCGCTGCGGCGGAGCAGCCGTTGCCGAGATGGAGCGTGATCACCCGTACGGCCTCCTTCGGAACGTTCAGCATCTGCCGGTAACGATAGGCCACATAGCGATGCGACGTGCCGTGAAAGCCGTAGCGGCGCACACGATGCCGCCGATAGAATTGATAGGGGATGGCGTAGAGATAGGAACGGGGCGGCATGGAATGATGAAACGCGGTATCGAACACCGCGGCCTGCGGGATTCCGGGCCCGAGGATATCGGCCATCGCGCGGATGCCGCGCAGGTTGTCCGGATTGTGGAGCGGCGCCAGATCGATGCACTCCTCGATGTCCGCAATCACCTCCGGCGTGATCAGCACGGAGCGCGCGAACTTCTCTCCGCCATGCACAACACGATGGCCAACGGCGTGGATGTCCGCGAAGGACTGTATCGCGGGAACGCCCGCCTCCGCCGATACCAGCCACCGCATCACCTGATCGATCGCCGCGTGGTGATCGCGTATCGGCTGCGCGGTGTGGAGCACCTTCCCCCCTTCGTTCTCGAATCGCAGAAGCGCCTGCGAACCGATCCGTTCCACCACGCCGCGCGCAATGCAGCGATCGGCATCCGAGGCGATCTTCTCCAGATCGGTATCGATCACCTGAAACTTCAGCGACGATGAACCGGCGTTCAGTACGAGGACGTTCATATCATCCTACCAGTCCTGATCTTCAGCGGCCTCTACGGCGCGCTGGATATTCTCGGGATCATCCGAAAGGAAATGGTACGAGCCCACGAGCGCGGTGAAGGCCGGAAGCGCCTTGCTGAAGGTCTCCGGCGTTCTCGAGGAGAGCACCACCATCACGATCACCGTGGATTCCTCGACATACGCTACCTGCTCCAGTGCGCCGTTCACACCGCCGCTGAGCCGGCGCACGGTTGCGCGCCTGTTCTTCGGCAGAACGATCGCCGGCTGTTCGATGATGGCGGCACTTGGGCTTGCATTGTGAAAACGATTCGCCTCGTACTCCAGCATGGCCGCGAGGTCGCGGATCTGCCCGCCGCGCGGCACAACCGCACAGTACATCACCGCCGGGCTCGTGGCCCAGGCCTCGCCGCGCGGATAGAACACTGCCTGGAGCCCCTGCGCCCTGCCGCTCTTCTCATCGAGCACCCAGCCGTCCGGTGCGTGAAGCGTGAGCGCATGCCGCGGCCCGTACACCAGCGCCGCGCCGCGCTCCACGATCATGGAATCATCGGCCTTGGAGGGCTGGGCATGGAGAGGAGGGGCCGCAAGGCAGAGCGCGCCAAGGGCCATGCAGATGGTACATACCGATATCGTGCGGTTGCTTCTCACCTGTCAGAGGAATCTGCCCGGCCGCTGGAACCCGGATACACAGTGCCCGGCGGCTTAGGGCGCCCGGCGGCTCGCACCGGCTCAGCCGTTCGCCGCGGCCTTCCGCTTTCCGATGCGATTGCGGATGAACTCCACAACCACCGGCAGCACGGAGAGCACCACGACGATCGCGATCACATAGTGAAGCTGCGAAGTGACGTTGGGGAACTGGCGCCCGAGAAAGAAGCCGGACATCGTGGTTGCGCCGATCCAGAAGGCGCCTCCCAGAATGTTGTAGGCGGCGAACTTGCGGTACGGCATGCGGGCGATGCCGGCCACCACCGGAGCGAACGTCCGGATCAGCGGAATGAACCGCGCCAGCACGATCGTCTTGCCCCCATGCTTCTGGTAGAACGCCTGCGTCTTCTCGATGTGATGCCGTTTGAAGAGCCGGCCGTCCGGCCGCTCCAGCAAGCGTTTGCCGCTCCTGAAGCCGATGGTATAGCCGGTTGCATCCCCGATGATGGCTGCGGGAATCAGCAGGAGATTCAGCAGCGCGATGTCCAGCTGCCCGTGCGCCGCCATCACGCCTGCGGTCACGAGAAGCGAATCGCCCGGCAGGAAGAATCCAACCAGCAGACCGGTCTCGGCGAACACGATAACCATCAGGATGATATAGCCTCCCCACATGATCAGCTTGTTGATGCCGTCCGGTGACGAGAGCATGCTGAAGAAATCTCCGATCGATTCCATCTGGTTCCTGCTACGGTAGGGATACGATCCGGGCGCTGCCGGGATCTGGATTCGGTTCTCCGCCGATACTCGAAATGGCTGGAGGCGTTTGCTGGGTCGGGAAAGATAGGAGTGCCGGATGGAACCGGCACCGCCCGCGACGGTCCCGCATTGTACTGCATTGTATCAGCCTGCGCGGCCGGGCCGGGCCACACGGTCCGGATTCTCCTCCACGAACTGCCGCCAGCTTCGTCCGCGGGATTGCGGACGGGCCATTCGGTTGGCGTGGCAGATCGCGATCGCCACCGCGTCCGTGGCATCCAACGCGGCGTGGCGCTCGGTGATGCCGAGCAGCTTCATCACCATGAACTCCACCTGCTCCTTGGTTGCACCGCCGTTTCCGGTGACCGACTGCTTCACCTCGCGCGGCGCATACTCCGCCGTGGGTATTTCACGGAGCGCTGCGGCAAGTATCGCCACACCCCGCGCATGCCCCAGCTTCAGTGTGGATTGAATGTTCTTGGAGTAGAAGGCGGACTCGATCGCGAACTCGTCCGGCGCGGTGCGCTCGATCACATCCAGCAGGCGCAGGTGGATATCGCGCAGGCGGAGCGGCATGCTCATCGCCTGGCTGGTGCGGATGACGTCGTACTCCACGAGCGTCATCCTCCCATCCTCACAGTCGATAACGCCGAACCCGGTGACCAGCGTCCCGGGGTCCACCCCCATGATGCGCATGCCCTTCCTGCGAATGATCTCTGGTACGATGCCGGCATCGCCGGCCTCATTGAATGCCGGGGTACAAACTACGATTGCCCCGCCATCGCTGAAAGCCATGGCATGCCGGGGCCTCACCATATGGAGCCCGCACGCTGCCGGCCACGCCGTCGCGGCCTGGCAATGGGCGCCGCGCGGCGGATTCCACGGGCTCGCGCCTGGCTGAGTACCACAGCCCGTCATGGCATGGCGAAGAGATCGCGACGATCATCCGTGTCTGGAAGGGGCGCGGATCGTACTTTCGCACCCGGCCGTGCCACACGGCCCGCACCGACAGTTGCTCCGCACAGACCTACGGCACGAACCTCCATGAGCAAGGGAAGACGCAGACCGCAATCGCAGGCGCAGAACCAGGAGATGGGCCCCGCACCGGCTTCGGCCATTCCGCCAGCCGGTATTCCGGCGGCCGGAATACCGGCTGGCGATGTACCGGCCAAGAGTCCCCCGGCGCCGGCATGGCGTACGCCGCGCCGCGCCGCGTGGATCGTCGGCATCCTCTCCTTCGCTCTCTACATCCTCACGATGAACCCCTCCTTCGGCTTCGTGGACAAGGGGGAGCTGGTGGCGGTGGCGAGCACGCTGGGGATCGCGCATCCCACGGGGTATCCAACCATCATGCTGATCGGCTATGCCTTCACCAGGATCATGCCGTTCCGTCCGGTGGTGTCGCTGAACATCATGTCCGCGATCTTCACTGCCGCAGGTGCGGCCGTGCTGGTGTTTCTGTACAGCGATCTCATCCGCCGCGCCGCGCGCCGCGTCCGCAGGGCCGACGGCGCGAAGCGAAAGGGAGCGCGCAACGCATCCAGGCAGGAGGAGGCGGACTCCGCACCTGCCGCGGAGAGTGTGGAGACGGTGGAGCCCGCGATGCGCACGGCGTATGCCGCGCTCGCGGCGCTCTTCACCGCATGCACGGCAACGTGGTGGAACCAGGGGAACGGCTTCGAGGTGTACTCGCTGCATGCATTGATGATGCCGCTGGTAACCCTTCTCTTCCTCCGCTTCGCGGACGATCTGGAGCGCAGACTTCTCTCCGGCACCGATCGCTTCCGCATCTCGATCGCACGCGGCGGCATCTTCGCTCTCTTCGTGGGCCTCTCCTTCACGAATCACATGTCCACGATCCTGCTGGCGCCGGCTTTCATCTTCTACTATCTCTGGATCTGGATCGCGGGAGCACGAGCCATGCGCACAGCCGGCACGCTCCGCGGGGCAGCGGACTGGCTGGCCTTCATCGGCAGGTTCCTTCTGCAGCAGGCCTATCTCGGTGCGATTCTCGCACTCGGCCTGTTGCCATACGTATGGCTCCCGATACGCGCCGCAATGCATCCGCAGTTCAACTGGGGGTCCCCCACCACCCTGCCACTGCTGCTGGACCACGTGTCGGGGAAGATCTACCAGGTCTACATGTTCGACAACCTGGAGACGTTCCACCAGCAGACATCGTTCTTCCTGGGGGGGCTCCCCGCGGAGCTCGCCTACGTGGGAGTCGTGGTATGCGTGCTGGGCGGGCTGCTGCTGGCGCGCCGGTCCGAGTTCGCCGCCCCTCTCACGGTGGTGCTCTCCGTGCTCGGATTCTTCTATGCGGGCAACTTCACATCGATACCGATCGAGTGGCAGTACATGCTGGCGCTCTTCTGCATCGCTGCGTTCGTGCTGATGGGCCTCGCGTGGAAAACCACCTTCCGCCTCGGCGTGTTCGTGACGCTGATCTTCATGACCTGCCTCATCTATACCGGCTTCTACGACATCATGGAGATCGGCCCCTATTTCATGACCGCGATCTTCGCAGCCGGCATTCTCTGCGCGCTCGGAATGGCCTGGCTGCACGAGCGCCTTGGCCCGCGCACCGGCCTCGCCATTGCCTGCGTGCTGGTGGCCCTCACCTGCTGGAGCAACTTTGCCGAGAGCAACGAGCACGGCAACACGATCGTGGAGGATATGGCGGTGAACGTGATGGGGAAGCTTCCGCAGAAGGCGGTCATCTTCTCGGGACAATGGGACTTCTGGGTGGCCGGCAGTTTCTATCTCCAGGGAGTGGAGGGTTACCGGCCGGATGTTCTGGTGGTGGACCCGGAGCTGCTGCGCCGCGTCTGGTACATCGACGAGCTGGAGCACTATCACCCGGAGTTCATGAGCCGGGTGAAGCCGGAGGTGGCGGCATTCCGTCGCGCGGTCTACAGCTTCGATCACGACCTTCCGTTCAATGCGGACTCCATTCAGAACGCCTATGTGGGGATGATGAATGCGATGATCGACCGGTGGATAGACGAGCGGCCGATTCATGTAACGGGGGACGTGATCCCGGAGGTCGGAGCGAAGTATCACCGCACCCCGTTCTACATGACGCTCCGTCTGATGAAGGACAGCACGTATCTGCCGCAGGACTTCCCGGACTACCGTTTTTCGTTCTGGAAGGGACGCGTGGACAGCTATGTGGCGAAGGCGTACGAGTTGTACGGCCGTGCAGCCCTGGCGCGCGGCATCTACGAGGAGCAGAACGGCCATCACGATCTCGCGCTGCGATATCTCGATTTCGCGCTCACCTTCGATCCCGGCTTTACGAACTCCAGGGTGCCGGACCTGCAGCTCAACAGCGAGGACCAGGTGCACGGGATGATCGGTTTCTTCGACGACGTGCGCACGATGCGCGCGCAGGCGGGCCCGCACTAGCCGGAAGCAGCCCACGGACGAAAAAAATCTTCGTGGCCCTGCAATCCTTGCGCAGTCTCACCTTGGGCTCATCCTGGAGCCGTACGTTTGTACCGTAGTTGATTTGATTCCTTGACATCACGATCCGCCTCGCTCGCCACGTGCCCTTCTACGTGACGAGTTGCACCGCGGAAACAGCATGCAGAATCGTTGTCCAGAACGATGTGTGGCGGCATGCCAACGGATGCCGGTATAGGTTACGGCATCGCGGTGCCGATCGATGAACTGCACGGGCGAACGTCCAGACGCACCGCGCAACGATATCGCATCATCGGATCGGATGTCAGACCGGGCGCTCCTCCTTGCACGATGATGCGCCCGTCCGGGGTCCACCAGCTGGAATCAATTCACGAGAGCGGTTGAGTAGTGGGTATGGTATATCTCCTCGTTGAGCCTCGTGCGGCATGCTGCCCGCACGAGGCTCAATCATGTTTGCCGGCCGCGCCGGCATTGCCGATGCATGCGTGATGCCGTACAGCCCGAACGCTCACTCACCGGCCGTGATGAACCGGCGAATGATCCGGGCGATCCGCTCCGCCGCGCCGGCGGCGCCGAACGGGTAGCGAACAACGGCCATGCGCTGGTAGAGGGCGGGATCGCGCAGCAGTTCTCCCGCCGCGGCAACGATGTCATCGCAGCGCACCCCAACAAGCAGGCCGCCGCCGGAGCGGATCAGTTCCTCCCGCTCCGTGGTGGTTCGAAGCACCAGCACCGGCTTGCCGAGCGCCGGGCCTTCCTCCTGAAGGCCGCCGGAGTCCGTCATCACCAGATGGGAGGCCGCGAGCAGGCGAACGAATGCCGGATAGTCCATCGGCTCCAGGCGGTGAATGCGCGGATGCGGCGGAAGATGTTCCGCCACCGCCGCCAGCACCAACGGGTTGGGATGCACCGGGAATGCCGCCTCCAGATCGGGATGTTCCTCCACAATCCGCCGAAGGGCGCTCAGGATTTCCCGCTGAGGTTCCCCGAAGTTCTCACGGCGGTGCGTGGTGAACAGAAGAAGCCTGTTGCCGCGAGCGGCCACGGCCTTGGCCAGTTCCGGCTGCACATCCTCCGAGGTGTCGGCGAGGATCGACGCAAGCGCATCGATCACCGTGTTGCCGGTAACATGAATCCCGGCGGCCGGCACGTTCTCCCGCAGCAGCGCCTGGCGGTTGGCCTCGGTGGCTGCACAGTGGAGCGTGGCCAGCCGCGTGGCCAGCCGCCGGTTCATCTCCTCGGGAAACGGGTTCACCGGCGAATCCGTCCGGAGCCCGGCCTCCACGTGCGCAATGGGGATCCCTCGATGGAAGGCGGCCAGCGCCGCGCTCATCGTGGTAGTGGTATCCCCCTGCACCACCACCAGTCCGGGCGGATCGTTCGCGAAGTATGCGTCGAGCGAGGAAAGCACGCGCGCCGCAAGCTGCGACGGCGACTGGCCGGGGGTCATCAGATCCAGATCGAGATCCGGCTTCAACCCAAAGGCCGAAGCGCTTGTGGCAGCGAGTTCCCGATGCTGCGACGTGAAGATCACCCGCGTCTCGACGTGCGCGGCACGGAGCGCGGCGATCACCGGAGCAAGCTTGATCACCTCCGGCCGCGTTCCCAGAATTACATCCACACGGGTTGATCGGTTCATTGTTCGGATCTCGTGATGCCGAGCGGGCGCGTCGGGTTGGGAATACATTCCACCTTTCTGCCGTTCCATGCGGGAGGCATGATTCAATCGGTGCGGCCTGTGCGGAGGCTAACCGCCGGTCACTGCGCGGTAGGCATCTGCTGTCTTCCGCGCCACATGGGTCCAGAGATACTCGGCACGAATCCTCTCCCGGAGCGCGTCGCTCTTCGGCCGGTTCAGCGCACGTTCAAGCCCCGCTGCGATGGAGCGGACGGAGTCAGGCTCCACGTAGTCCGCAAGCTCCTGGAAGTACTCGCGCGTTCCGCCGTGCGGCGTGATCACGATCCGGGCTCCGGCCAGGCCGGCCTCCAGCGCGGCGATGCCGGGTGTCTCGAAGAACGACGGAAGCGCGAAGACATCGCACGCCGCATACGCGGAGGCCAGCATCTCCGAATCGTTCGGCAGCCCCTGGATGATCGTCACGTTGCCCGCGGAGCGGGCCTCCTCCAGCACCTGCCGCGCGTAGGGACCATCCTGCACCTGCCCGACGATCACCGCCGGATGATCGATCGTGGCCAGTGCGCGCACAAGCCCAAGCAGGTTCTTACGCTGCGAGCCGATATGCCCCACGGAGAGGATAAAGCCCTCCAGCCCATACGCCTTCCGGAACGGCTCCGGGTCCGCGGCCGCAAAACGCTCGTCCACCCCGTTCGGCACAACGGTAATGCGGCTGCGGTCGATCTCCAGCCCCTCCGCGATCAGCCGCCCCTCCGCGGCAGTGTTCGGCAGCACGGCGTCGGCATAGGAACAGACGCGTGCGGTGAGGCCGTAGTCCGTCCAGACGCCGCTGTAGAGGCGGTTGGCGAGGCGTTCCACGCGGCGCGCCATGCGCATGAAGCCGGGCGATCGACGCGTGTAGAAGATGGAGGAGACGGCGAACCTGTGGCCGAACTGCCGCAGCCGAAGCGCGATGTCGTGCGTCATCATGTTCGCGCCGAAGAGATGGAAGAGATCGAACCGATCGCTCCGATACTGCTTCCACGCGTCGAAGAACTCCACCTCCACGCCGTATGCGCCCAGATGGTGCGCCGTCTCCAGCGCCTGCACACGCGGCCCGCCGCCAACCATGGTAACGCTGTGTTGAGCGATCATGCAGACCTTCATTGCCGTGCCCGCGCGTTATAGTCCTCGATGCTGTGACGAACGCGATCCAGGCTGAACCGCCTGATCCGTTTGATTCCTTCCGGTCCGTCCGGATCGGCGGGGTGAGGCTCGCGCCACTGGAGGCCGTCCAGTGCCACGCTCTCGCCCCGCACAAATGCAACGCGCCCGTCCGGCGTGCGTGCGGCCAGGAGCACGGCGGGGTCCGGACGAGTATATCGTATCGCGATGCGTCCATCTGCGGTCTCCGCCGCATGGCGCATGGAGTTCCGGCGGGTCCACCAGCGGGCATAGTCTCCCATGGTGATCGCCGGGATGCCGCGTGCGCGGACGTGCAGGAACGTATCCTCCACCACATCCCAGCCTTCGTGCCCGGGATGATGGTAGAGCAGCGCGGGAAGGTTTCCCGCCATCGCGTGGTCCACGGCCCGGCGGAAGTATCGCGCCATCGCCTCCTGCGGGGCCTTCACACGCTTCAGGCTTCCGATACAGACCGGGTGCACCGGCACCTGCAGGGTCGGGAGCAGATCGCCGCGGCTCCAGGGCCGGAAGGGAACATCATCGTACGCGAGCGAGAACTCCGAGGAGTAGAGAAGCCCGGCCGCCGCTACCGCTGCGGCAAGCGCGTGGTTCCAGAAGCCGTTGGGAGCGGCGAAGCCCTCCACCTGCATGCCGCAATCCTTCATCATCGCAAGGCCCAGCGCGATGTTGGCGGCATTCTCCTCGCCGCCGTTGAAGGTGCGATGGCGGTAGCAGTGCAGCGCCGTTTCGTCCCCTTCGAACTCATTGAACAGCGAAAGCCATTCCTGGTGCGCGGCCACATGCAGGAACCATGTGAGCGGAATTCCGTGGCGCGCCGCATGCTCGTGCAGGGCCAGCACCTGGGCGCGCGTGCCGTAATCGCTGTCGATGCGGTAGCAGAAGACGCTCCGCGCATCCTCCGGGAAATACCATCGATGAAGATAGGGGAGCCCGCGCTGCTGGTGCAGCCAGATCAGCGCCCCCTCCACCACGCGCCGGATTCCCCCCTTCGAGATGCGCCCCACGATCTCGTCCGGATCGCGCGACCATGGCGAATGGAACGTCCGCCGTACGGACCGATGGTTCACCACGGCGCGATGCAGATCGAACGGCAGATATGCCACATGCCCCCCATCCGCCGCCGTGAGATGCACCAGACCATCGCAATACGATGCGTCCGGATGGCACCAGATGGTTTGATGAAGATCGGCGAGGCCGATCGTTCCGAACATCGGATCGTCGGCATCGGGGAGGAACCAGCGCACGCGGCGCTGCGCGAACCCGCGGCGCGAGATCGCACGAAGCAGATATCCAGCATCGAGTACGGCGCCTCCCCCGCGCAGATACTCCCGCAGCGCGGCGAGCTGTCCGGCATCGGGCGAACGATTGACGATCACTGCACTGTAGCGCGCGGGGTCCAGCTCATCCCAGCGTACGATCCCCTCGTACGCAACGCCAAGCTGGTCGAGAAGCATCCGCATTCCCGGCCGCAGCACCGCAACACCGATCACGAGTCTCGTGCTCATCGCTTCAACACCCAGATGATATCCTCCCGCCGCAGCCCGCCGAGGGCGATGGTAAGCCCCACCACGAGGAGCGCAGCAAGGGGACCCTGCCACAGGAACGCAGGCGAGAGGCGATCCGGATGGAGCAGGAATGCCGCGCCGAGAATCAACGCCGCGACGCCGATCGCCGTGAGAAGCGGCCGCGCCCAGCGCACATGCACCACACGCCTGAACTCGCGCCACGTAAGCAGAACCACGGCGACTTCGCTCGCGGTCATCGCGAGGGCCGCGCCGGCCAGGCCCATGAAGTACACGCCTGCAACCGTGAGAACGGCCGTGATCGCGGCGCTGGCAACCGCGGCACGGAAGAATGCGCGCTCCGCTCCGGCGCCGATCAGCCCGTACACGAAGACGCTGTTGACGAGGGTGATCGCGGCAAACCATGCCGTGATGGCAAGCGCTTCGGCCCCCGCCTCGTACCCGGCGCCGAACACGAGCCTCAGGATCCCCGGCGCATAGATGGCGATCGGCACGGCGAGCGCAGCGCCCGTGGCAATCACCAGCCGAAGCACCCGTTCGATTGCGGGCCCGGCCTCCTGGCGCCTCGTTCCCAGATGGCGCGTCACCGCCGGAAGGAAGAGCACGGCGAACACCCGGTCCACGATCAGCACCACTGCCACGATGCGGAGTGCTGCCCCCAGCAGGCCGGCCTGCGCCGTGGAGTACGCCCCCAGCACGAGCGGAGGGAGCAGTTGTACTGTCTGCGCGGCAATGCCGCCGGCGCCGATCACGGACGCGCTCCGGACCAGGCGGCCCGATTCGGCGATCCTCAGGCCGCGCGGGGAGAAGGAATCACCGGCGCGCGTGAAGAGGAAGAGAAGCAGTGCCGGCAGGAGCGTGCTGGCTGCATAGAGCCACGGCACCCGGATCAGGTCGCCGCTCTGCTGCACCAGCAGATAGAGGAAGCCGAGATAGAGCGCCGCGGAGACCGTTCGCGAGATCACCAGCGGGCGATATCGCTGAATCCCCTGGAAGTACCATTCCAGCGTGAGCGCATACGGCACGGCGTTCAACAGATAGGCGCAGACGACATACCGAAGGGGCTCCGCGTGGTAGATCAGCGCGGCAACGGCTGCTGCAGGAAGCATCACCAGAAAACCGAGCGCGATGCGGGTCCAGAGGATCTGGCTTGGAGTATACAGCCGCTCCGACTGTGGGCGGCCGAGTTCGCGGGTCCCCAGCGTGCCGATGCCGAGGTCCACGAACCAGAGCACATAGGAGAGAAAGGAGAGGCCGATGACGATCGTGCCGAACCCGTCCTCGTGCAGCGTGCGCGCCAGATGCGCAGCGGCCAGGAAGCCGAGCAGCCGTGCGCCGGCATCGGCGCCGAAGACAATGAGCGCATCAGTCGATAGCTTTCGCACCACCTGCCCGCTGTATGGTTTCGATCAGAATGTTCTCGCGGCGTTCCTTCGTGAACGTGGCCGCGATGCGAGCGCGGGCGCGCAGGCCGGCGTCGGGGCCGGCATCGAGCGCGCGCAGAAGGGCGCCGCGCAGGGCCGCCACGTTGCCTGCTTCCACCAGCCCTCCAGTGTCGCCGATGGCCGTGGGTATGCCGCCAACCTTCGTCCCCACCGGAACGCATGCGCAGAGCATTGCCTCGCACAATGCATTGGGTAATCCTTCGCGGCGCGACGGCTGGCAGTAGACGGCAGCAGCACGATACTCCGCTCGAAGCGCATCGCGCGGAACGGGAGGCAGCAGGGCCATGTTCTGCGGAACGGCACCCAGAGCGGTCTGCGTGGCATCGTCCACTCCGATCACCCGGAAGGTGACATCCGGCATGGCGCCTGCGGCGTCGATCAACAGATCGATCCCCTTCACGCGCGCACGGTCCAGCGAATTGCATGCCGCCACGCAGAGCACGCTCCGGCTTCTCGCGTCGCCGGGCATCCAGTATGCGGCATCGTACCCGGTTGGAAGCGTCGCCACCTTCTCCCATGTTCGCCCGCTGGAGCGCTCCAGGGTTGCGCGCAGGCTCGGGTCCACGGCGAACACATGATCCGCCTTCCGCAGCGCATGCCCAAGCAGCATCCCCTTCCACCGGCTGCGCCAGATCCCGTAGCCCAGCTCCGGCTCCTTCGCAACATCCACGCCGCCAAGCAGCACGATGCTCCCGCCCCCCCCCAGACGCGCCCCCATCACCATGAACCAGGTATAGACCGATCCGAACCAGCTTATGCTCACGTCGGCGCGGAGCGCGCGGCGGAAATTCTGCCATGCCCCGCCCACCCCGCTCCCGATATAGACGTCCACCGGGAAGTGCCGCCGGAGCATGTCGATATCATCCTGCACGAAGGGGTAGAGCGCCGTGGAGGCAAGAAGCAGATGAAGCCGACCGTCTGGCTGCGGCATTGATCGATTCGTGAGGTTGAGCGATGCGCAAGGGGGCGCATCGCGGAACGTGCGGCAGCGGAACGCTACTCCATCATCGGCACCTTCACTCCGAAGGAGCGGGCGTTGTCGATGGCGCGCTGGTAACCGGCGTCCGCATGCCGGACGATGCCCATGCCGGGATCGTACGTGAGCACGCGCGAGAGGCGTTCATCGGCCTCAGGGGTACCGTCCGCAACGACCACCATCCCCGCATGCTGCGAGTATCCCATCCCGACGCCGCCTCCGTGATGGAAGGAGACCCACGTTGCGCCGCCCACGGCGTTGAGCGCGAAGTTGAGCAGGGGCCAGTCGCTGATGGCATCGGACCCATCCAGCATCCCTTCGGTCTCGCGGTTCGGGCTTGCGACAGAACCACAGTCCAGATGGTCGCGCCCGATCACGATCGGCGCGGAGACGCGCCCGTTGCGGACCATCTGGTTGAAGAGAAGCCCGGCGCGTTCGCGATCGCCGTATCCAAGCCAGCAGATGCGCGAGGGAAGCCCCTGCCAGTGCACCTTCTGCGCCGCCATCGCAAGCCAGCGATGCAGCGCCGCATCCTCCGGAAAGAGTTCCATCAGCGCGCGATCCGTTGCGTAGATATCCTCCGGATCGCCAGAGAGCGCCACCCAGCGGAACGGCCCCTTGCCGTCGCAGAAGAGCGGGCGGATGTACTCCGGCACGAAGCCCTTGAACGCGAAGGCACGGCCGAACCCGGCACGCTGCGCCTCCGCGCGAATGTTGTTGCCGTAGTCGAACGCAACGGCTCCGCGGTCCATCATCGCAACCATCGCCTCCACATGCACGCGAATCGATTCGCCGGCACGCTTCAGGTATTCATCGGGAGCGGCGGCGCGTAATGCGTCCGCCTCCTGCCTGCCGAGGCCCGCGGGATAGTAGCCGTTGAGCGGATCGTGCGCCGAGGTCTGATCGGTCACCACGTCGGGGATGATGCCGCGCTCAACGAGAAGCGGCAGCACCTCGGCCGCATTGCCGAGCAGGCCAACGGAAAGCCCGACACGATTATCCTGCGCCTCGCGCAGCCAGGCGAGCGCCTGATCCAGATCGGCGGTCTTGCGATCGCAGTAGCCGTCGTGAATGCGCTTGTCGATGCGCCGCTCGTCGATCTCCACGACAAGCACGGCACCGCTGTTCATGGTCACGGCCAGGGGCTGCGCCCCCCCCATGCCGCCGAGTCCCGCGGTCACAACCAGCCGCCCGGCGAGCGTGCCGCCGAAGTGCTGCGCGGCGCATGCCGAGAACGTCTCGTAGGTCCCCTGCAGGATCCCCTGCGTGCCGATATAGATCCAGCTTCCGGCCGTCATCTGGCCGTACATGATAAGGCCCAGCTCGTCCAGGCGGCGGAACTCGTCCCACGTGGCCCACTTCGGCACGAGGTTGGAGTTCGCGATCAGCACGCGCGGCGCGTTCAGATGCGTTCTGAAGATGCCGACCGGCTTGCCGGACTGCACCAGCAATGTTTCATCGGGTTCCAGCGAGCGAAGCGAATCGAGGATGGCATCGAAGCACTCCCAGTTGCGCGCGGCCTTCCCGAGGCCGCCGTAGACGATCAACTCCGACGGCTTCTCCGCCACTTCGGGGTCCAGGTTGTTCTGAATCATCCGATAGGCCGCCTCGATCTCCCAGTTGCGGCAGGTGAGTTCCGATCCGCGCGGCGCGCGCACGATCCGGTTGCTGATGCGTGTGCCGGTTGCGCTGCCGGCTGAAGTCTGTGCGTCCATGCGATCGGTCCGGGAGTATTGATTGAGCACGTCGGAATTGAAGCCGCTGAGGGATGCCAATTTACAGTTCCTGCCCGAACCGGACCGCGCCTATCTGCCCCCTGCCGCTCCGCCGCGACGGCCTGCGCGCTCCACGCCGCTCCGGCCGGGCGATCGTGCGGTCCCCAACCGAAAAGTATGCCCGCGACGGCGTGACGATTCGCATGAAAGGTCGTAGTTTCGGGCGCTCATTGCGAACGCGTCTCCTTGAACCCTCACGCTGGATCCGGCATCAGCGGGGACGCGGCCGAGCGGATCGATTCACTTCATCAGCCGAAGCATATGTCGCAGCCAATCACACTCGCGATTCGTTCTCTTCGTCTCGGAACCCTCCTTGTTCTCTCCTCCGCGGTGCTGGCTTCCTGTACCGGAGGCGGGGGGCAGAGCTTCTTCATGCTCAACAAGAACACGCAGGCGATTCGCCGCGACACCGTGGTTCCCGACGGCGTGCACACCTTCATCCAGAACCCGAAGGACTCCGTCAACGGCATCATCAAGCTGGCGCCGGTGGACCCTGTTCCGCTGGTGCAGAGCGTGTTGAACGCCAACGGCAACACGAAGCCTCCGTTCGACAAGAAGCATATGATGATGCTTCCGCCCGGCTTCACGATGAGCGTCTACGCTGCGGAGCTGAATCGCCCGCGCGATATGGCGCTGCGTGATGACGGCACGCTCTTCTACGACGACTTCGACGGCAAGGTGATCGCAATCTCGCCGGACGGGAAGCAGACCACGATCGCCGAAGGGCTTTCCTCGCCGCACGGTCTGGAGATCGTGAACGGCGTTCTCTTCTACACGGACGAGCAGCATCTCTACCGCTTCGAGTTCAGCTCGCCGACCGCGGTCACCGGGCGCATGCAGATCCTTTCGGACAAGCTTCCTCCGGGCGCGCAGCATTACACGCGGGCAATCCGCTGGGTTCCGGCGGAAAAGAAATTCTATATCGCCGTTGGCTCCTCGCAGAACAAGGGAATAGAGGACGACAACCAGCACGGCACCATGCTTCGGATCAGCGACCAGGGAGGCACCCCGGATGCGGCAACGCGCGGCGGCCTGCGCGACGTTGTGGCGATGGACGTGAACCCGAACACCGGGGAGCTCTGGGCGCTGGACAATGGAACGGAGCTTCTCTCGCCGGTGCTTCCTCCAACCGAGGTGAACATCATCAAGATCGGCAAGCATTACGGCTGGCCGTTCTTCTACTCGCAGAATTTCCGCGACCCGGATTATCAGGACGCAACGCCCACGAAGTACCCGCGCTTCCCGATGGGCCCCACGCCGCCGGTGATCGAGCTGGAGGCTCATGCCGAGGTGCTGGGCATGCGCTTCTACACCGGGAGCGCCTTCGGCAACGACTGGCACAACGCGATGGTGATCGCCTATCACTCGATTCCCAAGATCGTCCGCGTGCAGGCCAACGGCGACGGCACGAATGCACGGCAGGCGGATGTGGTTACCGGCTTCGACGATCCGGTGAACGGTGTCTGGGGACGCCCGGTGAGCGTGGCGATCTCCAAGGACGGCCGGACGCTGTATATCAGCGACGACAAGGCGGGCGCCATCTATAAGGTGACAAAGCAGTAGGAAGATCGCTTTGGGATTGCGTCGATGCAGTCCGGTTTCGTAGACTTGGGACCCGATAGTGTAAGTGTTGCGGAATTTAGGACGGATTGGAGGCAATGAAGCTCACAGTCAGAGATATCGCCGAGAACGTGCGGCGTGTGCTCATGAGTTCGTTCGGGATGGAAGATCCGGATTCGGACCTGATGGTTGCCGAGGAGATCGCGATCACGCTTCCCGCGCGTGTCATCCTGTACAACGATGACGAGCATACATTCGACGAGGTGATCTTCCAGTTGATGAAGGCTGTCGGTTGTTCCCGAAGCGAAGGCGAACAGTTCGCCTTCGAGGTGGACAGTCGCGGGCTTGCCTGCGTGTTCGAGGGAGAGATGACCGATTGCCTTCGCGTCAGCTCCGTGCTGGAGGAGATCAGCCTGCACACGGAAGTAAAGTTCTGAACGCATGCACTATGCCTCCCTCAGGCTCGTCCGATGCCTGGCGAATATCGGCACCGATGAACCGGGCCGACGTTCGAACCGAACCCACGAAGAATGTCTTTTCATGAACACGGAGGAATAGACCCATGATGAAGCATCTTGCAGTGTTTGCGATGGCCGCCGCGATGTTCGCCGGCACCACCATGCTCCACGCCCAGTGCAGCGGCGACGCCAAGGGGCATTGCAGCGGATCGTGCCGGGTGAGCAAGAGCGAGAAGAATTCGCTCTCGCAGTTGAAGACGGTAACGAAGGACGAGGTTGCCCGCCTGATCAAGGCCGGCAACGTGACCGTGATGGACGCACGCAGCGAGGACCAGTACAAGGCCGGCCACATCGAGGGAGCGGTGATGTTCAGCCAGGCTGCCCTTCCGGCAGACAAGAACGCAAAGCTGATCTTCTACTGTGGCGGCACCCGTTGCCCGCTGTCGCATCAGGCCGCAAAGAAGGCCGCGGACCTGGGCTACAAGAACATCATGGTGTTCAGCGGCGGCTGGGCGGAGTGGAACAAGAACAGCTGATCCACCCCTGAACGATTTGCCGGATGATGATCCGGCCTGATCGGGTAGCCGGTGGAGGTCACCCTCCCCCGGCTACCACACCACCGTACGTGCCGTTCGGCATACGGCGGTTCGTTAGAGATGCTGAAGACGCTGGTGCTCATCGAGCAAGCTCGGCAGACCCCAGTTGCGTAACAGCTT
>DASZRW010000099.1:0-74223 GCA_035549015.1 Kapaibacterium sp. (SeqCode)
ACACACGCAGTAGACCCTACAACAGCAACGACAATGCCCACATCGAGCAGAAAAACTGGACCAATATCCGCCAGTATCTCGGCTATCTGCGCTTCGACAATCCTGCCATCGTCCCACTGTTGAATGACCTGTATGCCAACGCACTCTCCCTGCTCGTCAACTTCTTCCTTCCCTCGTTCAAGCTCGTCGAGAAACGACGTGACGGCGTACACATCATCAAACGACACGATCCGCCAAAGACTCCCTGCGATCGATTGCTGCCTCATCTGCCCACGGTCAAACAGCGGCATCTCCTTCAGCTCCGACACTCGCTCAATCCCTTCGATCTGCAGCTTGCCGTCAAACGCAAAGTTGCCGCTATCCTCGCTCTGGCTTCTCCTCGATAAATCCTACCTTCGGTTACCTTCTATTATGAGGCAATGGGCGTCTGCAACATTGTCTCGATGCTCCGGAAACAACACCGGCGCACATCCCTTGATGTGCGCCGGTGCTTGAACGTGCGAACGGCCTTGGAGGGGGGGCCTGTTACTCGCTGAAGGCGAGGTACGGGATGCCGACGATGCTGAACAGGACAGCAATGATGCCCCACCAGCTCTCCTTCTTGCGCGCCTCGGCAACCGCCATCATCACGATGATCGCCACGACGATGTTCACAACCGGAATCAGAAACAGGATGATCCACCAGCTCGGCTTGCCTGCGATTCGGATCGGAATCAGAAGGTTGAAGAACGGAACCCACCAGATGCCGGCCTGGTCACCATTCCCGGTCTTCTCGGCAATCATCTTGAGGCAGTAGCCGTAGAACAGGTGCACCAGCAGCAGGAACACAAGGTAAGCGATGCCGAAACCCGCCAGAAGTCCCGTCGATACGGTCTGATTGTAATTCTCCATTGAGAACTCCCTGTATGTGATTGAGAGCAGGTATCATGTGTCGATGATACCTTCGTTTCAGTCTCATCGAACGCAGCTGGGGAGAGGTGAGTGCGTCGCGGCAAACATAGATCCGTCCCCTGAAATTGGCAACGAACGATTGCACGTTTGTTGAAATATAGCGGTTGCCCTGCGCGGGCGGGCCGATCTATCTTCCGGGATCATGACACAGCAACAACTTGAACGGATCCAGGAGACGTTGCGCACGCTCGGCCTTGGCGCGTGGCTTCTCTACAACTTCAGAGACTCCAACCCGATCGCCTCGCGCATGCTGGGGATACCCGCCGGCGGCCATCAGACCAGGCGGTGGGCGTATCTCATTCCGGCCGATGGAACGCCGCGGGGAATCGGCCACCGGATCGAGCCGCATATCTCGGCGCTGATGCAGGGGGACGTGCGGCAGTACTCCAGCCATGCGGAGTTCCGCGACGGGCTGCAATGGCTGGCCGAGGGGCACGATGCGGTGGCGATGGAGTACTCGCCGTGCAATGCCGTGCCGGTTGTTTCCCGCGTTGATGCGGGAACCATCGAGCTGGTGCGCTCGCTCGGCGTCGACGTTGTCACCTCCGCGGATCTGATTGCGCACCTCGAGGCCCGGCTTACCGATGAACAGATCGCCTCGGCCTGCCGCGCCGGCGCGGCCGTGCGGGAGATCGTGACCGATGCGTTCCGCACCATCCGCGATTGCGTTGCCGGGGGAAGGCGGTGCACGGAGTTCGACGTGCAGCAATTCATGCTGGGGGAGTTCGCCAGGCGCGGCCTGGTGACCGATCACGCACCGAACTGCTCGGTTGGGCCGAACAGTGCCAATCCCCACTACGAACCCACCGAAAGCGGTGCAGCGGAGATCCATGCAGGTGACTTCGTCCTGATCGACCTCTGGGCCCGCGAGGATGCGGAGGGATCGATCTTTGGCGATATCACGTGGGTGGGATTTGTCGGAGAGGATGTGCCGTCACGGTGTGCCGAGGTATTCGCCGTGGTGCGCGATGCCCGCGACGCCGCGTTCGAGCGGGTTCGCGATGCGTTCAGCCGCGGTGAGAAGGTCACCGGTGCAGAGCTGGACGATGCGGCGCGTGATGTGATCATCAGAGCCGGTTACGGCAGCTGCTTTACGCACAGGACGGGGCACAGCATCACGACGGAGCTGCACGGGGCGGGAGCCAATCTGGACAACTTCGAGACCATGGATACACGCACCATTCTGCCTGCGACGTCGTTCTCCATCGAGCCCGGAATCTATCTCCCGGGGGAGTTCGGCATCAGGAGCGAGCTGGATGTGGTGATCGACGCCGGCGGCTCCGTGATGGCGACGAGCGAGCCGCTGCAGCAGGAGGTGGTGGCGATCATGGCTCTGCAATAGGCCGCAGGCGCGGGCAATCGAACGCAATGAGAGATGTGCAGGTAATGAGAGACGTGCAGGTAATGTTATGATGAGTGGCGCAGCCAACCGTGTGATCGGCATGTGGGCCGTGGTGCTCGGTGCCTGGTGGGCCGTTCCTCTGCACGCGCAGCCGGCGGAGGAGGCGCGCCGTTTCCATCTGGCGCAGGGATACGAATCCAGCGGCGACAATGTGAACGCGGCTCGCGTCTACATGGAACTCTACCAGCACGACCGGCAGTCCAATGTCTACTTCGAGGCGGTCCGCCGCACCTACATCGCGCTGGCGCGGTTCGAGGAACTGCTGCCGATCGTGGAGGAGCGGGCGAACCGCTTCCCGAGCGATGTGGTGCTGCGTACGCAGTATGCCGACCTGCTCTACCGGACGGAGCATGCCGATCGTGCGGAGAAGGAGTGGCGCGCCGCGCTGGACCTTCGGCCTGACGATCCGCTGACCTATCAGATCGTTGCGCAGTCGCAGGTGGACAACCGCCAGTACGAGCGGGCCGTGGAGACGTTCAGGACGGGGCGCCAGCGGCTTGCGGACCCCACGGCGTTCACGGATGTGCTGGCGCCGATCTACGGGGCGCTGCAGCGCTACGCGGACGCCGCCGAGGAGTATCTGCTGATGCTGGATGTGGACCCCACGCGCCTTGGCTATGTGATGGGAGGGTTCAGCCGGTTCACGACGAACACGGACGGCGCCGACGCAGCGATCGCCGCGGTGCGCGGCCGGCTGAAGACGCACGCCGGCGACCCGCGGTACCTGAAGCTGCTTGCATGGCTGTACGGCGAGCGCGGCGACGATGCCGGCGCGCTGGATGTGGTGAAGCAGCTGGACGATGCGCGCCGTGGGCACGGCTCCGATGTCTACGAGTATGCCGACCGCGCGATTCAGGAGGGGCGGTTCGCCGCCGCGATACCCGCACTGGAATATTTCACCGGCCATTATCCCCACGACAATCCCCTCTACGGCATGGCCGTGCTCGCGTATGCACGAGCACTGGAACTGCGCTACCATGCCATGCCCGCCCGCTCGCGCAGGGATGCGGAGGAACTGGCCGAACGGTACGGCACGATTGCCCGGGAGAATCCGGTGATGGCGGTTGCGCCGTCGTCGCTGCTGCGGCGTGCCCGGCTGGAGGCGGACGATCTGGACGATCCCACCGCAGCGTTGAAGACGATCGAAGCGCTTCGCCGGGACTACGGAGCCTACCCCGACATGGAGGAGGTGCGGCTGCTGGAGGCCGATCTGCGGCTGCGTACGGGAGATGTGGAGCTGGCCCGGCGCCTCTACACGGAAGGAGCCGCCAGGGCGGAGGATTCCGACGAGGGGCGGAAGTATCGCAATCTGAATCTGCTCCGCTCGGCGGAGATCTGTTTCTTCACCGGTGCGTTCAAGGATGCCGCGGCGGCCTTCGCAACGCTTGCGGACGACCCCGGCTCCGACGTTGCGAACGATGCCCTGAGCTATCAGTTCATGCTGCAGGAGAACATGGAGAACAATGCCGACGCGTTGAAGGGATATGCGGCCGGCATGCTGTTGCTGCGGCAGCACCGCTGGAAGGAGGCGAAGGAGGCGATGCAGGCGGTGGCGAAGTCCAACCCGGATGGCGCGCTGGCCGATGAATCGCTCGTGGCGGAGGCGGAGGCGATGGAGAAGCTGGGGATGAACGCGGATGCCGTTGCGACGCTGCTGGGAGTGGTGACGCGGTATTCTACGGGGAGCCTTGCCGATCGCGCGCTGTACCGGGCTGCAGAGATCACCGATCGTACGCTGGGTGACCGGACGAAGGCGATGGAACTCTACATGCGCCTGCTGGCGGAGTATCCGAAGTCGCAGTTCGCCGCCGATGCGCGCGCGCGGGTCCGGGCCCTGCGAGGGGGCTCGTAGCCGTGCTCTTCAACGGATGGAGCGCGGAGCTCGCGCCCAGGCTACGTACAGAGGGAATTGATTTCTGATAGCTTGTCGATCCGTTATCGCGGAGTGTGACTCCGCGATGGTCATCGGAAGCATGGGGCCGGAGTACAACTCAGGCCCAACGTGCCGTTCAAAGCATATCAGGATACTTCTTCGCAGGTACTTAGGAGGGCTCGTCGCCGTCGGTATCGTTCCACGATACATCCGGCTTCACGTAGCCGTCATTCCTCACCAGCATCTGAATCTTCTCCACCTGCCTGATCTTCGGGAGGATCTCCTCCAGATACGTGCAGAGAAATGCGAGGCGTTCGTTCTCCGAGCGCATCTCCAGCAACTGCTGCCGCACCACCAGTTCCAGCCCGGACTTCTGTGCAATTCTGAACGAGACGCCCCCGGTTACCCAGTCGCTCGGATTCAGCAACTCCTCGGCTTCGCCGTAGACCGATTCCACCAGCCGGTTGTAGAGCCCGATGGTGCGTTCCAGCATCTCGAACTCGGGATTCGGCTCCTCGTCCTCCAGCGGATCCACATCGGCCGTGATGTATTCGTGTTCGTTGGTATGGTACGTCCGGACAACGTAGCGATCCGTTCCCGTGACGACAATATCCATCTTGCCGTCGTCATGAACGGTGAGCACGTTGGAAACCCGGGCCTTGCAACCGGTCTGGAACATCTTCCCCTCGTCCACGAGATTGATTCCGAACTCGCCGTTGGTGTCAATGGCTTCGCGGATCAGGATCTTGTAACGGGCTTCGAAGATGTGCAGCGGGTAGGAAGAGCCCGGGAACAGAACGATGTTGAGCGGGAACAGACCGATTGTCTGCATCTACTGATTATCCTTCCATTCCTCATACCATGCCATCTGAACAGCTTCCAGCTTCTTCTCGTTGGACTCCTTCGGATTGTCCGTGAACTCCTCGAGTTCCGATATCCAGCGGAGCAGGTCGGTGAAGCGGACGGTGAGCGGATCGATCTCCGGGAACTTCTCATGGAGAGCGATGCCGATATCCTCGATGTCCTGCCAGGTCATGTACTGTCAAATTGAGCGGCCCGAAGCCGCGTGAATGTTGGCGCGGAACGGATCCGCGCGAATCATGAATCCTCTTTGCGTGCCCCTTCGTGGAAGAGGTAGCGAATCTCCTCGTTGAGGAGAGGGATTTCCACCACGATATCGCCGTGAATCTTCGCCTGGCATCCAAGGCGGGAGCTGATGGTGAGGCCTTCGGCCTCGTCAAGCTGGTCCGCCTCCTCGTCCTGCATCTCCGAGAGATTCTCCTCCCCCTGGCGGATGATCACGTGGCAGGTGGAGCAGGCGCAGACGCCGCCGCAGTTGTGCTGAAGATCGATGCCGTTGTCCAGTGCGAGATCCAGAAGGTTCTCGCCGTCGGGAGCCTGCACCGTGATGTTGAACGGGAGATATGTGACTGTATGGAGCTTATCGGCCATAAGATGATTTGCCTGAGGGAGGGCGATGAGGCGAAGCTGCGGTATCGGCCGTGCTTCGCCTCATGCGGCCAACCGTTGCAATGCAACCTACACTGCGCTCGCGCTCTGAACGAACGGAGCAACGTACTTCACATAACGATCGTTGATACGTTCCCAGTGCAGGTTGGCGATGAAGTTGTCGATATAGGCGGCGCGTGCCCAGCCGTCCTTGTGATAGTAGGCGTGCTCGAACACGTCGCACGGGATCAGGGGGAATGCTCCCCACATCGCACCGTAGTGGTGCTCGTCCACTTCGAGATTGAGCAGGCGTTGCGAGTAAAGCGAGTCGAACGCAAGCACGCCCCAGCCGGAAAGCTTGGCTGCGACGCAGCTCGCCTTGAAGTCCGCCTTCCATGCATCGAAGGAACCGAAGTGCGACTCGATGGCGGCCACAACCTGAGGACCCTTGCTGGTATCGCCATCACCACCCATGACTTCCCAGTAGATGTCGTGCAGGAGTGCGCCGGCATGATTCCAGGAGAAGCGGCGCTTCAGTTCGCCAACCGGTGAATAGTTGCCGTTCGCCGCGCCCCGGTCGCATCCTTCGAGCTCCTGCTCGATCTTGTTCAGGGCGTCGACGTAGCCCTTGTGATGCTTGTTATAATGCCAGTCTGCTGTTTCCGCATCGATGACAGGTGCAAGGAGTGTGCCTGCGTCCGCATCGGAGTACGGCCGCGGATGGAATTGCCACTGATATGCCATGGAAGCGATCTCCCTGATAAGGATGTAGATAGAGTTTGGATTGGCGCAGTCTGGAGGGCCAGCCCGGAGGCCGCAGTGCGGCTAACATGCCACTTTTCCTCTTTATTGTGAATATCGGCGGGGTGAGAAAGTGTTGCCATGCCGGGCCCCGGACACGTTCGTCGTTCGATCGCTGCCGGGCTGCCGAACGCGCCCTGCAGAGCCGCCGTGCGGCATGTTCCGGGAGGGGGCAGGGGCTGAATACATCCTGTGCAACGCGGCATGTGCCGCGTTGCCGCGTTATGATTTCCTGATGCGTGACGCAATCGCAGACGCTGCGATGGAGATGAAGCGGTACCGCCGGCCGGAAGCGAAGAAGGGGTGCGACAGGCGCACCCCTTCCCGAGTATTCATATGCGATATGTGCGGTGCGCAGGATCAGTGCGCAACCACGAAGGAGCCGGTGCGTGCGGCGCCATCCACTGCCAGGCGATAGAAATACGCTCCGCTCTTGAAACCGGCAAGGTCCACCGTCAGGCGCGCTGCGCCGCCGCTGATGGCCGCGGCGGCCGCGTCCGACCGGTCGGCAACATGCTCGCCGATATCGTTGTAGATCCCGAGTTCCACACGGTGCGCCGGAACGGCTTCGGGAAGAGGGATGGAGACATAGGCCACTGCCGGGTTCGGATAGACCGCGTGGCTGTTCTCGGCAGCCGGTGCGGCCACTCCGGCAGCCTGCACGGTGACGTTGATCTCCTTCTGCGAGATATTCTGCTCGCCGAGCGTGGAGAACTGGATCACCACGTGTGCGTGCGTCTCGGGGATGCTGTCCGCAGAGATGTTCACCTTCACAAGCCGCGTCTCGTTCGCCTTCAACTGAAGCGTCGGCGGATGCGATACCGTATCGCCGAAGCAGAGATCGTCGAAGCAGATCGATGACTCCCACTTGCTGTTGCTGAGATCGTTCGCGGTGCGAACCACGATCACCTGCAGGCTCCGGCTGGTCAGATTGGTGACCATCATGTGGAACTCACGGTAGCCTCCCGGCTCAACTGAAATCGTGGGCTGCTCCTGAAGGTCGACACTGTAGGGCATGGTCTGCGCCTGAAGGCGCGACGCACATGCAGCAGTTGCGATGACGGCTGCGGCAATGGCAAGGAGTGAACGTGTATTCATAGCACCAGTCCTGTTGAATTCGGCACCACCATCCGGTTCGGATCGGTTGAAGAGCCCCACTGTTCGAGGGTGAGCGCTCACGTCGCGCGCCATGGGGTTGCGGCGGAACGATGCGGATGAAAATACATGTTTGGAGGAGAAGATCTGCACCAAAAAGAGAGCCCCGGCATTGCTGCCGGGGCTCGTGGAATGCTCGATCGGGCTGACGCCGTTTGCAGGCGGATCAGCGGGCGATCGTCATCATCCGCGACGTGCTGGCGCCGTTCGAGGTAAGGCGAACGGTGTAGACGCCGCTGACCAGGTTGTTGACATCGAGGTTGAAGCTGTGCGTACCAGCCTCGACATGATCAACATTGTTCGAGAGCACCTTCTTGCCAACCATGTCATACACCTCGACGTTCACGTTGCCGGGAGTCGGCACCGAGTACTCGAAGGTTGCGGACGTGGAGGCCGGGTTCGGTACGCCGGCCGAGAGCGACATTGCCAGGCCGGCCGTAGCGGCGTTGTTCACGCCCTGCGTGCCGCCCTGACCGATCGAGGACTTCAGTGCAAGTTCCGTTCCCTGGAGGATCGGTCCCAGCGAGGAGGTGCCGATGCTGGTCTGGATCAGGAACACCGTCTTGCAGTTGTCCGGATTGTCGCAGGTCACCGGGAAGGTGACGTTCACATCGAACTCCGAGCCCGGGAGCAGGACGTTGTCCTGGATCGCATCGGTGGGGAGAGTGATCTGGCGGCCCTTCTCATCCGGCCACAGCGTGCGCACGATGTTGTTGTGCACGTAGTCGTCGTGCTCAACCGTACCCTGCGGTGTGCCGTACTCGGTCTGCTGATGAACGATGCCGTCTTCCTTCACCACGGCGTTGACGTTGAACTTGACGCTGCTGGTGACTTCCATCGCCTGGGCGGTGGTGACATGCAGCGTTGCGGTCACGGTCTTGGTTGCGTCGTCGTACTTGTACTTGGTCACGTCCAGCTTGATCGGAGCGTTCGGCTGGGTTGCGAGCACTGCATCGAAGTATGCCGCGAACTTGTCACGGTTAACCATCTGGGCAGGCTCACCCGGGAAGTACCAGCGCAGGAACGAGGCATTCGGATAGCCCGTCAGTCCGAGGCGGGTGGTCAGGTTGTCGATCGTGGAGCTGACCCACGGATCGTTTGTGCCAACGTAGCCGTGATAGGCGATCAGGATCATGTCCTGGCCGTGCTGCGACTGGATGTCATCGAGGATGCGATGCGAGTACGGGCACCATCCGCACCACGTACCGGTGCCTTCCTCAACCACCACCTTCGTCTTCTGCTGTGCAAGCTGGTCGCGCACATAGAGCGAGATGGTAACGGCGTTGGTGGCATGTGTCGGGTCGTTGGTGTGAACCGTGACCGTTCCGGTGTAGTTGCCCTGGGCGGTGCCCGAGCTGCCGGCGTTGATCGTCAGATTCTGCGACGTGCCCGGAGCGATATCCGAGAAGTTCAGGTTCGACGTGCTGAGCCATGCCTGGTCAGCCGCGCCGATCTCGACGCTGCCGCTGAGCGGAGCGGTACCCCAGTTGGTGACCTTGATCACCGCAGCGGCGGAGGTGCCGGTCTTCGTGGTGAGCACGAAGTGCGTCGGGCCGACTTCGGCCACAGACTGGTCAGCACCCGGGCTCAGCTTGAAGGTCTTCTTGTTCCCCCCCGTGCCGCTGACGTAGAAGAGGGAGGTGCCGTCGGTCGGCAGCTCGCTCACGTTGCCGAGAGCGATCGGCAGACCGTAGCCCCCCTTCCAGCTGCTGGAGGCATTGTCCCAGACGTAGCTGTTGCGGATCGGCTGATCGTTCTGGTCCAGACCGCCTGCGAAGTACGGCTTGTTGGCCAGCGAGCCGCCGGCGACGGAGAGTGCCGGAAGCGGATAGTCCGGGAGCTGCGACCACACGATGCCGTTCGGCGAGACGGTGCCCTTGTAGGCATTCTGCGTCACGGTGAAGTTCTGGCCGGCATCGGCGCCGCCAACGAGGATGATGTCGCTGCCGACGGAGGTGGCGCTGCCGTAGATCACCGAATACGGTGCATCGTTCGGCGACTGCGACCAGGTGTTGGTTGCGATATCATATACCTGAATCGTGGTGGGGAAGGTAAAGCTGGTTCCGCTCGGAGCGATGCCGCCCATCACGTAGATCTTGCCGCCAACGGTGGCACCGGTGAAGCCGCAGACCGGAATCGGCATGTTGGCCTTCGGGGTGTACGCATTGGTTGCCGGGTCGAACTCGAGAACGCTCGCCGGGAAGGTGCGAGTGGTGCCGGAGTAGGAGACGCCGCCAACGATATAGAACTTGCCGTTCAGGTTGGAATACGCAACGTAACCGGCCGCACGGGTCTGCGGCATGCCGGTCAACTGGGTCCAGGAGCTGCCTGCAACGTTCCACACCCATGCGGTGCTGGTTGCAGTCGACGGGAGATAGCCGTTCGGGACGATCCCGTCGGTAGCTCCCCCAAAGACATATACCTTATCGGTGGACGCAGCGATCATCGCCATGGTGCGCGCCGACGGAACACTGGGCGCCTCCACCCATTGTGCGAGGCCGGTGCTCGCTGCCGTCAGTAATAGCAACGCCAGCGCGAATACTCCGCGCCAGACTCGGCTGTAAGCATGTGACATGCTAAACTCCGGATTAAGGTGAGTTGAGAGTGTATAAAGACTTAGAGAGAAGAGCGTTCTGATTCATGAACGAATACATGGCTGTACCCCAACCATGCGATGGTGTTGAGCGCTGCAAGGTTATAAAAACGTTACGCCGCGCCCAACACCTTTTTACACCGGGGCCGATAATAACATTTTTGGATGCTATGGTCAATGTGTTTCCCCACGTACGGGATGCCCGGCAGGGGCTACACTTCTTCGATGCCGCGTTTTGCGAACCCGGATTGAACGGTGCTGTTCAGCACACGCTGGGCGAACGGCTCGGTGATCCGCTCCAGTTCCTCGGCAGCCTCGCGCATACGGCGATGGTCCGTCCCGGCCGCAGCCTCTTCCAGTTGCCCGATGGCCCGCTCCACCGCCTGCGCCTCTTCCGCGCCGATCAGATCCGGGTGCTTCTCCAAGGTTCTCCGGGTGGCGTGCAGCAGCGCCTGCGCCTCGTTGCGCGCCTCGGCAACCATCCGTTCGCCGATGTCCTGTGCGGCCCGCTCCACCGACTCGGTCAGCATCCTTCGAATCTCCTCCTCGGTGAGCCCATAGCTGGGCCGGACATCCATCTCCTGCTCCGTTCCGGTGCGCATGTCGCGCGCCCGAACGTGCAGAATGCCATCCGCATCGATCGTGAACGTCACCTCGATCTTCGGCATGCCTGCCGGCAGGGGCGGCAGCGGACCAAGCGTGAACGACGCAAGATGCCGGTTGTCGCGCACGAACTCCCGCTCCCCCTGGTATACATTGATGTCGATCCCGGTCTGATTGTCCACGAACGTGGTATAGTGCTCGCGCAACTGCGTCGGGATCGTGGTGTTGCGCGGAATCAGAACGGACATCATCCCACCGACGGTCTCGATTCCCAGCGAGAGGGGAACAACGTCCAGCAGCAGCGTGTCCCGCCGGTTTCCGCCCAGCACATCCGCCTGAACCGCCGCGCCGATGGCGACGACCTCGTCCGGGTTCAGCGAGTCGTACGGCGCCCTGCCGAAGATCTCATGAACCGTGCGCTTCACCAGCGGCATGCGCGTGGAACCTCCAACGAGCACCACGGCGTCGATCTCCGCCGGGCGGAGCCCGGCATCCTCCAACGCGGTGCGGCACGGGCCTACGGTACGGTCCACGATCGGACGCGCAATCGATTCCAGCTCCCCGCGCGTGAGCGTCCGCACGTACGCGGCATCGTGATCGGCAAGCTGAAGCGATATCTCCACGGACTCCGCGAACGACGCATCCTTCTTCGCACGCTCGGCGGCGTCCCGAAGCTGTTGAAGCTCGCGCGGTGTCAGCGCCTCCACGCCATGCTGCTCGAACAGTTCCCGGGTGAGGAGCGTCATCAGGGCCTGATCGATATCGTCCCCCCCCAGATAGGTATCCCCCCCGGTGGCCAGCACCTGATAGACGCCGCTGTCCAGTTTGAGAATGGAGATATCGAACGTGCCGCCGCCGAGATCGTATACCGCAACGATTCCCTGACGCTCGCGATCCAGGCCATACGCCAGCGCCGCGGCCGTGGGCTCGTTGAGGATGCGGAGCACGTCCAGCCCGGCGAGCTTGCCGGCATCCTTGGTCGCCTGGCGCTGGGCGTCGTTGAAGTAGGCCGGGACGGTGATCACGGCGGAGGAGACCGGCTCGCCGAAATGTTCCTCGGCACGAGCCTTCAGATCGCGAAGAATCATCGCCGAGAGTTCGATCGGCGTATACTCGCGGCCGGCGATCTCCACACGCACCAGCCCTTCGCGCTTCGGCGCCAGCCGGTAGGAGAGAAGGTGGGCGTCATCCTCCACATCCTGATAGGACTTCCCCATCAGGCGCTTCACGGAGTAGACCGTCCTGTCCGTATCGGTGAACAGATGTTCTCTGGCCTGCCGCCCCACCACCACGTTTCCTTCGCCCAGCACCGCAACTACCGAGGGCACGATACCATCCCCCTCCACATCGATCACATGCGGCTCGCCATCGGCGTCCATGCAGGCAACGAGAGAGTTGGTTGTGCCGAGGTCGATACCCACCACGTGCCGCCGGTGTCCCGGGCCAAGATCGATCTGTAGAAGAGAGGCCATGTTCTGGTGTAATCCTGTGCGATTCAACGGTTGGTTGGGGCACGCCGTGAGCCGTGCGGTGCAACGGCCGGGGCAACTGCATTTCAGTGGCGCGGCGCAGGTGCCCCGTGCAGCGCCGCCTCAACGGTCTGGAGCATCGTGCGCAGATAGTTCCTGGTGTCGAGGAGCTCGTTCAGCCGGTTCAGGATCGGCTCCTTGTGCGCACGTTCGCGTTCCTGTGCAACGGCGTTCCATTCATGCGCCAGCAGATCCAGATCGCCGCGCAGGTTGTTCAACCTTGTCTGAAGGCGTTCGTGAATTCCGCGGAGGGCCTCCGCGCGTTCCGGATCGGCATCGCGCCCGCCGTGCCGGGCCTCGGCGATCGTCTCCTGCATCTCCATCACCTCCATCAGCAGGGAGGGAGGGATCTGCCTGCGCTGGGCCTCGGAAACATCCCGGCTCTCCAGCGCAAGAAGATGGCGGGCACGCTCGTAGGGATCCTTCAGCGTCCGGTATGCACGGTTGAGCATGCTGGAGTTGTCCAGGCTGGCCTGCCGCGCCTCCTCGCTCGCGTCCGTGTGGAAGTCCGGATGGAAGTCGCGGCTCAGCTGGAAGTAGCGCTGTTCCAGCATCCTGGTATCGATCAGCAGTTCGTGGTCGATACCCATGAACGCGAAATAATCGTCCGGTGTTCCTGCGCTCATTTCAGTCTCCATGATTCACCCCCCGATTGAAACCGGTGCGCCTGCGGCCCGTGCGGAGCGCGCGCGGCGCTGCATTGCGGCTTCGTTCACTCGTCGTCGCCAAGGTCGTCCAGCAGATCGATCGCCTTGTTCACCTCGTCATCGATCTGCTTCGCGATCCGTTCGGCCAGCTTGTAGAGCCGAAGAAGCGCCTCGCTGGAGGACGCCTCGAGGTTGTCGTGCGAGATCCGGAACACGACCTCGCCGGTCTCGTTCCGCATCGTCAGAACGTATTTGTAGTTCTCCTTGATGCGGCGCAGCGTGAACGTCGCCTTGCCGCGAAGCGTTGCCACGTACTCGTCCGGTTCGTCGCCGAGTTCCCAGATCACCTTCCGTTCCACCGTGCGGGCGTGGAGCTTGTCCACCAGCACGTCGTAGTTCGGATCGGCGTCGAAGCCCGGATCGTTGTTGAGCTTGGGTCTGTGCAGATCGTCCATCGGTCGCACCCGGGCTTTGCATTCGGGGGTGAGGGGGACAGGCCGGCGCGTGCGGCCGGCACCATATGGCGAAGGCGGAATGTGTCGATCACTCCGCCTTGCCGTTACAGCGTCTATCGAAAACGGGTCGGGCCGCGTGCCACCCGGCCTTGCAGTGCTCGACGGCGGAAATCTTCTTCAGCATGGATCGAGTGCTGCAATGCACGAGAATGCCGGCACCGTGCTACACGCCGAAGCTGGAGCCGCAGCCGCAGGTCTTCGTGGCCTGCGGGTTGTTGAAGACGAAGCCGCGCCCGTTCAGGCCGTCGGTGAAGTCGAGCTGCGTCCCCATCAGATAGAAGAGACTCTTGGCATCGATGAAGAGGGTGATGCCATCCTGCTCGATCACCTTGTCCGCCTCGCGCTTTTCGGCGTCGAAGCCCAGTGTATAGCTCAACCCCGAACAGCCCCCTCCCTTGACGCCGACCCGCAGGCCGTAGGTCTCGGGGATGCTGTTCGCTTCCATGATCTTCTTCACCTCATCAACGGCCTTCTCCGTCAGTACGATAGGGCTGCTGGGAGCGGCGGTCGGTGCCGCATCGGTGACCATGACATCCTGCATGATTCTGTTCTCCTGATCCGCAAAAATTGATTCGCCGGCACCTTATGCCGATACCGCTTCGCTCGGGTTCTTCTGCGCCTGCTTCTTCCTGAAGTCGTCGATCGCTGCCTTGATGGCATCCTCGGCCAGAACCGAGCAGTGAATCTTCACCGGCGGCAGATTAAGCTCCGAAACGATCTGCGTGTTCTTGATGTTCTGTGCGTCCTCGATCGTCTTCCCCTTGATCAGCTCCGTTGCGTAGCTGGAGGATGCGATCGCCGATCCGCAGCCGAATGTCTTGAACTTGGCGTCCTCGATCACTCCGGTCTCCGGATTGATCTTCAGCTGCAGCCGCATCACGTCGCCGCACTCCGGCGCGCCTACGAGGCCTGTCCCGACAGTCTCATCGCTGATGTCGAGCGTGCCGACATTCCGCGGGTTGTTGTAATGGTCGATGACCTTTTCCGAATATGCCATGACTGTTTCCTCGGCTATGATCCAGAGTGATATTCTCGAACTATTTCGATTGTCGTCAATCCGATACTGGTGACGATGCAGGATCGAACTTCCTGCATGCGCTCACGGTTTGTTCGGTGCCCGTGCCCGGCCGGCGCCCGTATCGCAGCGCCATCCCTTCCTTCCCGTCGCCGGGGGGGGAACGCATCCCGGGAGTTCAACAGGCCGTTGCAGGCTCTCAGTGATGGGCCCACTCCACGGACTTGAGGTCGATCCCCATCTTGGCCATCTCGTACAGCGGCGACATCTCCCGAAGCTTCACCACCGCCCGGGTGACATCGTCCAGCGTGTAGTCGATCTCCTCCTGGGTGGTAAAGCGGCCCAGGCCGAAGCGGATCGATGTGTGGGCCAGATCCTCGCCGACACCGAGCGCCTTGAGCACGTAGCTCGGCTCCAACGAAGCGGAGGTGCAGGCCGAACCGGAGGAGACGGCGATGTTCTTGATCCCCATCATCATCGCCTCCCCTTCGACGAAGGCAAAGCTCACGTTCAGGTTGCCCGGCAGCCGCTTCTCCGGATGCTGGAGCGGGTCCGGACCATTGATGTACAGCTCATCCAGGTGGCCCTGCAGGCTCTTCCACAACTGGTCGCGCATCGAGCGGCAGTGTGCGTCGTCCTGTGCCATCTCGGCAACGGCAAGCTCGAGTGCCCTGCCGAACCCGACGATGCCGGGAACGTTGAGCGTGCCGGAGCGCATGTTCCGTTCGTGCCCGCCGCCGTCCATCTGCGCCGCCAGGCGAACGCGCGGCTTCTTCTTCCGCACGTAGAGCGCGCCCACGCCCTTCGGGCCGTAGATCTTGTGCGCCGTGAACGAGGCCAGGTCCACATTCAGATCATCCACATTGAAGGGGATCTTCCCAACCGTCTGCGTTGCATCGGTATGGAAGAGCACTCCCTTCTCGCGGCAGATCGCGCCGATGGCTGCGATATCCTGAATGGTTCCGATCTCGTTGTTGCCGTGCATTACCGAGACGAGGATCGTCTGGTCGGTGATCGCCTCGCGCAGCCGGTCCAGATCAATGAAGCCCTCGCTGTCCACCGGGAGATACGTTGCACGGAAGCCGTTCCGCTCCAACGCCTTGCACGTATCGATCACCGCCTTGTGTTCCGTGGTGACGGTGATGACATGGTCCCCCTTGGACCGATACATCTCCGCAACTCCCTTCAGCGCAAGATTGTCGGACTCCGTTGCACCGGAGGTGAAGACGATCTCCTTCGGATCGGCACCGATGGCTGCGGCGATGGTCTCGCGAGCCGATTCAACGCCGGCCTCGGCCTGCCAGCCGAAGTCGTGATTGCGGCTGGCCGCGTTGCCGTAGATCTCCGTGAAATACGGGAGCATGGCATCCAGCACCCGCGGGTCCATGCGGGTGGTTGCGTTGTTATCGAGATAGATCGGGAACTTCATTGGTGCGTATCCAGAAAAAATGACTTTGAGCTTCAACCATCCTCCGAGGGGATCAAAGCGCGGGGAGGCTGAGAACGTTCGGTATCGGCTCGATCATCTCCGCAATCGTTGTCTGCGTCAACGTGCGGGTAATCTTTTCCTGAAGCAGGCGAAGCGGGTCCTTGATCGTACACAGATCATGTAACGCGCAACTGCCGTGCTCCATGCACTCGGTAAGGTGCTGTTCCCCCTCGATGGCCAGAATCACGGTATGGACGGAGATCTCAGCCGGCGCGCGGGCAATCGAATAGCCGCCGCGCATCCCCTCGGTGGCGCGTGCCAGGCCGGACTTCGAGAGAAGCGAAAGGATCTTGGCGCAGAGATCGGCCGGGATGCCGTACTCCTCCGCGATCTCCCGGGCCGTTGCCGATTCCCCGTCCGGCAGCAGCGCCAGATGGCGAAGGGCTATCAACCCGTATTCGATCTTCTTGGAGAGCCGTAGCATCACACTGCCGGGAACGCCATCGGGAATTGGATGGCTGACCTAAACTGCGACCTATTTGGTCCGAGTTCCTACAAACATACATGCCGACTCCCAGCGTGACAAGGCGATGGAGCCCGGCAGATGAAAAAATTTGTAGGATCGGGGAGGCGCAGCTGGCTTCAATCAACGGCGGAGGGGCCCAACGGAGCTATTTTGTCCGGATTGGCGTGCCGGGTGCCGCCGGACGCGGCTGCGTGCAGCGGCGCCGTTTTTCATCGGAGCAGGAGAACCATGGGTAATGATTCCTACATCCTCGTGGGGCTGACCGGATCGATCGGGTCCGGGAAGTCCGCCGTGGCCGGAGTGTTCGAGGAGTGCGGAATCCCCGTGCTGCGGGCCGATTCCATCGCGAAGGAGCTGATGGAGAACGATCCGGAACTGCGGGAGGAGCTTCGCACCGCCTTCGGCGATGCCGCATACGATGCCGGGGGGCGGTTGAACCGGCGGTTCCTGGCCGACGCGATCTTCGGCGATCCTGCGAAGCTCGAGACCATGAACGCGCTGGTGCACCCGCGGACGATTGCCGAGCAGGGGGTTCGGGCCCGGCGGCTGGTTGACCGGGGGGAGCGTGTCGTGGCCTGCGAGGCCGCCCTGATCTTCGAGAGCGGCGGCGAGGGCCGCTTCGACTATATCGTGGTTGTGGACGCGGACCCCGCCATCCGAATGAGCCGAGCCGCAGAGCGTGATTCCACCACGGTGGAGGAGGCGGCGCGCCGCGATGCCGCGCAGATCCCCGCGGAGCGGAAGGTGGAGATGGCGGACTTCGTGATTCAGAACAATGGGTCGATGGATGATCTGCGGCGGAATGCCCGGTTCATCGCCACCATCCTGAAATCGCTTCCGCCACGGGAACGGATCGAGACGTCGGAGGCGGAGGAGGAGCCTGGCGGGGAGGGAGGCGAATAACGTTCTGGCCCTCTGAACGTGAATGAGGGCTGGAAGCATCGATTCATGTGTTCGGGAGACGCCGTGCCTGGCAGATTGCTTCGTGAGGCTTTGGAACGGATGCCGCCGCCGATCAATCATCGTACCGGCGGCATCTATCGTATCGTGCCGGTGGATGAGGAGTTCGTCGGCGGCCCCGAGGCGATTGCGGCGATCGTGGAGTGCTGCAATCAGCCGCTCATCTACGATCTCCTGTTTGCCGAGCGTTGTGCGGGCGTTCCGTACTCCGAGAGTGACGCCGCCGGCTTCCTGGACTGGTGCAGAGCCGGGTGGCGTGAAGGGACGCATTTCCCGTTCGTGTTGTGCGACGCCGGCGGAACGGTGGCGGGCGCCATGGATATCAAGTCCGCCGAGAGACCGTCTGCGGAGATCGGGTACTGGCTGAGCGCCGATCACTCCGGAGTGATGACCAATGCGGTCCGTGCCCTGGCCATGATGGCCCGGCATGCCGGCTACAGGGGGTTGCATGCGCTGGTGCGCCCGGAGAACGATCGCTCGCACCGCGTTCTCCAGCGGGCGGGATTCCATCCGGCCGGACGGGCCGAGCGCGGCGGCAAGGTGTACGATCGCTATGCCCTTGCGTTGGGGTGATCGGATGCGGCGGCCTCGCAGCTGCGCCTGCAGAGCCGTCATCAGCGGCGATTGCGTCCGAACAGTTGCCGTGATAAGTTGAATGTTTCGGCGTGCCGACGGCCGCCGTTCCAGCGAACGATTGGGAAAAGCGTTGCCCGCGCGCAGCGGTGGCGGATGCGGCGCGAGCCGGATTTCGCACACGGCCGGCCGCGGGCGCATCCAGCAGCAATGACGATAACGAGAGCGATCGCGAGATGATTGATCCCCAGACAGTGAAGCTTCCGGTAGTCGATGCAGAGCCCGGCACCGCCGATGCCCGGGCCGCCGGCGTGCGGAAGGTCTACGTGGAGACCTATGGCTGCCAGATGAACGAGGCGGACTCCGAGATCGTTCTCTCCGTGATGAACGGCACCGGCTACGAACCCACGCAGGATATCGCCGCTGCCGACGTGATCTTCCTGAACACCTGCTCCATCCGCGACAATGCGGAGCAGCGCATTCACGGGCGCCTGACCAATATCAGCTACTACAAGAAGCAGAGGCCGGGTCTGGTGGTGGGCCTTCTCGGCTGCATGGCGGAGCGCCTGCGGAAGCAGTTGTTGCAGGAGGGATCGGTTGTCGACGTGGTTGTGGGGCCGGACCAGTACCGTGCGCTTCCCGATCTGGTGGAGGAGGCCCGAACCGGCTCCAAGGGGCTCGCGGTAAAGCTTTCGCGCGTTGAAACGTACGATGACATCACGCCGCTCCGAACCGAGGGGATATCGGCGTGGCTTTCGGTGATGCGCGGCTGCGACAAGTTCTGCACCTTCTGCGTGGTACCGTTCACGCGGGGGCGCGAGCGGAGCCGGTCGCTGGAATCGATCGTGCGCGAGGTGGAGGAGCTTTCGCGCCACAACTTCCGCGAGGTGACGCTGCTCGGGCAGAATGTGAACAGCTACCGCTCCGGAGGGGATGACTTCGCCGATCTCCTGGCCGCGGTTGCCGCGGTGGACCCATCCATCCGCATCCGCTACACCACCTCGCACCCGCAGGACATGTCCGACAAGCTGATCGAGACCATGGCCGCGTGGAAGAACATCTGCAACTACATTCATCTGCCGGTGCAATCCGGCTCCAACCGTGTGCTGAAGCTGATGAATCGCACGTACACGGTGGAGCATTATCTGGAGCGTGTGGCGCGCATCCAGGAGCTGATCCCGGATGCATCGCTCTCCACGGACATCATCGCTGGATTCCCTACGGAGACGGAGGAGGATCACCGGCGGACGCTCGACCTGATTGCGCGTGTGGGCTACGACGGTGCCTACATGTTCAAGTATTCGCCGCGCGAGAACACGAAGGCATGGGCCATGGGAGACGACGTGCCCGAGGAGGTGAAGGGGAGGCGGCTGGCGGAGATCATCGACCTGCAGCGCGAGATCGCGCATCGGAACAATCAACGCCATGTGGGAACGGTTGAGGAGATTCTTGTGGATGGCCCCAGCAAGCGCGACGAACGCGAGTGGAAGGGGCGCACGGATACGAACAAGGTGGTGGTGTTCACGCGCAGCGACCAGCAGATCGGCGACTATGTGCCGGTAATGATTCAGCGGGCAAGCGCGGCCACACTCCACGGCGCGCCGCTCGATCGCGAAGGCCGGCCGTCGTACATCCCGCTCCAGATGGCGGCAAACCCGGTCTGACGCGCCCCGCAGAGCCGGGCACTGCAGAATGGTTGCGCCTTGGTTATCGTGCCGACGCCGCCCAAAGCGGATCATCCCTCGGCACGTTCATGGATACGATATCTACGAACACGAACTCATCTGATACTCACGACGCTTCCGATGAAACCCAACAACGTTCTCCTTTCGATCCTCGGTGCGTTCTGCACGGGGGTGCTCATGACCTATGCCGCCGCCAGCGCACAAACCAATCCGGAGGAGCAGGCCAGGGCGATTCTCCAGCTCTTCGAAGCCGGGCAGAAGGATAGTGCCTATGCGCTTCTGGAGCCGCTGAAGAAGAGCGCCCGGTTTGTCCCGGCCGTGATGTATGCGCGCGCCGAGATGACGCCGGACGATCGCGCACTTGGGCTCTACAAGGAACTGATCGCGATGGAGCCGGCCAGCCCGTGGGCGGAGAAGGCCTCCTATCAACTGGTGGTGCGATATACGGAGAAGCGGGACTCGCTTGCCGCCTATCTCTGGGATGGTGTGCTGAAAAAGAATTTTGCCGGCTCGCAGTTCGTGGGAACCGCGGATGAGCTTCTGGCCGGAGTGAAGTCATGGCATTCCATCGATGATGTTGCGGAGCTCGGACCGAAGGGAAAGTCGGGGAGTGGAACCGCGCACGGGGTGTCGAAGTCAGCGCCGGCCCCGGGAGCCAGGGCTGCCGCGGCCTCCAAGCCCTCGTCCTCCGCCGACGGGAAACCGGCTGCGAAGGCCTCCACGACTGCGGCGAAGACCACCGGGAAGGCAACGCCGCCTGCTGCCGCGAAGCCGGCGACGAAGCCGGCGGGTACGGCCGCTGCCAGGCCGGGTGCAAAGAGCGCTGCGGCGCCTGCAGCCAGGCAGGGGACGAAGCCGGGCGCAGCCGCGGCAACGCCGAGCGGCTCGAAGCCTGCGGCATCACCGGTGGTTGCCGATACGGCGAAGGCCGACGGTTCAACACCCGCTGCTGCCACGGCACCTGCCACGGCGACACCTGCCGCCGCAACAACAGCGACGGCCAAGCCCGCCGCGGCGGCAAAGAGTGATAAGTGGTTCGCACTGCAGGTGGCAGCGTTCCCGACGAAGCCGCAGGCAATTGCCCGGGCGGCCGAATTGAAAAAGAAGAAGGTGAATGCCACGCCGCTGCCGAAGCTGAACACGTCCGGCAAGAAGAGCTATGCGCTTGTCGTGGGGCATTATTCCACGTTGGAGGATGCGAACAACGGCAGGGGAGCGTTGAAGTCCAAGTGCGACTGCCAGCCGTTCGCGGTGGAGATCCGCTAGGCCCGCATTCCGACATATGCGGCATCATTCATCGGGCGCCCTCGGTAGCAGAGGACGCCCGATTCTGTTTCCATGCGCATGCGTGCTCAAGGCCGGCGCCCCTGGGTAATGCGCGGAAGCTGCATCGCATTCGTGGCATCCTGCGGAATCGTGGCACCTGCATTTTCTCCGCCGCGGCCTGCCATGCCGCATTTGTGCGCATTACGATCTCGAAACACCGTCGATCAGCCGCCGGAGGAATTGCTCCCGGCTGGCGGGTACACAAAGATGTACTGTAGTGGGCGATTCCGAAGAAATAAGTTTGCCACCGTAGTAACACTTCCTAGCAGAGAGCCCCCGCTCGAACAACAACCAACGGAGTTCAGGAGCACGGACGCGCTGTCGGCGTGAGCCGAGAGGGTTTGCCATGCGCGCTCGTATCCGTGAGGAGAGGTCATGCAGTACTCTGTCGAGGCGGACTACCAGGTTCCGCAAACGGTCTTGCTGGACACTACATCGTTCGAGATCATATGCGCAGTTGCACGCCGTTCGCTTGTTCACCGTTTCCGCGGCGTGTCCCTCGACTCAATTCGTGATGCCGTGCAGGAAGCCGTGTGCAGGCTCTACGAGCACAGGCCGATGCGCGGCGAAATAAATCCACGTACAATCTACTCCTGGATCTATACCACCGCTTCGCGCGAGTTGGCGCATGCGTTGAAACGGTTGGTACGGGTTCGCGAAACTGTTGAAGCGCACGATCAGGAAGGCATTTCGCTCACATCCTCGCAGACGGGACTTCGGTATGGCGACGTTGGCGCGGAACCGGCCGAAGAACTGAACGATCTGCTTACCTACAATGCGCTGCTGGGCTATCTCTCGAATAATCTGGCCGAGGCCGTTCAACTTCACTTCGAAGGATATACGGCGGACGAGATAGCCATGCAGCTGGGCTGTTCCCGGGCCGCGGCATATAAGCGCGTTCAGCGCGGTTGCGTTGAGATGCGTGAATTGTGGCGGCAGGAGGAATGGCGCGTTGCCACATTGAGCCAGTAACAACACTCAAAGGATAATCTCTCGATCACGCAATGGCAGGCTCTCGCAGTTCTGCGCACCTCACCGCTTTCCCCTCCAATAACAGTCCCTATCAGGGTCCGACGGCACAACTCTGTCTACGGACGGAGCGGTGTGTCATGGTAGGAACTACTCGGTCACATGTGCCAGCCGGAGAATTGCATCGGGACGGATCGATATGTCCGTTCCCGACATCAGAAAACTCCGACACTTGTCGACAGTGTTGGTAACTAACCCACATGGGCGCAATTCGCGCTCTCACAAACACCAAGAGGTACGCCATGAAGATCAATGGCATTTTTGCGTGGGTGGCCGCAGCAGCGGTCGCTGCGGGCCTGGGCTCTGCCTTTACCGCCTGCAACGATTCGGTTGCGAGCCCGGTTGACAATAATCTCCTGAAGAACCCGGACCGTGCGAAGGCCGTGATGACGTCCATGAAGGGCGTTGTCTCTCCGCTCAAGATCGGTGACGACGCTGTACCCATTCGCCAGCTCCTGAACGATCAGGTCCCGGCGCAGGATACGGTGAAGGCTCCGGACTCGGTTCAGTTCCACGAGAAGATTCCAACCTACAGCCGTCTGTTCAATATGAAGCACGATGGCAAGATCACGGTTTACACCGATGCCAACGGTACCAACTGGTATCATATCGGTACCGGATCGTGGGCAACCTATTACTCCCCGGATCCGAGCAATATTCCTCCGGGAACGGATTTCCACGTGGTTGATGGCAAGCTTGCTACCGCGAATATCACGCTGTGGCATATTGACAATGGCCCCTACCAGACCATGTACTACAATCCGGGCGATGGTGGCTCGGTGTGGAAGCATGATGGAATTTCCACCTACTACGTGCCTGTGAACGGTACGCACATCGAGACGGGCCCAACCGCAACGTTCTACCAGGAAGCTCCGGTCGATACGGTTGGAATTCCGGCCGACCTGAGAAACCAGTTCAAGTAGGATTGAACAACAGTGCATGGCCGGGGCGCTCAGCGATCGCCGCCGTTCGGACATGCCCATGTTTACGATGACGGAACGGGGAGGAAGGCAACGCGTTCCTCCCCGGTTCCTCCCGGACGTGATGCCGTGAATTCGAGCCAGATCCGTTTCCCGTGCATCGGTGCCGTTGGACCCATCAACCCAATTGGAGAATATCATGAACCGCATATCCGGAATGGCAATCACCGGCCTTGTCGCCATCGTGATTATCGCGGCCGGCATGTATATCGTACTGAAGCCGTCCACCGCGGCAACCATGAACCAACGGCCGCTCCGTTCGTTCTATACGAACAATGCCTACGTGGACGGACTGTACAATGCGTTGGACCTGAACAATCCGAAGGCCGTGTTCGCATACGTCTACGACTGCCTGGAGCCGGAAGTAACGGTATATCCGTCAGAGAATTACTACTACTTCCAGTTTACGGCCTGCGGGAAGGTTATCAGCGGATCGATCGGCCTGCTGGCGCACAAGATCGACGACGGCATCCTCCAGTTCGGATATGCCGACAAGCCGGAGGAGCGTTCGCGCCAGAAGTACTTCCGCATGCATGGAAGCTCCTGCACGATGTCGCAGAACGACAGCCTCTGGGTGAAGAAGATCAACAACTTCCGCTACGAGGTCAGCTATCACGACAAGCGCGTGATCTTCAACTTCTATCGCGATTCCGTTTCCGCGCCGAAGAATGCGAAGCTTACCGCCGACGAGGAGTTCGTTGCCCCGACATTCGACGAATCCGGACTGCGGTTCTACCTCTGCTTCAACAAGGTGAAGAAGCATCTGTTCTGGATCCTGAACGAGGATGGATACGTTCCCGAGACGTTCGCTCCGGCGTATCCGAAGTCGAGCGTGGTGATCGGCGATCGCACGGAACTGGCGTTCTACCAGGACTCCGTGAACAATCGGAAGATTCTGGTTGGAGCGCGAGGTGAAAATGTTCTGACGAATAACTGGTACGATGGTCCGTTCGATCACATGCCGGATAATTACGTGAAGGAGGGAGTGGTGAAGGTGGAGGATTATCTGAACGAGCACTACAAGTTCCAGGGAATGCAGATCGACAAGTACGGCCATTATGTCAACAACGACAACGCGCGCGTTCCCGTTGCCCCGTACATCGTCTATTTCAACAGAGACGAGTTCCGCTTCATCGATAGTTGCAAGGCCGCACATATGCCGCCGAACGATTTCTACGCGCGTATTACCACGCAGGAGTACAACGTGCCGAAGGGATATTACGCCGGGGTGTACGCGAAGTAGGAGCGATGACGTGTGGAACCGCCGGCCAGGGCGCCGCAGATGCGTGCCCGCGGCCGGACGGCACAATTCTCACCGTTGCTGCAGGAACCGGCGTGCGCAACTCTGCCGCATGCCGCCCGGCATCGGACGCCAGGAACTTCAACAGCCTATTGGCTCAAGATATCGAAGGGAGCAACATCATGCGTCGTGCTCGGACAATGACACTCGCAGCCGTCGTTATCGGCGGATCCATTTTGGCAGGCGTGCTGCTCGTACGCGCCGCCAGGCAGCCGCAGTCGCCGCGGCCGCCGCGGGGTATCCTCTATACCAACGAAAGCTTCATCAACGGTCTCTATCAGAACGAAAATCTTCTGAGCGTTCGCGATGCGTTCAGAATGGTATTCGAATCGCTGGATGACGAAGTAACGGTCTACCCGTCCGAGAACTATTATTATTTCCGGACGGCTATCCGCGGCAAGACTTACGCGGGCGCCCTCCTGCTCGCCGCCGACAAACTGGACAGCGGTGTTATCGGCATCGGATACTCGCAGGTGCACGAGGACCGGCTTTCCGGACGCGGCAAGGAGCCGATCACGATATCGCACACCTTCGGCCCGGTGGACGGCGTGAACGTGGAGAAGCAGGATGACTTCAGTTATGCGGTCACCTATCATGGCAAGCGGGTTGTGTTCAACTTCTTCAAGGAGGATGTGCGGCCTCCGAAGAAGCTGAAGCTGCTTCCGGACGAGCAGTATGTGGGGCCTTGCTTCGACGAGTCCGGGCTGCGGTTCGCAATCATCTTCAATCAGACAACGAAGCATCTCTACTGGATTCTGAACGAGGATGGTTTTCTGCCGGAGGACTTTACGCCCGTGGCTCCGAATGTGGTGGAAGGGGACCGAACCGAATATGTGTTCTATATGGATTCCGTCACCAACCGGAAGCTTCTCGTGGGTGTGAACGCATTCAACACGGCGGCGAACAACTGGTTCGACGGTCCGTTCGATCAGATGCCGGATAATTACGTGCGTACCGGCCAGGTGAACCTCCGGAAGTACCTCGCGCTCGATCTGGGAATTCCCGAGAGCAGAATGGACCGCTTCGGCAACATGACCGGGCGAAACGACCGCCGGGAATTCGTGGCCCCGTGCAGCATCTATTTCGATCTCTCGGAACTGCGGTTCATCGACACCATCCGCGCGCAGAACCTGCCGCCGTCGCAGTTCTTCTCCAGAATCACGGCCGCCCGTTTCGGGACACCGCCGGAGTGGAAGCCGGCCTCGGAACTGATGAAGAATGACTCGTTGATGCGCATGCTCGGAAAGAAGCAGTAGCTGCAGCAGGCGCAGCAGCGCCAGGCAGGCGTAAGAGGGGAAGAAGAGTTGCATCGGAGATATTCAGCGGTCCCATGCCGTCCGGCGCGCATGGGGCCGCTGATCTCCGGTGCAGGGCCGGGCGGCGCGGCTGCCCGGGCCCCTGCGAGGGAGCGGGCGTTCCCTTGCGCGGCACCGCCTTCGCGGTGTTACTTTGCCGTGTGAACCCTAGCTTCGTTCCCTCCAATCCAACACAGCGGCGTCCGTTGCGTAGTTCTGCACTGGCCATCGGGCTCGTTGCCGCACTCCTCGGTACGCTGCTTCCCGGCCGGCGCCTTGCAGCGCAGGGGGGCCTGTCACATTCCATCATCGTTCGTCTTGCTCCCGGCATCACGCCGAAGTCGGCACGCGAGGCGCTTGCCGCCGCCGTTCCCGGCGGAAGCATCCCATCGTTGCGGACGGTTGTTCCATCCTCCAACGCGCGCTCCCCGCTGGCCGCGACCGGGCTGGACCGTTATGTGGTTCTTCAGACGTCGGGGCCCTCGGCAACCGTATGGCTCGCAGCGCTGCGGCGGTCGCCGCTGGTGGAGTCCGCATTCGAGAATCATCGCTACCACATCGACGCCGCTCCGGACGATTCGCTCTATGCCGAGCAGTGGGCCCTTGCGCGGGTGGAGGCGGAGGGAGCGTGGGATATCACCACCGGCGACAGCAGTGTGATCATCGGCGTGGTGGATACCGGTATCGATCCGGGCCAGCCGGACCTCCAGGGGGCGGTGGCGATCAACCGCGCGGAGGATATCAACGGCAACGGCCGGTTCGATCCCTGGCCTTCAACGGAACGCCGCAACGGCGTGAGCGGCGATCTGGACGGCATCGATCAGGATGGGAACGGCTTCGTGGACGATGTCGCCGGCTACGACTTCGTGGACCAGACGGTGCGCAATGCCGGTGACTGGAGCGAGCGCGACCCCGTTCCCGACGATGAGCTTGGGCACGGGACCAATGTGGCCGGCGTGATAGCCGCCCGGCGCAACAACCGGATCGGCATCGCCGGTCTCGCACCCGGCTGCCGGCTGCTTCCACTCCGGGCGTTCGACGCGGGCGGCGATGCGGAGGACGATGACATTGCCGCGGCCATCGTGTACGGCGTTGAGCGAGGCGTTCGCGTGCTGAATCTGAGTTTCGGCGACTACTATGCGTCGCCCCTTCTGCACGATGCCATCCGCTATGCCTATCAGCGAGGTGTGGTGGTGGTGGCGGCCAGCGGCAACGAAGGGGGAATCGATCCACACTATCCGGCAAGCTTTCCCGAGGTGATCGCCGTTGGGGCCTCCGATCGGAACGACTACCTGGCACCGTTCACCAGCTACGGCTCGCAGCTTTCGCTGACGGCGCCGGGGAACGACATCCTCACCACCGCGCGCAACGGCACCTACAAGAGCGTGAGCGGCACATCGTTCTCCGCGCCCTGCGTTGCGGCCGCGGCAGCACTTCTTCTTTCCCGGCATCCGGGATGGCGGCCGGACGAGATTCGCGCGGCACTGGAGTTGAGCGCGGACGATCGGGGAAGAAACGGATGGGATATCGAGTTCGGCGCCGGGCGCCTGAACGTTCGCCGTGCCGTGGAGTTCCCCGGCCCGCCTGCGGTGGCGATTCAATCGCCGCAGGGGGATGCCGGCATCAACGGAACGGACACGGTGGCGGTGATCGGCTCCGCGTTCTCGCCGATCCTGGACTCGTGGCAGGTCTTTATCGGGGCGGGGGACGATCCGAAAAGCTGGACCGCGCTTGGTCCGGCGCGGACGCAGGGAGTTGTGGGGGATACGCTCGCCCGGTTCAGCGCCGCCGGCTATGCGAGCGGCGTCTATACGCTCCGGCTCGCGGTACGGCAGGCCAACGGGCATGCCACGGAGCGGCGGGTGCGGATGATGCTGAACGCCGCGCGGCCGGCCATCGCCTCCTACGCAGTTCGGAATGTGTGGCGCTTCGAGCAGCGCGCGATTGCGATCACGGCGACGACGGAGCAGCCCTCCCTGCTGCGCGTATGGCTGCGTCCGGCAGGGGTGACGGGGGCGCAGTATCTGCCGGTGGCCAACGAGGCAGAGCTCTCCGGATGGGAGGAGAATCACGTGCTGTTCCTCACGAACGACGACATGGAGCGCGGCCGGCCCTACGACGCCTACATCGAGCTGAGCTCCCGCGCCGGCGACACCACGCTGATCGGGTCCCCTGCCGCACCGCTCTCCATCGTACGGGAACAGGAAGCCTTCCCGATGACCACGCTCGCCGCGCGCGATTACACGCTTCCGTACGGCTTCATGGTGAACCGGGCACCGGAGCTGTTCGGCGACGGCAGGCCCTGTGTTGCGATGAACCGATTCGTGGATGGCTCCTATGGTCCCGTGGTGATCTACTCCTTCAATGGCAGGGGGTTCGTGCCGCGCGACTCGCTTGCCGCGCAGTGGATCCCCCGGTCGTTCGGCGATGTTGGCGGAAACGGCCTTCATCAACTGCTTCTGCAGGCCGGCGGGGCCGGTGCGCTCTACTCGCAGACGGCGCCGGGCTCGGGCCTGCTGGCACACCCGATGCTGGTGGATACCACGTCGGGCGACTTCTGGGCCGATTGCCTGCACGATCTGGATGGCGACGGGCGCGACGAGGTGCTTGCGCGGACGGACAACGGCGATGCCGATCCGGCGTACTACTACGTTGCCCGCGTTCAGGGTGATGCGCTTGTACGAACTGCCACGCTTGCGAACACCACGCCGCCGGCAGCCGGCGATTCGCGGAACAAGTATGGTCCGCCGGAGGCCCAGGTTGCGGACTTCGACGGCGACGGCGTTCCGGACATTCTGGTTGGTGACGACGATGCGGACTTCACGATCTACAAGCGCAACGGCGACGGCTCGTATCGAGCGATGTGGACCGATGTGAACGATGGCGAGGGCGGGAGCGAGTTCGTTGCCGCCGCCGATCTGGACGGCGACGGGAGGGCGGAGGCGATCGTTGCCTATCATGCCCGCACCGGGCTCGACGCCGCGCACACCTACGCTCCGCCGCTCTGGACGGTGAAGGCCTTCCGGTTCGACAACGACGGCAACGGCACCATGATCTGGCGCGACAGCATCGCCTACGTACGTCCCACGCTACCGTTCCTTCTCTTCAGTGGCGTTGCGGCCGGCCAACTGGATACGCACCCGGGAGATGAGGTGGTCCTGGCCTTCTATCCCAATCTCTATGTGCTGACCTGGGACGCCGCTCTCGGGACGATGCGTCCGCTCTGGTACACGGAGGGGGCGATCGCGAACCGTCCGTTGATCGCGGACATCGATGGCGACGGCGTTCCGGAGCTCGGGATCGGCGACGGCTCGCTGACGCATTTCTATCAGATCAACTCCACCTATCGCGGACCGGTCGCGCCGGCCGGGTTCCAGGGATGGGCGGAGAACGATTCCACCGTGTTCCTGGAGTGGAATGCCTCACCGGGAACAGAGTTCTATACGCTCTATCGCGGGGTGCGCGACGGCAGCTCCGGAGTAATCCACTTCGATTCCGTTGCGCGCACGCCCGGTACCGCGATCCGTGACACCGGATTCGTTGCGCGTTCCGGCGCGCGACTCCAGCGGGAGACGTTCTACTACTACATCGTCACCGCACGGAACACCGCGCTCGATCCGAACGACAGCCTGCTCAGCAGCGCCGTGCTCGTCTTCACGCACGCGCCGCCGCACGTGGTGCGTGTCGAGGCCGTGAGCGATGCCGCCATGCGGGTTGTGATGAGCGCTCCCATGAAGAGCATTCTCTACAGGCCGGGAGCGTTCGTTATCCGCTCCGCGCCGGACGGCACCGAACGTTATGCCGCCACAGTGATTGCGGCCGATGCGAACAGCTTCATCGTCACGCTGAGCCGGCCGGCCTCCGGCGACTCGCTCCTGGTGCAGGCATCGTGGATGCTGCGCGACCTGTTCGATACGCCGGCGGACTCATTCGCGACCGCGGGCATCCGCATGCCGGCGGGCGAACTGCCGGGGGAACGTTTCATTGCAACGCGGGCGCTGCTCCTTGCCCGGGACACCATCGCGATCGATTTCAACGCAGGGGTGGATCCGGTCACGGCCTGGACCGTGGCACACTACGTGATGGCGCCCGGAGGAACGTTCGCGAGCGCGCTTACCGATCCGTCCAATCCGAACCGCGTGCTGCTTGTGCTGCGCGGCGATTATCCGGTTGGAGCCTTCGGGCGGCTCTACACCATCACCATCACCGACGTGCGATCGGCAGACGGGCGATTGATCAACGACGGCGCCGGAAGCATCGTGGGGCTGAGCATCACGGCGGCGAACCTGGACCGCCCGACGGCATACCCGCAGCCCTATTCGCTTCTCAGGGATGGGAGCGTCACCTTTGCCGGCCTTACACGGATTGCGCGCGTGCGGATCTTCACGCAGTCCGGCAAGCTGATTCGGACTCTGGATGAGGTGGAGGGGAACGGCGGCGTGGCGTGGGACGGCATCGGCGACGCGGGCGAGCGGGTGGTGCCGGGAATCTATCTCTACATCGTGGAGGGAACCGCCTCCGATGGACGCTCCTTCACCTCGGAGCTGCAGAAGGTGGCCGTGGTGCCGTAGGCTGCAGGCGAGGGGAATGCGGCGGCGTATCCTTCCGGAGGGCATTAATTGACTTGTGACCCCTGCGGAAGTTTTCCGTACACTCGGGGTCTGATTCCTTGGATAGCTCTTCAGCGGACGGGGCAACGTGGTCAATTGGACAGATAGAGTATGATGGCGCAGCAGTAATACACCAGAATAACGAGGTTGATCGCCAGCGTCCATCGTTGCCGAATCAACATCGTAAAGATGAAGGCGAAGAACGGAACAATGACCGGCACGAACACGATTGTTCCCGGAGGATGGTGCGGCTGCTTCACGTACAGCAGGGGCAATGCAGTCGCCACGAGAACATTGCCCACGCCAATGAAGATCGACACGGTAATGCTCCGGCTTCCGTGCGTTCCCGTGCTCCGATCATGCTGTCGAACCTCGCGGCTATCGCCGGTATCCCGGCTGCGGAATGATCCGTTCGTCTTCATGATAGCTCCTGTTGGATTCACCCGGCTCTTGATGCAATCATGTCGTCGGAAACGATGCTCTCGCCGCGAGGAGACCGCGACCATGGATCAGAACTCGATATGGGCACGCAGTGCGAATACGTGGATTGGTCCGCGATCCTTGTTATAGGCGGGATCATTGATGAACTGATAATCGCCTGTCAGCGAAATCGCATCAGTGATCTGGAAGAGATAGTACGCCTCGGCGATTGCTTCCGCCCCATAATTCAACGCACCGTCACCGATGATGAAGCCGTATCCGCCACGCCGTAGATACTCCGCATGATCGTCCGACAATCCATTGACCACGAGAGCAACGCCGAGCCGGTCGCCGGGACGCCTCCACAATGTACCGTTCGCCACCATCCCGGCACTCAGCGAGCGATCGATTTCGGTGAACGCCCACGTCTCGTTGCGGCCGTCGTTCCAACTCGCCCGGAGGAACACGCCCGCGTCATCCGAAATACCTTGCTCGATGTTCACGCCGAACCCGCTCTTCGAGTGCCCATAGCGTCGCAGCGTTGCCAGTTGAAGCGAGTCATGGGCCTCGTCGATTGCTTCGCGGTAGCTGGCCGCATGCGTTGCATTGCTGAACAGGAGAACGCGGATCACACCGTCATGTCCGAACATCGCAAGGCTCCGTTCGGCCTCAAGGGCAATCCCGTGTGCGTCGGCGACATGCAGATCCATTTCAGGGCCATTGGCTTCCGTTGGTTCGAGAACTCCTGCAACCCGCACCGCCCATCCGGGGCGATGGTACTCGGCTGTGACGCCCCATGTATAGCCACGCGTATCGGCGGGATAGTCCCATGCGCCATAATCCATCAGCGACCAGTTCATGAACTGCACACGCGCATCATGGCAAAACGTATTGTTATCGAACATGTCGGCGATGCCGAATTTTCCAGCCGTGATCACGATATGGCTGGAATCCACCGTCGTTTGGATTTGGTTGGGGCCGTCATCCAACGTAAGGCGGCCGCCGCCAAGACCTATTGTCTGCCGGAGGAACAGGCGTGCGGGATAGAGCGTGGGGCTGGGACTTCCGACGCGATAGGCGTCGCCGTTGGGAAATCCGGCAGCGCCCACCGCTCCGCTCAATCCGCTTCCGCCCGATACTTCCGGATCAACGTATAACTCCGCACCCGGCCACAACCGGCAGCCCGCGAATAATGTCGATGTGAGCGATGTCTTGCTCTCGCCCTCCGGCGAAAGGCTGTTGGCGCCGGTATATGCAGCATGGATATCGGGATGTCCCTGAATGATGACAGTCTGTTGGAAGTGCAGATTCCACAATGCCTTCGAGGTCGCCGTGTCACTATCGGCCGTCCGGCTCTGTGCGAATATGATCGCCGACGGCAGGCAGAGGATGAAGAGATATGTGAGGATCTTCATGTTGCTCTCCGTTTTAGTGTGAAGTGCTGACAGGTGTGCTCTACGGGTCCGGCTCAGGTAGCGAGTGACAGCCAATCCTCGTGGGCATCGTATTCGAACAGTTCGGCATAGCGTCCCCAATCCACTGCTGTCTCGAACTGGCGCCGCGCCTCTTCGTCTGAATAATGTTCGTCGAGAAAATCGACAAAGAAATCCCCACGCATACCGCCGTCGTGCTTGGTGATGAGGGTTTCATATATCGCCAGCACCAACGGAGCGCGATCGAGCACATGCTGCCGGAACAGTTCCTTGCTACGAAGGATATCGGCGACGGCGAAATCATGGCCATCCGGCGTCACGGAAATCCTGCCGCGCGATATCTCGACGAACCCGAGCATTACAGCGGCATCGAGCGTGGGAAGCATCGTATCGACATCCATATGCAGGCTTCCGGCGAGCGAAGCGATTTCCGAAGCGCCGCCGCGTTCCACCAGCAGTTGCAGCAGGCCGCTGATGCCCCCCGCCCGCGCATGCGGCAGCCGCCGGCGATACGGTGATTCGGATTCCATCGGCTTCGCCTCCTGCACCAATACCGGGGTCTCCATCGTCACGGGCATGCCGGGATTCGTCATCACCGCATAGATATGGTCCACCAGCGATTGGAATTCCGGATGGCTGCGGTCGCGCGGCCACGGAAGGTTGACGGGAATCTCGCCGCGCACGATACCCGGATTTGCGCCGAGGATGACGATTCGGTCCGAGAGCATTACGGATTCCTCGATATTGTGCGTCACGATGAGAATGCTGCGTGCGGGGAACGTTCCGGTGTGCCACAACGAACCGATTTCGCTGCGCAGATTCTCGGCGGTCAGCACGTCGAGCGCGCTGAACGGTTCGTCCATGAAGAGGATGTTCGGCTGGACGACGAACGCTCGTGCGAACCCGACGCGCTGCCGCATGCCGCCGGAAAGCTCCTTTGGGAATGCGCTCTCGAATCCATCGAGGCCCACCATGTCGATCGCCTTCAACGCTTGGGTTCGCCGTGTCTCCGGATCGACGCCGCGCGCATGCAGCCCAAGCTCCACGTTCTGCTGCACCGTGAGCCACGGCAGCAGCGCGAAACTCTGAAACACCATTGCCACGTCGGGGTTCGGTCCGTCAAGCGGTTTGCCGCTCGATATCACCTCGCCGCTTGTCGGCGGGATCAGACCGGCAAGGATGCGAAGCAGGGTGCTCTTTCCGCTCCCGCTTCGTCCCAGCAGCGCCACCACCTCGCCGGTTCGCACGGTGATGCTCACGTCGTCGAGCACGGTGAACGCACCGTTCCCTTCCGGCAGCGGAAAACGCTTGGTGACGTGCCCGGCGCTCAGCATCACATCGTTATTGACGGTTGTCGTTGTCATTATTCATCCTCCACGAATGAGTTTCAGGTGCTATCCCAGCCGGTATCTTGTTTCCGCGAGACGGTACAGCCGCCGCCAGAGCAGGCGGTTGAATCCCACGACGAAGACGCTCATCGTTCCGACGCCGAGCACAATGCGCGGCCAGTCGCCATGTTCGGTTACCCGTGCGATGTACGCACCGAGTCCCGTGGCTGTAAGCGTCGTGCTTCCCCATGTCACGATCTCCGATACGATGCTGGCGTTCCATGCTCCGCCCGCCGCGGTAATTCCGCCGGTCACCCACGCAGGAAATACTCCGGGAATAATCACGGTGCGCCAGAGAAGCCATCCGCGCACACCCATGTTGCGCGACATCTCGCGCAAATCGGTTGGAATGCTCATGGCACCGGCGATGACATTGAAGAGGATGTACCATTGTGCGCCGAGCGACATCAACAGAATGCCCCCCCAGTTCAGGCTGATTCCGGTGCGAATGAAGAAGAGCGTGGCGAACGGGAAAAGAAAATTGGCCGGGAACGACGCCAGCAACTGCACCACGGGCTGGGCAAACCGCGAAAGGCGCGGGCTGAATCCGATTGCCACTCCAACCGGTGTCCAGATGATGGTGCCGAAAACCAAAAGCACAATGACACGGCCAAGCGTCGCAAGCCCGAGCAACACTGTCGTGCCGACTTCGCCGATGCTCACCTCGCTGAGCACGAAGCGCCCGCCCAGCATGAACAATGTTGCTGCAAGCGCCAGCAACAGCGCGTTGTAGATGATGTCGATCACGCGTTCGCTGCGCTCCGAGCGCTCCCGGTGGTGTAAACGCTGAACGGTGACGCGCGAGAGAATACGATCCAGCCAGCCCCGCACGGGACCGGTGACCCGTGCAATGAATCGCGGCAGCCTCGCGGCTCGAATCAGGTTGAGCAGCCACGATGTGGGCCCGGCATCGGCGGTGCTGAGTTCGAGCCGGAATTTCTCCGCCCATGCAACAAGCGGTCGCCAGAACAATTGATCCACCAGCAGAATGAGCAGTGCCATCGCAAGGAGCGCGTACGCAAGTGCCCGCATGTCCTGCCGCTCAACCGCAAGCGTGACGTACGCGCCGATGCCCGGAAGCGTATACTTTGCATTGAGTACGCTGATGGCCTCGCTGGCCGCTACAAAGAACCATCCTCCGCCGAAACTCATCATCGAATTCCAGACCAGCCCGATCATCGACGACGGCACCTCCAGGCGTGTGAATCGCTCCCACCGCGACAGACGATACACCGAGGTCACCTCGTCCAGTTCGCGCGGCAGAGTGCGTAGCGACTGGTAGAACGAGAATGTCATGTTCCATGCCTGGCTGGTGAAAATGGCGAAGATCGATGCTGTCTCCAGGCCGAGCAGGCTGCCGGGAAAGAGTGCGATGAAGCCGGTGACCGTGACCGAGAGGAAGCCCAGCACCGGCACGGATTGCAGGATGTCCAGCAACGGAATGAGCACGCGTTCCGCCCGGCGATTATGCGCGGCGATATAGCCGTACACCATCGTGAAGAGCAACGAGCATCCAAGCGCGATGAACATCCGCAGCGCCGAACGCGCAACGTAATAGGGGAGTGCGGCGGGATCGAGCGAAACGCTCGGTACAACGTCGGGTGGAATGAAACTGATGAACGCACCGGCGCTGACACGTGCAAGCAATGCCAGCAGCCCGAAGGCGCCAATCACGATTGCGATGTCCGCTGGTCCGAACGAGAAACGGTCCCGGTCCTTCCAGATCGAAAAAATCTGTCGCATGTCTGTTCTCCCGGTGCTGGCGCGAAGCGACAACGGGGCCGGGAACAAAAAAGCCCCGTGGACTATTTCCACCGGGGCGCCGGATCATGCGGACAGGCCGGGCCTGAACACTATCGGACAGCCGTCAGAGGGAATAACCCTGTGCCGAACATTGTCGCAACGCATGTGTGCGTTCTATGTGTCGTACTACTACTACTACCGTCCATTGGAACATCAATATCTAAATCGTGGGACGTGCAGGCGGGAGCCGGATGGCAGGATGACCGCACGGGCGCCCTGCTGTTTCTACAGGGCGCGCAAAGATACGCCTGCATCATCGACGACCGCAAGCATTTCATGCTGGCCATGTGTAATCTGGTGTTACGAGGATTGCATGCAATTCGCACAAAACATTTACCGTTAATTGACAGGTGGCAGGACGATTGCACGAACGAATATTGCTCAGGTATGGTAACTTGAATGCGTCCGGGCCCCTCTCTTCTACACAGCGTCGACCATATTCGACCATGCCGCATACTCGAACCTCATATCATAGACGGAACATCATACGATTGCGATGGAACATCGCGATTGTGGTGAGTACAGCGCTGCTGTTCCTGTTCTCGGTCGGGTATGCGCAGCCGCCGACCGACGGCACCCCCCAGCAAGCCGGCGCAGCAAGCACCGTGGTCCGCACGCGCGACACAACCAATCACGTGATCATACGCAACATCGATATCGGGCACTATCCGGTGTTGAGTATTGCCTTCGATCTGCTGGACACCGCCAACGTTGCCGTGGATGGTCTGCGCCCGGAAGACCTTGTGATTCTGGAAAACGATTCGGCGGTACAGTTGCTGAGCCTTACGAAGGTGACGAGCGAGAACCGAATCCCGATCGACTTCGTGTTCGTACTCGACGTCACCGGCTCCATGCGGGGCAAAATGATCGGCATCAAGGAGAGCATCGGCGCATTCTGCGAGAGACTAGCCACCAGCGGAATCAGCTATCGTGTCGGGCTCATCACATTCGGTGATACGATTGTTGCACGGCATGAGCCGACGGAGGACCTAGCGACGTTCGCTTCATGGATCAGGGGGGTACAGGCAGCCGGCGGCGGCGATATGAAGGAAAACGCGCTGGAAGGATTGGCGGCCGCCACGCTGCTGCATTTCCGGCCGAGCGCGAACCGCTGCGCGATCATCATAAGCGACATGCCGTATCATCAGGATGGCGAAAGCGGCGACGGCACAACACAGTACACGACCGAGACAATCGCACAGGCGATGAATCTCAATCAGATGGAGACGTTCTGCGTCGCGCCGGATGATGTGCCGGGCTACAAGTCCATCGCATCGGCGACAGGCGGAACATGGTTCGATATGACGAACTCGTTCTCCAGCATTCTCAACTCATTCACAACGTTGATGACGCCGCACTACATCGCGACGTTTCGCTCCGCGTACTACATGATGCCCGATTCGCTCACGGTGGAGGTTCGGATGTCCGTAGGGCAGCCCGCGCAGCGACGGAGGATTGCCGTTGCAGAGGTTGGCCGAAGGTTGTTGCTGAAGGATATTCTGTTCGCCACGAACTCCTATCAGATCGATCTCCAGGTGCATCCGGAGCTCGACTACATCGCTCAGCTGCTCCAGGCGCGGCCGCAGATGACGTTGCGCATCGAGGGCCATACGGATAATGTCGGCGCCGAGCCGCTGAACCGCGCGCTTTCGGAGCATCGGGCGGAGAGCGTCAGGGATTACCTCGTACACAAGGGAATCGATGCAGCACGATTGCCGACTTTCGGCTTCGGGATGAGTCGCCCGGTGGCGTCCAATGCTACCGAGGAAGGGCGGCAGTTGAATCGCCGGATTGAGTTTCTGATTCTGTCGAAGTAGATGATACCCGAACCGGCGGCCGGATGCGGCATGGCACGCAGGCAATTCGCTGAAGGTCTTCAATGCAATAAGCGACAGGGATAACGAAATGGGACACGGACATCATCATGCACATGACCATGCGCCGGGACATGCGCATGCACCGGCATCGTTCGGGCATGCATTCGCCATCGGCATTACGTTGAATTTTCTTTTCGTCTGCGTCGAGGCAACCTACGGCATCATCGCGCACTCGATTGCTCTTGTAGCTGATGCGGGGCATAATCTCGGCGACGTGTTCGGGCTGTTGCTGGCATGGGGAGCAACGATTCTTGCCCGCCGGGTACCAACCGAACGGCGCACCTATGGCTTTCGCCGCTCCTCCATTCTTGCGTCACTGCTCAATGCGACGCTGCTTCTCGTTGCCGTTGGCGCGATCGCGTGGGAAGCGTTCGGCCGCCTTCAGCGTCCCGAGCCGGTGGCAATCCAAACCGTGATCCGGGTCGCACTTGTTGGTATCGTGATCAATACCCTGACCGCATTGCTCTTCATGCGCGGAAGGAAGCACGATCTCAATATTCGCGGAGCGTTCCTCCACATGGCTGCCGATGCTGCGGTGGCGCTCGGAGTGGTGATTGCAGGGCTGGTGATCGCAACAACCGGCTGGCTCTGGCTCGATCCTCTCGTCAGCATTGCGATTGCCATCGTGATCACGATCGGCACATGGGGCCTTCTTCGGCAGTCCTTCAATCTGGCGATGGATGCAGTGCCGGAGGGGATCGACCGGGTTGCCGTCGAGGAGTATCTGCGGCAGGTGCCGAGCGTCATCGAGGTGCACGACCTTCATATCTGGGGGATGAGCACGACAGAAAATGCTTTGACGGCGCATCTGGTGATGCCCGGCAACGAACCGCCGGATGCATTTCTCGCCCGGCTTCGTCACGATCTGGAACACCAGTTCGGCATCGGGCATGTCACTATTCAGGTGGAGCATGGCGATGAGGCTCATCCGTGCGTGCAGGCGCCCGATCATGTCGTGTAGCCCCGTAGTGAATCGGCTCGTGGTATCAACCGCACATGCAATCACCTGGGTGTGACCGTTCAAATGATCAACACCGGGGACGGACGATTGTTCACGCGTGGTTGTGCCGATGATGAATATCGGGATAGTGCGGATGAGTATGCGTCATCGGCTCGTGGACGTGGACGCTTCGCCCGCACGATCCGAACGATCGCATCACGATGGTTGCCGGGTGCGCCTATGAACCAACGGCAAGCAACGATCACGGCTTCACCGAACGTGTGGCGGCGCGGTTGCGCGAAAAACTGAAACGGGAGGAGGGAGAGTAGTGATGCATGCCGCCCGCTTCGGTGCCGCCGGATCTGATGCCTGCCGCCGGAACGGCTGCGTGCGGTAATACCGGTGTGAACGGGCCTGTCCGCATGGATGAGGCCCGGCGGTATGGAGGCGGTCCGGAAACGGGCCGGGACTACTTCTGCCGCTGCAAATTTCCTCAACCACCCGCATGGCGCAGGAGCCTGCGCAGGCGTGCGGGTGCGCAACCACCCCACGTCGCCTTCCGCATTGCGCAACCCTGGCGCCAGGGCTACTCCTGAATCCAAAGCGTCTGATACGGCATCGTGGCCGTGGACCCGGTGCGCTGCGGGCCAACCACCAGAATGTACCGCCGGCCCTTGCTGATCTGAACGCCGTCGGAGCGGGCGAGAACCGTGGACGTGTCTCCCGGAGCGGTGAAGACCACGGAGTACTGGCGCTCGTCGTATTCGCGTGCCGGGCTTGGCACACCGTAGGAAAGCGTATCGATCGGGGTACTGGTTGCGGAGTCCAGGCGAACGGCAAGCTGCTTGCCGTTCGGCACGATGTTCAGGAAGCGGATGGATGCCCGCGTTGGAGTGAAGGGCGTGTTGGAGGAACGAATCGCGAGGATGGAGTTGTTCCCCCCCGAGCCCGTTGTACCGATCAGATACCCGCCGCCCGAGGGATCGATCGTCACGCTCCCGGCGTTCGAGGTGATGCTGGTAACCGTGAACGGCAACACCGTGCTGTAGACATAGCTGTAGGCCAGCGCGCGCGGCGTCTGCGAGCCGATGGTGAACGTGGCGTCAGCATCCGGCATCAGATTGAAGAACGTGCCCCGCGCGCCCTGTGTCCCCACGTCGTGCAATGCGGAACCTGTCTGGTCATCCCGGACAATCATCAGGCTCGGCGTGCCCCCTTCATCCGCCACCACGATGGTGTAGTAACCTGCATCCAGCCGCTCGATCCCTCCCATCACATAGGTTCCGGTCTGCTCATTGCTCAGCATCAGCGGATAGAGCCCGGCGGGGATGTCCACATACCCGGTAGTCTGGCCGAACGCGAGCGTCCCGAACGGACGCGAGTCCGCCGGGATGATCTCCGGGGCGCCGGCGCCGAAGGAGATGGAGGCGCGCTGGAGTCTGGAGGAGACATTGATGCCGCGAATGTGCGCCTTGCTGTCGCTGATCGCCGGAATGGAGCGGTCCAGTGTGACCGCATACTTGCCGGCGGAATCGCCGTACACCACCACCAGCGTTCGCCCGCCCACCGTGAGATGAACCGGGGTCTTGAAACTGCCCGAACCGGACGGGGTAATCACCAGCGAATCCCCCAACGGATTCACACATGCATCAACCTGCACGGCGGGGGAGGCGACAAGCGGGCTCAGATTGTTCACGATGGTGCTGCCGGTTCCGTCCAGCGCAACGGATACGGGGGTGTTGCCGCTCAACGCGTTCAGCAGCTCCACATCGGTTGTGGTGCGCGTCTCCGGCGGTGCCGGCTGAAGCGCTCCGGTGCCGCTGGCCGCACGCGCAATGAACAGCCCCACGCCGGCGCCCTGGCGCGCCGCGATGATGTATGTGCTCAGATAGGGAGTGGCGCCGTTGGTGAGCGCCACGCGCGCCGAGGCAAGCGGAGCCCGTTGCAGCGTATCGGTGGCGCTGAAGAGATAGATCGAAATCTCATCCTGCGTGAGCTGAACCGTGAGCGGGCTCTGCGCGAACGAGGTCTGTGGGAACAGCGTCTCGCCGCTGATACAGCCAACCTTCACGAAATAGCTGGAGTCCTGCACGGCGTTGATGAACGATACCTGGCGCAGTTTGTTGGCGGTGAGATCCAGCTGTTCCTGCTTCCCGAGGCCGAGCCGGATCATCTGCACCGCGGTATCGTTCCGGTTGAAGACGAGATAATCCACATAGGAGCCCTTGGGGAGCGTCTGATTGAAGAGCGTATCAACGCGCGGCCGGTCCGTGCGATGCGCAAGCAGAACCGTCTGTTCGGGGATCCACACCTTGCGGAAGTCCGAGGCCTGCAACGGCCCCAGCCCGCTTGTCAGCCCAACCAGCGGGAACGACACATCCACATTGGTGGTCGCCATCAGATTGATGACACGAACAATCGTGCTGTCCGGAGGGGGTGGGTTGAGAAGATGCGGATCCTCGCTGGTGTCGCATCCGGTAAGGAGAACGATTGTCACCGCCAGGAGCGCCAGAAGATTCGTGTATGCTTTCATCGAAGAGTTGTTGACCAGGTTGCCGGGACCGATAAATCTACAATCGGCCCGGCAATCACAAGGATAAAGAACAGTACCATTGCGCAGGTTTATGCAGGACGGTAGGCAGGGCATGCACCGCCGATACGCAGCGGCCGTTCGTTCGGCAGCCGACCCGGCCCGTGAAATCCCCGTGCGCCCACGGCAGGGGAGCCGTTCACGCTGCGCCACATCGTTCATGCCCGGTGCCGCCGTTTATGTATGATGCCACCGTTCACACTATTCGTGCTCACGGCGTACAAGGCGGGCCGCAAACATGCCGTCCATGCCGTGACGATGGGGGAAGGTCTCCAGGTAGCCGTTTCCGGCAACCGCAGCGGGAAGAAGCGCTGCCGCCGGCTCCAGCCGGAACTCCGGATGATCCTTCAGAAAGCTCTCCACCATCTCCTGATTCTCCGAGCGCTCGATGGTGCAGGTGGAGTAGATCAATGCGCCCCCGGGCTTCACCAGCTGCGCGCCGTTCTCCAGCAGCGCTCGCTGCAGCGGCACCATCGCCTCGATATCCTCCGGCTCCCGTTTCCATTTGATGTCCGGCTTCTTGGCGAGCACGCCGAGTCCGGAGCATGGGGCGTCGATCAGAACCACATCGGCCGGCTCCAGAGCGAGCGAGCGGGCGTCCCCCACGATGGGATGAATCGCATCGCCGAGCCCGAGGCGCGCGGCCGCCGCGGCAACGGTGCGGAGCTTGGCTTCGTACTTGTCCACGGCGATCACCTCGCCGGTGCCGTTCATATCCTCCGCCATCGCGGTGGCCTTGCCGCCGGGTGCCGCGCAGAGATCGATCACCCGCATCCCGGGCCGTACGGCCGCCAGGCGCGTTGCGAGCACCGCCCCCTCATCCTGAACCGTGTACATGCCCGCCTGAAACAGCGGGTCGCGCCCGATCCCCGGGAATGTATCCGCCACGATCACTCCCTCGGCGAACGCCGACGGAGCGGCGTTGATGCCGCGCTCTCTGAATGCCGAGAGCAGCTCTTCGGTTGTCGTCCTCATCCGGTTCACGCGGAGTGCGATCCGCGGCCGCCGGTTGTTGGCCTCCATCAAGGCCTGCGTCTGCTCCTCTCCCAACTGAGCCACCCACCGGCGCGAGAGCCAGAGGGGGTGCGAATACATGATCGAGAGGTAGCGGGCCACATCCTCGGTTCGTTCCGGATAGGTGATGGCGTTGATCCTGCGGATGATGCTCCGCAGCACGCCGTTCACGATGCGCGCGGAACGCTCCCCCTTCAGCCGCTTCACGATCTCCACGGATTCATTGACCGCGGCGGAGTTGGGGATTCGGTCCAGATAGAGGATCTGATAGAGCGCCACGCGGAGGGCGTTCCGGACAACCGGGATGCACTTGGAGAACTCGCCGTGATAGAAGCCGGTAAGCACCCAGTCCAGCCGTGCCTGCCAGCGGAGCACGCCGGTGGCGAGCTCGTTGAGCAGGCGTTTATCCGCATCGTTCAGGTCGCCGGAGGCCAGTTCGTTCTCCAGCAGCTTGTCCAGATAGGCGTCGCTCTGCTCGATGCGTGTGAGTACCTTGACGGCAAGGCCGCGGGCTCCATGAAAGAGCGGCCCTGCCGTAGCCGGGGAGTTGGGCTGATCGTCGGACTGTAACATTATCGAATCCTACCGGTCATGTACATACGTGGGCGTGGCTCCCGGGCAACCTGGTCCGAAGAGAAAAAGGGAGAAAAGCAGTAGTTGCGCAAGGAAGAATCGAGTAATTTCTCGTGACTGCTCCGGCCCCAACCACTCTTCACGGCCGCGGCGCATTGCTGCGGCGGCATGTCCTGCACGGGCAGACCCTCCATGAGGGTCTGTTTGCCAGTTTTGGCATCTATAGACATTGACATATGACGCACGTCCGGTCCGGTTTCGTGATCATTATCGCGGCGATCGCATCGATCGCCGGTGCACTCCCCGCGCTTGCGCAGGGTGAGGATAACCCTTTGCAGTTCAAGACGGATTTTTCCCGTATCGGCGGCGAGATCGGGCTTTCGTCCGTATGGCAGTCCGGCATCTACACTGCGGACTGCGGTGTGTTCGACAAAGGTGCGCGCATCAACCCCACCATCGCCCTTGCCTACGATACGCCGCTGACATCGTTCATCCGCTTCGAGGCGCTGGTTGGCTATCAAGGGTTGAGCATAAGCAGCTCGTACAATTCGCACGAACTGCAGACGGTGAGCATCCAGAAGGTCGGCTCCAGCGAAATGCAGATCGCGCGGGCACCGGTGGACTTCGAGAATCAGGGAACGGCATCCTTCTCGTCGCTCTTCGCGATGCCCTCCATCAAGATCTATCCCACAAAGTGGCTCTATGCCGGCGGCGGTCTTTTCGCCGGACTGCTGATGGGAGGGAAGTCGCAGTATACCAAGAACATCCTTTCGAAGTCCGTGGATATCCCGGATTACGGCCTTGCGGAGGTATACTATCCGGACACCGAATCGTCCGATCCCTATTCCAAGGTGTACCCGGCGCAGGACATCCCGAACAAGTCCGGTGTGATGTTCGGAGCCGTAACGTACGTCGGCGCCGAGTTCACGATCAATCGCCGGATCAAGGCGGGGCCGCGGCTCCTGTACCAGCTGCCGTTTACCACTGCGGTGAGCGATCCGCAGTTGAAGTTGAACGCATTCATGATTCTCATCGGGTTGCGGATGGATCTTCACTAGGCGGTTCGTCGCAGCCGGTGTCGGCGTGTCGTACGGTCGTACGAATGAAGCTCCGCACTCTCACGGAGCCCGAGCAGCCGGTGGCGCAGCGGCAGGGGAGATCCCCCGCCGTGCATCCCGGTTTCCCTGGTACCATAACAATGGTTGGTGGACGCTTATCAGGATAATTCGATACTAACTCGCTCCTCCATGCGAATCTACTGCTCCCCTGCGTTGGCGCGACATCTACGCACCTGCTGGTCCCTTCTCGTCCTGGTGCTGTTGTCTGCTGCTCTTCGCTCTCCCGTGCTGCATGCCCAGGATGAGTCCGCCGTCGGCAACCAGTACGTAACGGCGCACGTCATCAACAGTAATTCCGATTACTTTGGCGGTGGGCGATTCTACATCGATGCCGGCCCGTACTACAGCGGCTATCGATTCCTGTACTATATCACCTCCAACGTTGTCTTCCGCACCAACGGTCCCAACGGCGTCAACTACTATACGAACTCGAAGAGCGTGTTCGGCGGGCAGCCGCTGCAGGATGACGGGATCACGGAGGTGGCGTACACGCCGTTCGACAGCATTTCAACCGGAACCGATACCATCCAGGTGTTCTGGAAAAATATCGGCGGCTACGAAGTGGTGATGCGGTTGTTCGCGGAGAAGCCGGTTACGCAGTTCGACCGCGGTTCCGATATCATCATCGAGTTCAGCTATTCGCCCCGTCCGTTCGCGCCGGCGTCGGACCTGGGCATCTTCATGATGCTCGATACCTACAACGGCCAGGCCGAGGGTGGCGGCGGCGGCGGCGACCAGTCGTCCGTGTTGACCGACCACGGCTACTATCCCACGGACCAGCCGGGCAGGCTGTTCACACCTCCCTACGATACCATCCCGACGTTCTATCACGTTGGCAATTTCCTCACCCAGCCTCCGATCAACACCGTGCTTCCGGTGCATCGCCTGCAGGGGAAGTCGCACGGGGGCCTGGATCTTACCACGCCTGACGTCTTCGCCATCGGGAACTGGCGCAAGTTCCGCTACCTTTCCTGGACCATCGGCTCGCAGGATATCGGTGGTGTCAACGTGGGGGACTGCGCAACGGCACTGCGCTGGGGCGGGCTTCGCGGGAGCGGGACGCTCCGCACTGCGTTCGGCATGAATGACAAGGAGGGAAACAATCTCTTCCACTGCCGCGACAAGCAGGTGTTCGTGGATATCCAGTCGTCGGCGCGGGTGATCGAACAGAAGGTGAAGAATGGCGCCTACCTTCCGTCGCAGGTGGACGTGAAAGTATGGCTTACCAATACGGCGGATGTTCAGGAGACCGTGACGCTCACCCTGGAGCGGCCGATCGGCGGCAACGATCCCACGCTCAGCGGGCGGTTGCTTCTGGATCCTTCCACCTCCGATGTGCAGGTCGCCGTGCTTCCGATTCGCGGAACGCGCATGCTTCTCTATCGGCTGGACCTGGCCCAGAATGTGAGTGATTCGCTGGTGGATATTCCGCTCGATTTCCGGTTCCAGGTGACCGGCACACCCGGGTCACCGCGCGTGTTCAAGCTTCCATGCACGCCCTCGATTGCCATCAAGGGAATCCGGGAACCGCCGCCGCCGGTGGATACCATTGCTCCGCAGATTCTGCATATGAGCAACACGCGCGTGCCGAAGCCCACCTGGACGTTCCAGACGTTCGACCGGCATCCGAACTACACCATCGACACCGGTCTGGACCGGATCGTTGTTGAACGCGATGACAACGCGAACGTGAGTTTCACGTATGCGCCGGTCAATTTCAACCGCTGCGATACCAGCGAGACCGTGAACATCACCGCGACGGTGCAGGACAGTACGCAATCCGCCTATCTGGTATTTGCCGTATACGACTGCCGCAACAATGTGCGGCGCGACTCCGTGGTATACAATCCGCGGCCGGACATCTTCAAGCCGACGCTCCTGAAGCTCGATACGTACGGTGCCACCGGCCCATCGTGCAACTCCCGTACCCTGGAGTACACCTTCCTGGACAGCCTGAACCAGACCCCCACCGCGGGGGATGTCGGCTTCGGCTCGATCACGGTTCTCGGCCCGCTGGACAATTTCAGGACGCTGGAGGTGAACTTCGACCGGGGGAATGTGCCGATCAAGGTGTTCGATCCGCGCGTAAGCTTCCGGCTTTCGGTGATCGACTCCATGGTGGATGCCAACGCCACGGTGCTCGTTTCGGACTATGCCGGCAACGCCGATACGGTGCAGGTGCATTACTGCACGCTGCCGGATACGGCGGCGCCCCGCGCCTCGGTGGTCCCCACGCCGAACCCCGATCCGGTGCAGGGCCCGGTTGAGTGGTTCATCACCGCCACCGATACGCTCGCGTGGGATCGTGGGCTGGAGAGCGTGGTTGTGCTCTCCAATACGAACATGCTCTTCAAGCCCCCAGCGCTTACGCCGGGGCAGGGCGTTGCAACCTTCGGTGCATCCGTGATCAAGGATTCCATGGATGCCGAGATTACGATCGAGATTCGCGATCGCTACTATGCGGCCTTTCCGGCAGGACATGCGGATACCATTCAGTTGCTCTACAAGAAGGTACCCGATACGCTCGCGCCCAATATTGTGTACAATCCCGTGGCGGGAAGCAACGGCGCCGTTGTCGATGTGGACGTGAACGATATCCACTATCCAGGGGGGAATCTCTACAAGTACGATCGCGGCCTGGCGAACGTGAACGTCACATCCATCACGCCGAACCTGAAGCTGGTATCGGTGCCGACGTTCAATCCGGGAGATATGCAGACCGGTTTCCGTTTCCAGGTGATCGATACGCTCTCACTCTCGAAATACGATACGCTCTGCGTGGAAGCGGTGGATCTGTACGGCAACCGGAGCAGTGCATGCTACATCTATCCGCTGCATGCCGATACGCTCAGCCCGGTTCTGCTGCTGACGCTGGACGCCGCTCACACGGCATTCACCGGGACGGCAACGGACAATCGCACGTACGATCGCGGCCTTGGCTCCATCACCGTGGAGAACCCGGTCAACCTTGAGCCTGCCGATATCACGCAGACGGGGTTGAACGGCCGGCAGAGCATGCCGGTTTCCGTTCGCGTTACCGATCCGGCCAAGCCGATCTCCGGAACGTTCTTCGTTCGCGATTTCGTTGCCGAACTGGAGAAGACTTCGGAGACCGATGCGCTGCATGCGGTACGCATTCCGTTCTCCGTTCCGGCGGTTGCACTGGCGTTGAAGATGCCGTTGATGGTGGAACGAAACGGCGACATCCACGTTCTTCTGATTGCGGCATCGGATTTCCCCGGCGCCGACGTCAGCAAACTCACGTTCATTGCCACCTTCAGCGGTGACGCCTCGTTCACGAAGTCCGTGGACTCCTCCGCCGCCCTGCAGGTGGTGCCGGCCGCAGGAAGCCTGGCGATTACCTGCACTCCCGCCAACCGTGCGTACAGTGCGGGCGACGTGCTGGGAGAGCTGGTGTTCGCCTCCATCGGCGGCAACGATGTTCGCCAGCTCTTCATGAGCGTGGACCCGGCTACGCTGCATGTGAACGATGATCTCCCGCACGATATCATCGTCACCAAGCCGGGGGATGCCGTCTCCTCCATTCTACGCCTCAGCCCGCCGCTGGCGCGCATCACGGCGGACTCCGTTACCTACATCAATGGTGTCTGCGATCGTATCCTCGGGGGGCGCGTTACCGGCAACGGCAAGGTGAACGGCCTCGCCATCCTCAACCTGCTTCCGCAGCCGCACAGCATGGGGTCGGGGACCACGCTGAGCGTGGACCTGCGCGATGTGCCGCGCGACGGCGCATCGGCGGAACTGGTGTCGGCCACGGGCGTCGTTGTTGCCCGCCTTTCGATTGCCGGCTCCGACATGCGCGTGGTGCGGGTGCCGATCGCTCTGCCGGCCGATCTCGCCTCCGGCGTCTACATGCTTCGCGTTCACGCCTCATCCGGCATGGACCAGGCAAAGGTTCTGGTGGTGCAGTAGGAGCGGCGCCTGTATGGGCCGGCTCTGCGCCGCACAGCCCGGATACATGCGTTGAAGCTCCTGATGGTGCGGCGATGCACTCAGTTGGACAATCGTTCATGAGGTTGGGCGTCCTGCCATGCGCGGGCCGCCCGCTTCATTTTCGAAGCAGCGCCCCGCCGTGTTCCCCCAGGGAACAGGATCTCGTGAAGAGGGAAGGATGCGGGGGATGGGGCAACAGGAGGTGATTCATGGAGGTGAACCAATGAAGACGCCGAAGGAGTTGTTGGAGGAGGCGCGAGTGATCGCCGTTGTGGGATGTTCGGATAAGCCCTGGCGCGACAGCCATCAGGTTGCGCTCTTTCTGAAGAGGGCGGGATATCGCGTGTACGCCGTGAACCCGACCCTCCGGGAAGTATTCGGAGAGCCCGCCTATCCCGATGTGACCAGCGTTCCCGAGCATGTCGATATCGTGGATGTGTTCAGGAGGATGGAGAACGTGCCGGCCGTGGTGGAGGACGCGATCGCCGCCGGCGCCGGCGCGGTATGGCTGCAGCAGGGAATTACTCATCCGGAGGCGGAGAAGCGTGCGGCGGATGCCGGTTTGCACGTGGTGGCCAACCTCTGCATCGCCGTTGCGTTCCGGATGCTCCGCGTTCGCGGGCCGGCGCAGCAGGAGGCGGAGGCTTCGCCCGCCGGAGCCGGCCGCGCCGAAGGCGACGGAGAGGTGAGCGACTCCCGCAGCGGCTCGCAGCGCTGAAGCCGGGGAGCGCGAACGGAGAGGGCCTGATCCATTTGGGGAGGTTGCGGCGCGCGTACGGGGAGGGCAAATCGCCCGGCGGTTGTCACACTTCGGGATGCCGGACGGTCCGGATGGATGATGCACGCGCAATCGCCGCGCGGTACCCATGCGGGGCACCACCGTGGCGCGCGAGAGGGAAGTGCCCCTGGCGGCTTGTTTTCCACGAAAATGACGACAACCTGATGCAACATTTCTCCCTCGCGATTCATCTTTTTCCGTAGCTTTGGCGATCTTCTTCACGTCTGACGTGAACCTTATCTCAAGTATCCCAAAGCTTCTATGTCCAAAGTCATTCTGCTGGTCAACGTCGAGCTGGAGCCGGGCAAGAGAGAAGAATATCTGGCAACGACCAATCTGCTTCGGGCACGATTCCAGGAGACGCACGGTGTGCAGTACGCGGTGTATGAAAATCACGGGAAGGAGGAGAACTCCTTCACCGAAATGTTTACGTTCAATGACATGACGGCCTACGAGGCGTTCGATGATTCGGATGATGAGGAAGCAAACAATCTCTTCGCCCGTATCATTGCGATGTCCAAGCGTTCTCCGAAATACACCACGCTGGTGGAGATTGGTTAACGGCGTCGCGACAGCGTGCATTCATGGGGGTGCGGTGCTGGCGCGCGGTGCTGACTGACTTGGTGCAAGGGCGGGTGAAGAACCGCCCTTGCGTGCTTTCGGGATCCTGGATTGCCCGCTTCATCACGCCGGGCGATGCGTACGCCGCCGCCGCCGGATGTCCGGCCGGAAACGCCTGCGGTGTCTGCCCGGAACGCGCTCGCGGCAAGCCTGCCGGGATGCATGAACGCAGAGGCGCTTCGGCCGGTGGTGGTTCTTCCAGGCCCGGCGGATATGTATCGGCTGCGCGCCACCGTGAATGGTGTTTCTCCGGAGCCTTCAGAGTACCGTCGCGTGCATGCGGCGGGTCCGCACTCAACGATGCTTCTTCCGGTATGACCATGATTCGTATTGCCCCGATCGCTTCCCTTCTGGCTCTCTGTACAATCGTCACGACAACGCGCTGCGCGGCTCAGGACCGGCTGGATCCGGTTGCCATGGGGAAGGCGCGGGCGTCCGTTGCAAGCGTTCGGGGAATCGGTGCAATCGCTTCCAATCCCGGAGCGCTGGATCTTCCCGCCACGCATCCCACTACGCTCGACCAGCCGCTGACCGTGTCGCTGTACGACATCGGCGGCACCGTGGGCTCCACCTATCTCTCCTCATCGGACTTCAGGCAGATATTCGGCAGCAATGCAGGCTGGCCCGATCAGGATGCGCGTGCGCGGCTTGGGGTGCTGCTGCAGGATGAGCGGCTGTTCGCCAGCGGCGCCAACAATCTCGTGACTCTTCGCTATCACACGCCGGATGCCGGCACGTTCGGGCTCCACTACGGGCATCGGGCCTACGCACGCCTCAACTTCCCGGACGATTTCTCGCGCGTGATCGCAAAGGGGGAGCTGCTTCTGGACCAGTACCGATTCATCAATCGCGGCGTTGGCGGCACCTGGTTCACGGAGCTGGGCCTCTCCTACGGCAAGGCGTTCGGCGGCACCTCCACACCCGGCTGGTTCCCGCAGGTTGGGGTGGGAGCTACCGCGCGGCTGCTCAACGGCGTGGCGCAGTTCGAGGTGGACGAGAACAGTTTCATCGCGGTGGACCAGCAGACGCTGCGCGGCACGAGGGCCTATATCATTCAGGGAGGGTATGTGGTTCGCTCCGCGCAGCCGGACAGGCTGGACCCGGCGAACGCATTCAGCGAGTTCGAGGCCGGTCTGTTCCCGGCAACGTCGGGGACCGGGCTGGGATTGAATGTGGGGATCAGCGGGGTGCTCTACCGGATGTACGGCGAGGGGACGGCTCCGGCCGGCCGGAACGCCGTCTACTTCGGTATGGCGTTGGAGGATGTGGGATCCATCCGATGGAAGGATGTGGCGTATGAGCGGACGCAGACCGGCATCAGCGATACGCTCTTCAACGGAACGCTGAGCAACGATCAGTTCCGTGCCTACCAGGGAACGCTGCGGCGCACCGATGGCTATTCCACCAATCTGCCGATGGTGTTTCGTGCCGGGCTCGCCGTGGATGTCGGCGCCTATGCGCGCGATCTGGCGGGAACGCTGATCGTGGATCTGGAAGGGGAACTGCCGTTGAACGATGAGCCGGGGAACTCTCCCAATCCCCGCCTTGCCCTTGGCGGCGACTGGGCCATCAGCAACAGCTTCGCCCTTCGCGCCGGCCTCTCCGGCGGAGGCGTTTCCGGCTTCGGCATCGGCCTGGGGATCGGCTATCGCCCGGCATCGTGGCTGGCCATCGACATCGGTTCCAGCGAGGTGAACAGCATCTTCACCGGCAACCGTGCCGACCTGGCCTTCCGACTTTCAGCAGGATTCTGAACGGCGCCCTCCCGCTTATCTGAACGGCGAACTCCGCGCAGCTATTCGAACCTCGCACCCCGATCCGCCGCCGCGGGCTTCCGTTACGCGGCGCGCCTCCGCAGCGGACGACGCACCAGATCGTACAGAAGAACCGCTCCCACGATCGATGGCAGCGGCGAGATGAAGGCCGATATGCGGATACTCGTCAGCGAAAACGGGCCGCTGACTCCTGCGTCCACGGCACTGCCACGTCGGCCGCCGATGGTTTCGCTGAATGATCCAACTGCGCCGGGCTCGTTGATCGAGACCGTGATCGTGGAAAAGCTCACCTGCGTTTCGAGAACGCGCAATTCCCCCTGCATCTGCTCGATCGCTGAGCGGACGAAGGCAAGCTTCCGCTCCACCCGAATCACTTCCTCCAGCTTCCCGCTTTTCTCTGCAACAGCCGGAGACGCCGCGCCTCGAGCTCCTGCTGCGACTTCGGCCGCGCATTGAGATCGACACCCACGGTGCGCACGTGGCAGATCCCGCAGAGTGTCCCGCCTTATCCTTCCTGCCTCATCGCGGGCACGTAGATATCACATTCACCGGCAATGCTGCACTCCGTGCCGCCGGTGAGGGGAGGGGCGCTCCGCCGGAGCGTGAAGATTCCCTCCGCTCCTCTTCTACCGATGGGACGCCGCTATGCGGCTCGATATCATGGCGTGCCGGAGCATGGGCACCCTCGACAGGCGCCGCAGGCACGAACCATCAGTAGAGAGCCAGTCCCTGAACTGCCGGAGCGCCGCAGGTGCGAACCATTCTTCTCCCCTCGCACAGCGGGTGAGGCGGATAGATATGTGCCTCGGAGTTCCCCTCACCGCCTTCACGGAAACCAGGCGATGGTAACGGAGCGGCCGATGAACACGCCGATGGCATCGCCGGTCACCGTCCAGTGCACCGGGGCCGGACTATCCAGCAGTTCCGTATCGCTGTTGTGATCCCGGCTGGCCAGATAGTCCAGATAGGGTGCGTCGTAGGCCAGCAGGCGGATCTGCGTATTGTCCGCCTGCATCGTTGCGCTGACATCCTGGCGCGCCAGTTCCAGCGTGCCGTCCGCGGCGGTATCGGCCGGGCGTTTCACCAGCGCGCCGTTCATCGGCTCCAGAACGCGATAGTATTGCAGGCCGTCGTAGGAACTCACCACACTGCAACTGTATGCTGCATGCGAATCGTTCGGACGCACCTGGATGTGAATCGAGTCGTACGTTGGATACCGCGGGTCGGACTCCGGGATAACGTGCCGGTCCATCCGGTAGGGAACCGGGGCAGCCGGCACGCGCGTTGCCCCCACCACATGCTTGCCGTGCCACTCCGCCGTCAGGATGCAGGAATCCCCCTGGTGCGCAACCGCGCCGGGGGCCGCATAGTAGCCGTTGCCGGTGTGCACCAGCGGGAACGTTCCCGCCGGCGTGCGCACCGTGCCGATGACGTCCGTGAGCGCGGCGCTGTCCGGCTCGTAGTTCACCGTCACCGGAAGCGTGTGCTTGAACCGGATGCCGGTGATTGCGCTGTCCGCCGTTACCGAACCATCCACCACGATCTTCTCCACATAGGGAATATCGCCCGCATCGGTCACCGTCTCGCAGCCGGCCAGGATGGTGCACGCCAGCCCCGCAAGGAGCGCATGCGGCAGCCACCGCGCGGAGCGCCGCGCCATATGGCATGCGATGATGCGGAACGTGGTGCGGTGCCCTGCGCCGCGAATGGCGGCGTTGCCCGCAACCGTACCAACAGGGTGGCCGGCGGCATGGCCCGCAGCATGGTGCGCCGCGGCTGGGAGGATGATATCGGACCGGGATTGCCTATGCATCAGAACTTGAAGTTGATACCGAGTGTCGGGATGATGGGGAAGAGCGTGATCCGCACGAGCTTCGAGCCGTAGCCGCCGGATGCGGGATCGTACCGGTTCTCTACGAACTGCGCGAAGACGTTCTTGTGGTTGTAGGCGTTGTAGACATCGATGGAGATCTGCCACGGCAGCGAGAACCAGGAGAACGAATGCGTGAAGTTCAGGTCCAGCTTGTGGAAGGCGGGGAGGCGATAGCCGTTGCGCTCCGTGTAGTCGTTGCGCGCGTAATACTCCTGCGTGTCGTCCATCCCCTGCACCGGTATGTCCGCGGTCGCGGTGGAGATGCTGTAGCGGCCGCTGGGCATGGTGTAGGCCTGCCCCGTCCCGTACACCCAGGTTGCTCCCAGCTCCCACGATTCTCCCAGCCGGTAGGTGAGCACCACGGAGATGTCGTGGCGGCGGTCGTAGCGCGGCGGGAAGGGGATCCCCCTGTTCAACTCCCCGAAGGTGCGGCTGGTCCAGGCGAGCGTGTAGCCGATCCATCCGGTGAAGGAGCCCACCTGCTTGTTCAGGAACACCTCCACGCCGTAGGCATCGCCGCTGCCGGCGGTGAAGGAGTTCTCCAGCGGCACCAGAATGGAAAGCTGGGCGGTGTCCTTGTACTCCAGGAGGTTGCTCATCTTCTTGTAATACGCCTCCACCGTGAACAGGTATTCGCGATTGAAGAGATGCGTCTCCACTCCCATCACGGCCTGCCATGCCTCCGAGGGCTTCACGGCCGCCGTGGAGGGGAACCAGACGTCCGTTGGGAGCGTGATATCGTTCCGTGTGATCAGGTGCAGGAACTGGTTGTCCACCGCGAACGATCCCTTCAGCATCAGATCCTCCGCGAGCGTGTACGCCAGCGATATCCGCGGCTCGAACCGGAGATAGTTTCCGCTCTGGAAGTAGTAGAGCCGCGCGCCGATGTTGCTGGAGAGCCGCGGCGTGATCTGCCACTCGTCCTGCGCGTAGAGCGATGCATCCAGCGACGTGAGGATGGTGGGCTGCTGATCGATGCGGCCGAAATCGTTCACCTCCACGCTGGCATCGGCGCGGAAGCGATGCTCCGTTGCCTCGATGCCGGCCTTCACCACGTGATCGTCATCCGGATAGTACTGCGCCTCACCGCGGAGCATGTAGTCGCGAATGCCGGAGACCGATTTGAAGTTGGAGGTGTGGTCCTGCATGTTCTGCTTGTCCACCAGGAGCGTGGAGAAGCTGTAGTCCGAGTAGACGGCGGAGAAGTTGGTGAAGAGCTGCGGCGACACCACGTGCGCCCAGCGCAGGTTGGCGGTGGAGTTTCCCCAGTTGATTCCGAAGTCCACATCGGTGGCCGGGGGGCTGTTCAGTACGTCGCGCCCGAAGTAGCCGCTCAGGAAGAGATGATCCCGGTCCGATAACTTGTAGTTCACCTTGCCGTTCAGGTCGTAGAAATAGTACTGCGGCGTCTGGTCGCGGTCCGTGGCGTTCAGCGCCAGCAGCAGGAGGTCCAGATACATCCGGCGGCCGGAGAGCATGAACGTGGAGCCCTCGGCAATCGGCCCCTGGATGGTGAGGCGCGAGTTGATCAGGCTGACGCCGCCGGTGCCGGTGATCTTCTCCTTGGTTCCCTCGCGCATCGTGAGGTCCAGCACGCTGGAGAGCCGGCCGCCGTACTCGGCGGGGAAGGCTCCCTTGATCAGCCGGATATCGCGGATGGCATCGGAGTTGAACGTGCTCAGGAATCCGCCGAGGTGGGAGGGGTTGTAGACGATCACGCCATCCAGAAGGGTCAGGTTCTGATCGGGCGAACCGCCGCGAACGTAGAGGCCGCTGGAGATCTCGCTCGCAGCCTTCACGCCGGGAAGAAGCTGCAGCACGCGGAAGATATCGGTCTCGCCGCCAAGCGCCGGGAGCTTCTGCATCATCTCCGGGCGCAGGTCCACGCGGCTGAGCGAGGCGGTGGGGGCCGGATCGCGATCGGCCGTCACCAGCACGGAGTCGCCGCTGACATGCTTCTCCTCCAGCTCGATCTTCAACTGCGGCGCCCGTTCGCCGGGGGCGATCACGATCGGCTGGCTGTAGAGCGCGAAGCCCACGGTGCGCACCATCAGATGGTAGCTGCCGGGGGGGACGTTCGCGATGGAGAAGAACCCGTAGCGGTTGCTGACCGCCCCGCGGACGCCGCTGCCGGCCGCGCTCCCTCGCGTGCCGCTTCCCGTGCCGCTTCCCGGGCTGCTTCCCGGAGCGGTGCCGCCGGCCGGGAGGCTGTCCGTACGGAGGATTACCGTTGCCCCTGTGACGTATTCCCCGGTGACTTTTTCATAGATAATACCGGAGAGGGATTGTGCCGCGCCATCCTGGGCATGCGTGACCGATCGCCCCCCGAGAAGGATCATGATGAAAAGAAGCAGAACAGATTGCCTAACTTGTCCTGTCCAGTGCGATGCGTCTCGAGGTTCCAACCCGTTATCTCCGCTTATGGCGTTCATGACGATGATGTGCCGCCTGCCGATGCGCGCGGCCGCTTCGATACCGATGACAACCACCGCCCCAAGTTGTATCGGCCGCACGGGAATCCGTATCGAGTCCACGAAACGGAGTATACAACCATGAAGGTCCCCGCAGCCATACTGCCGTCCCGCGCTGCGCTCCCAACGGCACACCAGTTCGCCCCAGGCCGGCCCGTAGGAGCCCGGCAGGCGCGCAATCGAACCAATCTATTCCCATTTCCCCCTGCGTGCCATACCAATCTGCAGGCACCGGTTCCCCCCCATCGTGCGGCCCCCCTTCGGCGGTGCCATGCTGAGCACCCTGTACACCGGGACATCGCGTGCAGGGACAGTGTGTGCCGCGGCGGCGTGACGCGAAACGTCGTGATGCGAGGCATCGCGCCTCGAGGATTCGCGCTGCTTCCGGTGCTGCTGCTGCTTGCGGCCCTCAGCCCGGCGGTGCGCGCGCAGCAGCGCGGCGACGCGGAATCGATCGGCATGGGGAAGGCCTCCGTGGCGACATCGCGCGGACTCTCCGCGCTCTACGCCAACCCGGGGGCGCTGGGGCTGGAACATATGGGGCTGTACGACAGCATACAGCAGGTGGAGGTTGATCTGGCGCTCCTTCCGATGGGGGCGGTGGCCGGCTCCACCTACCTGGACCCATCGTCGCTCAACTTCGTCTTCGACAAGAAGGACCGCGGCATCTTCACCGACGAGGACCGCCTGCGGCTGGCCTCGCTGATCGAGGAGGGGCGACTTTCCGCCGATGCCGAGGTGGATGCCTTCGCGCTCCGGATACGGGCCCCGGGAATCGGCGCCATCGGCATCCGCTACGGCCACCGCGTCCGCGCGCAGATGAACTTCCCGGAGAACTTCCGGACCGGCGTGCTTGGCAGCGGCGATGTGTTCGCCAGGGACCAGCGGTTCGACAGCCCGGAGATCGGGGGGGACTGGACACGCAACCTTACCGTGACGCTGGCCAGCGCCTGGGAGCGGCCGATCGACCCGGGGGAGACCTCCGCCTGGTTCCCGGCCTTCGGCGTCGGGTACAGCCTGGCCTACGTGGAGGGGATTGTGCACTTCGACGTGGACCAGTCCAGCTGGGCCTCCGCCCACGTGATCCAGTCGCCGCTGGGGGAGACCTACCGGAGCATCGAAGTGCGCGGCGCGTATACGTTCCGTTCCTCCACGCCGGCGGACTCGCAGTTCAAGGCGTCGGACGCGATTCTCAACTCCGGGCTCTTCGGCTCCAAGACGGTGACATCGATCGGATGGGAAGGGGGGCTGGGGATGTCCGTGGTGATCCTGCGGAAGATGACCGCGGCCACCGTCTCCATCACCGGCGATCCGTTGAACCCGCAGCAGATGTCGCACGAGGATAGGAGCAAGCGCGACGCCCTGGTGTTCGGGGTGGCGCTGGACGGCGTGGGGACCATCAACTGGAACGGCGCCAACCGGCTCCGTTCCTACCCGGACATCCGCGACACGCTCACGGACCAGAACGGCGGCATCTCCAACGACGTGATCTACCGCTACACCGCGAAGCTGGATACAATCGGTGCCTTCGCCACCGTGCTCCCGATGACGCTGCGCGTTGGCCTGGGGGCGGACGTGACCGCCTTCGTTCCGGGAATCCCGGGGGACCTGATAGCGAGCGTCGAGACGGCGTTCGACATGAACCACCAGATTGGCGGGGAACGCGCAACGCGCTGTTCGCTGGGGGCGGAGTGGCGTCCCACCAGCTTCTTCGTGCTCCGGAGCGGGATGCAGCTTGGCGGCCGCCTTGGCGCGGCAATGGCGTTGGGGGTGGGGCTCCGGCCGTTCAGTTGGCTCTCCCTGGATGTCGCCACCTCCGAGGTTACCAGCCTCTTCTTCGCGGATCGCCGCCGCGTTGACGGCGCGTTCACGCTGGGGACGCATTTCCGGTTGTAGCGGAGGTGCCCGGAATGTCGTACTGCGATACGACACACGAACGCCCGCCCGGCTATGTATCCGGCCGGGCGTTCTGATTGTGGGAGCATCGGGAATCAGTAGGGACCCTGAGTCGCGCAATGGTGCCATTCGGAGGGCCGGAGGCGCAGGAGGCGGTGCCGGAGCGAAGCGGAGGTAACCAATGTGTATGCCGGATGCCGCGGGTTGCGCGTGATTGCGCGGCGATTATTTGAGGGGTCCTGTAGAGTGTAACGACATTGTCGGTGTTTCGACACGTCCACCGGCTACTTCAGGTCTGTCCTGACTGGGACGCACGGAATGGGAGTGGGGGCGTTGGCCGGCCGGCCCGCGCACCCTGTACGCGCCTCGAAGAGAACCCCTTGTGACTTCCTCTTGGCGAGGGGAGGAACGCTTACGGATCCAAGCGGCCCATTCTCCACTTGAACTGCTGATTCGTTTCATGATCGCACTTCTCATGTATGGAGTTGGGGCATGAGGCGTGCCGAATTGAAGTGCATGGTGGCAAATGTTTACGCACCACCAACGCCGTCGCGTCCGGTGGGCCGCAACCGCGAGGAGCGTTCGGCAACGGCCTCACGTCCCCTCGCGGTGCATTCAGCGAATCAATGCCGGTGGTTACCGGACCATCGCATTACGGGTTCCGGCACGGCGGGCCGGGCACCTGGCAGATAAATATCGTGCACGGATACAACGGATCGGCATTGCGATTGAAGAAGACGTCGAAACAGTTGCAGGTTGGCGGGAGCGCGATGCTCGGTACCCATGCGTTCGCCGCGATCGGTGGCGGCACGAGCCCGCAATTGCAGGGCGCCGGTGCCGGCTGTATCAATGGAATGCAGGCTCCTGTGCAACTGCGTACTCCCACAATGGTCAACCCCGGCGGAGGGGTCGGCACAACGAGGACTCCAAATGCCGGCACAACGACCACAGGAATTGCCCCGGCCGGTACCGTGCAAAAATTCAGTTGGACGGGGAATGGCGTGCAGTTGCGAATGGTTGCATTGGCGCAAGGGGGATTCCAGGGGAGCGCCTGCGCCTGCACGGAATCCGCACCTGCGCTCAGCAGAGCAACGGCAACAAGGGCCGCGAACAATGCCGTGGTTGAACGGGTGATTCGTTTCATCTGTACACCTCGATGTATGAATGGGTGATAAGGAGAGCCGATGTGAAGCGCATGGGGATCGATGCGCGGGGTGCCGGGGCCGTTCGTACGCATGCGCCCGGCGACTGGATATGATGTAGGAGCGTTGACGCGGCGGCGATTGGACCTGCATTGCAGCGGTGAAGCGAAAAAGTACCCTTCAGGGGGTATAGGCTCGCCGCCATGGAAGAGGGGAGGTATCATCGAGGCCCGGGGGCCATACCAACGCTCCCGCGCCCGGGCGGCCGCCATGTCGGAGAGCGACGCATCTGCACCCGTTGGCGGAAACCGGCCGGTAGACGGTACCGCATGCAGGGAGTGCGGCGCGTTCGGGCGAATGCGTTTGAATGCGGATAGAGACCCACCCCGTTTTCTCCACCTCTCTATCCATCGAACCGGAAGCCTGCCAACCATGGCGCGGCATGAGCGCGGTGCGGAACGTTCGGGCGAGTGCGGCCGAACCGTGGAATGCGATCCACCCCGTTTCCTCTTTTCTGCCACGGCGCCCCACCGGCGACACCCCGGATCTGCGTTGCCGGCACTTCCAAATGTTGCCCCTGTATGTCAAGTATTGTCAACAGTGTGAGCGGTGCCGGGATCACGCGTTCCATCCTCCGGCGTCCGCACCACGTATCGCCCTGCGACGCCGGCGGCCGGAAAACAGTGCGGCGCCATTGCGTAGAGCATACGCAATGGCGCCGCTGACAGTTCGTTGGCCGGGGGGGCGCTGCCGGCTCAGGCGTGAACGAAGTCGATCAGGCCCTGATCGTCCAGCACTACCCTGACGGTATCGCCGGAGGTAAAGACTCCCTCCAGGAGCATAGTGGAGAGGGGGTTGGTGATGTATCGCTGTATCACCCGCTTCAGCGGCCGCGCGCCGTAGGTGATATCGTACCCCAGCTTGGCCACCCAGTCCTTGGCTTCGTCCGTGATGGTGAAGCCGATGTTGTTGGCCTTCAGCATGCGCTCCACGCGATCGACCTGAACGTCCACGATGGTGCGGATCTCCTCCGGCGTGAGAGGCTTGAAGACAACGATGTCATCGATGCGGTTCAGGAACTCCGGGCGGAGCTGCTGGCGGAGCATCTCCACCAGCTTCACGCGAATCTCACCCATAACGGACTCGCGGTTCTCCGGGGTAATGGTGCCGAGCTTCTCCTGGATCAGGTGCGAGCCGAGGTTGGAGGTCATGATGATGATGGTGTTCTTGAAACTCACCACATGCCCCTGGCTGTCCGTGAGGCGGCCTTCATCCAGGACCTGCAGAAGAATGTTGAACACCTCCGGGTGCGCCTTCTCGATCTCATCCAGCAGCACCACGGAGTAGGGGCGGCGGCGTACGGCCTCGGTGAGCTGGCCCCCCTCCTCATAGCCCACATAGCCGGGAGGCGCGCCAACCAGACGGGAGACGGCGAACTTCTCCATGTACTCCGACATGTCGATCCGTACCATCGCGCGCTCATCATCGAAGAGGAACTCCGCGAGCGCCCGTGCCAGCTCCGTCTTGCCCACGCCGGTGGTGCCGAGGAAGATGAAGGAGCCGATGGGGCGGTTCTGGTCCTGCAGCCCGGCGCGGGAGCGGCGGATGGCGTTGGAGACGGCGGAGACCGCATCGTCCTGCCCGATCACGCGCTCGTGCAGGCGATCCTCCATCTTCACCAGCTTGGTGCGCTCGCTCTCCAGCATGCGCGTTACCGGGATGCCGGTCCATTTGGAGACCACTTCCGCGATATCATCGGCATCCACCTCCTCCTTCAGCATGCGATGCCCCTTCTGCGCCTCCTCCAGGCGCGCGTTGGTTTCCACGAGCTGCCTCTCCAGTTCGGTGATGCGGCCGTAGCGGATCTCCGCCACCTTCCCGAGATCGCCCATGCGTTCGTAGTTGGCCGCCTCCGTCTTCAGATCCTCGATCTGGCTCTTCATGCCGCGGATGGTGCCGATGAGTTCCTTCTCCACCTGCCACTGCGTCTTCAACCGCCCCCGCTGCTCCTGAAGCTGTGCGAGTTCGCCCTCGATCTCCTGAAGCCGTGCGCGTGTGGCGGCCATGTGGTCCGTCTGTTCAACTTTCGCCATGTGACTCTCTATCTCTTTGGTAATTCATCGTGCCTCCGGGTGCCGGCTCTCCCGATGCCGTTGCTCCGCTCCTGGTCCCATGCGCACAGTCTCCGGTTCCATTGCGTATCGAAGCAGGCATCGCGGCACTACCGGCCCACCGATGGACGTTCTTCACTCTGCATGCGCGCAGCGAATTTATCAACACGAGCCGATCATCCAACGCAATGGCCTGTGGTTGGATGATCATTATCGTATGACGGTGTGTTGCCTGTGTTCATTGTTCGGGGTAGATCGGTATCTTTGCGCGATGCGGTTCCCTGCACTCGCACACGAGCCCGCGTTCCCCGCCCGCAACGCCTGTTCCACAGGCCCCGCGGCGTGAGCTCGTAAACGTTCTGGAAGACATCGGTATCATGGAAATCCTCCTCATTGTCCTTGTTGCCTACCTGATCGGCTCCATTCCGAGTGCCGTGATCATCAGCAAACTCTTCTACGGTTTCGACATTCGTGAGAAGGGGAGCGGCAACATGGGGAGCACCAACACGTTCCGCGTGCTGGGATGGAAGGCCGGTCTGGTTGTACAGATACTCGATGTGATGAAGGGAGTGGCCGCCGTGATCGTGGCCGTCAAGATCTTCGACGGTGTGCTTCCGTTTCCGAACGCCACCGGATTCGAGGACATCACGATCGTGAAAACCATTGCCGGCATCGCGGCGGTGCTTGGCCACATCTTCACGGCGTTCGCCGGCTTTCGCGGAGGCAAGGGGATCAACACCGCGCTCGGCATGCTTATCGGCATTGCTCCGGTGGAGCTTGCGGTTGCCGTTGGTGTGTTCCTCCTGGTGGTTGTGGCTTCGGGATATGTTTCGCTTGGCTCCATCATTGCCGCAGTGACGCTTCCCACCACGATGGTGGTGCGCTACAACATCTTCCATGTGCAGATCGAGGGATACAACACCCTGATTCTCTTCTGCGCTGGCCTCGCCGCCCTCATCATCTACACGCACCGCTCAAACATCCGCCGCCTGTTCGAAGGGCGGGAGAACCGCTTCAACAAACTCCGCATCTTTCATCGTTAGCCGGCGCGAACGTATGACTGTTGGTTTCGTCGGGGCTGGAAGCTGGGGTACCACCCTCGCGGTTCACCTTGCATCACAGGGGCATGACGTGCTTCTCTGGGCATACGATCCCGCCCAGACATTGCGCCTGCGCGCCGAGCGCGAGAACCATCTCTACCTTCCCGGCATTCCCTTCCCTGACCGGATCACTATCGTGGACGACGTGAACGAGGCTGCGTCCGCGTCCGTTGTGGTGATCGCCACCCCCACGCAGTTCATCCGCGGGACAATGGCCCGGGTATCCGCCGACCTGCTTGCCCGGGCCGTGGTGGTGAGCGTATCGAAGGGGATCGAACAGGGAACGCTTCTTCGGATCAGCGAGCTGCTGCATGCCACCCACGGGGTTGAGGCGGAGCGGTTCGTGGCGCTATCGGGGCCAAGCCATGCCGAGGAGGTTGCGCAGCGGATTCCGACACTGGTTGTTGCCGCCTGTGCATCGCTGGCCACGGCGGAGCGGGTGCAGGATCTGTTCAACGCGGACCACCTCCGGGTGTATCGCAGCGATGATATCATCGGCGTGGAGCTTGGCGGTGCGGTGAAGAATGTGATAGCCGTCTGCGCGGGGATCCTGGACGGCCTCGCGTTCGGCGACAACACGAAGGCGGCGTTGATGACGCGGGGCCTTGCGGAGATCACGCGCCTGGGGGTTGCGCTCGGCGCGCATGCTCAGACGTTCAGCGGCCTCTCCGGGCTCGGCGATCTGATCGTGACCTGCACCAGCCGCCACAGCCGCAACCGGCACGTTGGGGAGGAGATCGGCAGGGGGCGGCGCCTGGAGGAGGTTGTTGGAGAGATGAAGATGGTGGCCGAAGGGGTTACCACCACGTCGTCGGCGCATCAGCTTGCCGCGCGCCTGGGAGTGGAGACCCCGATCACCAACGAAGTCTATCGTGTGCTCTTCGAGGGGAAGGATCCTCGCGAGGCCACGTACGCGTTGATGACCCGGCAGATGAAGCATGAGATCTGGACCTGAACCGGCGGGTGTTCCGGCCCGGCAATTGAGCCGATCGAGTACCGGCTCCCGATTCGCTTCATGCCATCCGAAAGCGACGGCGCGATGGGCTTTCCGGATCGCGCCGATAATCGCGGGCCATCCCCGGTCACCATGCCTTCGGCTGTGACCCGGGCCGAAGAAGTTTCCGCGTCCGGTTCATCCCCGGCTGTTCCGTCAACAGGCTGGTGGTCCCGATGCGGCAGGTGAACACTCCTCGCGGAGTGCCGTTCTGTTCTTACCGGAATGCACCCGGTGCGTTCCCATGCGCGGCCAGCTGCGCCCCCTTTCCACCGGCCGTTCATGTAATCTCCGTCCTCGCAATTACCAGCGAATCCAAACTGACGTGTGGCCATTCCTTTATCGGAGCGTTATCGGGCCGGCGGTTGCAATCATCGGGCGCATCGTTGCATTCGGCTCGCCAAAGGTACGCCAGACGCTCGCCGGGCGCAGGGCCTGGCGTGAGCAGCTTGCTCTGTTGCCGCCTCGCGAACCCGGAGTGCGGCGCGTGCACGTTCATGCCGCGTCGGTAGGAGAATTCGAGCAGGCGAAGCCGATCATCGAGGCGCTGCGCGCGGAGGGGAACCGGATGGTGATCACTGCGTCGTTCTTCTCCTCCAGCGGCTTCGAACAACAGCGTGGCTATGCCCATGTCGATGCGGTAAGCTATCTGCCTTCCGATTCGGCGCGGGCAATGCGCGACTTCCTCGATCTGATCGATCCCGATCTCATCCTGATTCTCCGCTACGACCTCTGGCCCTGCTTCATGCTGGAGGCACGCCGGCGCTCGGTGCCGGTGGCGCTGGTCTCCGGCGTGCTGCGCCGGAACTCCGCTCGCTTCCGGCCGCTCCTTCGAGGCTTCTTCGCATGGCTTTACGGGCAGTTGCGCCATATCTATGCGGTGACCTATGCTGACCGCGATGCGTTCGTGTCGCTGGCACCGTACGTCCCGGTAGAGGTTGGAGGGGATACACGCTACGATCGCGTGTTGATGCGGCTCGATGCTGCCGCACCCGTTCCGGCATTGGAGGAATCGATCACACGTGGCCGCGCCGTGCTGGTAGCCGGAAGCACGTGGCTGCCGGATGAGGAGCTGCTGGCGGGGGTGGATCGGAGCGCGCTGCTGATGGTGGTTGTTCCGCACGAGCCGACGCCGGAGCATGTGGCGCGGCTCCTGGAACAGTTCCCGAACAGTTGCACGCTTTCCGCGCTGGAGCAACGGGCGTTCTCCGCCGGTGACGCGGTGGATACGATCGTGGTGGACCGGATGGGCATCCTCTTCGGTCTGTACGGATTGGGGACATTCGCCTATGTAGGCGGCGGATTTGGTGAGGGGGTGCACTCTGTTCTGGAACCGGCCGCCTACGGGCTGCCGGTGTTCTGCGGACCGAAGACCGAACGTTCGCGCGATGCACAGGAGATGCGGAGCGAGGGATTGCTGACGGTGACGCGCTCGGCGCGCGACCTTGCGGCCGGGCTGGATCTGCTTCTCGCCAATCCAACCCTTCTGGAGCAGCGCCGTTCGGAGTGCGCGGGATTCGTGCGCAGGCATCAGGGGGCAACGCAGCGGATTATTGCAAGCCTGCGGCGGAACCGGCTGTTGTAGCAGGGGGATGCACGGCGCAGGCAGCCGGCATCGTCATATGAATTGAATCGCCGCGATCACGGCACCCATACTATCTTGCCTCTTCACATTCGCGAGACACGTTCGATGAGGATTGCATACTTCGATTGCTTCTCCGGCCTGAGCGGCGATATGGCCGTCGGGGCCCTTCTCGATGCGGGCGTTCCGCTCGAAGTGGTCCGGGAAGGGCTGGGCCTGCTTGGGGAGGAGTGGGCGGGCGTTCATCTGGCGGTGCGCCCGATCGTGCGAAGCGAGATCCATGCCGTGAAGTTCGACGTGCTCGGTCCTGACGGCCGGCCGCTGGATGGCGGCGGCCATCCGGGCGATCATGGCCATGCGCATTCGCACGGAGACGGAGAGCATCATGATCACGGTCATGACCACCACCACGGGCACGGTCACGACCATCCGCATGCTCACGAGCATGAGCACCGGCATCATCACGATCATGACCATGGGGACAATCACGGCCATCATCATGCTCACGGGCATCATGGTGACCATGGTCATCACCATGCTCATGGCGATCACGGGCATGAAGGGGCCAACGGAACGGGCCACCATCATCACGAGCACGAACACCGAAGCTATGCGGATATCGCGCGGATGATCGGTGCCAGCCGGCTGCCGGAGCGCGTGAAGGAGCTCGCGGTCGCGATCTTCCATGCAATCGCGGTCGGAGAGGCGCGCATACACAGTGTCCCCGTAGAACACGTCCACTTCCACGAGGTTGGGGCGATGGATTCCATTGCGGACATCGTGGCGGTGGCGATCTGCCTGAACCACTTCAACGTGGACGCAGTGATGTCCTCCCCGGTCCCGATGGGCAGCGGCGGACTGATCCGGACGCAGCATGGCATGATGCCGCTCCCTGCGCCGGCGACGCTGGAAATCCTGAAAGGATATCCGGTGGCCATGACAGCGGTGCCGTTTGAACTGACAACGCCCACGGGAGCGGGAATCATCGCGGCACTGTCGCGAGGCGTCCTCACCGCTCAGGTGTTCCGGCCGGAGCATACCGGCTTCGGCGCCGGAACACGTGAATTGCCCGATCGTCCAAATCTCGTGCGCGTGGTGATCGGAGAGATGGACGCGGCATCCGAGACCGACACGGTTATGGTAGTGGAGGCCACCATCGACGACATGAATCCCCAGATCTATCCGTATCTGGTCGAGCAATTGCTGACGTGCGGCGCCGTCGATGCATGGCTGACACCGGTGATCATGAAGAAGGGGAGGCCGGGGATTGTGGTTACCGCGCTTGCTCCGGAAGCCGTGCTGGATGCGGTTGCCGGGACGATCTATCGCGAGACCACCACGATCGGTCTGCGTACCTATCGGGCGAATCGCCGGAAGCTGAGGCGGGAGGAGGCCATGGTCGAGACCTCGTTCGGACCGGTGCGAATGAAGAAGATTACGGGGCCGGACGAAACCCGACTGGCGCCGGAGTATGAGGAGGCGCGACGGCTTGCGCTCGAACATGGGTTGCCGCTGCGCGATGTGCTGCGCACTCTGGCCGAGGAGGCCGGGAAGCATCCGGCCGGGAGCGGCTCCTGACGTCCATCCCGAAGCGATTGTGCGCGCCGCCGGCCGGGCAGGGCGGCCGCCGATGCGGCCGGAACCCACACCTGGATATCGAAAGCATGAACCAGAACAACGAGATGATCGAGACGGGCGGCTGGCGCCGGCGGCTCATGGCGCGCGTGCGCGTCATGTACAGCGACCGCGTGGTTACGTCGCTTGCAACGCTTGGCGTTTCCACCGTGCTCTGCATCGTCATGGTGGCCGTGCGCGTGATGTACACCGGCACCCGCGGCTACAGCTTCCTGGTCTGGAACCTGTTCCTGGCCTGGATTCCCTTTCTCATTGCACTGGGACTCTATATTCGGCGACGCCGCTCCACGTGGAGCTTCCTGCTAGCCGGATGTCTCTGGCTGCTGTTCTTTCCGAATGCTCCCTACATCGTTACCGACCTGATCCACGTTCGGTGGACGACGACGGCGCCGATCTGGTACGATGTCACGATGATCGCCGCCTGTGCATGGACCGGCCTGCTGCTCGGACTTACGTCGTTACGGATGATGCAGAGCCTGGTTCGGCAGCAATGGGGGAAAATTGTAAGTTGGGCGTTCGCATTCGTTGTGATGATCCTTGGCAGCTTCGGCGTCTATCTCGGCCGCTTCCAGCGATGGAACAGTTGGGATCTTCTTTCCAATCCGTCCGGGCTTGTCGGGGATATCCTTCGGGGAGTGTTGCATCCGCTGGCGCATCCGCGCCCTCTGGCGATGACGATGCTCTTCACGCTCTTCCTAATCGTGGCCTATCTGACTATCTCCGGGCTTGCCGTCGTGCGACACGGCAGCGCGGAACGCGAATCATAGCATCATCTCTTCATGCCATACACGATTGCTGTTGTTGGAACCGGTTATGTCGGACTGGTTAGCGGTACCTGTTTTGCCGACATCGGTAATCAGGTTCACTGCGTTGATATCGACCCGAAGAAGATCGAGATGCTCGAAGCGGGCGGAGTTCCGATCTACGAACCGGGGCTTGATCTGCTTCTGGAGCGGAACATTCGGGAGCGGCGGATCTGGTTCACACTGGATCTGAAGAGCGCGGTTCTGAAGTCCGATGTGATCTTCCTCTGCCTTCCCACTCCGCCGGACGAAGACGGCTCCGCAGATCTGAAGTATATCCTGGGTGTGGCGGACCAGATAGGGGTGATCCTTCAGGCCCACCCCGATGCCGGCTACAAGGTGATCGTGGACAAGAGCACGGTTCCGGTTGGCACCAGCGAACTGGTTCGCGATGCCATCCGGCGCAACGCTCCGGATGGTGACTTCGATGTGGTTTCCAACCCGGAGTTCCTGCGCGAGGGCTTTGCCGTTGATGACTGCATGCGCCCCGAACGTGTGGTGGTTGGAACCAGTTCCAGGCGCGCGGAAACCATCATGCGCGACCTGTACGAACCATTCCTCCGGAGCGGCAATCCGATTTTCGTGATCAGCGAGCGGAGTGCCGAGATTGCCAAGTACGCCGCCAACTCATTCGTGGCGATGAGGATCTCCTTCATCAATGAGATGGCGAACTTCTGCGAGAAGATCGGTGCCAATATCGACGACGTTCGCGCCGCGATCGGCTCCGATTCCAGAATCGGAAAGAAGTATCTCTACCCGAGCGTCGGTTACGGCGGGAGTTGTTTCCCGAAGGACGTGCGTGCAATTCTCAAGAGCTCCGCGGATTTCGGAACGTCGCTTCAGGTGATCGAGGCTGTGGAACAGGTGAACAAGCGGCAGCCGCTGCTGTTCTGCGACAAGATCAGGACGCACTTTCAGGGCGATCTGACCGGCCGCCGGATTGCGATCTGGGGACTTTCCTACAAGGCCAACACGGACGACACCCGGGAGTCCCCGGCGTTCGTAGTGATCGATCACCTTCTCGAGGCAGGGGCCGAGGTTGTTGCCTACGATCCGGAGGCGATGGAGGGAACCCGCCGCCGATACGGCACCCGCATTGTCTATGCCTCCAGCATGTACGAGACGATCAAGGGGGCCGATGCCCTGGCTATCCTGACGGAGTGGAACGAGTTCCGGAACCCGGATTTCGGCCGAGTGACCGAGGCGCTCAAGCAGCGGGTGATCTTCGACGGACGTAATCTCTTCAACAGCGAGGAGATGGCCGGCCGCGGATACACCTACTATTCCATCGGCCGGGCGCTGGTTCCGGTGTCCAATATCGCCGAATAATCCTTCATGCTCTACGTTAGCTGACAGGGCTGAATCCGCTTGCACTCGCAGGTTCGATTCCGTATGTTGCGGCACCTTTCAAGTGACCCGCAGGCGTTATGAAGGACTTGCAGATCAAGAAGCTCTACTACTCGATCAGCGAGGTCAGCAAGATGCTGGGGCTGGAGCAGTATGTTCTGCGTTACTGGGAGACCGAGTTCGAACAGTTGCGCCCCCAGAAGAACCGTGCGGGCAACCGAATCTACACGGAGAAGGACATCGAGATCGTGAAACTGATCAAGCGCCTGACGCGCGAGGATCGGTACACGATTGAAGGTGCCCGGCAGGTGATGGGGACTCTGGTCGCCGAGAATGGGACGTTACGGGAGGGTGCGCTCGAGGAGCACTTGAGGCAGATGAAGGGGGGAAACGGCGAGCAGCAACCGGTTAATGACACCCTGCAGGCCTTGCGTGCGGCGCTTGTCGAGTTGCGTTCGAAGCTGTAGCGGGTGAAGAGACAGGACAATTTTTCAAGTTCGGAGCGTAGCGCAGCCCGGTAGCGCACTTCCTTGGGGTGGAAGGGGTCGTGGGTTCAAATCCCGCCGCTCCGACAGAACGAAAGCCAGCAGCAACTGCTGGCTTTCTGCGTTATATCCCGACCTATCCCGCACCGTCTGTTGCCGAGCGCATCAGATCCACTTCTTGCGCCTGAAATAGATCAGCATCCCGATCGATGTCGCAATCATGATGGCCCAGACCATCGGATAGCCGAGCGCCCACTTCAATTCGGGCATGTTGTAGGGTGAGCTGGAGGTATCGAAGTTCATCCCATACAGGCCGACGATGAATGTCAACGGAAGGAAGATCGTGGAGATGATCGTCAGCATCTTCATGATCTCGTTCATACGATTCGAGGTCATCGAGAGGTAGGCATCCAGCAGCCCGGTCAGGATGTCCCGGTAGGACTCCGCAAGTTCAGCCGCCCGCACCAGGTGATCGAAGACATTGCGGTAATAGGCGATCTCATCCTGCGTCACCAGCGGGAACTCGCCGCGCGACAGCCGGTAGACCATCTCCCGCTGATATGTCGTGATCCGCCGCAGCTTGAACGCCTGCCGTTTCATGCTGAGAAGCTGCGGAAGGGCGGTCTGCGGTGCACCGTGGAAGATCACATCCTCCAGGTCCTCGATATGTTCGTCGAACACATCCAGGATCGGCGTGTAGTCATCCACGATGGCGTCCAGGATCAGGTGATAGATATAATCCGGCCCGCGCCCCAGATGCATCGCGTTGCGGGAACAGGCCTCCACCACTTCCTCGATGGCTCGTGCCGGCTCGTAGTGATGCGTGACGATGAAGGCGTGCCCAAGGAACACGTTCAACTGGCGCGTGGCTATCACCGGCATCCCGCTGTCGTCAGCGGGTCCAAGTTCGATCGGGTTGATGATCGAGAAGATGTAGCGGCCGTAGTCTTCCACCTTCGGGAGATGGTCGCCCCGATTGGGATCAACCCGTTCCCGCCGGCAGTCCATGATTGCCAGCGGATGGAACTGCATTGTCGAGGCGAGCACGGCGTCCTCCTCCTCAGGCGTTGGATCGTGCATGTCGATCCAGTACACGGCCTCGGGCTCCTCCTTCGTGATCGCCTGGAGTTCGTCCAGCTTCGCGGTTCCCACCGCTCCCTTCCTGTAAACGTAGATATCGATCATATCCGGCTAGTTCTCGATGTTGCCCGCGGCCTGGGCGTTGCCTCCCAGCTTCCCTCTGATCCTGAAGTAGAGCTGAGCCGTGGGCTGCCATTCAATGCGCATGCGGTGCATCACCTCCTCGATCGTTGCACCGTTATCCACCATGATAAGTCCCGCGGTATGCCGGAGCGAGAAGGGGGTGAGTTCGCGGTCGCGGTTTCCCTTCACTCCGCTCTGCCGCAACCAGCGGCTCACCGCCTCGCGCATGCCGCGCGAGGTCATCCGCCGGCCCTGTGTGCGGTTGCTCATGCTGGCAAAGAGCGGGGCATCGGCAGGTGGGGGAGAATCGGGAAAGCGCCTCTGAAGGTAGTCCGCAATCGCGGCCATGGCGTCCGCGGTCATGGTCACCGATTCATCCTTCACACTCCGTCCCTTTCCCTGAACGCGAATGCGCCATACTCCGTCCGTCTCCAGGATGTCACCGATGTCCGCCAGGAGACATTCGCGTTCGGAGAGGGCGCAGTCCAGCATCAGCAGGATGAGTGCATAGTCGCGCATTCCCTGAAGGGGGGAACGGTCCACCGCCCCCAGCAGGGCGCCGATTTCATCGTAGCTCAGGAAGGTTCGCGAGTGCCTGGAGGGGCGGCGGCCGCCGACGACGTGGGCGGCGGGATTTGCGGCAAGGATCTTGACGTCGATCAGGTATTGGCAGAAGCGCCGCAGCGCGGTCATGTATGTTGCCACCGACACATCCTTCAGTTCCTTGCGCTCCACCAGATAGCGTCGGTATCGTTCCACGTCGCGCACCCGGAACAGGAAGCGCTTGTCGATCGGGAACCACTTGAGGAAGTCGCGGAGCGCCCGTTGGTATGTGCCACGGGTTTCGGTGCTCTTCCGTTCGCATGCCTGGAGAAAGCCTTCGTAGTGGGCCACCAGTTCCTTGAGCGTCAGCTTCAGTGGTTGGAGATTGTCTTCCATGGGTTGAAACGTGGGGAGGCTCGGGCGAGGCGGAACCCGGTGCGGTCTGCAGGGCGCCGTGAGTGGGAACCGAGTACGATTACCAAAATACCGTTATTGCATTCCAGAGGCAATAGTCAAAACGATCGTGCCGCGGATGCGGCCGAGGCAGGCGGGTCCGCTGACACGGCGCATGGATCGGCGGCTGAAGCGAGAGGCGCATTCGGGTGCAGCATGGCATGGGGTGGAGATCGGCGTCATGCTGCGTAAATTGGCCCGTCGTGGCAGGATATCGTGGTCACATCACACTCGCCGTTATCTTCGGCGCATTGCTCGTCATTGGTCTGGCATACAGCTCGATCATGGCGGGCGCGTCCATCGAGGAACGGGTAGTGAAGGGGGCGGTGATCATCTGGCTGGCGGTGATCTTCGCGCTCTTCCCGGACATCGACATCAAGAGCAAGGGGCAGCTTCTCTTCTACCGGCTTTTCTTCCTTCTGGACCTCCTCCTGTTGCTCGGCGGGCGTACAGAGGAGGCGGCTCTGCTCGGGTTCCTTGCCCTGATTCCGATTCTGAGCCGCCATCGGGGGTGGACACACACGGTGTGGGCGATGCTGCTGATACCGCTTCCCATTCTTGCCGGGCCGATCTACTTTGCAAAGGCATCCACCGCCGTGGGCCTTCCGTACTATCTTGGAGCGGTTTCCGGATATCTGAGCCACCTCATCGCCGACGGTACCATCCGGCGGCGCGGTTTCTGGTGGTGGTGGTAGGGCCTCCTTCGGCTCTTCCTCCGCTCGGAGTAAACTACCGGGTGCCCTCTGCCGTCGTATCGAACGTTGTCCTGACGTACGGAACACATTCCCGGTGCGTACGTCTCATTCAGGAATCTCAATTGAGCGTATTCATGGACGCATTGTTCCCCCTGGCGGTGGCGCTGACCGCAGCCGGCCTGCTGATTGCCCTGTTCCGTCGTGAGGCAGCGCGCGGCCTGCGCGCGAAGCCGCTTCCGGTGCGCGCGGAGAGTCGGCGGAGCCGCCGCTCGTGATCGTCAAGAGCGACGCCGTGGTTCTGCAGACCCGCCGATTCCGCGAGTCGAGTAAGATCGTCACCTTCTACACGCGCGAGTACGGAAAGCTGGGAGCGGTGGCCCGCGGGGTTCTCCAGCCGAAGAACAGATACGGAGCGGTGCTGCAGCCCATGGCACATCTATCCGTGCTGATCTATCGAAAGGAGGGGCGTGATCTTCACAACCTCTCCACAGCGGAGAGCATCGAGCGATTCGGCGTGCTCAACAGCAGTCTGGAGCGGATGAGCGCCGGGCTGTCGATTCTGGAGATCGTCAATGCCGCGATGCATGACGAGGACCGCAACGATGAGCTCTTCGATCTGATTGTTGCAGCGCTTCGGATGCTGAACGATCCCGAATCCGATCCCGGAGGCATTCAACTCTGGTTCCACCTGCGCCTGGCCTCCATTCTCGGCTATGCGATCACTGCGGAGCAATGCGGGGTCTGCGGCGAGGCGTTCGATGTATCGCTCGCGTCGCTTCCGTTCAATCTCGCGATCGGTGCGCCACTCTGCAGCGAGCATCGTGAGTCCATGGCCTACCGGCCGATCAACAACGGTTCGTTCGCCGTTCTGCGCCGCCTTCTGGTGGCCGAAGCGGACGAGGCCGCGCGCGAGATGGTGGGAACGGCCGAGACGACGGAGCTGGGGGATCTGCTGACGTCATTCATCCGTTATCATGTGGACGGCATCAGAACGTTGAAGGCGCGAGGAGTGGCGGCGAAAGTGCTCGACGGCGGCCCTGCGCGTACATAGCATCCAATCAATCATCACGTTATCATGTAACCTCTGTACGTTGTGCAACGTAATCGGTTGTTGCCTGTATCCGGCTCACTCGCACAAGATGGGAACCCATCCCGAAGCCGTCGGGCAAATCCCAGCAACCGTGATCCTTGGTGAATTCTGAACGGAGAATCGAGAAATGACAAGAAAGCAGCTTATCATCGTCGCATCCCTGATGGCGTTGTGCAGCGTCTTCGGATGGCTGATGGCGACCGATTGGAAGAGTGTACCGTTCGGCCTGGCAGGCCCAAACGACGTGAAGCTTGGCGCCGCTGCTCCGCCTGTGAAGCCTTCCAATGAGGTTCAGAATCTGAACGACGCTTTCGTGGCGGTCAGCAAGGCCGTGACACCACAGGTTGTCAGCATCACAGTTACTTCGAAAGTCGTACCCTCGTCCAACCGCGACGACGATCAGGATAACGAGGATGAGCCGAACGATCCGTTTGGCTTCTTCCGTCAGTTCCGCGATCGCGATCGCACGCCGATGCAGGGCTCCGGTTCGGGCGTCATCATCACGCCCGACGGATACATTCTCACGAACAACCACGTCGTCGAGTTCGGTGAACATGGCTCCATCGTGGTGGACCTGAGCGATGGGCGAAGCTTCGATGCCAAGCTCATCGGCCGTGACTCGCTCACCGATCTGGCCGTTGTGAAGATCGATGCAACCGATCTGCCGGTTGCGGCGTTCGGCAACAGCGACGAGGTTCAGGTTGGGCAATTGGTGCTTGCGGTTGGCAACCCGCTGGGCCTTACCTCTACGGTCACGCAGGGCATCGTCTCCGCGCTCGGACGCGGATCGCTCCAGTTGAACAAGGATCGCTTCGGCGTCGAGGACTTCATCCAGACCGATGCGGCGATCAACCCGGGCAACTCCGGCGGCGGGCTGTTCGATCTGCATGGCGCGCTTGTCGGCATCAACAGCGCAATCGCCACGCGTACCGGCTACTATCAGGGCTACGGCTTCGCCATCCCGATCAACCTGGCTCATTCGGTTGCGCAGGACCTGATCGATGACGGCCATGTCAACCGCGGCTATATCGGCGTATCGATCAAGCCGGTCAATGCCACGCTTGCCAAGGCTCTGAAGTTCACGCACCCGGAAGGTGCGTTGGTTACCGACATCCTCAAGGGGAGCCCTGCCGAGAAGGCCGGTCTTCTCACGGGCGATGTCATTCTCCAGGTGGACGGGCAGGAGATCAACACACCGAACCACCTCCAGAGTATCGTGGCTCGCAAGCGTGCCGGCGATCCGGTGAAGCTCAAGGTATTCCGCGACGGCAGCACATTCGAGAAGGATGTCACGTTGCGCGCCCGCGAGGAGAGCGATGTGACGTTGAAACGCGCATCGAACGACAACAGCGAGGAGATCGAGTCGGACAACCAGCGGAGCCTGAGCATGGGCGCGCTCGGCATGGAGTTGCGACCGCTCGATCCCCAGACCAAGCGCAACCGCAGCGTGGAGAACGGCGTGATGGTGGGGAAGGTGGAGATGTACGGCGAAGCGATGTCGCAGGGACTTCAGCCCGGTGATATCATCGTGACCGTCAACAAGAAGCCGGTGTCGTCACCTGCAGACTTCAAGAAGATCATCGATGCCTCCGCCAAGGGAGACGTGCTGTTGCTTCAGGTGAAGAGACGGAACGGGTCCACGGAACTCGTGGGGCTGGACGTGAAGAAGTAGCGCATAGCCAACCGATCAACTTCAACGCGCCGTTCCGGTTTTTGGACCAGGACGGCGCGTCGCGTCATGAGCACCTCGATAGCTCGACTCCGCAGATTATGGAAGGCCCTTGCATCCAGCATGCAGGGGCCGCAGAATCGACCCACTCTCGTTTGTTGCGAACTAGATGGGGAGCCCAAGGGTAGCGCACATGGCCTCGCAGCCATCGGACTGGCATGGCTGATTGGAACTTGGCTCGCCAATCACCTGAACAGTATTTACGCCGGACGCGGTACCGCATATCTGATATGCAGCATAGCAGCAGCTTGCTTCGACACATGGAAGTGCCGTGCGTAATCCGGCGATGTTGACTTCACGCCAACACATAATAATCTCCCCCTCAATGTTCAAGCGACATTCGCCCGGCGCCAGTACCGGAAAACCTGCAGTGGGCCCCTCGAGTAGGTTTCGGGCACAACCACTATGGACACTTGCTGTAGTTGGTTAATTTGAGCGGATGCCATGGCATCCTCAGAAACTGAGTCGGGAGCAGATGGAGGAACGGCGCCTCGAAGGCGGCCGTCTGCTGCTTGACGGTACAATGTCCTCTGCCGATATC
>DASZRW010000100.1:0-23281 GCA_035549015.1 Kapaibacterium sp. (SeqCode)
GCTTGTAGATGGCGCGCAGATATTCACGTTTCGATGATCCCGACATGGTGTTGTCTCAGTCCTAGATCGGTTACATCTATTATGAGGCAACGACTACAACCCGATCCCTCCTCGGGTTACATTATTTGTGAGGCAATTCGCATCGTTCGTTGAGCACGGCTTCGTGACATGCGATATGTACCTTCCCGTAGCATTGAATTGGGAATGCAGAGAGTCCGATTGTTCCTTCGTCGGAAATATTCCCGGGTTTGTTCACGCACGCATCGCAACCGCATCATGAAGATTCCGCGCCTCTCTCTGATTGTTCAGTTCCCGGTATTTGCCGTGCTGTATCTGTGTCTGGGAATTGTTCTCTTCGATCGCGGCCCGCTCGTGAAGGCAGCCGTCGAAGCCGTGGGTGTTTCGGCGTTATGTGCCTGGTTACGTGGCGTATGATGGGGCCGCCGCCGAGCAGATAGCGGGAGCGGTGCCTGACGCCATATCCCGGGCCATCTGGGTGCGACGATCCGGGTGCCAGGGCGGGCAATAGTGGATTGCAGCCTGGCGATTGGCCTCCAGAGGCATCGTGCCAGGGCACACGCGGTGAAGGTCGAGTGATGAAGGCGGCCGCATGCCGAATTGGGCATGCGATTCTTTGATTGTGGAAGCACGGGCAAGCGAGCAGCAGCCGCAACGGCTGCTGCTCGCGAGCCGGTGCGGCCGTTGTGGCACTGGCCCGGTCGGCAGGTGGTGCCCTGTGCAGCGGCGCCGTGCGGAGGGCAGAAGGCATATGCGGAGTTGCCGGAGCGAAGCGGAGGTAACGAACGCGTATGCCGGATGCCGTGGGATGGGGCGCGGCTGCGCGCGAAGTAATTGATGAGCCTCGTTGAACTGTAACCGCTTTGCCTGCGTTTCGACACGTCCGCCACCTACATTGTGTTTTCTCTTCCGCGTGTGCCTTTTGGGGCTGTGTGGGTCGCCGGACTGACGATTGGGGATGTTCCGGAGACCCTACGATCGGCAGGCCATTCGCGGCGGACTTCCTGTACCCTGTTAGCCAAATTGTTAAGGTTTCGTCATGAAGTTGACACTAGCGATCGTGGCGTGTAGTCTCGTGTTGTTTGCTGCCTGTGCGCGGGAAAAGCCCACGGTTACCAGGCCGTCTCAATCGAAGGCCGGCACGGGTCTGCTACATCAGTTGAGGTCAAGCGTAAGCCAGCTACATTCTTCGATGGAGGCGGAAAGTACGCTGCCGCATTCGGACATTGAAGCCACACTCGATATGGTGGAGCAGCCGGGGTTGCTGCTTGCCTCATGGCGAAGTAGGCCTGAAACAATAAAGTTGACTCTGGTCAACAATGCTACGTACAGAGGGAATTGATTCCTGATAGCACTTCGATCTGTTATCGCGGAGTTTGACTCCGCGATCATCATCGGAAGAACGGGGCCGGAGTACAACTCAGGCCCAACGTGCTCTTCAGAGCATATCAGGATACTTCTTCGCAAGGAATTAGGAGTTCTTCAAGCTCTTTCGCTGTTTCATGTGGTGAGACATGAAGATCTTCCAGCACGAGCAGCGTTGGGCGCAGGCATGCCATCCTGCATAGGGCGTTGGCTATGGAACCCGGATCAGGCTTCGGATCTTGAGGAGGGAGCGCTCGTGATGGTCTTGTTCTTCGCAATGCCCGGGCTCCCAGTGCGGGAGAGATGCGGTCGTTTCAGGGTAGTATTTTATATGAACCACACTTGCCCCCAAACCGGTAATCGTGCCTACTGCCTGCTCGAGCAGCCTGCTCTTGCCAATTCCGGCTTCCCCCTCCAGCATCATCGCGCGCAGCTTCGTTGCGGCAAACACGCCGCGCCAAAACTCGATGATTGCCGATAGTTCGTGTCGGCGTCCGACGAACGCCAGGATGCCGTTGATATGGAATTCATTGAGTGTATCCATCTCACGCTATCAGGTGGGTGTTGGATTGAATATTCTCCGTGAGAAAAGTCAATATCGGGGGAACACTGTAACCGGATTCGCGCTTTAGCGTCACGTTGCGCCACTACATTGAACACATGTTCTCGATTGCAGTACAGCGTGGATCGCGCATGGGTGTTGCAGGTGCATCTGCACGGAGGGGGGGCCGATACACGGTCCATGCAACAATAACCACATTCATCAAGGAAAACGCAATGTGTACTCCTGTTGAAAGCGCGCTTCTTCACGGAAGCATTCCATGGCCGCCCGTATATCCCGATCGCAGGCCATGGACCAGGGAGACGGAACGTCTGATCAATGCCGTCAGGCTCAAGGAACTGGCCCGGCTTCTCCCATCCGGGATCGCAGCGGAGTCAATACTCGCCGATGCCGAGGCGTACTTCGACGATATGATTCCGCGATGCGGGAACGAACTTCGGAAACTTCGCAAACGTTTCCATGGCATCGATGAGATCTTGGTGCTCATTATTCACCGGCCACCGCCACCACCTCCGTGCATCGTGTGCGGGGAGTTCATTGAGTTTCTTCAGGACCTTGTGACCCTGCAACCAGTTCTGCCCCCCGGAGAACTGAAAAACGCGACGGATCGGATCCTGCGCGGGGCGCTGGGCGGTTTGAAGGAGGGATGAACGGAGCGTACTGATGCTCCGTTCATCATATGACTGAAATTTCGGGCCTGCGGAGTTGCATCGCATTCGAGATGCCCGCAATATGTTCTGTGTTCCGTGCGGGTCGTCATATTGATCGTGACGGCCCGCGGCCCATTGAGAGCAGATCGGGGCGTGATGATTGCACCACCGCATTTCCATTCAATGAAAACCCCTGCACCCGTGTTCGCCGTTGACATCCGGGAACGCCTCCGGTATATTTGTTCCGTGCTTCGGCACAATCTCTCCCACCAATACTGACTCTCCCGTTTTCGCTCACTCATGCGAAGTTCCGTTACTGGAATTTCCTGAACTATCGTGGATGCAATGGAGATTGCCGCCTGTGGCGGCGCGTGCAAGGCACTGAAGCAGGGTGCCGTTGCCGGGCATCTGGTGGTGTTCGGTTCGCCGGGCGTGCATGATCTCACCCGCCATCGGGATTTCTTCACGCCGCGTACGGCCTTCGAACTGGATGCGTGCGGATACAAGAGCCGCACGTTGCACGATCACGGCCTGGACCCGGTGCTCAAGGGACGGCGTCTGGCGATCGGAACGCTCAGCGTGGATGATGTGGGGATCTGGATCGAGGCGCAGCTTGCTCTTCGCGACGAGTATGAGGCAGCGCTCTATCACCTGGCCGCAACGAACAAGCTCAACTGGAGTTCCGGTACGGCGGGGCATCTCGTGGAGCGGAAGGCGATTCGCCTGGATGATGGAACCGTTGTGCACGAGGTGATGGTCTGGCCGCTCGGCCTGGATGCCTCCACCACCACGCGTCCCGCCGATCCCCGCGGGCTGGTCAGTGTCAAAAGCCTTGCGGCGCAGCCGGATCTCGGTGCGTGGCTGGAGCAGCCCTCGGTAAAGGCTGCCGTGGATTCGATACGGCGGAGTGCCGGAGCCTCCGTTGCGGCCTACTCCTTCGGGCCGGGCTTCGGATCCGGCGTACCGGCGACTTCTTCCCGGGCGAATGAGATGTCGCAGCGCGACGTTCTTCGGGATCGTGACGCCTGGATGAATACTGCTGCCGGCAGCCGGGGATCGGCGGAAGCGTCGCCGAACGGTTCGTTCGGGGCGATGGGGCGTACGAACCGGCACCTGGCCGTGGAGCATGCAGAGAGCAGCTTCTCCGCCGGACTGAAGGGGAGGGGATCCGGCGTGTTGGCCGTGCGATCGTTCATCTGGCTGCAGCGTGTGCTTGCGCAATCCGCTGTGCCGGTGCTTGCGGATTTCTTCTCGCCTCTGGACATGCGGGGCGGCGCTCCCGGCCAGCGGTACGCACTGCTGGAGGATATCGCCGCGAATTACAACGGCAGGCTTGCGGTGGTGGCGGTGGACATGGAACGCTCCGCGGACGTTGGTGCAGCCTACGGCATCTATGATTCCGGTACGCTGCTCTTCAGGGATGGCGGCGTAGCCGGGCGCACCGACGGGCCGTTTGCGCTTGGAATGATGCTGGCGAGGCTGGATGCGGCGCTCGGCGCCGGCGAACCGAATGAGAACGCGGCGCAATCGCGGGGCGTGGGCGGGCTTGCCGGGAAGATGGCGAACGAATGTCTGGCCACGATACTTCCGCAGAATTATCCTGCGGTTACATGGCCGGAGTGGGCGTTGGAACCGCAGTGGGCCGGCAATCCGGCCGATGCGGCGATGGTGGCCGCCTGCCCGGACGCATGCGAACCGGGCGTGGATCCGGGGCGCAATCCGGTGGAGCCTGCGGACATGCTGCCGGCCGATTGGGAGTTGCTGATGCGCCACGGAGCGGTTCTGAAACCGGCGGGCGCCGAAGCCGCCGCGGATAGTGCGGTGCTCGATCCGGCCGTTGAGGACGCAACCGTATTCGGCTTCCCCTCCGGGGAGTTCTTCTCCTACCTGCGGCGCCTCTACTGGTGCGCCCGGGCGGAATACTATCGCGGCCGGCAGGCATCGCCGGCTGATGGCCCGGACAGCGGGGAATGACGGTGAGGGAACAGCGGGAGAGTATGTGCGGGGGGAGAGGCTCCGGGAGAGCGGCGGCACGGGGGCTGCGAAGCGGTGGAAGGCTGCAGCCTCCGCTGCTGCCGGCTGAGAGGAACTGGATTGTGCAGTGAATGGTGAACGGTGGAGGGGACGTTATGAACGGTACTGCTGGTGGCGCGGACCCGGTTGGTGAACGGGGTGGCGGATATGATTGCAGGCTGATCTGGAATGCGGCCTGGGGAGCCGTACCCACATTTCCCCGCGCGGTGCTTGACGCGCCGGGTGGGACGGAGCAGAATCCGTACGAACCACGGGATCTGCTGCCGGATGACTGGCGCGAGCAGGCGCATCGTGCCGTGTTGCCCCCACTCTCCGTGCTTGCGGGGCGTGCGTGGCAGTTGACGTACGACCAGCTTCTCGAGGTGATCGAACACCTGTACTGCTGCCTGCGGGCGCGGCGGAGCGCGGATGCCGGACGCCGCAATGCTGTGCAGCCGGGTGATCGGTCCGGGGGGAATGCATATGGCGCAGCGAAGGCGCTGCCGAAACCACAACGAACCGGAGCAACCCATGATCCGGACGGCCGGAGCGATTCGCAGCATGGCTCCATCGAGGAGCGATTGCGCGGTATCGGCGCCCGCCTGCGGCGGCTCCTGTAACGGCCGCCGGCCGGCGGTGGATGCGATCGGTTTATTCATATGCGGGAGGAATCAGGCGATGAGGACGCAGCGAGATGTAGTAGGCGAGATTCGTGCGCGTAACGGAGAGATCCGGAACATCCTGGATCGCGTGGACGATGAGCATGAGACGTTGGACGGCGCCGATGTGAAGCGTCTGCACTACATGGTGGACGAGTTGGAGGATCTGGCCGCCGAGGTGGAGGAACGCTACGGCAATGCCGGCATGAACGCCCGCGCGTTGTACGGCGACCTTGATATCCATCGCGGCCGGAGCCTTGGGCAGGCCGTTGTGGACGATGCCGCATTCAAGGCCTGGTTGAAAACCGTTTCCCCCCGGCCCGGCGTTGTGAGCGGCGCGGAGTTCCGGAGCAGCCCGGAGATTGCCCTGCGGTCGCTGTTCGATGTCGGGGCGGTGAAGGCCGTTGTCAGTTCGGCAAACGCCGGCGCGCTTGTGCGCCCGGACCGCACGGACATCGTTGATCCCGGTGCCTTCAGGCGGCCGCTGGCGATACGGGACCTGATCACGCTTGCCGAGACCGATGCCGACGTTGTTGAATTTGTGCGTGTGGTTACCGAGACGAATGCGGCCGCGCCCACGGAGGAGGCCACGTCATCCACCACGGGACTGAAGCCGGAATCGTCCATCAGCTTCGAGCTCGATTCCGCCGGTGTGAAGAACATCAGCCATTGGATCCCGGCCTCGCGGCGCATCCTGGGGGATGCGAAGCAGCTCCGCGGGTATATCTCGGGCTTCCTGCGCTACGGGCTCGAGGAGGAACTCGAGGACCAGATCGTTACCGGGCCGGGAACCGGCGAGAACTTCACCGGGATTCTCAACACGCTCCATATCACCTCGCAGACCTTCGACAGCAACATCATTCGCACTGCCCGGAAGGCCCGGACCAAGGTTCGCACCGTTGGGCGCTCGCGGCCGCTTGCCTACCTGATGAATCCGGTGGACTGGGAGGCGTTCGATCTCTCAACGGACAACGAGGAGCGCTACTACTTCGGCGGGCCCTCCATCCTCGGCACGCCCAAACTGTGGGGCCTGCCGGTGGTGGAGTGCGAAGCCGTCCCGGCCGGAACGGCGCTGGTGGCGGACTGGCGTCTTGCGATGCTCTGGGACCAGGAGCAGGCGCGTATCTATGTCTCGGATTCACATGCGGATTTTTTCGCGCGCAACCTGATTGCACTCCTGGCGGAGATGCGGGCGGCCTTTGCGGTACTGCGCCCGGCCGCCTTCGTGGAGTTCGCGCTGGCATGATTTTCCATGGCTGTTTCCGGCACACGCCGGATGCCCATTCACATTCAACAACATCGAAAAGCCATGTCCACCAGAAGTGAAACCCGGCGCCTGCTGCACGGCCCGATTGTGAGCGCGGGAGCGCCCACCAACGGTACAAGCGAAGTTCAAAGTATCAGCATCAGCGGATCGCCAACCGGAGGGACGTTCCGGCTGCGGCTTGGAACGTACAGCATTCGCACCGTTGCAATCCCGTTCAATGCGGATGCCGCCACCGTGGCGCTTGCGCTTGTTGCACTCCCCGGTATCGGAACGGGGGGGATTACCTGTTCCGGCGGTCCGTTGCCGGGAACGCCGGTGAGCGTTGCCTTTGCCGGCACCAATGCGGTGCGCGACATGCCGCCGCTCACCGTGCAGGCAAGCCTGTTGACCGGGGGCACCAACCCGGCCGTTGCGGTGAGCGTTACCACCCCCGGTGTTACGGCAACGGCACGGGGCGCCCCATCCGGCGCGCTCCTCATCGATACGGCCGGCGTGCGCCTGTATCAGAACGAGGGAACCGCGAATGCCCCTCTCTGGGTTGCGCGTGGCGGCAATCGCAGTGTTGAGGCTCACACCGCCGGCGATACGCTGTTGCCGGAGGAAAGCGGGTCCGCGCATACGAATGCCGGCGCCGGCGGCGTTGTAACGCTGGTGCTTCCTGCGGCCGTACCGGGACGCGACTTCATGTTTGCCGTTGGTGCGGCGCAGGAATTGCGCATCCACCCGGCCGGTACACAGTCCGTCTGCCTTCCTTCCACGGGCGTGCCGGGTGCCGGCGGAAAGTACCTTGCCAGCTCCACGCCGGGCTCCGCGGTTCACATTCTCTGCCTTGTGGCGGGGGTATGGCATGTGGTGGGATTCGGCGGCACATGGGCCGCCGAACCGTGAGTGCATCGAGGCTCTGCGGGGGGCATGGCAATCGTTGAATGACATACAGCAATCATCAGTCGGAACAGGAGGAAGCAATGGCTGCGAAACGTGCAGGGACCATGTATACGGCCGATCGCCGTTTATATCTGGATGCGGAAGGGCGTGTATGCGAGGCGGATTCGCCGAAGCGTCTGAGCCTGCTTGTACCGGCGGGCGGGCAGATTCCGATGGAACTGGCGGAGCGTCTGGGATTGGTGGCGGCGGAGCCGCCCGGGCCGGGCCTCAGCCGGGAGGATGCGGTCTCCGTGGATCATCCCCTTTACGGCCATGTGGTGGACGCCGGCCCCGGCGAGGCTGCGGGCCTTCCGCCGGCTGCCGGTACCGACGGCGCGCCGGGCGGGGAGGCGGCGGCGGATGTTGATGACATCCCGGCCACAACCAGCGGATCGCGGAGGAACAGCCATGGCCCTTCTCGTAACGCTCGCTGAGCTGAAGGAATACCTTGGGGTGGCAGCCATGGAATGCCGGTACGACCTTCCGTTGCGTGCGATTGCGGAACGGGCATCCGCTGCCGTGGAGGACTACGTTGGGGAGCCGGTGCTTCGGTCGCAGCGCGACCACCTCTTTCGCGGAGAGGGGTGCACCACCGTGCTCCTTCCATACCGGCGGGTCAATGCCGTTGTGGCCGCGCGCCGCGTTGCCCGCCTTGGGGTTGCGGAGGAGATTCTCGCTCCGGGGAGTTACCTGCTGGTGCCGACGCCGGCCGGCGCCGCAATCGAACGCGCCACGGCATGGGAGCCGTGCGAGTTCTACTCGATTACCCTGGACATGGGATACGATGCTGTTCCGGCACCGGTACGCGAATCCGTGCTATCGCTGGCGGCGGCGATTGCGGCGAAGAGCAGCATCGCGGGGCTGGGGCGCTCCCGGGCCGGTGTGGCCCGGCAGGCGGAGAGCGTGCGCGATGCCGTTCCCGCCGCCGACGGCACCCTTCCGGCCGGTGCGGTGCTGCCGCTCCCCGCGGCGCCGGCGCTCAATCGCGATCAGCGTGCATTGCTGGCGCCGTACCGAACCATCATGATGCCGTGGTAGCGTGTGAATTACAAATGCGGAATTGCGAAGGACGAATGAGCGGGCGATGCCGTTGAGACGTGTTGTTCTGAGCTGCATTCCGCCACCTCCGGCAGCCATGTCATGCTCAACGTTGGGCCGGAGATACTCCGGCCCTCATCCGGAGCGTTCGGAGGAATCTCCGAAGGAACAGAGCCATTCGCACCATTGAACCCCAACGGGGTTCCGTCTCTCAGCCCTGGGTTGTGCCGAAGGCGCTACCCTGGTTGAAGCCGAACATCCGTTCTCGTCTACCCCGGAGGGGTTGCGTCCACGAGGTTGCCGCGGATGTTGCGCCGCGAACGTGCGGCCATCACGGAATACATGCTCCGGTGCAACCGGGGCTCAACACGCGGGTTGGTTGTTGGATGAACGTTGGGCCGGAGTTTTACTCCGGCCCCGTATACGGGAAATGGGAAGAGGAAGGCGCCATGGCCATGCGGAGACTCACGGGGATGATTACGCGGGCGGACGGCGCACCGTTCACCGGAACGCTGCGCGTTACGCCCCTGGAGCAGATCGTGGTTACGGGAGCGAACGTTGCGGTGGTGGCTGTGGAGTTCGCAGTCATTGCGGGCGCTCTCCCGCCGGATGCCGCGCTCGTGGTTCCGGGCACCTACGAGTTCGCTCTTCTCGATGGCGCCGATGAGCTGCAGTGCTTTCAGGCTCCGGTAGGCGAGGGACTCGCCCCCGTTTCACTGTTCGACCTGTACACTACCGCATATGGCCCGCCGCCGGTGATTCCGGGGCCTGCGTGTCTCGTCTCCGGCTCAAGCATATTGCTGCTTGCGCCCGGGGGTGGTTCGGCCGGCCAGGTACTCGGGCAGTCCGGCGGCGCTCTTGCGTGGACCGCTGTTCCGGCCGGTGACTGGAGCGCGATTACCGGCAGGCCCGCCACCTTCCCGCCCGATGCGCATACGCACGCAAATGCCACGACCGGGGCTGCCGGATTCATGTCCGCTGCGGACAAGGCAAAGCTGGACGGCAGCGCCGCCCGCATCCCTTCCCCCTATGTCTTCAACACGCAGGCGCTGGCATTCGCGGTAAACGACATGCATGCTTCCACGACGCCGGCAGAATTCAACGAATCCGTGGGGCATGGGGGGCGGATGATGATCGATCTTACGAATGCCGTGCAGCTTCGGTTGAACCTCGCCGTGGTTGCCACCAACGAGCCGGCAGGCTGTGTTGCATCGGCACAATTCTCGACCGATAATGGCGCAAATTGGAGCTACTTCGATGTCGGCGCGCTGAACGCGGCGCTGAATACAACGGGTGGCAAACTCACCGGATGGGCGGGCATACCCGCACAGGCCCGAGGTGACGTACTGGTGCGCATCGTTGGATACAACGGTACTGCCGGCGGAAGTTGCTCGCTCGGCATGGTGCGGCTGGATGTGCGGTAGGCGGGGCGGTTCACTGGCTGCGCTCATGAAGGCGGCGGTTCGGCATTCATCCATGCCTTGTACAGCGTAGCGAGGGGTTCGGAGAAAACTCCGTACGAACAGAGGTGCGGCTTGAACGTGAGGGGGTCGAAGCGACGGGAGGGATGTGACGATGGAACACGAAGATCTGGGAATCGAGGAATGGGCGAAGTGGATCGGTGCAACGGCGGCGGCCGTGTGGGCATGGCTTCCCGGCCCGGAACAACTGCTGCTTCTGCTGCAGACGGCCGATATCCTCACCGGCGTGATGCTGGCGTGGAAACGGAAGCGTGTGGCATCCGGCGCGATGACGAAGGGATTGTGGGCGAAAGCGGGGATATGGGTGATGGTGGGGCTGGCCGGTTCCATGGAGGGGCAACTCGGCGTTCCGCTGGCGGCCTCCGTCTGTGCCTGGTACGCCGTGAAGGAGGCAATCTCCGTGGTGGAGAATGCGGCCCGCCTGGGCGCTCCGGTTCCGCCGCCGATGCGCCGTGCGCTGGCGGCGTTGCGGGAGAAGGAGAAGAAGGAGGACGTTCGTGGCTCGTAGTACGACGTTGCCGGTGGCGTACGGAACCGTAATGGGAAACGTGCTGCTCGTTGGCCGGCAGTTATACTGCCGGCCCCGATCGGGGCGCCCGGAGTGCAACTCCGGGCGAACGTATGAAGATTCAAAACCACCGGATACCGGCTCGAACACCAATCGGTGTATCGCTACTCCGTTCCCGTCAGCTTCTCCCGCAACTTTGCCGCCACACGGTCTGTGAATCCGGCTTCCCGTGCAGTGACGTCCAGCAGCAGGATCGTCTGGCATCCGGGCGTTGTCTTTCCGAGTTCCCATTCCGAAACCGTCTGTACGCGCGTCACGCCAAGGCGCTCGCCGAATTCTGTCTGCGTAAGCTTCAGATGATGGCGCAGGGCTCGAATGCTTTCAGGCGTCCATTCCATGACGAGAAGGAGAGGGATGGTTCAAAACGGCCGGTTACTGACTCGAATATCAATCGGTGCATCGCTACTCCGTTCCCTTCAGCTTCTCCCGCAGCTTCGCTGCCACACGGTCTGTAAAACCGGATTCCTTCGCGCAAATATCGAGCAGCCGCCGCACGGCACCGCTTGGATTCAGGCGGCCGGCTTCCCATTCCAGCACGGTGTTCGCACGTCGCAACCCCATGCGCTCTGCGAACTGCTGCTGGGTTTCATCAAGATGCTTGCGCAGGAGGTAAATGTTTTCAGGAGTCCATTCCATAGGCGCAAGTAAGCACCGTTTTCTTGATCGATCCAGAAAAATTTTACGCTTTCGAGGAATCTGGTTCTCTCGCATTCCGCTATGACGGAAAACGGGACCACACATTAGTGCAGCGACTTGCAGCTGAGACTTGCAAGCTACGTTTTCCGTAGGTATTTTGCACCTACGGAAAACGTAGATTCTATTTGGAGGATATCATGAAGACCACACAATGCCAGAACTCGGACGCTACCAGAATACGGCCAACCATCAACCATGATGCCGCCGTCGCCATCATGTATGCGGCAAGCGAGGGGGCCGTTCAATACCTCTATGAACAAGGCGATGTGGACGGCGAGCGTCTTGCCGATGCCCTGCGGATCGGCAGCCGTCTGATGCAGGAGACCATGCCTCCCGATGCAAGCCCATGGGAAGAAGGTACGGCCTAGACACATCCGCCAACACAGACAACCGGAGATGCGATGCATGAGAATTCAACGAAACCCAACCTGCGCCGGCAGCCGCTGCGCGGCGTTCTCTCGGAGATAGCGCGCGAGGAAGGGGTTACCCGCCAGGCCGTGCAGAAGCGTGTATCGCGGGGCGATCCCGATACCCTTGCCAGGATCGTTGCGAAGGTGCGTGCGCGGCAGGGGAGCCGGTGCGCGGGGGATGGCGTGATGCAACAATCAGGCTCGGCAGTCTCGGCGATATGGACGTCCGGCACCGCAATTGGCGTGCCGCCATGCAATGGCCGCCTACCCCTCCGGCGTCAACGGCCGTAGTACCCTGCCGTCCAGCCCGACTTCCCACAGCGACGCGTGCGATGCGCCGTCTATCATCTTGCTTAGCTGGATGGCGAAGGTGGAATCGCTGATGAATGCAAGATCGGTTCCGACCGTCATGCCGGTGTTGATATCCAGCCTCCTGCCCGGCAGTGCCGGGAGCGATCGTTCGAAGTACGTGCCGATGTCCAGCAGCCAGACTTCGTTGATACCCGTACCACGGTCGACCGTGGCCAGGACCACCTTCCCCGAGGGCGACCAGCTCTGGCTGTAGGTGGTCCACCAGCCGCCGGGAAACAGGGGATATCCCGCCGCGACATCAACGGTCCTGCCGTCCAGTATCAATGCTGCCTGCAGGCCATGCACCTCGTAGCCAATGTAATGCTGTCCGTTGCGGCTCTGTTGCAGAAGTGACGCATAGCCTGAGCGGGCGTATCGATCGAGTTGCGGAATATAGACACTGGTCCCACCATCGTAGAAGGAATCGATTGCTGCAGTCGAGCCATATAGCCATGGCCCCATGGCAAACGAGACCGGCCCTGCCGGACCGAACTTCGAAGGTGTATAGCGAATCAATGAGTCGCGGTCCAGCCATGTCACATATGCATTCTGTCCGCCGAACTCATGCTGTGCCGTCGCCGGCACCGGCTTGCCGGTATCGGTCACCGTGGAACAGTGCACCAGCAGCCGTGCCGTGTCGTACGGGCACCACAGAACGTAATTCGGAACCGCAGACTCAACGTTCGCCGGTGTCAGGCGGTTCATGTCAACGGTGCGGACAACGCCGGTCCGGAGGTCCACAATGCGCAGGCCTCCGCCGCCGGGCTTTATCTCAAGGTAGGCCATGCGGTGCCCGTCGTAGGATACCTGCGGGCGCATCTGCTCGAGCGCGAGCGGCGGCGGGTCCTCATTGGAGATCGTGTGTTCACCACACCCGGACATCGCCAGAAGGCTTACGCTCATCGTCAGGAGGAGAACTCGAGTCTGCATAATGCGATCTATGGGATTGTACGCCACTGCACAGCAGATCCAACCGGAGCATGCGCCTTCCCGGTTTCATCCGGGAGGGCGCATGCCGCGAACATTCACCGAGAGGGATAAACTATCTGGCAACGATCACCGGCGCGGAGACGCTTTGGCTGCCGTCCGTCACATGGCAGAGATAAAGCCCCCCGGGCAACCCGCCAACCGGAACGGCAACGGTGTTCGCTCCGGCGGCGGTATGTTCAATGGTGGTATGAAAGCGGTCGTGACCAAGGGCATCATAGAGCGTGATCCTCACCGTGCAGCCATGCGGAACAAGATATCGTACCGTTGCCACATCCGCAGCGGGATTCGGAGCAACGTTCATTGCGAGCGATGAAATTCCGCCGGCGGCTTCATCCTGTCCGACGCCCGCCGTTTTCATTGGCGGCACGGGGCGGCCGAACACGGATACATACAATCGCGGGTTCGCCGGCACGATCTGCGTGCCGAGCGGCGTCATCCACGACCACACGCCCGTTGCCTTGTACTGATAGCCGCGCACGTTGATGCCGAGGGCCGAGTTGTGGGAGAGGCCGGGCACCAGACCGTTGCCGCCGTTGGCATTGGTTACTTCCGTGTATGTAGTTTGATAATTGGGATGTGCGGCGCTCAGCGTGCCGTTGTAGCCGCCGATGCCCCATGTATAGAGCGGCGACCAGATATCCCAGACGTCTGGATCGATCCAGATTACCCCGCTGACAACCCTGCGCTGCACGCTGTACAATCCTGGCCGGATGGGATGGAAGGGATCATTGACGTTGCGGCCGAACCAGAACAGGCCCATGGTGGTCCAGCTACTGTACGTTACCTGGTCCGTGCTGTAGTGCTGGCAGCGATACTCATTGCCGTGGATCATATCGAAGAGCGTATCCGCCTTCAGATGTCCCCAGCCGGTCTGAGGATCGTAACCGACAACATACCCCGACCCTTGAACAGTCTGGCCATTGAGGTCCCAGCACGAAGCCTTCACCATCCCTTCATAGTCCTCCGGGCGAAGCTGATTCCACCAGCTTGCCCACGCATTGTCCGCCGCGTCGGAGCGGAGCAGACCGATGGTGCCGGCCACGTGAGGTGCCGCCGCCGAGGTTCCCGAGAAGAAATCATACAGGTCCCCCAGTCCGCCGTTGTCGCCGGTATAGATCGGGGTCCGGATGTAGGAGTCGTTCTCTACCGTCAGCGCATTGCCGGGAGCAAGGAGATCCATTCCGGCCCCGTAACTGGAGTGCAGTTGCTTGTTGTCCGATCGATGAAAGTCGCTGGTGGCGCCCCCGACATTCACCACCCACGACTGATCGTAGCAGGCCGGATATGTCGCTGCGGGATCGCCGTTGTTACCGCGGGAGCAGACCACGGACACGCCGTTCTCAACCGCGTAATCCACCGCGCTCCGTTCGGCCTCGGAGTACGTACTGCCGCCGATGCTCATGTTGACGATATGCACCCCGTAACCGTAGTTGGGGCCACGCGCGCTGGCCTCGCGAAGTGCGCCGATCTCCATTGCCACATCCAACTGCCCTGTGACGGCATTCGAGATACCGAAGCCGAGCAGTTGCAGGCCCGGCGACCCGCCGGCGGCACCGTACTCCCAGCCGCCGCCGATTCCGGCCACGCCGTCGCAACCCGACACGAAGCTGTTATCCGTCAGCGCTCCGATGATTCCGGCTACCTGTGTTCCATGCCGGCCGCCGATGCAGAATTGCGGGCTGTGAGATCCGTAGTTCCAGCCACCGGTAACCTTGTGGCCCAACCCGACGCCTGCCCCAAGGTCGCAGTGGCGGTAATCCAGCCCGTCATCGATAATTCCCACCTTGATCGCTGAGTTTCCCGTTTGATAATCCCATGCACTCTCGATACCGGTGTAACGCCTCCAGAAGCTTCCCTGCAACTGATATCCAAGATCATTCGGAATGCGATGCGTTGTACGAAACAGATCCAGCCCGGCCATTTCGACCTGCTGCGAGTAGACCTCCGGCAGCACATTTACCGCATTCAGAGCGTTCGTGTCATTGTTCAGTTCCAGTACCATCCAGTTGTAGTCATCGGCGGGGATCGTGTCGCCGTTCCGTGTCACGGTGAACGTATCCAGGCAGGGATTGGCGCTGGTAATGCGCCGCAGATGAGAGCCGCCGAGCGCACGCAGGGCGGAGCGAAGCGCCGTGTCCGCAATGATGCCGCTGTCGATAGGAAAACTCTGCGCCATCACCGCCGTCTTGAATGCCCCCGGCATTCCCTGCATATCGATCTCGTGCTGCTCGTCCGGGTTCGTGGCGGCGGGCACGGTGAAGCAGAGGATGGAGGTGTTCAATACTCCCGGGCGGAATTTGAGGATGACCCGGTTATGAACGTACATGCTGTCCGGCACGGGGCCGGTCTGCAAAACCGTATCTCCCACGTCGTTCATGAGCGGTGCAATACTCTGGCCGAGGAGTGGATGTGATGCGGTAACATGGATGAGAATGGCAATCGCGAAGAGCGCCGCGATGCCGGATTTCCAACGGTGCATGGTGATCCTCCGTAATGGTAAAATGAATTGAAAATGGAGTGGATGATTGCGTTTCAACTCCGTGCAATGCAGTGCGCCAACGATCAGAGAGAGGTACGGTGGCGGCAATCGGGGCGCGAAACTACGGCGGAGTTCGCGCAAATCAAAATTCGACGAGCACGGTTTGAACGCCGATGCAACTACAAACAACCCGCACGACAAATCAACGACAACCGGATGAGTGCAGCATGGCCTGACTGCAACAATTGCCGCACAGTAAATACTTCGGCGGATGCGCAACATATGGCTCATTCATTCGGGTCACGAAGGCAAATGTCGCACAGTGGTGTGATTGTACATTCGCTTTTTTATTGTACGTTCCGAGGCGTTTTTATCATGCCGTGGCGCATTGCGTTCCGTTTCCCGCCTTGTGAGAGGTTCGGTCCTCTCGTATGTTCATGCAACAGGGCTCCGACCGAATGTCATTCCGAGTATCGAGTCTCGTATGTCTGCATACCGTTCGCTTCTTCCGAATTCACGTGCACTCCGTCACATCATCGTGCTGGCATCGCTCGTGTGCGGTGTGCTGAGCTCATCCATGCACGCCCAACCGTCCGACACCATCACGGCCAATCCGAATGCCGTTCTGCTGCATCGCATCTGGATGGTGCGCGGCGGAACCACGGGGGAGGAACGTGTTGGCGAGGGTGCGGGGGGGATCGGGGATATCGACGGCGATTCGATCTCGGAGTTCGCCGTCCGCTTCGGGAAGGCTGCGCAATGGCGGGTCTACAAGGGAGCGAGGCCTGCACCCAGTACGACGCCGATCTGGACGCTGGACTCGGCGGCGGCATCTCCGGCGTATCCGGTCGTTGGTGATTTCTGGGGTACCGGCCACAAGGCCATCGGCTTCGGGATTGGTTTTCCAAGTGTCCCGTTCGACCAGCGGTTCTTTCTCGCGATCTACCGGACGGAAACAGGCGCGCTTGCCGATAGGCCGGCATTGATCATGGATCCGAACCGGACGATGAATCCTCCCGTGATCCCGGGGATCCACGACATGTATGCGGCCGATCTGGACGGCGACGGCGCCGACGAGCTGATAGCGGTGGTGTACCGGTTGTTCCGAGGCAATGTGGAATCGAGCAACGCGGAGATCTGGATCTACAGGGGCGACCCGAACTTCCAGGTGGATACCCCGACGGTGATCATTCGCGATCCGGAGGCGAATACGAACGATCGATTTCAAGCTGCCGTTGCTGATCTCGACGGCGATCATCATCCCGATTTGATAGCTGGCGGAAATTATGTAGGTGGACCGGGGCTCAAATTTTGGTTCGGCAACGGCGGGTCGGTTGCCGACTGGAATGGGCGAACGCCTGATCGCATTATTGAGATGACTGATCAATACCCGAGTGTAGGCATCAATCTCTTGGACTGTGATGGCGACGGCGTGAGCGACCTTCTTCTGGGATCCCCCGGTGGACCGCGCCTTTATCGATCACATGCCGGAAAAAATATTCGTACGCGTAGTCTGTCGAATTCGGATGCTGATTACCGATTCCAATCAAACACATTCAGGATCAACGGCTATGGTTCAACGCGAACTATCAATGATCGCACGGCCAAGTATGACATGACGTTGCTATATGGACCGAGCCCATCAGGCCAGGGATCAATGATGCTTGCCTTCTCGGGTGGTGAGAATGGACCTGATAATACGTACGAATCCTATTATTCGGCGGAATTTGATGGGCTGATTGAAGGTAATGTATTTCAGTTCGATGGACCAGCCGGTGATTGCAACGGCGATGGATGGAACGACCTATTGGTCGCCTGTCCGTCATGGTACGGCTTCGACCAGGGCATTGCGATTGCTCTGGCCGGAGGCCCATATATCCCGCGGGACTCATCGACAAGCAGCGTTGATGATATCGCTATTGCAGGTGTACATAACGCAATGTCTATCTGGCCCACTCCTGCACGGGACGAACTGCATATCGCATGGCGTGGTGATCTGTGTCGCATGCCTTCACATTTTGCTGTGTACAACATCCTTGGCAATCGTATAGCCGAAGGGAGCGCCGAGTCCTGGCGCGGCGAGGCCGTCTGGAACTGTGCCGGTGTTCCGTCCGGCATCTACATCCTGAGCATTCACGATTCAAACGGACTTCTGCTGGCAACAACACGAGTCATCAAACAGTAATTGGCGGCTGCCATCAATCATATATCAATCGTGCTTCACACATTCTGCCCCTCCACAGCACAGCCCTGCCTTCCGGGCACTCTCCACCATCCACTGTAGTTATCAAAGGAGATTTCCACAATGAACACCGCGTCACGCGGGCCCGCCTCTACGCGGGTCATGCTCCGCATTGCATGTACCATCGCCGTGCTGCTCCCGTCACTGTTCTCTTCGCTCAAGGCGCAGCCCGCGCCGCTACGCCACCTCTATGGCGTCGGCGACAACGAGTTCTACATCGGCGCTCAGGTGGCCGCCAGGCCGCAGGACACCTCGCGTATCGACTCCCTCTGGAACTTCCTTCAGGCGCTCGGCGTGAACGTGCTGACCTACAACGGCAGCGGCGACAACTATCCCAACATCGCGAAGCTGTACAACTCGGCGCTGCGCATCGCGGACAGCACCAGCCCGCACTGGAACCGGATGGTGCTCACCACGGACCCGCTCCCGCAGGCCGGTTTCTCCAACGGCATCCAGTTCTATCCGTTCGACTCCTCGCAGTCGAGCTACTTCATCTGCAGGTTCACGCAACGGCGTTCGGCTCACTCATTCGGGTCACGAAGGCAAATATCACTCGAAGATGTGATTGTATAGCACACGATGCGACCGTACGTTCGTGCTCCACACGTCACCGGTACATTGTGAGAGGTTCGACCCTCTCGTATGTTCATGCAATGGAATCCCGCTCGGTTGAAACGCTTTCGTCACTCTGAATCTCAACGCTCGCATGATCAACTGCCGATATATCGCGCTGGGTAGAACGCCGTCCCCTCGCCTTCTTATGCTAACTACACTCCTTGCGGCGGTGTTGGTCTCCGTGATGAACGCACAATCTTCCGACACCATCACGGCCAATCCGAATGCTGTGCTGCTGCATCGCATCTGGATGGTGCGCGGTGGAACTACCGGGCAGGAACGCGTTGGCGAGGGTGCAGGCGGCATCGGAGATATCGACGGCGATTCAATTTCGGAGTTCGCCGTCCGCTTCGGGAAGGCTGGGCAATGGCGTGTCTACAAGGGAGCAAGGCCGGCGCCGGGCACGACACCCATGTGGACGCTGGACTCTGCTGCCGCTGCTCCCGCGTATCCTGTTGTCGGTGATTTCTGGGGTACCGGCCATAAGGCCATCGGGTTCGGGATCTATTACCCCAGTGTGCAATTCGATCAGCGCTTTTTTCTCGCGATCTACCGGACGGAATCGGGCTCGATTGCCGATACGCCTGCACTGATCATGGACCCGAACAGAACGATGAATCCCCCCGTGATGCCGGGCATTCACGACATGTACGCGGCCGATCTCGATGGCGATGGCGCCGACGAGCTGATAGCGGTGGTGTACCGGATGTTTCGCGGGAATGTGGAATCGAGCAACGCGGAGATATGGATCTTCAGGGGAGGGCCGAACTTCCAGGTGGACACGCCGACCGTGATCATACGTGACCCGGAGGCGAACTTTGGCGATATGTTCTATGCTGCGATTACCGATCTCGACGGTGATCATCGGCCGGATATGATCACGAGCGGTACATACATCGACTTCAACGATGGTAAGAAGCCAAAAGGGAAATCGCGAATCTACTGGAGCGAACATGGAGCACCGTGGAACTGGAACGATATCACGTCTTATCCCAGTCGCACCGATACCCTAGGGCTTGATATCTCCTCAAGCCAGCCGACGTTTACCATCCTGGATTGTGATGGCGATGGTGCAGGTGATCTTCTACGAAGCTCCACTGAAGGCGTTGTTCTGTTTCGCTCCGGTGCCGGCAAGAATATTCACGCACGCAGCCTGAAGAACGATGATGCCGATCAGCGCTGGCCGGGCCGCATCACACACGATCATGCGGGCTACCTTTCGGATTCGTTGCGCCGCTATCAGTCTGTAGTTGTCTATACGCACGATATGTTGGTGTTCAATGGCGGCCCGCACGGTCCGGACCTTTCGTACGACGCTTATTATTCTGCTGCGCGCGATGGCCTGACTGATGGTAATGTCTTCGGTCAGGGTGGGTCGCTTGCCGACTGCAACGGCGATGGTTGGGATGATTACATCACAGCCAATCCATCGTGGTTTGGTGCGGATCAGGGCATTGCGTTGGTCCTCGCCGGTGGGCCATACATCCCCCATGACTCGGCAACAATTGGCGTTGAGGATGTTGTCGTCGCCGGCGTTCACAATGCCATTTCCGTCTGGCCTACTCCCGTTCGCGATGAACTGCACATCGCCTGGCGCGGGGATCTGCAGCGCATGCCATCACGCTTCATCATTCACGATCTGCTTGGGCGTGAGGTGGCTCGTGGTGACGTTGCGTCATGGCGCGGCGAAGCAGTCTGGAACTGCTCGGGCGTTCCGGCGGGTATCTACATCCTGAGCATTCACGATTCACACGGCATTCTCTTAGCAACAACACGAATCAACAAACAGTAATTGGCGGCTGTTATCACGCGTACAACTATCGATACTACAATCACACGTCTCCCTCTCTCTCTGACCCCCACGGCACCGCCTGGCCTGCCGGGCATTCTCTAACGTCCACGTTGGTTTTATTCTGAGGAGATCACAACAATGAACACCGCTTCACGCGGGCCTGCCTCCACGCGGGTCCTGCCACGCATTACCCTGGCCATTCTATTGCTGCTCGTGTCGCGGCCACACGCGCTTCACGCGCAGCCCGCGCCGCTGAGGCACATGTACGGTGTGGGTGACAACGAATTCTATATCGGCGCGCAGCTCGCGTGCGAGCCGGCGGACAAGCATCATCTCGATGAGCTCTGGAATTTTCTCAACACGATGGGCGTCCGCATCATGACCTATGACGGCCGCTGGAGCCGCGACACCAACATCACGCCATTCCTGAACTCGCCCTTGCGCCACGCCAATCCGGCCGATTCAGTATGGAACCGGATGGTTGCCACCACGGAACCCCTGACCGAGGCGGGCAACGGCGGTGGCTATGAGCTCTACCCGTTCGACTCCACGCAGTCCAGTTTCTTCCGATGTAAATTCACCCAGCGCGCCGGTGGAGCAACGGTCACGAACCAAACGGAACATGCCGATGATGATCCAAACATCTCTCTAGCGGAAGAATTGTATGATACGACGACGACCACACCCGGCCAGATGGTGGCGTCCGGCCTCGCCTACAATTACTCCGCCGCGCAGGTCTACCGATTCCCTCAGGACCTGGCCGGAGGCGTGTGGGTAAGGCACGCTGACAGCACGGTGCAGAGCACGGACCGGTGGGCGATCGACCGCCGCAATCCGAACGATCCCATTCTCTACGTGTCGGCGATGGGGCATCTGTTCTATCCAACCTCGGCGAACGATCTTGATTCCAACATCCTACGCATCGAGGTGTGGTACGAAGTCCCCCGCGGCACGGCGTACTACACAGACCCGGCACACACGGCCGTCGCGGCTGCCAATCTGGATACGCTCTACGCAACGTTCTTCGTCCGCAAACGGGACTTCATACGAGCCAACAACAACGTTCCCGAGGGTAAATATCAGGAGATAGCATTCAAACTCGATCTCCGGCAGAACGCCGCGGGCCTGCCCGGCCCGCTCTTCGCCGGCAACACGTCCAGGCGATTCGACGTTCGGGTGTACTGGACCGGCGCCGAACGGCTTGCGCTCCGGAGTGTTTCGCTGCGCGATTCCATCGGGCAACTGGTTCTCGGCAAGGACAGCGCAAGCGATGCCTACCGCGCGCATATCGTGCGCTCCGCCCGCTGGATTCTCACCGGCGATACGGCAAGCGGGCACGCTCTTCGCGACGGCGTGATCATGCTCTCCGCCGGCATCGAACTTTTCCCGACTGAGGACGCCGGCACCATCATGGTGAACCGGCTGGTGCGCGACTCGTTCAACATCCAGGGCCCTCCCGCGGATACGGTCGGGATTTACACCTTCGGCACCTACATGCAGAACGGCATGTACCGGTATCAGGAGCGGATGAACACGCCGATGGTGATGACCGAGACCCTGCATGACAAGGCGGAATCGGGGCACCAGTATGAGGCGCCATACGGCCTGCTTCCTTCAATCAGCCAGCACAATGGGGGGCGCGGGTTCGTCGCGCCGTTGCTCCCGTTAACGGCTGTTGCCATTGAGGATTTCGAGACCACCTGGCAGCGAATGATGGTTGGGCGTAACGGTCTGGATCCGAACGTCTACCCGTACAATTCCGGTTGGGTGCCGACCTTCTCGCGGGGGGCGGATATCTTCCGCACGAAAGGGCGGCGCATGCTTTCGATGATCGGCACCAACACGCGGATCCAATTGCGCCGTGATTCCGTCGGGACGCGCCACGACACCATCAATGGGCACGACACGCTCATCACGCTGAAGCACCTCGATACGCTGCTGGAGCGTATCCCGGAGGCGGCCGAGATTCGCCTGAACACGAATCTCGCGCTCTGCTATGGCTCGCGCGGCATCGAGTGGTACTGGCTTGGGAGCGGGCTTAACTTCCTCGATCCAATGGATAGTGTGGGCGTACAGGATTCGTTCGGCTCCAATGGTCCGCTGCCATCGGATACCACGCAGAATGTGATGGATCTTGTGACAACAGACGCGGATACGTGGGGCGTTAACGGCTATCCGCTGGGGCATTATCCCGGAGGCCTTGTCAACGTGGTGCTGCCGCACGTTTACGTTGGGTGGGGCGACCGTTCGCGCGAGATTCGGCACATCGACGGGTGGCTGGCGCACATCGGCCCTGAGATGGCGAAGCTTCGCTGGCGTGATGGGTACAGCATTCACGGACAGGCCGCGCGGCCGGGAACCACGGACACGATACCCGGCAGGCGCCCGAACCGGACGCTGCCGGCCAACGAGATCGTGACGCACGTTACGGCCTCATCGCTCAATTCGGGGCTCGCGGACCCACCATACGCTACCTATGTGGAGCTTGGCTTCTTCGATACCAAACCAGGGCGTGACGCGGGCGGGGTTCTGAATCCTCTTTACGATACAAACCACGTCTTCGTTGTCAACCGCCGCATTTTCGAGCGGCCGGATGGGATCGATCTGTATGGGCCGGACAGTACGGACGCTCAGAAGATGGAATTGCTTACGGAGTCGCGGCGCATAACGCTCGATCTCAACCTGCACCATCCGAACGGCGAGGCGTACAACTTCGTGCGGGTGCGGGAGGTTGAGCCCGACATGACGCCGATTGCCGGCGATCCGAATCCCCGGCACGCGCTGGATACGATTCTCTACGGCGACAGCACGCTCGCCATCACCCTCCGGCCCGGCGGAGCGGCGCTGCTGCGCATTACCTACTGCCCGCCGGAGACGGCGCTCGGCCCGGCGGAGCTGCGCCGCAGCTCGCAGAAGAAGATCCTCTATTCCGGTAACCGATACTACGCTACCTATGTCCACCAGAAAACCTGCTTCTTCCCGTTCGGCGCGCCGAAGAAGAGCCAGCATGCTGCAACGAACGATGCCGTCTTCCTGCGCCGGTCCTATCCCATGGCGGATACCGTTGGCGGCATCCAGTGGGAACCGATCGAGTACACCGTATCGGACACCACCAGCGAGCAGCGCTTCCTGGAGAACCGCTTCCCCTCGCTCACGCTCCG
>DASZRW010000101.1:0-20716 GCA_035549015.1 Kapaibacterium sp. (SeqCode)
TTGTAGATGGCGCGCAGATATTCACGTTTCGATGATCCCGACATGGTGTTGTCTCAGTCCTAGATCGGTTACATCTATTATGAGGCAACGACTACAACCCGATCCCTCCTCGGGTTACATTATTTGTGAGGCAATTCGCGCAACATTCCATCACACAGAAAATACTTGCGCCTGCCGCCCCCACCGTTGTATGTTCATGCATAACTCATCAAGAACGACCGAGGGATCAGGCCCGTTGACGTCGTAGCAACCGGTTCGCGAGAATTCGTCTCGCGAGTGTCAGGTGCTAAATCCTGCCTGGGCGAAGAACCAGGGAAGATGAGGGCAGATACAGACCGCGCGCGCCTCGCCGCACTGATGCAGCCCTCTCTCCCGGAGGGCTTTTTCGTTCAGGAGAGATGAGGCGGCGCGATACACGGCGGCGAACGATGCCGCATATGTTCATGCCTCCTCACGTCTCGCGAGGGGGCATTTTTCGTTCCCGCACGCGACGGCACGAGAGACAGCCGGTTCGTTCTCCGGAACACCGGCCCCTCGGGTTCCTGGTGAGATTCGCTTTCTGCTGAAACGATATTCTCACGCAGTACAGGAACCGATCGCATGACCATCGAAACACGACTCACGCTCGCCGGCCAGCGCACCGACGGAACGTACAACAGCGTTGCGCCGCCGATCTATCAAACCGCCACGTTCCGCTTCGAGGGAATCAACCGCACGAAGGGATACGACTACACCCGCTCCGGCAATCCCACGCGCTCCGCCCTGGAGGATGCGCTCGCCGATCTCGAAGGGGGAGCGGGAGCAGTGGCCGTCTCCAGCGGCATGGCTGCCATATCCACCGTGCTGGCAACATTCAACGCCGGGGATCACATCATCTGCTCGCACGATTGCTACGGCGGCACCGAACGCCTGCTCTGTACGTTGCGCAGCCAGGGGAAGCTGGAGGTCACCTTCTCCGACCTGCGCGACCCTCTTGCCCTCCTGGATGCCGTGCAGCCCAACAGCCGCGCGGTCTGGGTGGAGACGCCGTCCAACCCGCTCCTCCGCATCGTGGACCTGGAAGCCATCGCCGGCTTCGCCCGCAGCCACGGCCTCCTCTTGATCGTGGACAACACGTTCCTCTCGCCGCTCTTCCAGCAGCCGATCGCCTTCGGCGCCGACGTGGTTGTGCACTCCACCACGAAGTACATCAACGGCCATTCCGATGTGGTGGGCGGCGCGGTCATCTCCCGCACCGAGGAACTGCACCGCATCCATGCGGCAACCGCGAACACGCACGGCACAACGGCCGCACCGTTCGATTCCTGGCTGGTGCTGCGCGGCCTCCGCACGCTTCCGCTGCGCATCCGCCAGCACGAGGCCAATGCACTGGCCGTTGCGCGCTTTCTGGAATCCCACCCGGCCGTCGAGCGCGTGTTCTATCCGGGGTTGGAGTCGCACGAAGGGCATCGGCTTGCAGCCCGCCAGCAGAACGGCTTCGGAGGCGTGGTATCGTTCCAGCTGCGCGGCAGCGAGGAGGCGTTGCATACCCTGCTGCTGGCAACACAGGTCTTCGCGCTCGCGGAATCTCTCGGCGGAGTGGAGTCGCTGATCGAACATCCGGCCACGATGAGCCATGCATCCATGAGGCCGGAGCAGCGTGCTGCGGCCGGCATCAACGATCGCATCATCCGCCTCTCCGTCGGCATCGAGAGCGAGTGCGATCTGATCGCCGATCTGGCACAGGCACTGGATGCGGCCGCGCTTCAGGATGCAGCACACGCATCGGCAGTTCTGGTGGATGGCGACGGCGGCGTGGCGGCGGAGGCACTTCATGTCTGATCCGCTTCAACGCACGGTAGGCGCCCTCAGGCTGACGCAGAGCGATGAACCGTTCGTACTGGAATCGGGAGCAACGCTTGCGCCGCTGGTTGCCGCCTACGAAACGTACGGCCGGCTGAACGCCGCGCGCAGCAATGCGATCGTGGTATGCCATGCGCTCACCGGCAGCGCCCACGCCGCCGGGCACGACAAACAGGGACGGGCCGGCTGGTGGAACGGCCTGATCGGTCCCGGGTGCGCGATCGATACGGAGCGGTGGTTCGTGATCTGCCCCAACGTGATCGGAAGCTGCTACGGATCCACCGGCCCCGCATCCATCAGCGCGGCAACCGGAAGTGCGTACGGAGCGGCCTTCCCCGTGATCACGGTTCGCGACATCGTGCGCGCGCAGCGCCTGCTGATCGGGCGGCTGGGGGTCCAGCAGATCCACGCCGTGATCGGCGGGTCGATGGGAGGGATGCAGACCATCGAGTGGGCACTCCTCTATCCCGGACTCGTTGGGCGGATCGTGCCGATTGCCGCATCGGCGGCCCACTCTCCGTGGTGCATCGGGTTCAACGCCATCGCGCGCGAGGCACTTGCCCTCGGCGCAGCGGCCGGTGACGCGGAGGCCGGGCTGCGCCTGGCGCGCAAGGTGGCGATGATGAGCTACCGGAGCGATGTGGAGTTCGCCGCACGCTTCGGCCGCGACCGGCAGCACCGGCCGCTGCACGGCGACGGCGGCTTCGCCGTTGAAGGATATCTGGAGCATCACGGCCGCAGCCTCGCCGCCCGGTTTTCGGCCGAGAGCCTTGCCGTGCTGACGCGCGCAATGGATCTGCACGACGTTGCCCGCGGTCGCGGAGAGCGTGACGATGTTCTTGCCTCGATCCGCCAGCAGGCTCTCGTGATCGGGATCACGAGCGACGTGCTCTATCCGGAACACGAACAGCGCGCGCTTGCACGCGCCATCCCGAATGCGGGTTATGAAGCGATCGACTCTCCATACGGCCACGATGCATTCCTGATCGAGATCCCCCGGCTTGCGGCCCTGGTGCGTCCGTTCATCGAGGAGGGATGCGCTGCCGTGAACCAGGAGAATGCTCCGGCATCGGCACAATCGTTCGTTCATCATCATGAAGAGGTGGAGACAGTATGAAGAAGGATTTGAAGATTGCGCTCTTCGGATGCGGCACCGTTGGATCGGGCGTACACGAACTGCTGAGAACCGAAGGTGCGCGGATGGCGCGGGCCACCGGCTTCAACCTGAGCGTCGCCGGCATCTGCGTGCGCGATCCGGAGAAGGAGCGCGGCGTGCCGGTGCCTCACGACATCATCACCACCGACGGCGGTCCGCTGCTGGACGATCCGGATATCGACATCGTTGTGGAGCTGATCGGCGGCGAGGAGGAGGCACGCGGCATCATTGCACGCGCGCTGGTGAACGGCAAGAACGTGGTTACGGCGAACAAGCTGGTGATTGCACGCCACCTTCCCTATCTCCGGAGGCTGGAGGAGCTGCATGGCGGCCGGCTGTTCTACGGGGCTTCGGTCTGCGGTTCGATCCCGATCCTGAAGGTGATCGATGAAACGCTGATCGCCGATCGGATCACGCATCTGCGCGGCGTTGTGAACGGCTCCACCAACTTCATCCTCTCCCGCCTGGCCGAAGGCTGCTCCGACGCCGAGGCGCTGGAGCTGGCAGGCGCCAACGGCTTCCTGGAAGCGGACCCAACGGCAGACCTCTCCGGCGCCGACGCAGCGCACAAGCTCTCCATTCTCGCGTTCCATGCGTTCGGGCGCCATGTGCCGCCGGAGGCGATCGCCACAACCGGGATCGAGCATGTCACTGCCGTACAGGTCGAGGCGGCGCGTGCGGCAGGGAAGACCATCAAACTGGTGGCCCAGGCGGCCGAGACCGACCGCGGGCTCCGCCTTTCGGTTGGGCCGCAGCTCGTGGAGCTGAACGACCCACTGGCCTCCGTACGCGACGAGATGAACATCGTGGAACTCCAGTGCGAGGGGGTCGGCACGCAGCACTTCAGCGGCAAGGGCGCGGGATCGATCCCGACTGCGAACGCCGTGCTCTCGGATCTCACGGACATCCTTGCACGACGGCGGTATCAGCGGAACCATTCGGATCGCATTTGCATTCCTCACGGAACATTCCCAGATTGCGCCCCTTCCCGCGCCCATGACCGCTCCAATACTTCGCGTACGATCGGCGTCTAGCCGTGCAGCATGATCATGCTGCGGCATATGCGCGGAACCGCTCGATCAACTGGAACAGCGGTCGGTTGCAGGCACTTGGGCAAACAACCGGGAGCCGACCGAAGTCCGCGGCCCGGCGCAACCGTGCACATCGCATGCTGGATACCGGGGCATACAACACGATGACGACAACGAGATCACAGATGGCCATCAGCACAACGACGTGCCTGCGTTCGCAGAACGCCGGAGCGGCGTGCTGTGCCCGCATCTGCGTGAGCTGTTGTTGTATGAACTGTTGTCCTGCATATGCAGGTCGCCGAGTAGAGCCGCACGAACCATAGGCGAAGGAATCGCCGCGATAGATCGGGTGTGTGCCTCGTTCGACGACAATGTGCGAACGAGGCTTTTTCGTTTGGCCCGCGTTCATCGCCGGCGCCGCACGTTCCGGTGAGGGACCGGCGGTTGCGAAGCGCTTGCAGATATCATGGAGCCGGGCTCTGTGGCCGGCCCGGCAGCATACTATCATGAGATCAGGAGAGAGGTGATGCATCCTGCTGGAACATATCCGCATCGGTTCGATCCCGATGATTCCGAACTGGCCCCGCCCTTCTCGCCGATGCGGCCGCAGGAAACTGCGTCCGCAGTGGAAACGATGATCGGCAACACTCCGCTGGTGGAGCTGCGCAACGTTCGCGACGGCCTTGCCGACGGCGTGCGCGTGTTCGGCAAGGCGGAGTGGATGAATCCCGGCGGATCGGTGAAGGATCGCGCGGCGCTGGCGATGATACGCCGCGGCGAGGAACGGGGACTGCTTCGTCCCGGCATGACGCTGATCGATGCAACCAGCGGCAACACCGGCATCGCCTACGCCATGCTCTGCGCCGCGAAGGGATATCGGTGCACGCTGGTGATCCCCGCAAATGCCAGCCACGAACGGAGACGAATGCTCTCGATCCTGGGCGCCGATCTGGTGCTGACGGACCCGCTGGAGGGGGGCACGGACGAGGCACAACGTGTTGCACGGCTGATGGCCGAGGCGGAGCCGGAGCGCTATTTCTATCCGGACCAGTACGGCAACGATGCGAACTGGCGCGCCCACTATCAGACAACGGGGCTGGAGATCTGGCGGCAGACATGCGGCATGGCCACACACTTCATTGCCGGGCTCGGCACCACCGGAACATTTGTCGGCACGTCGCGGCGCCTGAAGGAACTGAACCCGGACATCGTGTGCATCTCCTTCCAGCCGGATACTCCGCTGCACGGACTGGAGGGGATGAAGCATCTGGAGACTGCACGCGTACCGGCGATCTACGATCCCTCGCTCGCCGATGCCCGGGAGATAGTCGGCACCGATCAGGCATACGCCATGGCGCGCCGCCTTGCACGCGAGGAGGGACTCTTCGTCGGCATATCGGCCGCGGCCGCGGCGGTTGTGGCGTTGCGCGTGGGCGCACGGCTGCATCACGGAATGGTGGTCACAATCTTTCCGGACGGCGGCACGCGCTACATGAGCGATCGCTTCTGGGAGGAGCGAAGCGCGCCGGCTGCCACGCACGCGCCGAAGACCCCGACACTCATCCAGCGGCACTCCCATGGCTGAGATCGTGTTCACCGAGGGCATCGTGCAGGCGATGGCATCGCACGCATTGAGCGCATATCCGTTCGAGTGCTGCGGCGCTCTCTGCGGCAACGATTCCGGCACGGTGCGCACCGTGCTTGCCGTGTTGCCAATCGATAATACGAGCGGCGAGGACCGCCGGCGCAGGTTCAGCATCGATCCGCGCGACTATCTCCGGGCGGAGCGCGAGGCCGCCCGGCTGGGACAGACGCTGCTGGGGTTCTATCACTCACACCCCGATCATCCGGCCGAACCTTCGCGGACGGACCGGGAGTATGCCCAGCCCGGCTTCTCCTATCCCATCCTTTCGGTTCGCACGGACGGAGTTGCGGACATCCGATCGTGGCGGCTGGAGCCGGGAAGCGAATGGTACAGCGAGGAGGCAGTACGCAACGACGCGGAAGCACGGCCCGGCACCTCCGGGCTCAGCCCGGCGCAGAAGCAGGCCGGCATGCCCGCACCGGTCGCACGCACGGAAGACGCAACCAACAGAGAAGAGAAATCATAGAGGGAGACCAACAATGGCAACACGTGTGTTCATTCCAACACCGCTGCGGGCATATACGGAGAACCGCTCCGAGGTGCCTGTGGAGGCCTCGGACGTACGGAGCGCGCTGGATGCGCTCGTGGCGCGGCACCCGGAACTGCGGAGGCATCTGTTCGATGATGCCGGCGCCCTGCGGTCGTTTGTCAACGTCTATCTCAACGACGATGACATTCGCTACCTTTCGGCCGAACGTATCGCCGTCGGCGAGCACGATATCATCAGCATCATACCGGCGATTGCCGGAGGCCTGGCAGCATGAGCAACGAATCATCCAACGGAACATCGCCGGGGGCAACGCTCTCGAACGACGAGATCAGGCGATACAGCCGTCATCTGATTCTTCCGGACTTCGGGATCGACGGGCAGAAGCGGCTCAAGGAATCGAGCGTACTGCTGATCGGTGCAGGCGGCCTCGGTTCCCCCCTCGCTCTCTATCTGGCCGCCGCCGGCGTCGGCCGCCTTGGAATCGTGGATGCGGACGTGGTGGATGAATCGAACCTGCAACGGCAGATCGTTCACGGCACATCGAAGATCGGGACGCGGAAGACGGAGTCAGCGAAGGAGCGCATCAACGATCTCAACCCGTTCGTGGATGTGACGCTTTACGACGAGCCGTTCACCAGTGCGAACGCCATGCAGATCGCGCGGGGCTACGATGCAATCGTTGACGGCACGGACAATTTCCCCACGCGCTATCTCAGCAACGACGTTGCGGTATTCCTCGGCATCCCGAACGTCTACGGATCGATCTTCCGCTTCGAAGGACAGGTCTCCGTGTTCTGGGGGAAACATGGGCCGTGCTATCGCTGTCTCTACCGGGAGCCGCCGCCGCCGGGGCTGGTGCCAAGCTGCGCCGAGGGGGGCGTGCTGGGAATACTCCCCGGTGTGATCGGGACGCTGCAGGCCACCGAGACCATCAAGGTGCTGCTGGGAATCGGCCAGCCGCTCATCGGCAGGCTATTGCTTTACGATGCCTTTGCGATGCAATTTCGGGAGTTGAAACTCAGGAAGGATCCCGACTGCCCCGTCTGTGGAGAGAACCCGTCGATCACGGAGCTGATCGATTACGAGGCATTCTGTGGAGTTCCGGGTCACGACCACGCAACAGACATTCATCAATCCCATCAAAACGGCATCATGGCTGTACGACAGATTTCCGTGGAGCAACTCGCCCAGCTGCGCGCAAGCGGCGAGCCGATCATTCTGATCGACGTGCGCGAACCGAATGAATATCAGATCGCGAACCTGGGGGGGACGTTGATCCCGCTCAGCCAGTTCAGCGCCCGCGCCGGCGAGGTGCCGCGCGAGGGACGCGTGATCGTTCATTGCAAGATGGGCGGCCGCTCCACGCAGGCCGTGGAGCACCTCATGCGGCTTGGTTACTCCAACGTGGAGAACCTCACCGGCGGCATCAACGCCTGGGCCGATCGAATCGATCGAACCGTCCCGAAGTACTGAGGTATCGTGCCGAGATACTGACGCATGGTGCGGAGGCACCAAGAGGCATCACGGCCGGTCCGGGAATCCGGCGCGCCGGCGTCTGCGACCTCCGCACGAATCCGGTGTCCTATTCGAAGAGAGCGTCGTGCTCCCCTCGACATACGCGCAGCGAAGAGTCGGCCTTTGTCCTACGACTTCTCGCTGCGCGTTCTCTTCTCCTCTCTCCGTTGCACGGAACGCCAGCAACTTCCATCCATGCGAAAGGGCCGGGGGAACCCGGCCCTTTCAACATTTCACGAACGATGCCAACCCCGCCTACTTCAGGATGCCGTTGAAGAGCATCGCCACGAAGGCCTTCCCTCCGATCGAGATATTGCCGTTGCCGCTTCCGAGCGTAAGCGTGAAATCCCTGGAGATGTTCTTGTCGCCGTACAGCGAGCCGCGGATGAATGTGATCGCGGCTGTGTAGGTGCCGGTAATGGAACCGGTTGCAAGCTGCGACCACTGCGCCCGGTTGCCGCGCGGACCCTGGATGTTGTTGAAGGAGAGCGCGATCGTGTGATCGAACGTCCGCACCGCATTGCGCGTGGTTACCGTATCCACGGCGGACCGCGTGTACGTGCCGTTGATGGTGATCGTGGGAGTGTTCAGGCCGGTCACCGTCCAGCTGCCTGCGATGTTCGTGAGCTTCTGCGAAACGTTCGGCGTGTGATGTTCGCCGGTGCCGCTCACGATCGTGAACGTCATGCTCGCGGCGGTATCGATGCCGCTCGGCGTAACCACTCTCCAATACTTCTGCGGCTGCCCGCCCGCATTCAGAAACTGATACGTGTATACCCGCGTGATGCTTGCATAGTACGCCCCTCCCTGCGTGCCGCGCTCACGGTTCAACGTCAGCGTCCACGTGCCGGTGGACTGGTCGTACGACGTGTCGATGCCGACGGTGTTGAAGCTGCTTCCCTTCAGCGCATCGGAGGCCACCGAGAGTCCGGAGGGAGAGGCGATCTCCGCCACGTCCGCAAGCTGGTCCAGCGCGCCGCCGTTGTCCTGCCCGACATCGCTCGCGATCGACTGCGCCGCGTCCTCGTTCACATCTGCGGCCAGGGGCGCATTCGGATCGTCCTTTGCACATCCAATCAGTACCGTCATCGATGCTGCCACAATCAATCCATACGTGCTCAGTTGCTTTTTCATGATGTTACCTCTGTTGTCGGTTGTTCAGCGTTGAGATACTCGTGTCCATAGTGCTGTCGTGTTCTTTCAGCCGATGGTTGCGTCTTCATCGCACCGGCATGCTCGTGGCGGCCGGCGCATGGCAACTCCCTCCGCGCAGGTACGGGATGCCTGCAACGCTGTATTGAAGCGGCCTTCAGAGAAGTTGGAAGAAGAGACGCACGCAGAAAGAACCAGACCTTCTGTTGCCGCGTTGAGGGTTCGTCACTCGGGACGGCTTGTCGGCAACCACACCGTATAAGAGACCTCACTGCGCGCGCGGTTCCCGGAAAAATACGCCGTGTACATAGTCATGTCCGGTTGATGCATGATTATGTGCAGCCCGGGCCGGATGCGCGCCGTTGGATACGACCGGTTCGATGAGCGGGAAAATGGTGAGAGTGATTGCGCGGGAATGCCGAGGCCGCACGGTACGATGCAGGAAAGTGCGGCGTCAGCGGGAGGTGCGCTTCCGTTCGCCCGATCCCGGAACCGGGTTACCGGCAGGGATCTCGCGACGGAACAGATACCGCACATGCGCGGGCTTGATGGAGACGACGCTCGCGTTCACTCCGGGCGGAAGAACCAGATGCGGATAGGTGATGCCGAGCGTATCGGCCCCCTCCAGGATCTGCACATATGCACGGATGGCGGCGGGATCGATGCGGCTCAGATCGCGCGCCCCGCCCCGGAGCAGCACATCCACATGGCTTGGATAGATGCTCAGATGCAGCGACGTATCACGCGTCGATGCGCGATTGGTAACCGGCACATCGCTCAGCAGGCGCTCGGCAACCTCCTGCACGTCCGCATACAGCTCGGCCCGGCGCATGGTGGATGAAACCATGCCGCGCAGCGTGTCGCTCACGGCAACCGTGCGCGTCACCGGCCGATGCACATCGTCCAGCGCGAGCGCGGCGGTCGGCCAGCGTGTGATATCCTCCAGTGCCCGGCGGGACCCAACCAGCAGCACGGAATCCGGCTGCACACGCACGCCGCCGATCACCAGGAATCCCTTCCGCAGGGCGATCGTCACCTCCGGCGAAAGTGGAACCATCTTCTGACCGGTAGGCCCCAGAACCATCGTGAGCGTGTCCGGCGTGACGCTCAACTGCTGGGCATCGGGGATGTCCGTGCGAATGCTCGCGAGCAGTTCGCGACGATTGAAGCCGATCACGCGTTCGCTGGTGTCTCCTACGACAACCGGACGCAGAAGGCATTCCATACGCCCCGTTGCGTGCATCTTCAGCAGGCTCCATCCGCTTGCCCGCACACGCACCTTGATCGAACCCGGCAGCGGGTGCACCAGCGATCGGTCCGCCGGCGTCTCCACGCTCACCGGCACATCCAGCACCGTATCGAACTGGTCGCTCAAGGACACGATTCCCCAGAGCACCACGGCAAAGATCGTGGCGCCCGTCGCGCGCAGTATCAGCGATATGTTCCGTGTGGATTGCGGCATCAACGATGAGCGCAACGTAATGCATCGAGCGTGGGAGCGATCGCGCGCACTGCATGCACGCAATCGCTCCGGTTGAACCGCCCGCTTATCCCTTCTTCAGAATCGGGAGCTTCACGATGGTTGCCGGGATGGCCTGCCCGCGGATCATGATGTCGATGATCGAGCCCACGCCCGCATACGGGCTCTCCACATATCCCATGCCGATCCCCTTCCCCATCGTGGGAGAGGAGGTGCCGCTGGTTACCTCGCCCACCCGCTCGCCGTTCACCGTGATCTCGTAGTGCTGGCGGGGAATTCCGCGCTCGTTCATCTCGAAGCCCACCAGCTTCCGGTGCGGCTTCTCCTCCTTCACCTTCACGATCACATCGCGGCCGTTGAACTCTCCCTTGTTGACCTTCGTGATCCAGCCGAGGCCCGCCTCGATCGTATTCGTGCTCTCGTCGATGTCGTTGCCGTAGAGACAGTATCCCATCTCCAGCCGCAGCGTGTCGCGCGCCCCCAGCCCCACCGGCTCTATGCCGAATTCCGAGCCCGCCTCCATGATCGCATTCCACACACGCTCGCCTGTTGCCGTGTCGCTGGAGAAGTAGAGCTCGAAGCCAAGCTCGCCGGTATACCCCGTGCGGGAGATGATCATCGGAACGCCGGCCACCTCCCCGTCGACGAAGTGATAGTAGGCGATCGCATCCAGATCCGCACTCGTAAGCTTTCGCAATGTGTCCGCGGACTTCGGCCCCTGCACGGCGAGCAGCGTGTAATCGTCCGAGACGTTCTTCAGCTCCATCCCCTCCAACGCGTTCTGCTCCATCCAGGCGAAATCCTTCGCGATGTTGGAGGCATTGATCACCAGAAAGAAGTCGTCATCACCACGGCGATACACCAGCAGATCGTCCACGATGCCGCCGCTTTCCAGACACATCGCGCTGTACTGCGCCTGCCCGTGCGCCAGCGACGAGGCGTCGTTCACGGTGATCCTCTGCACGAAGTCCAGAGCGGCGGGCCCCTTCACCGTCACCTCACCCATGTGGGAGACATCGAAGATTCCCACACGCTCCCGCACCGCGGCATGCTCGGCAACGATGCCGCGATAGGAGACCGGCATTTCGTACCCCGCGAAGGGAACGATCTTCGCCCCAAGCTTTACATGTACATCATAGAGCGCCGTGCGCTTGAGTTCGGCGGTCTCGGTCGCGGTTGTCGTCTGGTCGTTCATGAGTTGTTTGTCTATGCTCGATTGATATCGTGAGTTGTCGATCGCGTGCACGGCCGTGCGCCGGCGTATTCGGAGATCTGTACCGAAGGAGAGACGATGCCTGCCCGATCACACATCGAGCGGATGAAGGATGTTCTGCATCGCAAACGCAAGGATGTCCGCAAGTTCCTCGATCACCTTGGAGATCGGCTTGCCGACGCCGTGGCCGGCTCCCTGATCGATCCGGATCAGAACCGGAGCGGGCGAGGCCTGGCACGCCTGAAGCCGTGCTGCAAACTTAAACGAATGAGCCGGGATCACACGGTCGTCGTGATCGGCCGTTGTCACCAGCGTTGCGGGATAGCGTGTGCCGGGCTTCAGATTGTGCAGCGGCGAATAGGCAAGCAGTGCAGGGAACATCGCCGGATCGTCGCTCAGCCCGTAGTCGCCACTCCACGCGATGCCGATCGTGAAGAGATGGTAGCGCAGCATGTCGGTGACGGCAACCTGCGGCAGCGCAACGGCAAACAGATCCGGACGCCGACACATCGACGCGGCAACCACCAGGCCGCCGTTGGAACCACCGAAGGCGGCCAGCGTCCTCTTCGAAGCATAGCCCAGTGCGATCAGGCTTTCGCCGGCGGCGATGAAGTCATCGAACGTGTTCTGCTTTCGCTCCTGTACGCCGGCGCGGTACCACTCCTCGCCGAACTCGCCGCCGCCGCGCACGTTGGCGATCGCCACAACGCCCCCCTGCTCCAGCCACATCAGCGCCCATCGCACGAACGCAGGCGTGAGCGACGTGCCGAAACCTCCATACGCATGAAGGATCGTCGGGGCCGTCCCATCCATCACCCTGTCCAGCGCGCTCATCACGAACATCGGGACGCGCGTACCATCCTTGCTGTGATACCATACCTGCTCGGTCCGGTACCGATCCAACCCCATCCCCTGATCAACGGGAAAGAACGGCTCGTTGCGCCGCGTCGCGATGTCGTAGCGATAAATCGTGGTCGGGCAGAAGAACGAGGAGAAGGCATAGAAGATGCTCCCGTCGGTGTCGATGGTGTCATCGACCACCACGGATCCGAGCATGGGGAGATCGAGATCGTGCAGAAAACATCCCTCGAAATCGTAGAAGGCGACCCGATGGCAGGCGTTGTGGAGGTAGACGATGAACAGATAGTCGCCGGAATCCCAGGCGCTCTGTATCGCATCCTCCCCTTCCGGGATCACCGTTCGTACGGCATTCTCGCGAGCGATATCCACCGCGATAACACTGCCGCGCGATGCATCACGGTCCGTTGTGAGATAGAACTCCGTGCCGCGAGCACATATCAGCGAATACTCCGCATCGAACGTACCGATCAACGGCCGCGCGGGCGTATCGAACCGGGGATTGAGCGGATCGACGAGATCGATGTAGAAGATTGAATCCTTCCCTGCCACCCGTTCGATCGGAATCAGATAGCGGCCGCCATCGGTCATTTGGAAAAAGAGAATGCGATCGGGATGATCCGGACGGGAATAGACCAGGATGTCGTCGGCCTGATCGGTGCCGAGCCGATGATAGTAGATGCTGTGATTGAGATTCGCGTCGCGGAATTCATCCCCGGCGGTCGGCTCCGGATAGCGGGCGTAGAAGAACCCTCGGGAATCCACCGTCCACGTGATCTCGAAGAACTTGGCCCATCGAATCACATCCGGAAGATCCTCCCCGGTGTCCACGTTGCGCACACGAATCTCCCGCCAGTCCGAGCCGCTCTGCGAGAGAGCATACGCAAGCAGCTCCCCATCCCGCGAGGCCGCATACGTGGCCACTCCGGTGGTGCCGTCGTCCGAGAGAGTATTCGGATCCAGCACGACGTATGCCTCCTGCGAGCCCTCGGCCCGCACGTAAATCACCGGATGATTCTGGAGCCCGTTGTTCTTCAGATAAAAGTATCTGCCGTTGCGAACCGCCGGGATGCCGTAGCGCGGCGAGTTCATCAGCTCCGTAAGCCGATCGCGGTAGCGGTCACGAAACGGGATCGACTTCAGATACTCGAACGTCAGGCGATTCTGCTCCTGTACCCAGGCAGCAGTCTCTTCGGATCGATCGTCTTCCAGCCAGCGATAGGGGTCGGAGATCTCGACGCCATGATACGTGTCTGTCTGATCGGCGATGCGGGTATGCGGATAGTTCATGAAGATTCACTGAACGGAAGTACGCACCGGAAGTGTGGAGCGGCGGAACTTACGAAAGCGGGAGCAAACCGGTCCGTATGCGGATCTGCACGTGCCGGTGGCGGCCGATTTGCCCGGCGTCGCGACAATCGGCCCGGCGCACCGCGGCATCCGCACTCACCCCTGCAGGCAACCATCAAGCAGGAACATCAGCGGCATGCGGGCAACAATCGAGCAGGAACGTCGGCGGCATGCGGGCCGGATGCCTCCGTTCCATTTCGCCGCGTTGCTCCATGCCGTATCTTTCCGGCCGATTTCGTTTTGCATGGCAACGACTGCATCAGGAGGACATGATGAAGGCCGATGAAACGTCCACGCAACAGACCGGCCACTATCACGAGATACGGGCGGAACGGCGTCTGAATGCACCGGTCGATCGCGTCTGGTTCGCATGGTCCGACGCCGAACAACTGGAGCACTGGTTCACCGATCGCGCCGACATCGACTTCCGGGTGGGCGGCCGCTACCGCAACAGCGATGGTGACGAAGGGGAGTATCTCGAGATCGTTCCACTGCAGCATATCAGCTTCACGTGGGAGCAGCCCGATTACGCCCCCGGGAGCGTCGTCACCGTGGACCTCGTTCCCGACGGTGACAACGAAACCATCCTGCGTCTTGAGCATAGCCGCGTTGCCTGCGACGATGCAGAGGATCTCGAGATCGGCTGGACGTGGTCGCTGGACTCGCTGGCCGCCTTCATCAACAATGGGCTGGGTCTGCGATTCGAGGAATGGGTTGCGATGCGGGGAATGTGAGCCGCATCGGGAGGCGGTTGCCGGCGAGCAGGTACCTGCTCTGCTCCTACCCGATCAGCGCGGACAACCAACACGCACAATGATGTCTCCGACAGCGCTCTATAACGAACTGGTTGCCAAGCTCGGACGCGTACGCCGTCTGGAGCAGTGGATTGCCCTGCAGACGGGCGGGATCAACGCGCTCGCGGCAACGATTGCGATCTGGACCGGCGCGCTCTCCGTGGAGGCGCTGGCAACGATGAGAGCGCCCGGACGCACGACGCTTGTCACCATCGCAGCCTGCCTGAACCTGGCCGCCATTGCCTGGCTTCTTCTTCCACCCCTTGCCCGCCTTGTCGGGGTGCTGCGCGGCGCGGATGACGATTCGCTTGCCCGCCGCGTGGGGAGCGGCATTCCGGCCATCGGTGACCACCTGCTCAACACGCTTCAACTGTATCGCGCCGCAGCCGCCGGTGCGCTGGTTGCCGGCGCATCGCCGCAGCTTGCGGAGGCCGCCATCGTTTCGCAGGGGGAGCCGCTGCGCCACCATGACTATTCGATCATCGTTGAGCGCGACGATCGCAGACGCGCCCTTCTCTTCCTCTCCAGCGCCATCATATCGGTCTGCGCACTGTTCGGAGGGCTCACGGGAACCTACCGCGACGCGCTGGACCGGCTGATCCATTACAACACGGAGTACCTGCAGCCGGCTCCGTTCTCGCTCGCGCTGGAGCCGGGCGATCGCAGGCTGATCCGCGGCGACTCCGTGCAGATCGTCGTGCGCGCAACAGGCATCCCGCCTCGCACGCTCACGCTCCGCATGCAGGCCGGCGACGCGCCTGCCGAGGAGGTTCAACTCCGGAGCGATGCCTCCGGTCTCTTCCGCTACACATTGGCGAGCGTTCGCGAGACAACGAAGTATCAGGCGGTCGCGGGCCCGATCGCGAGCGCGGAGCATACGCTTGCCGTTGCCGATCGCCCGGAGATCAGAACGTTCAACGCCACCGTTGCACATCCCGCCTACACCGGACGCGGCCTCGAGAAGCTTCCGGATAACGTGGGGGACGTAAGCGGCCTTCGCGGATCGGCGGTGAACGTAAGCATCACCACGAACGTGGAGCCCGCCTCCGCGGTGATTGTGCAGCTGTTCCCGCGCGGCGGTCGCGCGCATGCAACGGCGGATACCGCGGCGCATGCAGTTGCCGCATCACGCAACGCCGCGGTACCGGCATCCTCGCTCGCGGCCGTCGCGTACGACACCGTGCGCATTCCGATGGCGGTTCAGGGAACGAGCGCGCACGCGGGGTTCCGGCTTTCGCGCGACGGCGAATACTACATCGCGCTTCGCACGTCCGATGGCATCGAGAACGTTGCCCCGGTTCACTATCACATGGCGGCATCGGGCGACGGGCCGCCAACCATCACGCTGATCGAGCCCACGGACTCCGCGAATGTGGACCAGACCATGCTGCTGCCGGTGCAGGTGCACATCGCGGACGATTACGGCTTCTCGCGGCTGCGCATCATGTATCGCCTCGCGGCCAGCCGCTACGCGCCCCCCTCGGCCACGTTCCAGCCGCAGCCGATGCCGCTCCCTGCCGGCGGCGCACGCAACGCCGATGTTCCCTACGTCTGGGATATGACCCGCATGGGGATGGTCCCCGAGGACGTGGTGGAGATGTATGTGGAGGTGTACGACAACGATGCGGTGAGCGGCCCGAAGGTTGCGCGCACGGACACCATACGGGTTCGATTCCCGTCGCTGGATGAGGTGCTGAAGCAGGCGGAGAACGCGCAGACGCAGGCCAATGCCGATCTCGAGAAGATGATGAAGCAGGCCGAGCAGTCCGCGAAGGAGATGGAGACCCTGAACCGCGAGCTGATGAAGCAGATGGCGCAGAATCAGACGGAGGCGAGCTGGCAGAACAAGCAGAAGATGCAGGAGTTGATGAAGCAGCGCGAGGAGCTTCAGAAGAACCTGGAGCAGGTGGCGGAGAACCTGCGCAACGTTGCCGAGAAGCTGGAGCAGGCCAAGGCCATCTCGCCGGAGACGTTGAAGAAGTACACCGAGCTGCAGAAGATGTTCGACGAGCTGAAGAATCCGGCACTGCTGGAGCAGATGCGGAAGATGCAGGAGCAGTTGGACAAGATGACGCCGGAGCAGATGGCCGAGGCGATGAAGAACTTCAAGTACAACGACGAGCAGTTCCGCAAGGCGATCGACCGGACGATGAACATCCTGAAGCGGATGCAGACAGAGCAGAAGGTTGATGAGATGATCAAGCGTGCCGATGAGCTCCAGCGGCAGCAGGAGAATCTGAACGATCAGATGCGGCAGACCGACCCGAAGGATGCCGCGATGCGCGAGGCGCTCTCCGAGCGGCAGAAGCAACTGGCCGAGGAGGCGCGGCGGATGGAGCAGCAGATGGCCGAACTCCGGAAGCAGATGGAGGCGCTTGGCGACGAGGCTCCGCAGAAGGAGATGCAGGAGGCTGACCAGACGCTTCAGCAGGATAGCCCGCGCGAGCAGATGGAGCAGGCCGGCCAGGAGATGAAGCAGGGGGACATGCAGAAAGCGCAGAAGCAGGGGGAGCAGGCGCAGGCATCGGCGCAGAAGTTCAAGGAGAAGATGCAGGCGGTGAAGCAGAAGATGGGGGAGAACGGGCGCCGCGAAGTGCTGAACAAGATGAAGAAGTCGCTGAAGGACCTGATCGATCTTTCCAGGCGGGAGGAGGATCTGAAGAATCGGACGGAGCAGACGCAGCCGAACAGCCAGCAGTTCCGCGATCTGGCCGAACAGCAGAAGGAGATGGAGGATCAGATGCAGAACCTGGGCGATCAGATGATGAGCCTGGGGCAGAAGACCTTCGCCGTGACACCGGAGATGGGGCGCGAGCTTGGCAATGCGATGAAACAGATGCAGCAGGCCAGCGGTTCGCTGGAGGGTCGAGACGGAGCGGGCGCCTCACAGCAGGAAGGGAACGCGATGGGCTCCATGAACAGCGCCGCGAAGATGATGAGCCAGGCGATCAACCAGATGCAGAATGAGGGACAGGGGCAGGGCCAGGGGATGGGAATGGGCATGGGATCGATGGGGCAGCGCCTGCAGCAGATGGCCGCGCAGCAGCAGATGATCAACCAGGCAATGCAGCAACAGCAGGGGGAGGGAGGCCAACAGGGAGAGGGGAGTCAGGGCGAGCAGCAGGGGAAGGGCGAGAAGCGCAACGGCAAGCAGGGAACCAACGGCCAGAATGGCGAGGGGGGCGAGCAGAACGGCCAGGAGGGGAAGAACGGCCAGGGAATGCAGCGCCTGTCGCAGCAACAGGATGATGTTCGTAAGTCGCTGGACCAGTTGAACAAGGAGGCGCAGGAATCCGGCGGCACCCGCAAGAACATGCTGGGCGATCTCGAGCGCGCCGCCAAGGAGATCGACGAAGTCCTCTCCGACATGAAGTCCGGCGAGATCACCCCGGAGACCATGCAGCGCCAGGAACGCATCCTGAGCCGGCTCCTGGACGCCGCACGTTCGCAGCGCGAGCGCGACTTCGACAAGAAGCGCGAGTCCAAGCCGGGCATCGACGTTGTGCGCCAGAGCCCGGGCGAGCTGAAGTTCAACGACGCCCCGGCCGATGCCCGCGCCCGCCGCGACCAGCTCAACACGCGGGACCAGGGCTATACGCCGGACTACGAGTACATGATCCGCAAGTACTTCGAGGTGCTCGGCACCGGAAGTTCCACGCTGCGGTAGCATGCCTGCTGCAGCGGCGGTCGCGGGACTGCCGCTGCAATCGCTCCTTCATCACCGCCGCCTGAATACTTTCCGCCATGCGTTCCAGCTGCCGGGGCTCCGCATTTCCCAGTCCTGAAGCGGACGGAGCGGCCAGCGCCGCGTTACCCCGTTGATGAAGAGCGCCGGTGTCCAGCGGTTCGGGATCCCGCCGCTGGTCGTCCGGGCGTGGGCCGCAGCGCTCGCAGGAAGGGAGAGCGCGGCCGGGATGCACGGGTGTCTACGCATGGGTAGTCTCGGTTATCGCTCGATCGGATGGATAGTTGTTCAGTTGCCGGCGCCGGACCGGGCTGGTTCGTTGTGTTGTCGTGAAATGCAGATAGTCACGCATTCATCCCCAGGCCGCGAAGCCGAAGGAGTTCCGCACGGCGACCGAGGCATTGCACGTGTCGATGAACACGGCGGAAGATGCCATTGTCACTCCCCAACAAACGACGGCTTGATTCCCAGCCAGGCTTATACATTAATGGCGACAATTAGATTGCAGATCCTCAACGACCTCTCCCCACAGAGTCGAATCAGCATGTTCAAATGGCCTGTTTTTGATGGCGCTGAAGACAACAGCGGAATCGCGCCGATCGCCCCATCTATAAAGCGGCGCATGCTTAACACAAATCGAACCATCTGCATCTACCGACCAAATCCGGATATTGAATCGGGCTCCAGCCGAGTCAAAGTATGACCGAAAAGATGCATTATTCTTCACGAAGGACCAGAACAAGTCTACGTTCAAATCGTCACCGATAAATACCGACGAATCGTGACGAGCTGTCGACAACGGAACACACTCGTCGGCACGATGCCGACTTATCGGTATCACCCTGATAGGGTACGAGCACAACGCGTCAAAAATTAAATTAATGCTGCAATTAACGCTCCTAGGAGGAATTAAATTATTTTCGGCACTTACGCAATACGTGTACAAGGCATCCAGGCCGAGCTTGACAGAATCCGGATGATTGCTATCAACAACAACGATGTAGCCGTGGCTACGGGGAAAGCACGTCACGCACTTAGTCGGCGAGCAGCCCACCAACGCTGCGAATAGGATCAAGAGGCCGACGCGGCAACAACACGATAGGACAGGTCCATTATCGATCGTGGGCATATTAGTTCTCCCTTGAGGCTACGTCGATCCATACCGGATCAACTCTTCTGAGAGGGATATCAACATCGACCGGGCAATCCGAGGATGCCTCCGGCCAAGATTCGATTTCATACTGATCCCCAACTCGTAGCAGGAATTTTAAAAATGAATCAACGTTATTATCAGAAATTCGATCGGGATGGACTTTCGTTCGGTTGCCGGATCCGGAATGATTGGTTCGTTGCTGGGCTATGGAATGCAGATCGCCGCTCCTTCATCCCCCAGCCGCGAAGGTGAAGGAATTGCACGCCACGGCCAAGGCGTTGCGTTTATCGATCAACGCGGCGGAGGCGTAGCGATTGATGAGCCCGCCGCTGGTCGTCCGGGCGTGGGCCGCAGCGCTCGCAGGAAGGGAGCGCGCGGCCAGGATGCATGGGTGTCTACGCATGATGCCTGCGGTTATCGATTGCGTGGAATTCAGGCTCACTTGAGCGATTCGAACTGTTTCGTTCAATGTGCCAAATGCACATATACCTTTTGCGATGTGGCTACGAATTGCATCTTCGTTGACAAGCTGACACAAAGGAAGAAAGCTATGCGACAACCGCTTCGAACAATCGCCTTATTGTTGATTCCCATATCAATAATTTCCTGCCAACAATTGCACCCGCTTTACAACCGAGTTGCCGGCTTATGGATTATAGAGACAATAAGCAAAAACGGCCGAGATGTCCCCTTGAATAGGTATTTACTCAACGCCATATGGTTTAATCACGATGGCAGCATCGATCTTCCCGTAGCGCACGCAGCGACCGGGCCCAATCATGCCGAATGGACTTTAAAACCTTACGATAAACCCGCGACAATCATTATCTCTGGTAAAGATTCAATATTTTCCGGGAGATTTATTATCAATATAAATGATTCCAATACCATGACCTTGCGTTCAACTTCAATTCGGATTCGATGCGTCAAATCTGGCCTTGGCGACCATTGAAGGGCATATATATCTGACTCGCCTGCTGCGGGATGAAAGGAGATTGGGGCGCACCAGCGGCGCTCTGGTAGTTCAGGGACAGACTCTCAACCGACGGCTCGCGCCTGCGACGATTGTTGGAGACGCTCACGTTCCAGCATGCCACAATATCAAGCCGCGTAGCGGCGTCCGGTCGGCAGGATCGGAGCGTACAGAATCTTCAAGCTCCAGCGCCCCTCCCCTCACCGGCAACGCGGGTTGCTGCGTTGCCGCTGTCCCAGATCTCCCGTCAAGACCTTCTTTCCATTGCCGCTGATCCGAATCCGCCATGGTATAAACGATGATTGGAACTTCCCGATGCTCCTCAACGGATCACCGTTCGTTGGATTCACCATCCAGAGCGAATAATCACTTGCAACGA
>DASZRW010000102.1:0-33699 GCA_035549015.1 Kapaibacterium sp. (SeqCode)
ACAGAGCGGCATCGCCGCACAGAGCGGCATCGCCGCACAGAGCGGCATCGCCGCACAGAGCGGCATCGCCGCACAGAGCGGCATCGCCGCACAGAGCGGCATCGCCGCACAGAGCGGCATCGCCGAGGGGGCCGCCACGCCCGGCCTCCACCGGGCGTGGCGATACTACCGCACTCCCCTGCAGGAAATATCCGGTGCAGCCGGACGGATTTCCCGCCGTGAACCATCGCATGCCCCGAGGGCGTCTAGCTCGACTCGGATGCGTGCATCACGCCGTGCACAACGCCCGAGAGATGATCGTTGAGGAATCTCGCCATGTCTTCCTCGTCGCGAATAATCTGGCGGCAGACATTTGCCGTCTCCATATCGTCACAGACTTCCGCTGCAACGGCCAGCGCCGAGTAGCAGGCTATCTCGAAGTTCTCCGTGGCATAATCCATCAAAGCATTCTTCACCAACTCGTCCTGGAACATGCCGGTGGAGACGCTCTGCATGGAGCCGAACATGGTTCCGAGTGCATTCTTCACCGTGGAGACCTCCTCACCGCACCGCTTGATACAGCTTTCGACGAGCTCTGCATGATGCTGCGTTTCGTGTACATGCTGAAGGATACGATTACGCACCTCGGGGTCGTTCTTCGCATCGTCCGCATGATTCTCGAGGATCGGCACCAGCGCCTTCTCCATGCTGTAGGCATCCCTCAGCCAGGTCACCAGAAATTCCTTGCCTTCCATATTGTCGTGGATTGATACGTGAATGTTGGTCGTGACGCGGGAAGGGCGGGAAAATGCTTCCGGCACGGCCGGCAACGACGAACGTGGCAAATCGCCGTCAGCGCAACCGTGCGGCATCCCGATGCCGCCTTCCCGGCAACGAACTCCGCATGGCCCTTCCCGTGCAAAACGCACGAATATGTACCGCAGAGAAACGTTCCCCTATTAACGGGGCTGCCGGGAAAAATGATTGCAGCGGTATCCGGGTATCCCGATTTTTTTATTCTGTAATATGTACAGAGGGAATTGATTCCTGATAGCACGTCGATCCGTTATCGCGGAGTGTGACTCCGCGATCGTCATCGGAAAAGTTGGGCCGGAGTACAACTCGGACCCAACGTACTCTTCAGAGCATATCAGGATACTTCTTCGCAAGCACTTATCATCGCGGGAACAGCGCCCGGCAACCGGCCCGACACCCCGGCCCGCCGCTGCCCGCGAGCATTCGGCGGCACCGGATACAGCGGGCCGATAATGATTAATCCCCCGGAAATGATGATGCCCCGTGCATGGTTCACCACACATGGGGCATCATTGTTCGCCGGCGTCATGGGGCCGTGCTCTGTATTCGTTCACCCGGGGAGTTCGAGGATGACGGAGATGGGCTCGCCCATGATTTACCAACTCCATGAGCTTCCAGGTTGAAGGTGAGTTCCACCGGCCCCGTTTCCCGTTCCAGCAGCGCGGCCCCGGCTGATGCCGGGGCCGCGCATGGTCCGGTCTGTTGTACAAGCTCCGCGGCAGCCGCCGCTACAGCACCAGCATCTCCTCGTTCAGGCTTACAAGGCCGGACGAATTGAGCACCGTAACCTTGAAGCGATGGTATACCGGATTTCCATCCGCATCGATCTTCGGCAGATCCGGACTGCCGGCATGGTCTGCGGACCAGTCGTAGACGATCTGCGAGGCGTTGCCGGGAGGGAAGTCCTTCACCTTCTGCCACTGCCCCTGCGCCGTCATCTTGAAGAGCGTGTAGGTGCCGCCGCTCGTTGCGTTCGGCCAGGTCAGCGTAATGCTGGTCAGCCGGTCCGGCGTGGTGGCATTGGGGAGCGGCGTAAAGCCCGGCGTGATGATCGGTGCCGATGGGCTTGCCGTGTCCATGACGCTGGCAAGCACCGTCTCCGACGGAATCGAGGGCACCAGCTCTGCGGCGTTGTTCTCGTTGGTGATCGCACGCATCGCAACCAGGCGATAGAAGAGCGGCTGGCTGAATGGTATCGCCTCGCCGGAGGCCAGATCACTGAACGTATCGGCAACACTGTACGGATCGGTTCCCGTTGTGGGGAGTTCCACCTCCGCCACCAGTTTCATGGACCGGATCGCCGTTGATGCCGCCTCCGACACGGTCCGGTAGATGCGCACATGCGTTATACGCTCCACATCGGGATACCGGTTGAAGGTGAAGATCACCGCCGGCGCGAGCCCGAGTATCGAATCGTTGGACTGCGCCCGCACCGAGAGAATGTTCGGCGCAACCGGCGGCATCGTGTTCACCAGACGCACCGGACCGATGATCGGGCTGGGCTTCTCCGGCGACTTGAGCTCGTTGTTGAGTTCGCGCACATAGTAGAAGTAGATGTTGTGCGAGGCGCCGTCCAGCGTATAGTCCGCGAAGCGAACCACCGTGGTGCCGCCAACGGTGCCGCGCCGTATCATGGGATACGGATCGTAGCCGGCATCCCCCTGCTTCAGCAGCTCGCCATTCGCACCGCGAATCACCGGCCTGGAGCTGGAGGTCTGCAGCGATGCGCTGCCGATCTGATCGTATACCACATACGACTCGGTGAGCGGCAGGAACGCCTCGGCGATTGCCCTCAGGATATCCGGCTTGATGCTCGCCGGCGTATGCGTGCCGTCGAACATCGTGTAGTGCCCGGTGTAGTTCGCCTCCGTCGCCCGGTCGGGCTTGGGGAAGTGATGCGTTTCGCCGGGATAGGTTGGGAACAGTCCGGCGTTGTCCGTGTTCACCTGAATCAGATCCGTCCACCGCTGGTCGAGAATGGCATCATCGCTCGATGGAGGCAGGTTGGGAAGGATCTGATCCCGGATGGTAGCCTGCGTGTAGAGGATGCTGAGGATTGCCATCTCATCGGCACGGCAGAAGAGCAGTCCGTACGGAGGCGTTGTACGCCCGCTGCGCAGCGGCGTATCGAACGTGTACGTCGCCTTGCCGTACACATCCGGTCGCGTCGCGAACATGGGGCCATACAGCGCCTGCGGCTGCTCCGCCGCGATCTGCAGACGCGACAGATGGATCACCGGCGTCGAGAGCACGGAGCGATACGGCTCCCCGCCCAGCTGGTGCAGGGTGTCCACGGACTTCGCGGCCATGTACGTGATGCGCGACGCCTCCGGTGCAACCGGAAGGATATCGGCATCGGTCACACCGTCCAGGTGCAGGTCGATGTAGGCGCGATATCCCGGATGGAAGTTCACTCGCACCGTTGCAGAGCCAACCGCGGGGGCAAGCTCCTTTCCCGGCGTGGTGTCGGCATCGTACACGTAGATCGTCAGCGGGCTGTTCACGTCGATCTTCAGCACATCCACAACCTTCACCTCTCCCAGGCTCGAATAGAGTTGCACCCGTGCGGTTCCGCGGTAGAAGTCCACCGATGAACCGGGATAGTTCGTGACATACGGATAGAGCGTGGTGGAAGGCATGATCACCTTGTAGACGCCGTCGAATCCGGAGGCGGAGTAGCGCGTCACGCTGGCATTCATATCGGTGAGCCCCCCCATCGTCACGTTCTCCGTCCGCTGGTTCACCGTCACCGGCTCGGTATAGACCGGGCCGGCCGGGTACGGCCATGCGTTGAACTGCACAAGCGGAATCCTGTTGTTGTCCAGCCGCGTCCAGCCGGAGAAGATTCCCTGCTCGTCGATCACCCGGTTCAGGTTCTCCACGGCCAGGAACAGCTCGCCCGCGATCGGCGCAACCACCGGCCCCGTGCCGGGCGTGCCGTCGCTGCCGGCAAGCGTGATCACCTCCACCACGAACACCGGGAAGCCGGTTCCGGCATCGCGTGTCACCGTCACGATCGGGAACTTCTCGCTCGGCGTCACCAGCATGCTCCCCTTGAACTTGTCCGTATCGGACGGCTGAATTGTGGGAGCAACCGTCTCGCCGCCGGGCACCAGGGCGGAGATGTCCACGTACGACGTAGTGGTCACCGTTGCGAAACCGCCGGCCACCTTGGAGGTGAGCACCTGCCCCTTGATGTTCATCGGAGGAGCGGAACGGAAGTAGAGATCCACCGCATCCGCCCGCTGATAGGCGATGTTGTGATTGTGATTCCAGTTGAACGTGACGCGCGTCCTGCCGAACAGGCCGGCGGTCTGCTCGTTCGCCGTGGTGAACACGGGAGGATCCTCCGGCTGAATGAACTGCGCCGCGAGGTTCAACGGCGGCATCAGAAGATTGCGCACCGGGAACTGGTTATCGGAGACAGCGCTCAGATTCAGCTCCGGCGATACACGCGAGAACCAGTTGATGCCGTAGAGCCCGTACTTGTGCGGCCCCACATTCCCCGCCTTCTCGATGCGGTGCGTATACACCAGAAGCCTCCCCGTTTCGTCCGGCCCCGAATCCGGAATCGGCACCACCTCCGGATAGAGCGCGAGGTCGCGATACGGAACGTAATCGTCCGCGGCATACTCCGGAGCATCGTTGCTGGGGTCCGGTATGGCCCAGACCACGGGATCGTTCGGGTTCGGGCCCTGCGGCACACCGTACTTCACGCCGAACTGAATCGGGCGCGACCGTTTCCCGCGACTGTAGATCGCGGAGGTCTGATAGAAGCCATCCACCGGCAGATCGAAGTCGAGCGGCTTGCGGTACACCCGCACGTAACGGACATCCCCGAACCGTGTATAGCCATCGCTGTCCGTGAACGGCTCGCCGAAGTGATAGTCCAACGTGTCCACCTCCGGCGCAATCGGCAGGCGATCGTCGTACTGCCCCGTCGGCAGCGTCAGGTAGCGGTGCACCACCATGGTGGTATCGCTCGTGGGATCCGCAACGGCGGAATACTCGGCATAGTAGACGAACTGCTGCGGGTCCGACTGATTGGTCGGTGACAGCGGTGTGTCGATATATCCCAGACCCAGCATGCGTGCAACGTGATAGTCCTGCCCGGCGAGCAGCAGCATCTGCAGCAGGCTGATCTTCATCGAAGTATTGTCGGTCGGCATCACCGAAGGCTTGTCCACCCAGGCGTCGATGTTGGCCGGATCCTTGCTGAAGTCCAGGTACTCGAGCACCGCGGATCGCAGGGATTGCTCGGGATGGCGATTGTGTGCCGCACCGGGCTCCCAGCGATCGTGGTAGTTCGCCAGGTTCACACGCATCGCACCGGATGCGAGCGTACCCGCGGAGGAATCGAAACGCGGCCACTTGCCGTCCACCGTGTAGCGGCTGGTATCCTGCAGGCGATTGTACACCTCCGTTGAATCCGTGGAGAGGCCGAAGTCGCCGATCCGCTTCCAGAGATACCGGCGCTTCGTTCCGATGTAGAAATCCTCGAACGTCTCGAGCCGTATGCGCGAGGGCTTCGCATTCGTGCACTTGAAGTCCACACTGTCGATCGCCTCGCTGGTGATGCGATGCGGCGATGCAAGGCCGCTGTACGTTTCGCGGCAGGAGAGGAACTCCGGCTCCGTTGCCTCCGGATCGTCGTTGCGCGAGATCGCCTCGAACTGCGTCTGCGGCGTGCCCCCGGTTGATTGCGGCACAACCTCGAACGCGAACATCGTCTTCGGAATCGCCGCCACGCTGTACACACCGGTGTAGGCCGCAAGCACCGCCTGCACGTGCGCCGTGTTCGGCGTGCCGGGTATGGCAACCGGATAGAGGCCGGACTCGAAGTCGATCGTCACCGTTGTCACCGCGTCCGGGAATCGCGCATCCACGCGCACATTGCCGAACGTCCACGTCACCCCGCCGCCGATGCTTCCGGTGATCTGCGGCACCATCGCGGCGAAGTCGATCTCCGCCACGAAACGGTCCGATGGATTGTACGGCGCACGATACACCGTCACGAAGTCGTTCGTCTTGTTGAACCCGTTCGTTCCGTGATAGCTGGTTCCGGGCTTCGCCAGATTGCTCTTGGGGAGATGGTGCACCAGGTCGCCCATGAGCGCCCACCGGAGATGAACTCCGCGAACGCTTCCATCGGCACTGCTGGAGCCCGCTGCCTGAATGTAGAGCGAGCTGGACTGCACGATCGTGGAGTCCGTGTTCTCGTCGCCGCAGACATTGTGCCCGGCCGTGAGGAGCGCGCCCCGCAGCGTCACCACGGCATCACGGACGGAATCGAAGGATGCGGCGAACGCAGTCACAACCGAGGAGTCGGGGTCGGCGAGCCGCAGACCGTAGATGTCGAAGAAGCTGGTGGCGATCCTGAGCTTGCGGCACGTGTCCGTGGCACAGGGATCGTTCACCACCGGCAGCCCGAGCAGTACCGACTGCGAAAGCACCGTTGTGTAGAGCGTCGCGATCGCGGTTCCGAGCACGCTCCCCGGCGACTCCACCAGTGTCACGATCGTGGCGAATGCCACACGGTCCGCTGAGGAGAGCCCGGCAACGAAGTCGCACGCGCGGCATGCACAGGTGAGGAACTCCAGCCACTGGGCACGATAGCTGCTCATCGCCGTTGCGGCGCGCGGCAGATCGCCCGCGATGAGCCCGGCATAGCGCGTGGCCTGCGACGAAAGAATGCCGTAGAAGAAGTCCACCGCAAGGCAATGCACGGGCGCAAACTCCGCGTAGCGGGAGTATGCGATCGCCGCAACCTTCGCCGCCATCTCCAGGCGGTCGCTGAAGCTGCCGCCGGTTGGATAGGAGGTCATCGCCAGCCCAAGCCGCTTCTGCAATGCCGGGATATCGTCCTTGAAACATCCCAGCATGGCGTTGATGGCTGCGATCGGCGCGAGCGCGGTGTTGGGTGCAACGTCGCAGAGAGTCCGGTAGAGATCGGGGATGCCTGCCTGCCGCCCGCAGAGGTCCAGGCTGTCGCTGCAGAAGTGCACGCCCGACTGGGCGAGCTCGTTCAGATACGTTGCATAATTGGCCGAGAGCGTGGCGAACACGCCATCAACCTCCGCGCGCAGATCGTTGTTCCAGACGTAGTACGGAGAGCAGATCCAGCTGAACTGCCGCGCGATGGTGAACAGCGCCCAGCACGTTGTGCCGAACACATCGGAAGGAAGCGGGGAACTTCCCGGCATGCTCTGGAACAGATCGTAGTAGAGCGTTGTGATGGAGGAGGCGAACAACGAATCGAACCGCGACTGCTGGCTCGACGTCAGTTGATCCCTGCGCAGGCAGAGCTTCACCAGGCACTCGAGGAGCGTGCGGCGGTCCATGCAGACATTCTCGCACGGCAGCAGCGAGGCGCCGGCAAGCACGGAGACCACGCCATCCACCAGCGGCTTCACCGATGTGTAGTACTGGCCAAGCTGTGTGGCGATACTGGAGTTCATGCCGGTGCAGCAGAGGCAGTGATGCGCGATCACCTGCATGATCGGCCGCAGACGGTCGCAACATGCGGTGGGAGCCGGCACCGTCACCAGCGGCACGCCGGCGGCTCCGCTCCCGGTTGCCCAGGTGTAGAGCGAACTCATGTTGGTGCAGACCAGCGTGTCGATCTGCGCCGCAAGCGAACTTTGCCCCGCGCCGAGATCGGCACGCGTGGTGCAGATCGAGCAGAGGCAGGAGAGAAGATCGATCCACTGCGTGCAGGTGCTGCAGGAGTCGCTGCACGGCGACGGGCGATCCACCTCGGTGAGTGCAAGCGTGGCAACGTTGGTACGGAGCAGCGTGTAGAAGCAGTCGATCCTCTGCCGCAGCAGCGCGCTCAGGCGGCCGAAGTTTGCGTAGGCTGCCAGCATCGCCTGGATAAGCCGTTGCAGGCGGTTGTTGTATCCATTGCCGAGCCAGGGCACATCGGCCGGCGTGAGCCCGAGATCGATGATGATCTCCGGCAGCACCCCCTCGAAGCAATTGATGGCATTCGTGATCGCGGTGAATGCCGCGTTCGAGTAGATGGGATCGTTCCCGGCGCGCGACGAACAGTAGAGGAACTGATAGAGGCGCGGCAGCGTTATCAACGGCTCGCACGACAGCGGCACGGTGTCGCAGAGCGGGATCGGCGATCCGCTCCCGTCGCAGCACGCATCGCTCGTGAGCGTGGCGCTCACCGCCGTGATCGTGCCGGCACAGCAGTAGGCCATGTTGTACGCCGGCGAGTTCCGCACCTCCGCGCGAATGCAGTGCCTGCCGGCGCTCAGGGTCACCGTGCGATCCAGCGACCTCGAGCTGTGCATGCTCGATTCGGTTGGATGATCCAGCTCGGTGTTGTCCACGTAGATCGTGGCGTAGTCGTCCGCGAGATACGTGAGCTGGATCCGCACCGTGCCGGCGGTGCAGACACAGAAGCACCGCTGGAAGAATGTCATTCCCTCGATGGGATCCGCTGCGGTCTCGCGCGGCGAAATCCATTCCGACCCGCTCACCGGCGTGCCGATACCGGAGGTTCCGGTAACCACGTGCGGGGCGCGCGGCAGGTCGAGCACGGCATTGTCCGCCTTCGTGATCATCCATGTGGAGTGGCCGGTAGTGAGCGTGAGCTGCGAAACCGTGCATCCCGCATCACACTCGGCAAGCAGATCGTAGTGGCTCTGCATTGCCGTGAGCGACGCCTGAAGCTGCGTCCGCTGCTGCGAGGTTACCGTGCCGCCACAGCAGGCGCAGCGCTGCGCAAACCAGTCCAGCAACCCCAGCAGCTCGTAGCGGAGCTGGTCCAGATCCGTTGGGAAATATCCCTGCGGCCCGCCCCCGAACGCAATGGTGTAGGCACCATCCACGGTGCTTCCCATGCTCGCGAGGACTGCGTTCGCAAGGTTGATCATGTTCTGATCGTCCTGGCGTTCGTACCAGCGATCGAACGTTCGCGCAAGGCAGTCCAGGATCGTCATCCACGTATCGCAGAACGTGTCGGTCTCGATGCAGATATCCGGATACTCCGCAAGGAATGCATCGTACAGCGTGCGAAGCTGTGCCAGTTCCTCGTCCAGACGGAGCTTGCGTATGGAGTCCAGCGTACCATTGCCGCAGATCGTCTGCAGGTACTTCAGGATGCGATCCAGTGCCTCGCATATCCTCGTGAGCGTCATCGTTCTCGCCTGGTACGAACCAACCGGACCATCGCTCAGCCAGTCCAGCCGGTCGACAACCGATCCGAACGTGCTGACGAAGTCGGTGATGACCGTGCTGTCCAGCTCGCCCGACTTCCGGCAGATACGCTTCAGACAGTTCAGCTTGTCGTACCACTCGTCGCACCAGCTGCCGGGGACCGTCACGGTCGCCTGGCAGATCGTCGGGTAGTCCGCCAGGAGCGAGGTGCGGGCATTGCGCAGGGCTGCGAGATACGCATCCAGCGCGAGCTTCTTCAGAGGATCGATCTGGCCGCTGGAGCAGACGCCGGCGAAGTAGGTGGAGAGCTGCGCGATCCTTGAGCAGAGCTGGCTCAGCGACGCGCTGGCTCCTCCCTGGCCGGGGAACAATACCGCGTAGATGGAATCGATCACCGAACCGAAGCGGGAAAGAACATCGGCGGCAATGTCCGCCGGAAGTTCGATCGTGTGATTGCAGATGTTCGCCAGACAGGAGATGATCCCCTGCCAGTCGCCGCAATCGGTCATCGGCACGGTGGGATCGCAGACGCCGGCATGGCGCGCGGTGAAACCGGACTTCGCCGCCTCCATCTGCACGAGCAGGTCGTCCAGCGAACTGCGCCGCGTGTGATTTCCGGGAACGGCCTTCTCCGGGCACATGAAGTCGATCACCCCCTTGATCTTCGAGAGCATCGCGCAGGTGTTGGCGATGCCGGCTGCCTGCGATATCCCCGTGAGCCCCATCGCCTGATAGGTGCTCCGGACAAGCGAGCCGAACGTGCTCTCGATATCGTCGATAAGCGACTGCGGAAGGAGCGCAAGGTTGTCGCACAGATGCTTGAGGCAGGTGAGGATGCTTCCCCAGCGGGAACAGAAATCGTTCTCCGGCGGGTTGCAGAAGTTCCATCCCTGCCCGATGAGCGTGGCGTTGATCGAGTCCCGGATCGTGTACAACGAATCGTAGAACGGGTCCAGCGGCGCGGCCCACACGGGCGGCCCGATCCAGATCGTGCATCTGCGGCACCACCAGGACCAGAAGCTGACGATGTAGAAGAGCTTGTCGCAGTTGATCCCCATGTTCGGCAGGATGAAGTAGTCAACCGCCTCGGTCTGCACGATGTTGGCGACCTGCGCATAGAGACCATCGATCTGCGGCGCCGCCTGCGCATCGTACATCGCAACGGCATCGGGGGAAAGCTCCAGCCGGTGCCGGCAGAACCGGCAATAGCAGTCCAGCAACTGTCGCCAGCGCCTGCAGAGATCGAACTCGAAGAACGGCAGCCGGTCGTACACCAGCACCACGTAATCGAACATCAGATCATCCACCTGCTCGGCGAAGTCGTCGATGATGTAGCGGCGCGCCCACGTGAGGGTGGATACCGACGTTGCGGCCGCCATCGTTGTATCGAACGTGAAGTCCTGACGGTCCGCGAACGATGCGCCAACCGGCGGCTGCGTATACCCCAGCCCCAGCTCCGTGTTGAGCCGCTGCAGATGCGGCACGTTGTCCGTGAAGGACTGATCGAGCGTGACGATCGGCGAGAGCGTGTAGAAGTCCACCAGATTGTCCCAGCCCAGGCAGAGCCACCGCTGCCAGACGGCCCAGTTGAATCGATTGCGGCAGAGCCATTCCGGATCGTAGCAGACGGGCGGATCGCGGTAGATCACCTTGAAGGTGAACATCAGCGTCGCGCTGCCGGACTCCGGCTGGAACATGTTCAGCGGCAGCGTGAAGTGTTGCTCCGGCGGGTCCGTTGCAACCGTGAACGTCATGTTGGCGTTGCCGTTCACCGGATGCCCGGCGTGAATTCCGGAAACGGTGATGTTGACCGGGATGTTCAGCGGCACAGGAACTTCCTGCTGCTGCACGCCGGTCAGATGATCGTTGAATGGTTGATTGGCGCCAACCGGGATCTGAACCTGAAACTGATTCTGCTCACCGTTGGCCTGGATGTTGATCGTGAACTGGTTGCCGAGGTCGGCACCGAGATACGTGATCCCTGTCAGCGTGCATAACGCTATCTGTTGCTGGCTCATATCGTTCGTTGTGGAATGGTGTTCAGAGTGAATTGCGTGGTGCCGCTCACCTTGCGCACGACGCGCGAGATGCCATGCGGCGGCGCCCCGGCCGCACGAAGAACGCTGGCGCGATACGTCGTGCGGCCGCCCGGGTGCCATCTCCAACTACGATATCGTCAGCGATACCGTCACAGGGGCAACCTGTCCCTCCTGCCAGTCCGGGTTCCCGGCCGTTCCCACGTTGACCATGGTGGTGGCAGGCCCGTACTGCTTTCCGTCGTAGAGGCGATACTCGAAACGGAAGGCAACCGTTCCGGCGGTAACGTTCATGGTGGCATTGGTGGCGAAGACCCTCGAGACATCCTTCGCGAAGATCACCGTTGGCGTGCCGGGGAACTGCGTGGCCGTCAGGCCAAGCGCGATCTCCGACGGCGGCAGCTTCGGATCGTTGAACGGCTCCGGGCTGCGGATCAACATGCCGATGATCTTCTGGCCTCCACCCGTTCCGCTCTTGATCACCGTGAACTCCGTGGTCTGCGGCGCCGGAAGCGCGCCCAGCTTCAACGCACCGTCAACAAGCCGGTCCAGCGGATCGGCGTATTGTGCAACAAGCGCATCGTAGGCAATGCCGTCCGCGCCGGAGGGGCGTACACCGGTGAAGATCGCGAGCGCCATCGCCGCATCGGCGTCCGGAACATGCTCCGTGTAGAGCGCCTGATTCGATCCGTCGAACTGATAGCTGCCGATATGCTCGGCGAAGTCCGCATACCGCGAGGTCTGGAACACATACTTGTGCACCTCACGTGTCTGCCGCGTCTGCGCCCCGACATCCATGAGGGCGTTGATCATCGCCGTGTACAGCTTGCGCGGCTCCAGACTGAAGGGAATCTTCGTCTGATGCGCCGGCGGCTTGTCCGTTACCTGGATCGGATCGAACTGCAGGCATCCGCCGCTGTTGGCAACCATGTACTTGAACGTGAGCTTGTCCGGCGACTCGTGCGGGTTCTCGTCCCTGTGCCACAACGGATCGATCACGATGTCGTACTGCGGGTCCGCCGGGCGGCCGGGATCGCGGATCACCACCTGCAGGCCGGTACGGGTATCCGGCAAGCTGCCCATTCCCTTCCAGAGCGAATACATCGAGACGATGTAGTCCACCACGTAGAACAACTGCAGCTTGCTGTTGCTGTAGTAGAGCGGCTTCGCGCCGATGATGTTGCCGTTCGCGTTCGGATAGCTCCGCTGATAGTCGATGTACTGCTTCAGGTTCGCATACTGGAAGTGCGCCTCCTCGTCCGCATCCTGCAATGCCTTGTACCGGCAGTAGAGTTGCGGATTGTTCGTCTGCGTGGGATCGTCGTAGGCATGGAAGTGCCCGATCGGCCCGTTGGTCCGGAAGCCGAACGTGAACACCTTGCGATACGGCGATCCGGCGTCATCGTTGATGAGCTCGCGCGTCTCGATCTGCACCGCGTAGTGGGTGTTCGGCCTCCATATCGTCTGCGTCAACGTCTTCAGGCCGTAGATCACGGAGTTGTTGGTCTCGAGCACAACCGTGTCGTCCGGGAGATTGTCGTTGTACTCCAGATCCAGAGCGCTGAGCCAGCAGATCTCATGGATGTAGGTGGCGCAGTTCGTGCCGGGGCATCCCACCGGAGCGATCACGATACGGTCGATCGGCTTGCTGCCGTCGTTGTACTCCACCGGCGTTCCCAGGCTTCCGCCGCCGATCCTGTCCCGCTTGCGCAGAGGATCGTAGGCGGTGTCCACGGGGACCGGGCAGAGGCTTCCGCGTGCGCTGGCGAGGCCGGCGCCGGCCAGCGCGGTGCGGAGCGTATCGTACGATCCGAAGAGTGCCTCGAGCGAGGAGACGTTGTCGTAGTTCAAGGACATGCCGCCGAAGTAGTTCGCGATCACCCGCACCTTGCCGCAACGATCGATGCTCCGGTTCGGAATGCTCTCGAGTTTCAGGAGATCGCCCCACACGAGCGCCTTCTCCGCAAGGTTCACCAGGTGCGGGTTCAGCTTCACGTGCAGCGAAAGCGGATCGGACGTGAAGACGGCCGACGGCAGATACCGCCGGTACCGGCAGACGTTCGCAAGGCAGAAGAGCATGTCCAGGAACGAACTGCAGGTTGTCTGGCATCCGGCCAGCGGACTGGAGGAGCCGCCGGCATAGGCATCGGTGGCGGCCTTGAGCGTTGTATAGAAGTCGTTCATGCGCGACTCCAGCGAGAGCGACAGCGTGTCCGCTGCACCGTACCCGATCACCAGCAACTGGAGCACCTGCGCCAGCACGGTGGTGAAGTCCGTGAGTGCCCATCCCACGGGCGGCGCCGGAAGATTCAGTGCGGCGGCGAGTTCGTTGAGCAGATCGGTGGAGTGATTGATCGCGAACACGATCTCCGCCAGCGGCGCAACGGACAGATCCTGAAGGCTTGGCGGCGTATTGCAGAGCTTGCGGTAGATCTCGATCAATGTCCGCTGCCGCACGCTCCGCGATGAACGTGGCGTGTTGCAGATGCCGGTGCGCTGATCGGTGGGAAGCGCCAAGAGCACCGCACGCAGATCGCCGTAGCGATCGTTCATATCGGTCAGCTGCCCGTTCGTCAGACGCGCCAGGATTGCCGGATTCACCGCGTTCCCCTGCAGGCAGTCACCGTAGATGTGCCCGAGAATGTAGTGCACCTCGAACTCCGTGTTCTCGATGCGCGTATCGAACGCGGGCCAGGAGAGGAGGTCGTTGTAGACGAAGAAGATCTGGTTCGATATGTCCAGCAGAAGATCGTCGAAGTCGTTCACGATCTGATCGATGATGCTCTGCGGCAGATAGGCACGCCGGGCGATCAGCATGTCCAGGCACTCCAGCGCATCGATCCATGTTGCGCACGAACCGTTCATCGCCCCGCTGTCGCACAGCACCGAACCGTACGGATGCACCGCACCGTCCCTGAACGCCGCCGCAACCGGAGTGAGATAGTCCAGCTGGAAGGCGGCGAGTTCGTTCGCCAGCCAGGCCTGCATCGACGCGTCCACCGATCCGCAGTGCATGGTGAGCGCGGTCATGAAGGCGATCCCGGTCTGCACCAGCGAGCAGTCGTCCGCAGGCATCTGCGTTCCGAACAGCGAGCGGCCATCGGTGCTCGTGAGCCCGGCAATGGCATCGTACAACTCGTCGATGGCCGGATCCACGGTGGAGAGGAAGTAGTCGCGCTCGCTCTGCAGGCCGAAGCTCTCAACGGATCCGCACATCCGGCAGAGGCACGCGAGCGTGTCGATCCAGCTCCCCAGGAACTCGTCCGTCTCCTCGGTCGGAACGTCCAGAACCTCGTTCTCCGTTGCGGCCTGGTAATCCGCCACGAGCTTCTGCATGGTCCCGTAGAACTCCTGCACCTGCGACCGAAGCGCGGCCGGAAGTTCGTCGAACACTCCCCATGCATAGGCAACCATCCGGAGCGCAAAGCCGAGATCGTGACAGAACTGATCGTTCCACTGATCCGGAGGCCAGCCGAAGTAGCGTTCCAGGGCCTCGATCGTGCCGGCGAACCCGTAGACCAGGCTGCCGATGGCTTCCACGATGGGCCCGGTGGCGGTGTTGACCAGCGGGCCGCTGCCGCCGCCGCAGAGAAGGCGGGCAACCGCCTGCAGCTCCTGCAGGCGGTTGCATGCAGTGGAACGATCGAGGTCCGTGTGCACGCCGTCGCCGGCCGGCACGGCGCCGGTGGCCGTGCACTGCACGGTTCCGCCGGCAGCGCGCAGCGCGGTGCGAAGCCGGCCCGCCAACGCATCCAGGCGCTGGTAGTAGGGATCGAACTCCTCGATCAACACGTCGGGAATGTTCGCATCGTCCAGATCGAGCGAGAGGATGGCGAAGAACTCCGCGGCCATCTTCAACTGCTGCATCGGGTCGGTGATCGGATCGTTCTGATCGAGATGCATGTCGCGCAGCTCCGCACGATAGCGCACCTTGAAGTAGAGGCGGCCGATTTCGAAGTCGATCTGCTGCAGCAGGGCCTGAACCGCGGCCGGCAGCGATCCGCGCCGGTCGTACGCCTTGCCGATGCAGGCGATGATATCCAGCCAGCCCTCGTAGAACGCATTGGGCCCGGCGTCCGGCTGGCCAAGCGAATTGCCGGCATCGTGTTCCATCTGCGCGTACTGCTCGGCATAGCGCTTCGCATCGCGATAGAAGTTGTCGATGTTCACCTTCAGCGACTGCGGCACGCGATCGCGCCCGGTGAGCGCAACGATCTCCAGCTCCAGCATCTCGCGCAGGCGCGCACAGAACGCGGCGTTGGGATCGGGCGCCGCAAGACCCCACAACTGGCGGAGGTAGAGATTCGTCTTGCGGAACTTCTTCGCCATCACCGTATCCAGCGCAACAACCGGATCAAGCCCCGTATCCACCGAAGCCCCGCTGCAGAACGCGCGCACGAAGCTCGGGATGTTCCGCAGGCGATCCCACACGTCGTCCGTAACCGGGTTCGATCCGCCGCCGGCATGCGTGATGTCCCAACGCGCAACCGCTCCGCCGCTCGGGCTCAGCTCCACCGGCTTCGGCGTGTAGGGATAGCCGAGATAGTAGGAGACCACCAGCTTCTCGCATCCGGTGGAGAGCTTCATCCGCACGTTCGTCACCGGCTCCGGGAAGAGAAGTTCGATCTGGTTGCCGCACCCGATCCGGAGCGACGGCGAGATGTTGAAGGGATTGCTGTTGGCTGCAACGGAAGCGGAGCCGCCGGTAACCGTGAAGCGGAGCTTGCGATCGAACACGGTCTGGTTTGCCGGGTACGTTGTGTCCAATTGAACGTCGGTCCAGTTCAGACAGGTCAACGCGATCTCCGTCGGCGGGCATACCACCACCTTGGGGGGGAAGCCGAGTTCCGTGAGCTTCACGTGCGGGTTCTGCTCGAACGCCGTGCGCGCGAGCAGACGAAGCTTCGTGAGCGTGTTTGCAAGCGAGAGCTGCCAGAAACCGTACTTCATGTTGGTTCCGATCTGCGTCTTCGCCCACGCCAGCGCTGCGTTGTAGTCCGATGCGTACAGGCCCGGGTTCGTCTGCGCCACCAGGTCCAGGAGCGGCGTGCTTGCTCCCAGCAGATCGAGCGGGGTCCAGGAAGCATCGGTCGGCGCGCAGTAGTACAGCGACACCCGCTCCACCTTGTAGGTATGCTTCACCTGGGCGGAGATCCCCTTCTGCGGCGGCACGAACTCGTAGTCCACCGTTCCGGTCTGCGGCGGTGCGAGCTTCTTGATGTCGTCGTTGTCCAGATTCGGGGACACACCCTTCGTGAATTCGATATCGATCCAGCTGTCCATCGGGATGGCGAAGCGATCGAACGAGCCGGCCCACTCGGAGCTTCCGGGCATCGGGATCGCAACGTCCGGCGAGCCGCCGGGGGGATCGTCGTACCAGGTGTAGGTACGCTTCAGGAAGTTCAGCGGGAAGCTTTCGTTGGTCACCATGTGCACCGCCTTCGCCGGAAGCTTGATGTCCGGCGAGGGACATGTCCCCACGTTGAACTGCGAATCGTCCGGCGGCTCCAGCATTCCGATCTCGTTCCGGTTCGGAGTGTCGTTGAAGTGCCAGCAGAGGTTCACATTGATATGAACGTCCGGGAGCGGCCACGGCGTGCTGAGGCTCAGCTCGAACGAACCACAGATGACGAACGGATGCGGCGCCTCCGCGGAGAGATTCGCCTTCACCGAAAGACGGAAGCCGATTCCGAACACGCGCAGCTCCGCATACCCCTGCAGGTTGATCCATCCGCCCAGCTGTATCGGCTTGAAGCTCACGCGGCCGCCAACCTCCAGGCTTGCCCCCAGGCCCACCTTGGCGATGCCGCAGTCCTGCTCGAACTTCCACTCCACGCCGGCACCGGCCTTGATCCCGGAGGATGCGAGCATGAAGTAGGACCATCCCTGAAGGATCTTCAGGATGGTTGCATGCACGCGCTTGGACTCCGGTTGATCGCGGCCGATGTTCACATACCACGCGGAGGCCCGGCCGAAGAAGAACGCCATCTCCAGCGTTGCATCCAGCGTGAGCACGTCGCCGCTGGACTGCGGAATCTTCATGTGCGCCCCGAAGGCGGCCTCCACGCCCACGCCCGGCTGGATCGCTATCACTGCATAGAAGGGCGGATCGTCCGTGGTGTCCAGGCCGATTCGCTTGCTCAGTATCGCCGCCTGTCCCTCCAGCAGGAACACGGTGGGCACCGAGAGCATGAAGAAGAGCTTGCTGGAGAAGGTGGTGCCGGAGTCCGCAGCGGTGGCAAGCGATACGCCGGCTCCGATGCTGAAGCCATCCTTCTGCGTGAACTTCTCCGGGTGGACTCCCAGCGCCGGCTTCTTGTAGAACTCCCACCACGCGGTATCGGCCGGCTTGTCGAGCACATACTTGTTGCCGAACACGCCGCGGAAACCGTAGATGCCGAGGCCGGTGGTGCCGAGAAGGATCGGCGTGGAGAGTTCGAGATGAGCGTCCACGAGGAACGCGCCGAGGGAGGGGATCATGCGGAGCTCCGCGCCGCCTCCCATCTCGAGCCGCGGCAGGCGGAAGGTGACGCCGCCGGCATACTCGGTGAGCGCACGCGTCTGCGATGCTCCGCCGGGGCTTACCGTTGTTGGATTCTTCATCGAGATATATCCCTTCAACAGCAGCGCGGCCGTCTCCGGTGTCGCGTCGCCTGGAATCCGGAGATCGATGCGGATGGTCTCCACGCGCAGGAAGCTGTTCCCCGTGCCGCCGAAGAGATCGTTGTCCACCGTGAAGTAGAACTTGATTCCTTCACCGCGTGCATCGACGCCGCCAGGCCCGCTCTTCACCCCGCCGTCGAAGCCGATGAACTTGTATTCCCGCATCGCACCGTTGAACGGCTGCCGATCGCGGCCGAAGTGAAGCGCCGTCACCGAAAGCTCCACGGGACCCACTTTCAACGGCGCGATCTTCGGTAGCACGATGCTTCCCCCCTGGAAGTCGAACTCGCCGTCGGACCAGATCACCAGCTTCTGGATGTCGATCGGCTTCTCGATGAATCGCTGGTTGAGTGCGGGGATCTGCGCGATCACATCCAGCTTGCCGGCCACCTCCACGAAGAAGCGCTTCCCCTCCTTCCCGAGGCCCAGCTTGTTGAATGTGAAGTTGAAGATGTTCGGGATGCCGAGCGTGACGTCGGGGAATGTACCGGAGATCTTGAAGCCGTTCTTGTCGATCGAGACCTGCACGCGTACCTGTCCGGGGGAACCGTTGGCGAGCTTCAGTCCAGGAATCGTCAGCGTACCCTGAATGTCGGACTTCGTGATCGTTCCCTGGTGGAAGGCGATGTCGAAGCGATCGAGCGCGATGCCGAATCCCTTGTCGCCGGGGTCGGAGCCGGATGCGTCGCGCTGGCCGAACCAGGTCTCCAGCACCGGCTCGTCCGTCGTGGACAGCAGGCTGAACTGGCCGGAGAGGCCGCCGGTGCCGATCAGAACATTCTTCGCGAGGATCCGCGCCCACTTGTTCTTGTCGGCGGGACGCTGGTTGTCCGGCTTCGTCTTCCAGAACTTCGGCAGGCTGATCTCCGCGCTCTTCACGAACACGCCCACGAAGTCCGGCCCGCGCCCGTCGGCGGTGGCCTCCGGGATGTTGGTGGTGGTGCTGAGATCCAGCTTCACACCATCGAACGCGATGATGAGCCCGGTGGTGCCGATCATCGAACGATCCAGCGATCCCTGGAACGTTGCATCGAAGCCGATGCCGCGGGTTGTGCTGAAGTAGAAGTCCACGTTGCCCACGGTGAGCGTGGACTGAATCGTGCCCGGCTTCGGATCGTCGTTGGCATCCACCGGCACCAGGATGGTGCGGGGGAACTTCACATCGATGGAGGTCTTCAGCGTGGCATCCACCTTCGGCACAAGCAGGTCCTTCAGGAACGCGGTCACGGACCGGCCGTTGAAGACGTCGCTGAACAGCTGTTCGATTCTCTTGATCGCGGACTTGAGATCGGTGACGGTCGCGATGTAGACTACATACACCGCCTCCATCGCGGGAATCCCGAGTTCATCCTCGAGGTCCGCGATCGCCTTCTGCAGCATCTGCTGCGGCGTGCCGCTTCCCGGCACCGGGATGCTTACGCCGAAATGCGTGTTCACATCGTGGAGGAACTTGTCCAGCTGCCCGGGGATCTGCGCATAGTGGTCCACGGCCTGCTGCACCACCTTCATCGGATCGATATCGAACTTGCGCACCAGCATGCTGAAGAGCTGCTTCGCATCGTCGGTGAAGCTCTCCAGCCTGAAGCTCCCAAGCAGATCGATGATTCCCCACTGATAGGCCAGCGTTACCGGTATCTCCGTGAACGTGCTGTTGGCGGGAGAGTCCAGATCGATCTCGATGTCGGTGCCGGGTATCGTGAAGCCGATGCGGTCGTACCGCAGCAGCGTGAGGCTGTAGAACGCGCGCCCTCCCTTGCCGCTGCGTGAATGCTGAAGGTTCTTGAAGAAGGTCGTATCGAGCAGCGTGCTCAACTGATCCTTCAGAAACCCCAGGAACGGCGGAAGGTCGTCCACGTTGATGAGCGTGGACATCGCGGGGTAGAATTTTTGTTGTTCCATGATTGCAGGTAGGTGGTGATGACGAACAATTGCTACGAAGCGGCGAACAGCCTCATGAAGGAGCGCGTTGCGACGGACTGTTCAACAACGATCAGTGCGGGGCGGCCGCGCCACATCCGGCGCGGCCGCTCACGGAAGCACCCGATACTACAACCCGTCCAGAGCTCGTACGAGCAGGTTCCGCACCTCATCCACGATCTGCGACATCGTCCTGCCGGACGCTGCCGGCGTCGGGATGCTCACGGCCCCCACCTTGACGTCCGACGGCGCGTACGGTGGAGGGGGTGTTGCACAGAGCCGCATCAGACGATAGAAGATCTGATTGGGAATGAAGTCACCGGCCGAGCCGCTCACGGATGCCCCGGTAATCGCGGCAAGCGTGATCAACGGATCGTTGTTCTCGCGATTCGATCCGCCGGGCTCCATCGGATGCGGCACCGACGTTACATGGCCGGCGGCATCGGACTGCGTGTACGATTGATCGTAGTACCAGATCTGCGGATGCGCCGTTGTCTGGTTGTGCATCATGTCGCTCACCGGCAGCGACGTCTCGAAGAACTCCGGGAAGCCCGCACCGGCCGCGAGCGGAGTCAGATCGATGTTGTCGTTGTTGTCGCGGTTGGCCCCGGACTTCAGCCCCGCGAAGCGCTCCACCTCGAAGTATTGCGCCGATCCGTTCTGCGAGAGCAGCACGATCATGTCCACCCCCCGCGGATAGAGCAGAGGTTTGACCAGGTCCTCCAACACTCCGGCCGCGAAGTCGCGATACCGTATCGGAAGGATGGCCGTCTTTACATCCGCGGTAACGGTGCCGTTGGTGACGGTCCCCTGCAGGCCAAGCGCCGCAACGGCCGAGGGGTTGGAGGCAGTGATATCCACGTTCAGCCCGATCGGGTCCGTGGCGAGAAGAAGAATCCTCTTGTTTCCGCCGCTGAACGTCACGCCGGAGAGCCCTCGCGAGAGCAGTTCCAGATCGTGCACCAGCTCGTCACGATCCGCGGCGTTCTTCATGCAGTAGGCATTCCCCTTCAACGCTACCGCCATGCGAAGGCGAGCCCAGTAGAGTGCACGGTCCTCGTGATACGTATTGCCGGCCGCGGGTGTGATGGTGTTGGTACGGGCCGCCGTGAGGATGTCCGCACCGTACTGGAACACCGCCGCGGCAAGATCGGCCTTGGCGGTAGCGCTTCCCGCGGTTACCTGGTTGACGGCATCGATGAACAGGTTGAGCTTCGTGGTGATGTCGCTGTCCGCGGCGATGCGCGCCTCCAGTTCCGGCTTTCCCATCGAACGGGACTCCTCGTGATCGGGAGTGTACGTATCCGGAATCAGCTTCGTGGAATCGAAGCTCGGGGAGACGAAGATCAACCCGTCCAGCGAGTAGACCAGAATCGGCGCGGGGGGTGCCACGTCCGTGCTCTCGGCCGTGGCATCATCCAGGCCGCGCAGCGTCACCGCGTAGCGATGATAGTCCGTTGTCCCATCGTTCTGATGCGTTGCACCGCCGCCGGGAAGCTGCTCTGTGAGCACGATGTTCTTCGGATGATTGTCGCTCAGCCCGGCGAGCCCGATCAACGTGTTGTACTCGTTCTCGTGCAGGCCGAGCAGCATCACGCTCTCCGGCACCGAGGCCTGATCGCTGGAGGCCAGCGTAAGGAGGCTGATCGCAACCGCGGCGCCTCCGCCCGCCGGCACCTCGCGGATCGTGGTCGTCTTCAGATCGAAGCCGTAGAAGAGCGAGGAGGCCGAGAAGAGATTCGGCTGCGGGCTGAAGCCCCCTTCGATCCCGGTTCCCACCACCACGTTCGCCGCACCTCCCTTGCGCATGAAGTACCCGAGCGCCGCGTTGAAGAACACCACCTGCGACGGCTGGAACGCGGCGCCGCGCTCCGCAACACTGCCGAAGCCGAGGGCGGGGTCGTTGTCGGTACCATCCACGAACCGCAGATCGTTCAGGCGCACCCACTTCGTCTTCACATTCGCGGGATCGGTGTGCCACGGCACCAGCGCGTTGACGGGGCCGAAGACGTTATCGGTATACTGCTCGAACTTCAGCACCGTGCTGTGCGCGGGCCAGAGCTTCGTGGAGTCCACGCGCCGCCCGTAGGCAAGCAGAATGATGCCGGCCACATCCTCCTTCGCACCGCCGCCGGCCGCATGCTGCCGGATGGTGAAGCCCACCTCCTTCGTCCACTGCGCTCCGTCGTTGTAGAGCTTGCCGCCGATCACGAAGGCCGTTCCATCCACCGGCGTGGCAGGCGAACCGCACTCGATGTAGAGCGCCGGCACCTTGTTCCCGCTCATGCTGAGCGCCAGATAGATCTTGTCCACTGCGCGATCGGCCTGCGTGCGCTTCAGAATCATGAGCGGCCAGCCCTTGGTTCCGTAGCTCTTCGGGTTCATCGTCTTCTTTCCCGGCTTGACGCCGTACATCAGATGGCTGCCGTTGATCGCGTAGTTGGCGTAGAAGTTGAACGATGCATCGGTCTCGTTACGGATATCGATGTAGAGAGTGTTTCTGGTGGTGAAGGGAGCAAGCACATCCGTGTAGAGGGCATCCTCCTTCTTCAATGTCTTCGTCCCGCCACTCTTCGCATAGACTCCGATGGAGTACTGCTGGCCGTAGTAGGCTGCCGGATCGAGGTAGCGGAGCACCTCCTCCCGGTGGTGCCGCAGCGCCAGCGACTTCGCGGCATCGGCGCTCACGTCGATGCGCGTGAGCGGCCGGCGCGCAAACTCGTATGTGTGCACGCTGGCGTTCGCCTCCAGCACCACCTCGAAGCCGCACTCGGTTCCCTGCGTGAACTCTCCCAGTTGCATGCCTGCCGCCGTGATGGGGAGCTGCGGGGCGGTGTCGCTTCCGAAGAACATCGGGTCCAGCGCGGTGTTGGATGCCACCGCAACATCCCATCCCAGGATGTCGCTGGTCAGCGTCAGCGGCGGCGCCTCCCCCTGGTGGGCCTGCCCGTAGGCTGTTGCAAGGAAGGCGTTGTGGCGCGCGAGCTGATAGCGATAGAGCGCAGCGATGAACTCGGAGCCGCCGGCCTCGTCGCGGACGTGCGTGGGATCGTCCTTGCTCTTGAGCAGATCGCCAAGCCGGATGCCGCGATAGACGAAGTACTTCACCGCACGCGAGCCGATGCGCGGCGCATCGAACGGCTTCAGAATCAGGTTCACCACGGCGTCCTGATACCCGCCGGCATCGCTGTCGGCTGTCCAGACGCGCTGCACCATCACCTCACCCGCCGTCACGGCGTATGCCTTGGTTCCGGCTGCAACGTTGAAGCTGCTGGTGACGCGGAACACCTTGTCGCTCTCCGGCCCGAACGCCGTCGTCTGCGTGAGCCCGGCCATATCCGCGAAGGTGTAGAGGCTCGGCGCATTCGGATCCACCACATCGAGATCGCTGAGGCGTACCGGCGTCTGATCGATGAAGACGGACTCGAACTGTTCCAGCAGCAGCACATCGTCGTGGCTGTAGAGCTGCAGGTTGATATCCACCACGTCGTGCAATGCGGAGGCATCGAACGTACCGCTGAAGTTGATCTCCACGGCATCATTCGCGGCAGCCGCCGCGCCACCCCCCGGAAGCGTCGGCGCACCCACGGTGAACCATGTCGGCGCAGCCGGATTCGATGTCCATGCGGGCCCCGCGCCGCTCCAGGACCATTCCACCCTCTCCACCACGCCGGACTTCACGCTCCGCTCCCCCACCACCTTCACCTTGCCGACGCGGAAGTAGCCCACGGGATCCTTCAGGTTGACGGTGAATGCCAGCGAGCCCACCGTGTTGTCGCGCTTCACCGTCAGGCTGTCCGGAAGCGGATCGCCGTTCCCCTTCTTGAACGTCACCGCTGCGAACGTCACCTCACGGCTGGAGATGTTGTTGTTGTTGCCTACCGTGTCACCGGCAAGCAGGCCGTCATGCGGCGTGATCTCCACCAGCAGATGCGTGCGGAGGCGGTCCTGATCGGCAATGCCGGCAGCAGCCAGCGAGGCGGCCGTGGGAACGTTCGCCGCCGGCCACATTGCCTTGACGATGAAGTGATCGCCGGGTGCGATACCGCCGGTCAGCGCCGGAAGACTCTCGTCGGCGGCCGCATTGAATAACGGCCGCTCCGTGCCGAGCAGGAAGGTGCCGCTGTTGTTGTTCATGATATTGGCCGGACCGCTGGCATCGTTCCACCCCTGCGGGATCCTGAACGGCTCCTCCGAACGGCTGCGATAGATGTAGACCCGCGCCCATGCATCGAGACTGTAGAGACTGTCGCCACGGTTCTTGATGCGCGCATAGACGTAGTAGTCCTGCCCGGGCTTCGGCTGCAGGTGCGAGGCAAGGTGCTGGTAGCTGGCCGCCGGATCGTAGCCGGGGAACTTGTACCCCTCCGGGAGAGCGTTGTCGCCGTCGCCGGGAGCGCCCGGCAGGCCGGCGGCGATCACCGGCGCGGTGAGCCTTCCCCAGATATCGGGGCTGGCAATCGGGGCAGCCGCGAGATTGACCGGCGCCGTTCCGTTGTCGTGGATGTTGTTGCGGATCATGAGATCGCGCGCATCGTGGCTGTAGTTGAAGGCCGCCCTCACCGCCGCCTCGGCATCGAGCCGCCCGGCGCCGTACCACGGGCTGCGATCAGCGATAAGCCCTCCGTACACATTCTCGTTGTTGTGCACGTCGCGCTCCAGCGGATCGATCTCCAGGTGGGTGGCGTCCGGGATGCCGCGGACGTGACGTACTTCGGCGGAGTGAAGGAAGGAATTGATCTCGATCGTCTGCCCCACCACGAAGGATGCGGTGCTGTTCACCTGGATGATCGTTGCTCCCTTGGCCGCATCGGCAGCGAGATCATCGCGGCCGGTGTTCGCACCTCCGCCGACGTAGTTGTTGACGAGGGGGGCGTCAACCGTGATCGTCTTCGTGGGAACATCCACCGCCGTGATGATGCGGCGTTCACTGGCGGTGCCGGCCTGATTGGTAAGCACCACCGCATGGTCCACATGCATGTCATCCACATCATCGAGCACCAGCGTGGTCTCGGTGGGCTGGGCATCCACGTCCTCCGATCGTTCGGCGAACCGGATCATGCTGCCGCCGTTGTCCACGATGGGATCGCCCTGCCTGTTCGTCCAGCGGCCGTCGATGGCGGGAGAGGCAGGGAGCGGCGACGGGACGTTGGGCGTCGGGGGTACGAACGGGGTGGCGGGATGGATATCCGTGTTTCTCAAATCGGTGCGCAATGCAGTGCGCGTCAGAATGTCGCGTGCCTCCGCCCAGGTCAGCGTCGGCTTCGCGGTGACAACCAACGCGCCGATGCCGGCGGCAAGAGGTGTTGCGGCGGATGTGCCGTTGAATCCATCGTAGTAGTCCTGTGCGCCACGGTGGACATTGGTCGGCAGCAGGTACGTGTTGAACGGGCCGGAAACCCTGAGCTGCTGATTCACAGCATCCACGGCCTGAACGTTCACGGCCTCCGAACCCAAGGCAGAGGGATCACCCAGCTGAATCCAGTCACCAACGGCGAACGGTGCCGCGTTCACGACATCAATCAACGTTCCCGCGACAACACGGGTTCCTTGAAACTGAGCGAACAACGGTCGATTGCCGGCAGCAAGTGGAATCACATTGAGCCCGATGGGGAGACCCGGATCCACACGCACCCACTCCATCGTTCTCGTATTGGGCGGCGGGACCGGTCCCGATGCCCCATCGGGTGCGAGCCCGATCAACAGCCAGTCACCATTCGCTATTCCGGCCGTCGAGTCAACGGTAATGGATGCAGCCCCTACCGCGACGTTTGCCAGCAGGTATCGTTCCGTGCGAGCGGCAGCAATCGGATTCCTCAACTGCGTCGTGAATGTCGGCCGGCTGATCCTGTTCCCCGTCCCCGGGATACAGCCGGCAAGCATCCAGTAGTTGAATGGAGGATTGTGCGCCTTGAGATTGGAGACACCGCTGGGCGTGCAGATGGTAACCGGAACAGCAGCCAACGGAGGAGCCGCCGGGCGCGAGTAACAACTGTAAGACGCTCTGGTATCGAGAACAACGTTGTTGACATTCTTCATCTCCAGCGCGGCAACAGAGAAGATCCGTGCATGGGCGCTCCATCGCGTCGACTCCTGGGCGATGTCGTCATTGCCGGCAGAGAAGAACATGAGCGTTCCCCGGTTGCCTCGCCCGCGACGCGTCAGATGATTCAATGCTTCATCGACGACGGGGGTTCGATCGGTAACCGTGGATATATACCGCCCGATGCCCAGGCTGCAGGTGGTTACGTCCGCCCCGGGGTGAAGCATGTCCGGCCACGGCGTTGCAGCACCGGCACCGGGAAGCGAGTCCACACCGGTAATCCACTCGAACGCATCGATATAGTCCGCTCTCGATCCCGCCGATTTGATGCTTACCAGACGTGCGTGCCCCGCGGCGCCGGCCAGACCATTGGCCACGCCTCCGGCGAGGCCGTTGTTTGCCGTAGCCGTGGCGATAGTGGCGCAGCATAGCCCGTGGTCGTCGCCGCCAAGCGACGCAAGCGCCGGGAAGTTGTTGTGATTGTACACCTGGAGCTGCGCGTCGAACAACTTCGTCGTCTTACGTCGGCTGTCCACCGGTGCCGCGACCGGATGGCTGGCAATTGTGCCGTTGAGGTCGCGGGCAACAACCGGCGTGGTGGTCAGCGTGTTGCCGACGATGTTCAGGATGGTGACCTCCTCGGCCACGGCCGTGCCTGCCGCCGGCGTGGTTTGCGAACCGATCGAGACTCTATCCCCAACCACAAACCCGGCGGCGGCGGTAACCGCAACCGTCGCCGTGGCAGCGGCTGTTCGCGCAGTCATCCAGGTTCGCGTTGCCGGAGCACCGTTCAACATGACCTCGGTACCGACCGGTGCATCCGTGAACAACGCGTCGATTTCCAGCGTACCGATGTTGCCGGGTCCGACCAGTGTGACACGATGCACCAACTTCTGGGTTTCCAATCCTACATCCACAACGTTGCCGGCAACAAAGCGGTTGCTGTCCCGCACCGTTATCACCGAGTGCGTCGGGTTCAGGATGGCCGTGAGCGTGGTGCTCACACCCCCCGGCACCTGCCCCCGCAGCTCCTCGTGCAGCGGAACGCCTCCGGCATCGGAGATCACGCCACCATCCACCACGCCGATAACCACGTTCGGATCGCCGAAGCCGGAACCGCCCACGTTGTTGTTGATGAACTCCCATGCTTCGGGACAGCGCACGCGGATCCTGTCCCATACAGCAGGCCAGAGAAAGTCGCTCGGGTTGAGCGCCTCGAGCTGGAGAGGAACATGTATTTCGGCCGAGGCCGATTCCACCTCCGGCATCGCCATCAGCCTCTCGAGGAGTGCGTTGATCTCCTCTCCGACATCGGGATCGGCCCAGGCACTGAATGTCCCCTGCGTCCCCTTCACCAAACGTCCGTTCTCGAGCCCGGCGGAGGCGATGATTCCAAGCGCTGCGTTGGTGCTTACATCGGCATGGAACGTGATGCTCACTCTGTTGGTAAACAGCAGCGGCTGATCGTCCTCATATCGAAAGACCGGCCCGGCTGCGGAGACCTTCGGATGCGCGCGCAGCTTCGCCAGCAGCCCTCCATGCCCTGCGGCGCCGGCTGCCAAGGAGTGCGGAGACAGCGGCGATATCCGGACCACATTCACCGTGGCGCGTTTGACCTCGGGGCCGGACTCACGGTGCACCGACTTCCGCTCATGCCCCTCCTCGTTTACGAGGTGCCCGCCGAGATGATCGCGAAGATCATGCCGCACGGCATCCCAATCGTGCGTGAGAACGGCGATCTGGCCGTGCGTGGATTGATACGGCACGCGTGCGCCGTCCTGCCAGGTGTAGCTGTCGCCGGGCCGGCCAAGGTAGAACGGCACTGCACGTGCCAGCCTGAGCCCGGCCACCGTTCTGGACTGCGGCTCGAACCCGTCGCACGTCACGGAGATGGTGACGGCGCCCTGCGTGTTCAGATCGGCCAGATAGACGCCGTGATCGCTATCGAATATCGCCGTGGTGGTGGTTCCCGATGCATCCGCCAGCGTCACCTGTGCATCGGAGAGTATTGCCATCTCTCCGCTGTACACCGCGACCGCGATGCCCTGGTTGAATTGATCCATGACTGCCTCATGTGTGGTAGTGAACGATACGTCAGCCGAACGCCGCTCTGCATCGATGCAACGGAGCGATCGTCATCATGGACGATGCTCCCTGCATGCGCGGGCGGACATGAGTCGCCCGCGCGCAGAACGTCTCAGAACAGATCGAGCGATGGGGTGGTGCACCGGCTCCGGTCATGAACCGGAGCCGCGTCGCGGCGCATGAAGGCGCGCCGCAATGAAGAGATCGTCGGAACATGCGCATGGCAGCGCATCAGACTACGAACAGCCCCGAGATCCCGGAATCAGAATGCTGGTGATGTTTCGCGCACAACGGCGCACCTGCCGCGGCTAACGCCCCTGCTGCGCCCGGTTCCGGGGCATCAGCGCTCGCGGCGCTCGGCCGCGCTGAAGCAGGTCACGAACTCCCCCTCCACTTCCGCAACGGCCTCGTTGCGCGCCAGTGTTTCCAGCAAGTCGTTGATACCGTCGCCAACTCCATTGTCGGCGGCGGCGAGATAGACTCCGTCCCGGACGCGCCGGACCAACGTGAGCCCCGCATGGTGAATGATGCCGAGGCGCTCCTCCTCCCGTACCATCTCGTTGAACGTGATCATGATCCGGTTCGTCTGAATAACCGGTCCGCCCGGCAACGACTCGATCAACGGCCCGGCGGTGTTGACGCCCCTCAGGCCGCGGAGTGTGCGCAGCACCTCGCAACCGGACCGCTCGAACGGCTCGGAGCGTCGCACAACGAGCACGGAGGAGGCCATGGTGTCCATATGCATATGGTATGGTTCCAGCGCCTTCTGGATCGCCGGGATCTCGGCGATGGAAACGATGAGGCCGATGGCATGCAGGTTCGGCACGTATGGAATCCTGTGCCCGCCGGCATATGTATATGCATCACCCGCCTTTCCAAGATAGACGGTGATGACGCCGGTGTTCTGCGCAACGGGAACGCGAAGTGTCTGCGACTCGTACCCACTGTGCGATACCTCGATTGTGCCGGGCGGCAGCTCCGTGAAGAACCCATACCATTCCTTGGCACTGTCGTACGTGGCGGTGATAGCGCTGCCATCGGAGGCACGCAGCCGGACAACGGCATCGCGAACCGGCTGCGCGCTGATGTCCCGCACAAGCACAACCACCTGCGGTTGCTGGCCGTATCCATTGGCTCCATCACCCATGAACGCCGCCAGCATCAGAATTGCAACCGGGAATGATCGAGGACCGAACATCGTTCACCATCGTCCTACTGCTCTCTGGAATGCCGCAGCCGGAGGATTCATCATTCATGCCGCAGCGCTTTGCAGCAACCGGCTTGGAGTTCCTACCATTCGGCGCTGCAAGGCCTGTAGCCTCTGAATCGCAACCTGGTTTTGATAGGAACTGTTAGTCAACGTCACCAAACGTACGAACGCGGGCCGCGCCGACAAAACAACGACGCGGTTGCACGCACGGCGCAACGCACGAGGTATCATTCGGTTCACATGGGCTGTTTCAAGGAACGAACAGGCAGCACGAACATGCTGCGGACTTCATCGGTCCTGAGCTGACGATTCGGAGTCTCGTTGTTGTTGCGTGGTATGGCCGTGAGGCCGTTGGTCGTTATCCGTGCAGTCGGCGCTCGTGCAGCGGAACGCTCTATCACATCTACCGGCATGTTTTTCCGTCAGAGGATAACGGCGCGCAAACTAATGCTGCGGACCGGGCATTACAAGAGCATCTGCTCCTGCATCGCAAGATAATTTTTCAAACCGGGGTCGGAATCACGAACGATGCATGAAATGCAGGAACGCGCATGAGCCGCCAGTGAAACGTGTTCGGCCAACGATCGGCCGCCGGATCCCGTGCGCCGGTTGCCGATGAAGCCGTACCACACGGCAGCGCGGCCCCGGCAGATGCCGGGGCCGCGCATGGATAACTACCATCATGCTACCGGGAGCGCTAGTGCTCCACGACGAGGTTGCGGGTAAGCACACCACCTGCAGTGAGGCGATAGTGATAGGTGCCGCTCGCGAGGGAACTGACATCCATCAGCACACGGTGCTCACCGGCATCGCGCCGGCCCGCATCGAGCACGCTGACCAGACGGCCCTGCGCGTCGAAGAGCTCCAGCGTCGCGTCCGCGTTGAGCGGCAGATCGTAGACGATCTCCACCTTGTCGCGCCCCGGGTTCGGTACGCTCTGCATCAGCGCAAGGCCGCTTGCATCGCGCACCCCGGCCACCCCGCTCACGCTGAACTCCTGGAGGCCGCTGCTGGCGATATCCTGTCCACCGCCCGTGCGTGCGGTATTCGAGGAAGCACCGCCATCGTCCTTCTGCGTCCTGGACTGGCCGTTCAGGGTTATCACCTGTGCGCCGTTCGTGGCATTGCTGTTGAACGTGATGGAGCCGTTCACCGAGCCCGCAACGCTCTGGCTGAACGATACCTCGATCACCTCCTCCTGCCCCGGAGCAAACTCCGTGCGCGCAAGCTGGGTTGCCGTAAACTCACCGTTGGGCGATTGCACATCGGGCTGTTGTACCGTGAGCATCATCGTGCCGGTGTTCTTCACGAAGAGATTCCGGCGGGTCTTCTTCCCCATGCTCAGGAAGCCGAAGTTGAGGGTGCCCGGCGTAACGGTGATCTCGCGCGTGCCGGCAATGCCATGGATCTTCGCAACAAGCGAGTCGCCGGTCACCAGATAGACACGCAGTTCCGCATCGCGAGTGCCCGGCTGGCCGCCCGCACGTGGTGCGAACTCCACGCCGAGATCGAGCTCCTGGCCGCCCTGGATCACGTAGGCCCGTGTGGGCCACGGCTTTGCCGCATCCTGGCCGAAGTCCGCTGCATCGGTTCCGGCAAGGGCAACCTTGGTAATGATCATCGGCTCGTTCCGCGAGCTCTCGACACGAACCACGCCGTGCGTATGCTCGCTGGCATTCCCGCCGATCAATGCGGTGCCGACATCGATCCCCTGGATATAGAGATCGGACTTGCCGGTGCCGTAGAGATCGAGCAGATAGACGCCACGCTCGGTGACACCGGGTATGGCGATGGAGGAGTCATTCGTCATGATGCGGATGCTGGCGCGGCGGGATTCCACCTGCTTCGGCGTGAACGTCACCTTCACCGGCGTGTTGCCCCCCGGCGGAATGATCAGATCGCCGTTGGAGGCAGTGGTCGGGCTGGAGGGCATCTGCGAGATGACGAACTCATCCACGTCTCCGGCAACCAGCTCGAAGCGCGACGGGTTGATGCGCATGTCGCACGTGCCGGTGTTGTACAGCTGGAACGTCTGCTCCACACTGGTGCCGAGCGGCGTCACCGGGAATACGATGGCCTGCGGGAGCCCGCCGTTCGGATTATCCGAGAGGCTGCTCGAGCTGCCGCGACCGAAGAGGTCCATCTTCAACAACCCGGTCACGATTGCACCGTTCGTATCGGGGCCGGCGAAGTTCTGGCAATTGGTGCGGACAAAAATCCTTCCGAACCGCTTGCCGGGGCGCTGGCTGATCATCGTGATGTACATCGTGGAGGCCTGCGGGAACGTGGGAATCACGTACGGGTAGGTCAGCATCGCGTTGGCCTTCATCGGCGCAACCGGCGGTGCCACGGTGAGGAAGTAATCCTGCATCGGAATCAGCCGCCCTGCCTTGTCGTGACGCAGCGGATAACGGGGCGATCCCTGCTTGTAGACGGTATCGGTCTCGAACACCTCCACCTTGCTGATGGTGAAGGGAACGCCGCCGTTGTTCAGCACCTGGATCTGATACGTATCGTAGGCCTCCCCTTCGCACGCGAAGTGATTGGAGAAGAGCGTGGAGGAAGAATCCAGAGCAACGCCGGCAACGCGGAAGATCGCGCTCGGCACCGCGGCTGTTGCATAGAGCACGTAGGTACGGATCTCGCCGTCCGCATTGATCGTGAGCGTGGCCGGCTGCGGGCCTACGCCGACGGCGTTGAACGTGAGCGTTGGAGTAGCGCTCTGGCCGTTGCTCAACGATGATGTCGGCGGATTGATGGTGTACTGGCCGGCGCCGCCGGTGATCGTGTAGGTGATCGATGCCGGCGGAAGCGCGCCGTTGGTGCCCACGTTCGTGAGCGTAAACGGCGTGAAGTTGGCGCTGGTTCCACGAACAACGAACGTGTTCAGCAGCAACGTATCGCCCGTGGCCATGGCCGCGGTGCCACCCTGCGGAATGATGCCGACGAAGGAGATGCGGCTGGTTCCCTTCGCTGCAAGCACGTAGCTCTTGCTCACGTTGTTGGTCGAGTCGAAAACCGTGAGCGTGGCGTAGCGGTTGCCCACGGCTGTCGGCGCGAACGTGATCGGCGGAATAACCGAACTGCCGGCGCCAACCGAACCACCGGAGATCTGGATGCCGGGGGAGCCGAAGTAATAATCGGCGGCGGCAGGGCCGGTGATCACAAGCCCGTACTTGCGTGCCGCGGAGCAGCCGGAGGCGGGAACGCTCAGGCTGAACGGCGTGGAGACCAGCGGATTGCCGAAGATTGCGCTCATCCCCTTCAACAGCGTATCGCCCGGAGTCATGGTGGCGGTGCCGCCATTCCCAACGCCGGTACGGCCGGTGATATCCGGTGTGAAATGGGAGAAGCTGAAGATCTGTCCGATCGGGATCAACGTGGTAGCGGCAACGTTGTTGTTGTCCACCAGGTTGTTCGGCGTCACGGAACTGGCCGTGTTCACGAGTCCCGGCGTCACCGAGACATAGTTGTTGAGGCCCGATGCCAGACCGATGCTGGCGGTGCTGTGCACGGCCGTGTTGGTGCTGACGCGGAACGCACCGTACTGGAACTCGATTCTGTTCGAGCACTCGTACAGGCGTATCTCGTAGTCGCACATCGGCAGGCAGTTGCCGGCGTAGTAGTACGTGGCGGCGCTCACAAGCTGCGTCCCCCACTCGACGTTGAGGACGCGGTTCGGAGCAACGCCGGTCACCACATACGAGACGTTGACGCTGGCGACGGGCGGAATGCAGGTCGCGCTGCCGTCATACATATGCTGCTGGTCCCAGAAGGCCGCGATGATCGGGTCCGGAATCGGCGGTGCCTCGATGGCATTGTTCGGATTGCTGTTCAGCGTGGTCCCGAGAATCAGGAAGCCGCGCGCGTTGAGCGTGAACGTGCTGTAGGCAGTCCCGTTGAACACGAAACTGAAGCCGATGCTGAACGGCCCTGCGGTTGCATCCTCGTTGTACACACCAACGCCGGTGGCGCCGTTGCTGTTGAGGATAACGGTGTTCGCCCCGGTAAGGGACGTGAATGTCCCGAGCGAGGAACCGAACGTATAGTAGCTGGAGAGCTGCTGTCCGTTTGCGGTTCCGAGCCCAAGCAATATCATCACCAACACGGAGGGAATGCACGGCAGGCTCCACATGTGCCTGCGAGCTGGTAGAGATGACATCATACTGGATTCCTCGTGAAACGTTACTGTAGGAACGTAATGCCGGATCGGGGTGACATCGGCATGAACGCATGGTACGGCGGACCTGGCGGGAGCGGGCAATAGTTCGAACTGTGGATAAGATCACTATTGCGGCGAACATCACCAATCCACTTCTCGCGTCTTGCTCACTTTCCGGGGATAGACCCGAGTCGAAATGGCTTCGGCACACCCGGAACCCGGGTATGCTGAACAGTTATGCCGGCGTTGGGTCGCCGGCATCGTACGGTAGCTCGGTTGTAGGCGGTGAACCTGGCGGTATTTCGCGTGTACGGTGCGAAGTTCGCCCGCATGTCCATGGCAGTGGGCGTGCGTTATCTCATAGAACGTTTGAAAGGGGCATGTTGTCACATCAACTCCAAAGAATTTTCGATAAGAGCCTATGCGAGAATAGGGAATAGCTACTTCGAATAAGAAATAGGGCGGAACCTTGCGTGTGCAAGAGACTGATTATTCACGGTAATCAGCTATGCACAACACCAAGCCTGCCCTAGCGACAATATGGGAAATCCCCGACAATCTCTGGACGATCATCCAACCGTTGTTGCCTCCGCCCAAGCAGCCGGGCACCGTCGGCGCC
>DASZRW010000103.1:0-136787 GCA_035549015.1 Kapaibacterium sp. (SeqCode)
CGGCCGTTGCCTGGTTGCGCGTCTGTCCCTGCGTGACACCGTTGAAGGTGAGTGCGCCGGAGGTCGCGTTGAGCACGACGGTGCCGCCGGCAGCGGAACGGACGATGGATCCGAAGTTGAGGTCGCGCGTCTGCTCGAGGGAGATCCCGGCGACGATCTTGGCACCGGCATCGGACGATCGAGTGGCGCGGTTCTGGGCGAAGGAGGAGCTGCCGGCGATGAGGAGTGCGAGCCCGGCAATGACGAAGGCGAAGGCGAGACGGATGTTGATCGAGGTCTTCATGTGTGTGTGTGTCCAGTTAACGTGTACGGTTTGTGAGCCCTGGTCCAGAGGGCTGTCGCAGCGAACGTTTCCCCAAACAGCCGCGACGTTGAAGCTTCATCCCAACCTTCGTGCCAGTGCGTTGACACACGGGTTTCGGGCAGTTTTCGGCGGATTGCCCTTCCATGAACTGTCCGGATTCCGTACAGATTCCGAAATCCGGACACTCGAAACCGGGGCCTTCACCCTGGAAGGCCGATAATATCCGGTCCTCCCGCGTGGCACGGATTTGGTAGCTATATGTATTCGGTTGTAAAGGAGCAAGGGCAGGACGCTCCCGACCAGGGCCTTGAAATCATCCCATTTGCCCCCGGGCACCGCCGGGTCGGCAATCAAGTATTCACGGGGACCCATCGCACTCCGATACGTCCTCACATTTCCACGGCGTCATGATCATCGAACAGCGTTTATGGAAACCCGACACACAGTGGAGCGTTACCCGCAGCGACGGCGACCTCACGGGGCACGACGCTGCGCAGTTGGTGCTCGCCTTCGGCAGCACGAGGCAGATCGGCAACCCGGACCGGTTCGATGAGCTTCGCGCATTTTATCCGGATGCCCATATTGTTTCCTGTTCCACGGCTGGTGAGATTCTGGGTGAGTCGTTCCACGAGGATTCCATCGTTGCCACGGCAATCCGGTTTCGGGCCACGCGGCTGCTGGCATCCTCGCTGAGCATCGCAGAGTGCAAGGGGAGCTATGCGGCAGGCAGGGAGTTGGCGGGGCGCATGGAGCAGGAAGGGCTGGCGCATCTGCTCGTGATCTCCGACGGCCAGCAGATAAACGGGAGCGAACTGGTTCGCGGACTCGAAGCAGGTGTTGGACCGCAGGTGACGATCACCGGCGGACTTGCCGGTGACGGCATGCACTTCATGCAGACGCTAGCGGGACTGAACGTGCCGGCCTCCGAGGGGAACGTGGTGGTGGTTGCCTTCTACGGCGATGCGCTCAACATCGGTTTCGGTTCGGTGGGCGGTTGGGATACGTTCGGCGCCGATCGCGTTATCACCCGTTCCGAGGGGAACGTGCTCTACGAGCTGGACGGGCATTCGGCTCTCGAACTCTACAAGCTCTATCTCGGAAGCCTCGCCGAGGAGTTGCCCGGCTCCGCGCTTCTGTTCCCGCTCAGCATCCGCGAGTGCGAATCGGACACGTCTGTGGTACGCACGATCCTTTCGATCGACGAGGAGAACCAGAGCATGACGTTCGCGGGCGACATGCCGCAGGGTGCCTATGCGAAGCTGATGAAGGCGAACGTGAACCGGCTGATCGAGGGAGCATCGCAGGCCGGTTCCGAGAGCCTTTCACGTATCGGCGGCGGAACACCGGAGCTTGCCATCCTGATCAGTTGTGTGGGGCGGCGCGTGGTGCTTGGCGAGCTGACGGAGGAGGAAGTGGAGGCGATCCGTACTATCATGGGTGAGGATACCGCAATCACCGGCTTCTATTCATATGGTGAGATCTCACCCACCGTGGAGGCCGGCCGTTGCGAACTGCATAACCAGACGATGACCGTTACGACTCTCTCCGAACGCGTTCATGCTTAATCGACTACTCCAACGGCAGATTCGAAAGCATCTGCCGGATCTCGAAACGATTCCCGATGAACTGCGGCCGATACTCGAAGCCGTCAGTGCATCGTACGATCGTTTCGAATCGGATATCCATCTGATTGAACGCTCGATGGACCTGAGCTCCAACGAGCTGATGGAGGCGAATGAGCAGTTGCGCCGGCAGACCGAACGGCAGGGGGTGGTTCTGGAGAAGCTCCAGGAGACTCTGGAGGCATGCGATATCGAGTCCGACGGAGAGTATGCGGCCGGGCAGAACGACGACGAGCTGCTTGCCATCGCGAACGCGCTGCGGAATCTGGTGGCCAGGCAGAACGAGTCGCAGCAACAACTTCGGGCGAGCGAGGAGCGCTTTCGCCTGCTGGCGGAGCACTCGAGCGATCTGATCGTGCGCTACGATGCCGACGGGCACTGCACCTACATCTCCCCTTCGTGCGGGGCGCTGCTGGGATTCGAGCAGGCCGATCTGCTTGGGAAGACCGTGTTCGACGTGATGCATCCCGAGGATGTGCGCCGTACGGCCGTAGCGCTGAACCGGGCCAAGAAGCGCAACACACCCTTTACCATCACCGCACGCATCCAACGCCGCGACGGTCGGTATCGCTGGTTCGAGACCACGATCCGCGTGATCCGAAACGAGATGACCGGCGAGTTGATGGAGTATCATACCGCTGCGCGCGACGTCACCCTGCGCAAGGACGCGGAGGAGCGGCTGCGCGGAACATCCACGCGGCTTCAGGCGCTGCTGGAACATCTGGAGTCCGGCATGCTGCTGATCGACGGCGATCAGCATGTCGCCATGATCAACACGCAGTTCTGCCGCCTGTTCAACATCCCGGTACAGCCCTCCGATCTCATCGGCGCCGATGCCGCCGTGATCGTCACCCCGACGCTCGCGCTCTTCTCGGAACCCGAGAAGGTGATGATGAACGCCATGAAGATCCAGAATCGCTGCCTTCCGGTGGTAGGCGAGGAGATCAGCCTGATCGACGGGCGAACGCTCGAACGCGACTACGTGCCGGTGTATCTGGACGGTGTGCTCGAGAGTCACATGTGGACCCTGCGGGACATCACGCCGCGCAAGCAGGCGGAAGAGCGGATGCGGGCAACGTCGTCCCGCCTCTCCACACTCATCGAGAGCCTCGAGGCGGCCGTGCTGGTGGAGGACGACCTTCGTACAATAGCCGTGGTGAACCAGACGTTCTGCGACATGTTCGGGATCCCCGCCCCGCCGCAGTCGCTGGTCGGCATGGATTGTTCCAACGCCGCGGAGCAGTCCAAGTTGTTGTTCGCCGATCCCGGCGGCTTCGTAGAACGGGTCAACCGGCTGCTCCATGATCGCGTCACGGTGATCGGTGAAGAGATCGCGATGGCCGATGGGCGTATCGTTGAACGGGATTACATTCCGATATTCGTCAACGAGGTCTATAACGGTCACCTGTGGAGTTACCGCGACATAACGGAACGGAAGAAGTCGGAGCAGGCGCTGCGCGAGAGCGAGGAGCGGTATCGCCTGCTGGCCGAAACGGCAAACGATGTCATCGTAACGATCGATCACTCCAGCACCGTTCTGTTCGCCAATCGCGCGGTGGAGAACGTTTTCGGCTATGCTCCGGAAGAGGTCGAGGGAAGGAATCTGGAAATGCTGATGCCCGAGTATCTTCGGCAGTTGCATCACCATGCGATGCAGCGGTACTCGCGCACGCACGTGAAACACATGGCATGGCAGTCGCTGGAGCTCCCCGGTCTGCATCGCGATGGGCACGAGGTGCCGTTGAACGTGTCGTTCACCGAGATCCGGAAGGACGGGCGGACCTATTTCACCGGAATCATCCGGGACAACACGGAGCGCAGGACTGCCCAGGCGGAAGTGCAGAAGCTGAACGAGGACCTGCGAAAGGCCAACGCAATGCTCCGTGTGGAGCGCGACCACGAGAAGGAGCACGTGCGTGCGCTGCAGGAGATCAATGCGATGAAGAACGAGTTCGTCTCCAGCGTCTCGCACGAGCTTCGCACGCCGCTGGCATCGATCATCGGCTTTGCGCAGACCATTCTGGTGGATGACGAGCTTCCCGATGAAACGCAGCGCGAGTTCCTGCAGATCATCCACGATGAAGGAAAGCGGCTGGCGAAGCTGATCAACGAACTGCTGGACGTTGCGCGCATCGAGAGCGGAAGAACCGAGATCGACCGGCGGCCAACCAACATCGTGCCGCTTCTGAATCGCGCTCTGCAGTCCGTGTCGATCTCCGCTCAATCGAAGAGCATCGAATTGATCGGCGACATTCCGGGCAGGGAGATCCACGTCTCCGTCGATGCCGACAGGATATCGCAGGTGCTTATCAACCTGCTGGACAATGCCATCAAGTTCACGCCGAACGGCGGGCATGTGATGTTGCATGTCCGGAGGCACGAACGCGAGGTGGTGATGAGCGTGATCGATACGGGCTTGGGTATTCCGCCCGAGAGCATGGCGCACCTGTTCGAGAAATTCTATCGCGTGCATCGCCCCGGTGTCGAGATCCGCGGAACGGGTCTGGGCCTTGCGATCGCACGCCAGTTGGTGGAGATGCATTCCGGTACGATCACCGTTGAAAGCATCGTCGGCAAGGGATCCACGTTCACCGTACGCCTGCCGATGGATTGAGCAGGCCCGGCATGATGCGCAGGCATCGTGCAATGTTGATCGCAGTTGAAGTCCAGACAAACGCGTTGAACACAGTCTCCGGGAACGGCCATGCAGCAGCCATATCACATACTCGTTGTCGAGGATGAGCCCGCCATGCAGATACTGTTGCGCCATAATCTCGCGCGCGCCGGTTTCGGCGTCACGGTGGTAACGAACGGCGTCGAGGCACAGGGTCTGCTGGAGAGCAGGTCGTTCGATCTGATCTGTTCCGATGTCATGATGTCCGGCATGGACGGAATGCAGCTCTGCAACTGGGTGAAGTCCCAGCCGGAGCTCTGCGCCACGCCGTTCGTACTCCTTTCATCGCGCGCGCAGCAGGGCGACCGGGAGGCAGGCCTGGAGGCGGGTGCGGATATTTATATGACGAAGCCGTTCGATGTGGAACAGCTCGTAGTTGTATTGCGTCAATTGCTCGAGGAAAAGAAATGAAGACTCCCCTGATATTCATTGTCGATGACGAGGCAGGCATCCGCCGTCTGCTCGAGCATTGGCTCGGCACCAAGTGGGGCTACGACCTCCGTCTGTTCACCGACGCGGAATCGTGCCTCGAGTCGCTGGAGGATGCTCCCGATCTCATCATCCTGGATATCATGCTTCCCGGAATGAACGGCGTTGATGCGCTGCGCGAGATCAAGAGCCGCCAGCCGAACCTTCCCGTGATCATGCTTTCGGCGCAGGGGCAGATCGAAACAGCGGTGGAGACACTGAAGCTGGGGGCAGTGGATTACTTCCCGAAGACGATAGAACTGCCGAAACTCGAGAACGCGGTGCGCAACGCGCTGGAACTTCACTCGTTGCGGCGGGAGGTAACGGAGCTGCGCGACGCGGTGCGCGAGCCTGCGAAGTTCTCATCGATCGTCACCAGCGATACCGCCATGGATCCGGTGCTGCGCCTGGTGGAGAAGGCCGGCAGGAGCGATATCTCCGTGCTGATTCAGGGGGAGAGCGGCACCGGCAAGGAAGTGATTGCGCGCGCGATACACGAGAGCGGCAAGCGAAGCGGCGGCCCGTTCGTTGCGGTGAATTGTGCCGCCATCCCGAAGGACCTGCTGGAGAGCGAGATGTTCGGCCACGAGAAGGGGGCCTTCACCGGAGCGATGGCGCGAAAGTCCGGCCGCTTCGAACAGGCTGACGGCGGCACGTTGTTCCTGGACGAGATCGGTGAGATGGACGTGCTGCTGCAGGCGAAGCTGCTGCGCGCGGTTCAGGAGCGCAAGTTCGAGCGTGTGGGAGGGAACGAGACGCTGGCAGCGAATGTCCGGATCGTCTCTGCAACCAACCGCGACCTTCTGAAGGCATCACACGAGGGGAGGTTTCGCGAGGATCTCTACTACCGTCTGGCCACCTTCCCGATCCAGTTGCCGCCGCTGCGCGCGCGCCGCTCGGACGTTCTTCTCCTGGCGGAACATTTCCTGAAGATGTACAATGCCCGCGAGGGGAAGCAGATCCGCGGCTTCGAGCGGAAGACGTTGAAGATGCTGCACGACTATCCATGGCCGGGGAACGTGCGCGAGCTGCAGAGCGCCGTTGAGCGGGCGGTGCTGCTGTGCGACGAAGAACAGATCACCGTGGACGACCTTCCGCTTGCCCTGCAGGACTATGCCGCGGGCTCCGACGCCGGCGTTGCGGTTCCTTCCATCTTCGACGACGTAAGCCAGATCATTCCGATGGAGACATTGAAGGAGCAGGCGGTGCGCCATGCGCTCAAGGTTGCCTCCGGAAACATTCTGGAGGCTGCGAAGCGCCTGGATATCAGCCGCTCCACCATGTACGAGATGGTGAAGCGCTACGGCGTGGAGGCGTAGAGACAGGGGATACACCACCGGGACCTCTGCAGCACGATACGCGAGCGAAGAAGAGTTCGAGGCCACGGATCGCGCCGATACCGGTGCAGGCCTCCATGATCCCGCCGGCCACGGATCGCGGGAACGAACGCCCCTCTGCCCCACATCTCCCCACATGCCACCAGCATTCCCTATATCAGCTCGAACGCCAGCACCGCGCATACCGAGGCGAGCATGCAGAGCGCCGTGGTGAAGAGAAGATCGCCCAGGCGCCCGAACTTCTTTCGCCGCTGCGGATCCTCCAGCTTGACCGCGTGATACGTCAGCATGTTCGCCACGAGAAAGAGCACCGCGTTGACCGCGAGCAGCTCGTCCGAGAAGGCGCTCACCCCCTTCGCTCCCTCCACCACCTTTATCAGCCCCAGCAGCGTGAGGCACATCCCCACCTTGAGCGACGACTGGTTCAGGATGTGCGAGTAGAGAGTGTCCTGCGCGATGCCCTCGTTGCGTTGTCGGGCGGCGATGGGATGTCCGCAGCCGGGACATGCCGCTGCGGCAGCGGAGCACTCGCGACCGCAGGCCGGGCAGGGCTCGAGCCGCGGAGAAGAAACCGGTGCGCTCATACTGTGGCGTCTCCTGGATCGGTAGGGTATCGGTCTGAACCGCCGCATGCAGCGGCGCGACAGAACTGCGCCGAATATGCCACGATCGCGTCGTTCGTCACAATCGTGCCGGCACCAACGGCGCAGGGCCCGCCGGTTTCGGCGAGCCCTGATTCATTGTTCATCGGCGATTGCAGCCGGCAGCGCGCCGCCTACATCCCCATCCCCGGATGGCTGCCGGCATCGGGATGCGGCTCGTGCTGCTGACGGTGCTGCCCCGGATTGCCGAAGGAGTAGCTGAATGTGAGGCTGAGCGTACGCGTGTTCCACTTCTGCGTGAACACCTCGTGGAAGCCGCTGTACGTGTGGTCCACCGTGAACTTCATCTGCTTGAACGGATCGCTGAGCCGCAGGCCAAGCGTTGCTCGGTCCCCAAGCAGCTTCTGCGTGAGCGCAACATCGCCGGACTGGAAGGAGCCGATCTGCCCCCCGGTGATATCCATCGGAGCGCGATAGAAGTAACTGACCTGGAGATCCAGCCCGGTGAGCAGCGTTGCGGTGACGTTCCCGCGGAAGGACCAGATCAACGCGTCCTGCTGCGACACGGCATCGATGTTCGTTGCATCGTAATGGAACTGCGAGGCATCCGTTGCCACGAACGCGCTCAACCAGTTGCCGGCCCGGTACGTTGCCACCGCATTTGCGCCGAAGCTGTGCGAGCTCTGCAGATTCTTGAACGTGAGGATCGCGAGCCCGGTGGTGTCGAAGCTTTCCCAACGGCTGATCGCATCCGTCGAATGGCGGTAGTACGGATTCACCGAGAGCGACCCGCCGTCGAAGAACCAGGCCACCGTGAAGTCGTAGGAGTCGATGTACTCCGGCTTGAGATACGGGTTGCCCACGCTGCGGAAGGTGGGATCGTCGAACTCCGGCGTGGGATTCAACTGCGACGGCTCCGGACGCTGTATGCGGCGGCTGTAGCTCGCCTTCATCTGCAGCTCATCGGCCGGCTTGAAGCTCACGAACGCGCTCGGGAACAGGCTGAAGTAGTTGTTGTCGAACGTCTGCCCGGTGCTGTTGAGACTGTACGTGGTCATGGCCTGTTCCGCTCGCAGCCCGGCCTCCAGGCTGAACGGCCCGATGTCGTGGCCGTAGGTGACGTAGACCGCATGAATCGCGCGATCGTAGGTGGAGGCGCTGGCGGAGGCAGCCTCGGTCACGTACTGGCCGGTCAGCGTATCCAGCCCCTGCGCGGAGTAGTTGTCCTCCATCCGGAGAAGGTTCCCCTTGTAGCCGGCCTCCATCCGTCCGTTCTCTCCAATCGGCCGGTTGTAGTCCATCTGCAGCGAGCCGTCGCGGAACGTGTTGTCGCGGTCCGTCTTCCGAATGTCGTGCGTGCCGGGAGCGGGCGAACCATCCTGCGCAAGCGGATATGTGTCGTAGGAGCTTGCATCCTTGTTGTTGCTGGTGCTGCCACGCACCTCCACGTCCAACTCCTGCTTCCCCGGATCCACCGTCCACTTGTAGCCGAGACGCAGCTCATCGCTTCCTCCGGTGTTGTGATCGCTGAACGCGCGCTGGCTGCGATCGAGCACGTCGCCGCCGGCATTGCTCTCCGCGGAGTTGATCAACCAGTTGGTCGGCGAGTTGCGCGTGTTGAGAAACGCTGTGAGATTGAGCGAGTGCCCTTCGGCCAGCGTGTAGTCGATGCTGGTATTGAGCGTATGCGTTGTTGTGAACGTCGTATCGTGCGCTCCCTGGGTCAGCGCCGCCGGAGGCCCGGCAATCAGGCTCTCGCGAAGGCGATCGGTTGTGCCGTAGCGCCGTTCGTAGAAGAAGTTGTAGTTGGCGTAGATATTCCACGGCCCGCTGTTGTAGCCGAGGTTGAGGCCGAGCGATGCGTTGGGATCGGTGCCGACCGCACCGTTGACGCCGCCGCTGAAGCCGAGGTTGTTGTTCTGCTTCAGCACGATGTTGATGATGCCGCTCATGCCGTCGGGATCGTACTTCGCGGAGGGATTGGGAATCACCTCCACACGCTCCACTGCATCGGCCGGCAATCCCTTCAGGAAGGCCGCAAGGGCATCGCTGCTCATCATGGTTGGGCGCCCGTTGATCTGCACGACAACCGCCGCACTTCCGCGCAGGCTCACCTTGCCGTCCGCATCCACATCCACCGATGGGATATTGCGCAACAGGTCGCTTGCGCTGCCGCCGGCGGCAATCTTCAGATCGGACGTCTTGTACACCGTACGATCGATCGCAAGCGTGAAGAACTCACGCTTCCCGGTTACCGTCACGCCGTCGCCAACGGAGGCGTCCGGCACGAGAGCAACAACGCCGAGCGATACCGCTGGCTCGCCGGGCGTGATGGCAAGGTTGTTGAACACACGCGAAACGAAGCCCACATAACTGACGCGGGCGAAATAGGTTCCGGGGCGAAGCCCCGTTACCACGAATGCTCCGCCGTGGTCAGCGATTGCGCCGGCCACCACGGATGAATCCTTGCTGCTGCGAACAGTGATGGTGGCGCTTCCAAGCGCAGATGCATTTGTGCTGTCGCTCACCGTGCCGGTGATTTTTCCCTGCGGCCCTTCGCCCGGGCCGCGATGCTGCGCATACATGCGCTGCGTGGTTCCAGCCATCGCGGCAATCGCAACGGCAATCAGTAGTGACGAGTATCTCATTGAGTGTCCGGATTGAAATTCCCGGCGCAGCATCGGCACGCTCATTGCATGAAGCATCGGCAGTTCCGGCATTGAAGCGTCGCGTGCGTCGGCGTGGCAGGTCACTACGCAGCCGGGCGGCTACTGTTTCATGTGCATGAGGGGGAGATGCTTCCGGCGGAGGTAATCGAACGCATGATGGATGTTAATCGATTTTCGAGAAGAGTACGGCGGTGCACGGCCGGGTGCCGGCAACCGATGGTGCGGCCGGCGTCACCGGACAACATTCGCGGCATGCGGCAGGTGCATGCCTTCCGGGAATCGGCGCCATCTCTCCAACGCCGGTGTGATACCGCCGCAACACCCTGCAGTAGACGGCGGCCGGCCCTCCAGGCCCTACGAACCCGACGGATACCGGACGCCGTACATCGCCGGCACACTCTACATCTCGTCCGTCTTCTCGCGGCGGATCTGCGCTCCAAGGCATCCGAGGCGCTGTTCGAGCCGCTCGTACCCGCGGTCGAGATGATAGATGCGTAATACTTCGGTAACCCCGTCGGCAACCAGAGCGGCAAGCACCATGGCGACGGAGCCGCGCAGATCGGTGCTCATCACCGTTGCGCCGGTGAGCTTCCTGCCGCCGCGAATGGTTGCGGAGTTGTCGTTCACGTGAATGTCGCAGCCCAGGCGCCCCAACTCCGGAACATGGCTGAAGCGGTCCTTGTAAATGGCGTCGGTCACCACGCTGCTCCCGTCCGCACAGGCCATGAGTGCCATCCATTGCGCCTGCATGTCCGTGGGGAATCCGGGATACACGGCGGTCGTGACGTCCACCGGCTTCAACTGATCCGGAGCCGCGAGCGTGATCTCATCGGCGCGGATATCGATCTCGCAGCCGACGTCCTCCAGCTTCTCGAGCACGAACGCCAGGTGATACGGATTGGTGCGGCGCAGCGTGCCGCGGCCGCCGGTTATCGCGATCGCAATCAGCAGCGTGCCGGTCTCGATCCGGTCCGGAATCGTCTCCTCGTCCGCCGGCTTCAGTTCATCGACGCCTTCGATCGTGATGGTGGATGTTCCAAGGCCGCTGATCTGCGCTCCCATCTTCTGCAGGAATCGTCCGGCAGCGGTAACCTCCGGCTCCATCGCGGCGTTCGTGATCGTTGTGACCCCCCGGGCAAGCGTGGCCGCGGCCATGATGTTGAACGTGGCTCCCACGGAGGCAATGTCGAATGCGACATGGGCTCCGCGCAGGCGCTCGGCACGGGCAACGATGTAGCCTCCCTCCAGCGTGATCTCCGCTCCCAGGCGTTCCAGACCCTTGAGATGGAAATCCACCGGCCGGGGACCCCATGCGCAGCCGCCGGGGAGTGAGACCTTTGCATAGCCGTAGCGCGCAAGCAGAGGGCCCAGAACGTGAATCGAGGCACGCATCTTCTTCACGTGGTCGTACGGAGCCTCCAGCACGGTGATGTTCGATGTGTCGAGGAACAGCTCGTCATCGTTCAACTCCGCGTGTGCCCCCATCGATGCCATCAGCCGCGACATCGTCCATACGTCACGAATGTTCGGCGTGTTGGTGAGGCGATAAACGCCGGGGGCCAGAAGCGCCGCGGGCATCAGCTCCAGCGTGGCATTCTTCGCACCCGAGATATTGACCGCGCCATTGAGCGGGCGCCCGCCTTGAATCACGAATTTGTCCATAGGGCCGCGAAGTTACGAGATTTCGTTCAGGTAGCTGTTCACGTGCGTGCACCCCATCGCCCCGTCGCACACTGCATGCCCTCGCACACGGCGTGCCGCCCTCATGGCGTGCCAACGCACCGGTCCGATCGCTGCCCAATGCTGCTGCCTCATGCCTCCGCATGCTGCCTTGAGCCGTAGCCGGACTGCCCGTATCTTGGCTTCCCTGTTCGGCCCGGCTCCCCATGCTTCAACATAGCCTCCTCATACTGCGTCGGTACATCCCTGGTTGCAGGCTGCTTCATGCCGTCGCGATGTTGTTCTGCATGGCCTCCGCGCTGCATGCCCAGGGAAGCGGCGCAGGTTTCGGGCGCAGGTTCATCGTGGCATTCCCCGATACGGTTCGCCCATCCATCGGGGGCTATGTCAATCCTGCGCGCCAGGATGCCGGCTTCATCCTGTTCAGCAATCAGACGGCGCAGGTAACGATCACGGCGCCTGGATACCATCGCGACATCACGGTATCACCGGATGCATCGTTCACGGTCTGGCTGGCGGGGGATACATCGGCGCCGGCGCGGTGGTTTCTCGACACGGTGAACACGCCGGTACCGGATGTCTTCACGATCACCTCGGACCAACCGATCGGCGTGACGTGTTACTACGTGACGCACCAGGGGAGCGAGGCCTTCACGCCGCTGCCGGTTGAGCGCTGGGGCACGGAGTACAGCGCGGCATCGCAGCGGGCCGATATCTATTTCAGCGTCGAGCCCCCCGAGGAGACGCTGGACTGGGCAATGGCGCCCTGCCAGATGATCGTGCTCGCCGCCGAGAACGGCACCGATGTGACGGTGAACGCACGGGCGGAGATCTACACGGTGGACAAGTCCGTCGTACGCGATACGGTCTTCCATCTGAACGCAGGGGAGGCGGTGCTCGTAGAGACCGCCGCTCCGTGGGACCCGAAGGATACGTCGGCACGGGACTTCTCCGGGACACGCATCGTCGCCAACAAGCCGGTTGGGGTGATCAGCGGCAACACCCGGACCAAGGGGGGCGAAGGAGCGTACGTTGCGCTCCCCTCCACCACAACGGGTAACAGCCTGGACAACACCGCCGTTGAATGGCTTGCCCCGGCGGACTCGCAGGGAACAACGTTCGTCTACGCGCCCATCGCAGGCGCCGGCACGGATCGCTTCGAGGAGTTGATCCGGGTCTACGCCACTTCACCCGGCATTACCACGGTCACGCTCTCCCGCAACTATCCGCAGGCAGTTCTTCGCCAGGATTCGTTCGTCGTCTATTCGTACTCCCGGACAAAGACGGCGCCCGGCACGTTCGGCGAGCCGTTTGCCATCCGCACGGACCGGCCGGCACAGGCGACGGTGCTCACGGGATCGTACGGCGTCGCGGTGCCGCAGACGGTGGGGGACGTTCTCTTCGAATCGTACGCGCCGGCGATGAGCCTGATGCCGCCGCGGGAGTCATGGTTCAACTCCGCACGCTTTCACTCGCCGCTCTATCCTCCCTATCTCACCCACTCCGTTCTCCTTACAGCGGACAGCACGGCGGAGCTCTGGCTGGACGGGAAGCGCATCACCATCCAGCCCACGCCGATCAAGGGGGCGCCGTTCGTCGAAGTGCTTCTGGAGGTGACCGCAGGCGATCACTCCATCCGCTCGGTGCATGGGCGGTGCGGCGCGATCGCATTCGGCCAGGCGAAGGGGCTGGAGGGATTCACCCCCACCGGGACATACCGGCGCGATGACGGATCAACGCCGCCGCCGATGCCGCATCCCTCCAAGTACACGGAGGATATCAGCATCGCCTACGCCTATCCGGTAACCGGCCTGCTGGAGGAGTCGCTTCCCAACGATTCGCTGGTGATCACGCGCAACGAGCGGTGCGACTCCACCATCGTCTCCATCGTTCGCATCGGCGAGTCCTGGACGTTCGTGCCGTACACGGTTACCACCGATCCGGCATCGGCCAACATGAACGCCGAGGTCACATCGGTCTGGAACGGGCAGTTCGCCGGTTACACGATCCGCTTCACGCCGCAGAATCCTCTGGCGGACGCGGACGGCGCGGTGATCCTGACCGCTGCCAACGGCAGAAGCTGGCGCATCCCCTACAGCTACCGGGCATGGGCGCTCGCGGTAACGCCGAACCCGATCGAGCTTCTCGATGTGAAGATCGGCGTTGAGCAGACGCTCGAGCTGACGCTGACCAACCAGCGGCCGTTCATTCTGACGCCCCTGGAGATCAAGCTACGCAACGGCACCAACGGCTTCTCGCTGCGCAACGTATCCACCGGCATGCCGCTGCGACCGGGCGAGACCGATTCAGTAACACTTGCGTTCACCGGCGCCGCAAAGAACACCGAGTACACGGACACGCTGGAGGTCACGACGGACTGCGGCACATTCCTGGTTCCGGTGCGTGCCCACACCGGCCCGTATCCGATCCCGGCAATCACCGGCTACGATTGGAAGGCGCGCCTGGTGGGGACCACGAACGATACGCTCTCGTGGGTTTCCAATCGCGGATCGGTGAGCTACTCCATCCGTTCGATCACGATCGATGCGGATGCGGCCGGCGCGTTTGGGCTGACCGCTCCGAACTGGCAGGCGATCGGACCGGTGGGGCCTGCCGGAACGGACTCACTCGGCATCGGCTTCCATCCCGCGAGCCAGGGAACGTTCACCGCACATCTCGTGATGGTGACCACGGACGGCGACAGCGCCACGGCGGAACTTCGGGGTGTCGGCATCATGCCGTTGATCGATGCGCCCGATCGGGGCGGGCTGGGCCTCTGCGCGGACTCCACGCTGGATACGGCCGTGATCTTCACGAACAGCGGAAGCGCACCGCTCGCCATCACCGGCGTCACGGCCGGGGGCGGCGGCATCGTATCCGCCCTCATCGACTCCTCCGCCGGGCCCCATCCGTTTCTCCCGCGAACGCTCGCACCGGGGGATACGCTCCGCGTGCCGCTGCACCTTCACGCAAACGCCACCGGAAGCTTCGGCATCGCGATCACCGCGAGCTCCGGCGCGTTCGGCGGGGACAGCGTGGCGCTGGTTGCGGGGAGCGTCGCCGCCTGCGTGCAGCCGCTGCTCGTTGTGGACAACCACGACTTCGGCCCGGTCTATATCACACTCACGAAGGGGGGCTTCGTAACGCTGCGGAACATCGGCACGGTGGATGCAACCATCCAGGGAATGACGATCGTGGATGACGCGGAGAACTCATTCGCATTGGGATCGCAGGCCGTGCCGTTCGTGCTGCATGCAGGCGACTCGGCGCGGATACCGGCAACGTTCACTCCTCCAACGCGCGGGCCGAAGAGCGCGCACATCGCGTTCACCACGGATGCAGGCCCGCTCCTCTCCACCCTTTCCGGCGCCGGCATCGTGCTGACGGTGCCGGCGATGATACGGCGCGATTACCATGCCCCGCCGGGCGAGGCCGTCACGATCCGCGTGGAGCTGCAGGGGCGGCTGGACACGCTCCCGATCCATCACCTGGATATTCACGTGGAGTTCGCCCCGTCGCTGCTCGCATATCTCGCCGCGGTTCCGGACAGCGCGGCGCGGCGCGGCTGGCAGTGGTCCGCAACGCCGGGAACGGGAGCGCTGAACTGCACCATCGATCCCGGCATCGCCCCGCCCGATACGGGGACTCTCCTCTCGATCCGCCTTCTCGCACAGTTCGATCTGCTGACCCGTTCGGAGCTTCCCTTCACCATCGGAACGGACCTTCCGTACGTTGATGTGGTGGAGTCGCCGGGCCTGTTCACGCGCGACCCGCTCTGCGGTCTTCTGGAGCGGTTGATCAGCTTCTCGACAAGCAACTTCGCACTGGACCAGAACGTGCCCAATCCTCTGACGGGAGAAGGGAGTATCGCGTTCGAAATTCCCTTCGAGAACGAGACGCAGCTCACGGTCTTCGATGCTCTGGGGAACCTTGCGCTGACGCTGGTGGATGCCCGGCTGAAACCCGGCCGGTACGCGGCGCATATCCCGGCAGGCGCGCTCGGTTCCGGGCTGTATTACTACCGGCTCCGGAGCGGCCAGTTCGTTGCCGTTCGGAAGATGGCAGTGCAGTAACCGAGGCCTGCGACCGGACCGATGCACTTCACTATTCCGACATGCACATGAACATGATGATGACATCACTGGCGATGGTTGCGCTGGTTCTGGCAGCCACGGGCTGCAGGCAGAGCGACGACGCACGGCCAGAGCACATCCGGCAGGCACGGACGTCCACGCAAACCGCACAGACAATGGATACGCTATTCGCACTCACAAGCACGGCGTTCGGGGAGGGGGCACCCATCCCCCGCCAGTATACATGCGACGACAGGAACATCGCCCCGCCGCTTCGCTGGTCCGCTTCACCGGGCAACGCGAAGAGTCTGGCTCTGATCCTCGACGATCCCGATGCGCCTCACGGCATATGGGTTCACTGGGTGCTGTTCAACATTCCGCCCACGGTCAACGCGCTGGAGGAGGGGATCTCCGCCGGCCAGGCGAATGCGATGAGCATCATGAACGGAAAGAACAGCTTCGGCAATACAGGGTATGGCGGCCCATGCCCGCCCAGCGGCACGCATCACTACTACTTCCGGCTGTATGCACTGGACACGATGCTTCCTCTGAAGGAGGGGGCCACGCGAGCCGATCTGGATGCTGCGATGAAGGGGCACATGGTGGCCCGGACAACGTTGATGGGAACATACCAGCGCAAATGAACGGATGCGTCCAGCCCCGCAACCGGGCTGGATGCCCCCTCTCGCGCCGCAACCGGATGGTTGCGGTGGCGCCGGTACGCGCATCCGCTGCAGGCGCCGGGCTCTGCATCACCAGCCGCTCCGTGATACATCTCCTTCCTCATGAGTCCAGTTCGCGAGTCGCTGATCGACTCTTTTTGCGTAGTATTGTGGTCTCGTTTCGAACGCATCCTCTATGAAGCTTACTCGCTATGGATACGACGTCATCGTCACGATGGCGATCGTCACGGTTGTCATAACGCTAACCGCTCTGTTTGTCCCGGTCGTGTGGCTGAAGGCATTGCTGATCGCGCTCGCCCTCTTCCTGGGACTGTTCACGGCCTATTTCTTTCGCGATCCGGAACGGCGCATTCCGCCGGGGAGCGACGACGGAAAGACGGTTATCTCGCCCGCCGACGGGAAGGTTGTGGTTGTGGAGGACGTGATCGACAATGAATATCATCACGGCCCGGCCCGGCAGATCTCGATATTCCTTTCGCCGCTGAACGTCCATGTCAACCGGCTCCCGATCTCCGGGACGGTGGACTACTACCAGTACGTCCATGGGAAGTATCTGGTGGCCTATCACGACAAGGCTTCCACGGACAATGAGCGAACGCATATCGGCGTTGCCAACGGCAGCGTACGCATCCTCTTCAAGCAGATTGCAGGGGCTGTGGCACGCCGTATCGTCTGCACGATCGGCGTTGGCGACGCGGTCCGGATCGGTGAACGATTCGGAATGATCAAGTTCGGCAGCCGGATGGATCTGCTTGTTCCAATGGAGATGGAGATCCTGGTGACGGTTGGGGAGATGGTGGTTGCCGGCGAGACGGTTCTTTGCCGGAAGGTGGGCGGATAGTCGCCATCGGTTGCCCGGGCTTCAGCGTAGGGAAGCGGGCATCTTCGTGAATCAAGGCTCCTGGCATCGGGTGCGGCACGGCCTGCCTTCAGAGGTTCGCACCATGACATGGCGGGAGCCGTAACTGATCAACGCCTGTGCCGATTCGCGTGACGCGCTCGGTTATCCCGAGCCTGTTTACCAGCATGAACCTCTTCAGCGGCTTTTTTGCAATCGTGCAGGCCGCGCAGAAGGACTATGTATCGGCCGGATGGCTGATCGTGCTGGCAGGCATCTTCGATGCGCTGGATGGCGTAATGGCACGCTTGACGAACTCGAGCTCCGAGTTCGGCGTGGAACTCGATTCTCTGGCCGATGTGGTCAGCTTCGGCACCGCCCCCTCCTTCATCCTCTACGCCGCGTTCTTTCACGAATGGCGCACCGCCGGTGTGGTGATCGCCTCGCTCCCGGCACTCTGCGGCGCCCTGCGCCTTGCGCGCTTCAATGTGCAGCTGGTCGGGTTCGACAAGGATTACTTCCGTGGCCTCCCCATCCCATCGGCAGCGCTGGTGTTGATGAGCTACCTGCTCTTCTACCATCTGCCGGAGACCGGTATCGTGTCGGCCGATGTAAAGCCGGTGCTCCTCACCGTCATCACGCTGGCCGTCTCCCTGTTGATGGTCAGCACCATACGCTACGAAACGCTTCCCAAGCCGAGCCCCCGCGCCATCAGGAGCGCTCCGCTCAAGTTCATCGTGCTCTTCATCGGCATTGTGGCGTCGATCGTAACGCGCGGCAAGGCGATCTTCCCGTTCATGCTCCTGTACCTCGCCTTCGGCGTCGTGCGCCAGTGCGTGCACATGTACCGGCATCGCTCAGGTGACGAGGATGACGATACGGTGGAGAGCGAGGACGTGACACCGTTCGACGTGTAAGGCCGGCAGCGCCTGCGGGCATCGGCGGCGCCTACACGCGCCCGGCGTAGTAGTTGTAATCCTTCACCACCGTGCGCAGGAACTTCAGTGCCGGCAGATCGGTGCTCACCTCCATCACTTCCTTCACCTTCCGGGCCAGTGTGCCAAGCACCACAGGATTGCCCGCACGCTCGCGCGAGGTGATCACTTCCTTGATGATGGCGATGTCGCGATCGTTCAGCAGCGATACGTTCTCGAAGGTAGGCTGGTAATCATCGTCCACCTTGGCGAAGATGGTCTGCGACAGCATCACCACCCGCTTCACCTTGACCACCGTGGTACCGGCGGCGATATCGCCGACACGCTGCCCCTGACGGGTAATCATGGAGGAAGCGAGAGCGATGGCGCCGAAAAAGGTCCGCACCTCCACCAGGCCAACCAGCCAGCGGATCAGATAGGCCGAGAGCGTGGCCTGGCTGCCGTCCAGCCGCACCACCTTGATCTGCATCGCCTTCTTCCCCACGGACTGGCCATCCATGAAGACCTCGCAGAGCAGCGGATAGAGAAACATCAGAAGATAGAGGAGGATCAGGATAACGATTCCCACCGTGCCGACTCCATCGTTATCCAGGCTGCGGCGCAGCAGCAGCGGCAGGACAACGTAGCCGATAATCATCATGTAGCCGGTGAGAACGAGCATGTCGATCACGCCTGCTGCGATACGATCGCCCACGGTGGCGATATCGTATTCGATGTCGACGTTCTGGCTGGTCTGGATTTGTACTTTCATCGTTTTCGCCTATGTTCGCTCCGATCTGTTCGTGGCCCCACCGCGTCGGCATGCCACATATGCCCGCCGGAACGCTGCCGCAAACATGCGAATTTCATCATAGTACGCAAGCCCGCCGCACTACCCGGCTATCGGTGCCGTGCATGGCCCCACACTGCTGTCCGTTCGATCACAGTCGCCCGAGATATCACGCCCATGAGAGAGGCCACGTTCCTTCGCCAGAATGCACAACGTTGGAAGCAGTTCGAGGAGTTGCTCGCCACCCGGAAGAGCGCAAACCCGGACCAGCTCGCCGATCTCTTCATTCAGCTGACGGACGATCTCTCCTACGCGCGAACGCACTACCCGCAGAGCAACACAGCGATCTATCTGAACGGACTCACCAGCAAGGTTCATCAGGCGATCTATCGCAATCGTAAGGAACGGAGCAGCCGTTTCGTTACGTTCTGGCGCCGGGAGCTGCCGGAGATCATGATACAGGCCCGCCGGGAACTGATCTATGCCGTGGTGATCTTCGGCATCAGCATCGTGATCGGCGTATTCTCCACGGCGAACGACACGAACTTCGCCCGGCTGATCCTTGGCGATGGATATGTCAGCATGACGATCGACAACATCAAGAGCGGGAAGCCGATGGGGGTGTACGACAAGGAGGACGGAACGCACATGTTCATGGCGATCACGACCAACAACGTGAAGGTATCCTTCTATGCCTTCGCCTCCGGGATCGTCCTGGGCATTCTCACTGCCTACATCCTCTTTTACAACGGCGTGATGATCGGTGTGTTCCACACGCTGCTGTACCAGTACAACGTGAGCCTGGAGAATCAGCTCTCGGTGTGGATCCACGGAACGCTGGAGATCTCCGCTATCGTTATCGCAGGGGCGGCGGGCCTGGTAATCGGACGAAGCATACTGTTCCCCAAGACATACTCCCGCAAGGATTCGCTCCAGCGCGGCGCACGCATCGGAGTGAAGATGGTGATCGGACTGGTACCGATCTTCATCACGGCCGGCTTCCTGGAATCGTTCGTAACACGATACGCCAGCATGCCCATTGCCGTGAAGCTGTTGATCATCGGGATCTCCGCCACATTCATCGTGTGGTATTTCATTGTCTATCCGTTCATCCTCGAGAGAAGGATTGCTGCCGATGCTGCCGACTCAACATCTGGAACTCCGCAAGTCGCGTAGGCTTGGCGAGGTGCTCAACCTCACGTTCCAATATCTGAGAGAGAATTCGCGCACGTTGATCAAGAGCCTGCTCTACATCGCGGGGCCTGCGATACTGCTCACCGGAGCGCTCTCCGGCACCCATCTGTTCGGCATCTCCTCGGTTCTCGGCCTGCGGACCATCGTGAGCCCGTTCGTGGGAACGATACTCGGGATCGTGTTCGGCCTGATCACCAGCATGCTCGTTCAGGGAATCACCAATCAGCATGTGCGGCTCTACCTGGAGCGCAACGGCGGCGAGATCACCGTGGACGACATATGGAAGGCGATCAAGGCGGACCTGGGGCGCATGTTCGCAATCAACCTCTCCGTTGGGCTCGTGGTTGGCCTGGCATTCTTTCTCTACGCGATCGCGCTTTCGGCGAGCGACCCCGGCATACGGTTTCTCGCCTTCGTGGTGATCATGTGCCCGTTGATCTATATCTCCGTACCGCTTGCGTTCACGATTCCGGCAAGCATCCAGGAACGTCTGAACGTATCGCAATCGTTCGCCCGCGGCTTCGCGCTGGTTCGCAAGAACTGGTGGAACTGCCTCGGTGTTGTGATGGCGCTCGGCGGCGTCGGCTTCGTGATCTCCATGGTGTTCCTGGTACCGATGTTGATGTTGATCGCGCTCTCCGACATGTTCAACGGATCGGCGAACTCGGAACGCCTCTCGGTGATCTACGCCATCTGTGCGATCCTTGCGATGACTCTCAGCTATCTGGTCTCGCTGCTCCCCACGCTGGGCGTGGTGCTGCAGTATCACAACCTGGTGGAGAAGGTGGACGCCGTTGGCATCCTCGCCCGGATCGGCACGATCGGCGAGAGCGAGGACGAGCCGGAGCATCACTCCTTCCTTTCGTGAACCCGATCACGTGGCGCACCCGAACCTCCATATCGAACCGGCCCGCGTGAAACGTGCGGCCATCCCGCCACGCGCGGCGCTCCCTGCATTGCTCGTCGCGTTGGTGGCTGCTCTATGCGTGTTGACGCTGCCGTACACAGCGGCCGCACAGGATACGAACCCGCATGCCGGAACCGACACCGTGCCCGCGCTTCAGAAGAAGCAGCCGCAGAGGCGCCTCACGTTCGACACCTCCACGGTCACGATCAGGCGCCCGTCGGAGGCGGCGATGGAGGCGTATCGCCGGGACGGAGACTTCGCGTACGACCGTACGGAGCAGAAGGCGCCGACGTCATTGCTGGAACGGATACTCAAGTGGATCTTCGGCGGCGGGATCGATCGCGCAGCCGGGGTATCCACCGGCACGTTCACCAAGACACTCGCCTGGATCCTTGGCCTGACTGCGCTTGCGTATGCAATTCTGAAGATCACGAACACCGATCTCAGGGCCATCTTCCGGCGCAAACCGCTGGCGGGCGTCGGGCCGATCATCGAGGCAGGCGAGGACATCCACGAGATGAGCTTCGATCAACTGATCGCCGAGGCATTGGCGAAGAAGGATTTCCGCAGGGCCGTGCGCCTGAACTACCTGAAGCAGATTCGCGCCCTCTCCGATCGGTCGCTGATCGTCTGGCGCATCGACAAGACCAACCGGCAGTATCTGTTCGAGCTCTCGGCCGCCGATCTTCGCAAGTCGTTCGGGGATATCACGCGCCTGTTCGAGTATGTATGGTACGGTGATGCGCAGGTCAACGAGCAGTTGTACCAGCATCTGAGCCCGAGGTTCGATGCATTCCATAGCATGCTCGGGGGGACCTCGTGAAGCGTCCGAACAAATTCGCGATCGTACTGGTACTGGTGTTCGCCGCGGTGGTTGCCCTGCAGGTAACCGCACCGAAGGAGGTGAACTGGACCCCCAGCTTCATTCGCGCGGACAAGAATCCATACGGATGCTACGTACTGCACGATCTGCTGGGGGCGCTCTTCCCCGGGCAGAAGGTGGAGACGATGGAGCTCCCGCTCTACTCCATGCTGGACGAGAATCGCTCCGGGCCGTGCATCATCATCAATCAGGAGTTCGATCCCGATTCATACGACATCGGAGCCATGCTCCGCTATGTTGAACGCGGGAACACGGTGTTCGTGGCCGCCGACGAATTCGGAAGGGGCATCAGCGACACCCTGAACGTGCACAGCACATCCTCCTTCGGCGGTGCATCCGACTCCACGGAGCTGAATCTGACCAATCCCGCGCTTCACAGAACGAAGGCGTATCGATACAGGCCGATGACGGTGGACTATTATTTCGCATCGTTCGACACCGCCAGTGTCACGGTGCTCGGCACGGCGGGGAGCACGAAGCCCAATTTCATCCGTCTGCATCACGGCCTGGGGACCATCTATCTCAGCACGGTGCCGTACGCGTTCACGAACTACAATCTCACGGACCGGATCAACTACCGCTATGCAACCGATGCGCTCTCCTATCTTCCGCAGACCGGCGCGGTAAACTGGGACGAGTATTACAAGGCCGGCCGCCAGCTGGTAGAGTCGCCGATGCGCTATGTGCTCTCGGTGGAGGCGCTCCGCTGGGCACTCTTCGTTCTGCTTGGCGGCGTGACGCTCTTCGTGATCTTCATGGGACGCAGGCGGCAGCGCATCATACCGATCATCAAGCCCCTGCCGAACACGACGCTGGAATTCGTTGAGACGGTCGGGCAGCTGTACTATCAGCACGGCGATCATGCGAACCTTGCCGAGAAGAAGATCAGCTACTTCCTGGAGTATGTCCGCTCCACGTTCGGCGTGAACACCGGCGACCGGAACGACGAGCTGTACCGCACAGTGGCGGCGCGCTCCGGCGTGGAGCAGGAGAAGGTGAGCAGCCTGTTCACCTACATCGACAGGGTTCGAAGCACGCCGAAGTTGGGCGAGGCCGATCTGCTGGAGCTCAGCAGGCGCATCGAGGCGTTTCAGGCGGCCAGCCTCCGTTGAAGTGGGAAAACATCGAACCGAACGCATCGGCGCCGGCAGCTTCCATCGAAACACAGTGCGATGCACCGGCATCGACGCCGCGGCGGAAACATGCCGTACGGGCCTGCGAGCATCGGCAACCAGGAGCATACACGAACCGGACGATCAACCAGACTTGCACTATGGAAACAGAACCATTCTTCCAATCGCGCGTGGACTTCGGGCATCTGAGCGATGCGCTCGACCAGCTTCGAACCGAGGTCGGCAAGATCGTGGTGGGTCAGCAGGAAATGCTGGAGCTTATCATCGCAGCGCTCCTCTCGGACGGCCACGTATTGCTGGAGGGGGTGCCGGGCATCGCGAAGACGCTCACCGCAAAGCTCGTGGCGCGCACGCTGGCGGTGGACTTCTCCCGCATTCAATTCACGCCGGACCTGATGCCGTCAGACATCGTCGGCACATCGATCTTCAACACGAAGTCATCGGAGTTCGAGTTCAAGCGCGGCCCGGTGTTCAGCAACGTGGTGCTGATCGACGAGATCAACCGCGCACCGGCCAAGACGCAGGCAGCGCTCTTCGAGGTGATGGAGGAGCGGCAGGTGACGGTGGACGGCACCACGTATCCGATGACGCCGCCGTTCGTGGTGCTCGCGACACAGAACCCGATCGATCAGGAGGGGACCTACCGCCTTCCGGAGGCGCAGCTGGATCGGTTCATGTTCAAGATCGAGGTGAGCTATCCCACATTGGATGAGGAGACGCGCATCCTGATGCAGGCACATGCCCGCCGCGAGGCAAACGATCCCACGATGGTGCAGCCGGTGCTGTCGGCCGACGCGGTGGCAACCTATCGCGCGCGTGTCCGCGCCGTGCACTGCGACGACCCGTTGCTTCGCTACATCGCACAGATCGTTGAGGCCACGCGGAACAACAGCGCACTCTATCTGGGTGCATCTCCGCGCGCGTCGCTGGCGATCATGATCGGCGCAAAGGCGTTCGCGGCGATGGCCGGACGCGACTTCGTTACGCCGGACGATATCAGGCGGGTGGTGACTCCCGTACTGCAGCATCGTATCCTGCTTACGCCAGAGCGTGAGATGGAGGGTGTCGTACCGAAGGACGTGATCAAGCAGATCGTTGAAAAGATCGAGGTGCCACGGTAAGCGCATGAAAAGCTTCTACCTGGACAGGCGATTCTTCGTTGCAGCAGGGCTGCTGGTTGCGCTCTTCCTGTTTGCGTTCAGCGCACGGTTCCTGTTGCTCTATGCACAGATCGGCCTGATATCGCTCGGTGCGCTCACCATCCTGGATGCGCTGATCCTGTTCCGGATGCGCGACGGCATGCGGGCCGAACGCATTGTGGCCGAACGTCTCTCCAACGGCGACTACAATCCGGTCTCGATCGTGGTTGAGAATCGCTATCCGATGTCGGTGCGCGCGACGGTGATCGACGAAATCCCCTTCCAGTTTCAGAAGCGCGATCTCGAGATCGATATCAGTGTCGGCTCCGGGGGATCCACACGGGTGGAATACTCGCTTCGCCCGGTGGAGCGGGGAGAGTATCGATTCGGAGCAGTGAACGTGTTTGCCGCTTCGCCACTCGGCCTGATACGCCGCCGCTATCGCTTCGCGGCCGATCAGATGGTCCCGGTCTATCCTTCCTATCTGCAGATGCGGCGCTACGAACTGCTTGCCATCTCCAATCGCCTGAGCGAGGTCGGCATCAAGCGCATCCGGAGGGTAGGCCACACGATGGAGTTCGACCAGATTCGCGAGTACGTGCAGGGTGACGACTACCGCACGGTGAACTGGAAGGCCACCGCGCGCGCATCCAAGCTGATGATCAATCAGTTCCAGGACGAGAAGGCTCAGCAGGTGTACAGCGTCATCGACAAGGGACGCGTGATGAAGATGCCGTTCGAGGGGATGTCGCTGCTGGACTATGCGATCAACACCAGCCTGGTTATCTCCAACATCGCGCTGGTAAAGGGAGACAAGGCCGGGTTGATCACGTTCTCCGACAGGCTCGGCACCATGCTCGCGGCGGATCGTCGGCGCGCGCAGATGCAGAAGGTGCTGGAGGTTCTCTACAACCAGAAGACGAACTTCCACGAGTCCAGCTTCGAATCGTTGTACGGAAACATCCGGCAACGGCTCACGACGCGCAGCCTTCTGTTCCTGTATACCAACTTCGAGACGCTCTCCTCACTCACACGGCAACTCCCCTACCTTCGCGCCATAGCGCGCGATCATCTGCTCGTGGTGGTCTTCTTCGAGAATACCGAAATGAAGGAGCTGCTGGCGTCCGTTCCCGGCAACACCGAGGAGGTATATCTGAAAACGATCGCGGAGAAATTTGCGTTCGAAAAGAAATTGATCGTCAAGGAATTGCAGCGGTATGGAATCACCTCCATCCTGACAACACCGAGCGGTCTGACGGTGAGCACCATCAACAAGTATCTCGAGATAAAGGCTCGCCGGCTTATCTGATCCATCCCCGCAGCACCTTCCAATAGATATTCATGCGAACACCATACGCATAATTGCCGGTATCCCAATCGGGAGATATCCGATTTCTCGCAATAAATCGGGCAGTCGTTACGACTCGTCGCATCTGCGGCAGTAGGTGGAACAATCTTTCCGCGATATATTTGTCGCGCTATAGTCGAGCAAAAATTTGGGGGCTCGACCGAACCCGGCACGCCGTGCAACATAGTCCTTCGTTGCATGTGCAAATGAACACCGCATCAGTGTCAGCGATAACCTGGGGTGTTTTGCGTGCAGATTGCCTCCCCTCCATGCTGGCAATCCATCCACAATCCGGGGTCCAGGCCGAAGCTGTGTGGCGCAGCTTCGCTACTGCTGTTTGGTGCAATGATACTGGATACCCGTTGGGCGGCCCGCGTGACGGGCTTCGCGGCCATGGCGGCTGCAAGCGTGCTCACTGTGCCCTCCGCACAAGGACAGAATTTTCAGGATACTGCGCAGAGCGTGTATTCTGCACTGATGCCGATGCATGGCTATGCATCAGGCACGAAGACATCACGACATCTCAGCGATCGCAACAACGAGACCACTGTTGGCGAGACCGGTCCTACGAGCGTTCTCAGCAACAGCAATACGCCGCGTCTGACGGCCGATGGCCGAATCATGTTCTTCAACTCGACTCTCCATGCCGGGCGTCCCTGGGCGCGCAGCAAGGGGAAACCCGGGGTGTACGACAGCGACATCTATTATGCGATCTGCACGGTCAATGCCGACGGCACACCGCGCTGGGGCGATCCGGTGAACCTTGGCCCTACGATCAACACGAGCGGCGACGATGCGGTAGAGGCAATCAGCCCCAGCGGCGGGACGATCTACTATACATCGCTGGACCGCGGCTGGCTGAAGACGAACGGACCGTTCTATGCGGCCGACCTGAACGGCACGGAGTGGAACAACGTCCATGGGCTGGGGGGCGGCATCTCCTCGTTCTTCGCCACGGATAACACCTTCAAGATCTACGGCTGCGCGGTTACCGCTGACGGGAGCTCCTTCTACTTCGCAACCACTGCGCACTCCGAAACCGGCGAACAACAGATCTGGGTATCGCATCGGATCAACGATGAGTGGGAATATCCCACCAATCTCGGGCCGAACGTCAACGCACCCGGAGGAAGCTTCGCGCCGTTCATCGCAGCCGACGGCAGAACGCTCTATTTCTCCTCGGCGCGCAAGGGCGGCCTAGGGGGCGACGATATCTATGTCACCGTGTTGAAGGACGGTGTCTGGCAGATGCCGGCCAATCTGGGCTCGCAGGTGAACACTGCCGGCAACGACACCTTCTTCTCGATCCCGGCTTCGGGCGACCGCGTCTACCTTACCCGATCGGACACGGAGCGGAACGAAGCCACATCCATCTACACGGCAAAACTGGACTCTCAGTTTCTCCCATCGGCAATCGTCCTGCTGACCGGCACGGTGCTGGATAAGGAAACGTCTCTGCCGGTGGATGCAACGGTGAAGATCGAGGATCTGAGCACGAACAAGCTGATGCAGACGGTAAGCGGAAGCGGTGTGGACCATCGTTTTGCGGTGGTTCTGCAGCCGGGACGCGATTACGGCATCTCCGTGAGCGCGCCGGGCTACGGGTTCTATTCGATGCGCTACACGATCCCATCGGTTGTGACGTATCGCCAGGTACAGCAGGATATCCGGATCGACCGCATCGCCAGCGGCAAGACGTTCTCGCTCAACAACATCTTCTTCGACTACAACTCGGACACGTTGCGGCCGGAGTCCGAACCCGAGCTGCAGCGCCTGAAGCAGTTGCTGACCGACTACTCCGACGCGAGCATTCTGATCACCGGACACACGGACAACATCGGCTCCGAACAGTTCAACGACCAGCTCTCGCTTCGCCGAGCCGAGGCGGTGCGCTCCTATCTGGTTGATATCACGAAGGTTGATCCGAAGCGCATCCGCACACTGGGGCTGGGGTCGCGGCATCCGTCGGCATCGAACAGCACGGACGAAGGGCGACAGCGGAATCGCGTTGTTCAGTTTGTGGTGGAGTAAGATGCTTCGAGTGCCGCGCGGACTGTCAGGGGAGGGAATTCCGCCTCACAGGGGGCGTGCGGCAGTGATGGACGTTCAGGCATGGGAGATCGATTCGATCAATCGACCGTAGGATCGGCGTAGTACGATCCCGTGCCGGCCCGCGGATCCAGAATGCGCATCCATCCCCCGCGCCCCGCTGCCAGGCACAACCGGCCCCGCCCGCGCAGGCAGGGAAGGCGGCTAGCGGGCGATGCCGACATCGAACGCCCCGCCGGCAACGACGATCGTATCCGGAGTCTCCGGATCGGCATTCCGATAGAGCGTTGCGTGGAACGTACCGCGCACCCTGCCGACATCGATCTGTGCGATCTCCACCGATCCGGCAACCAGGTTGCTCCGGCTGGTGAAGGGAACGTGATAGTCCGCATCATTCCAGCGAACGTGCATGGAATTGATGAAGACCATGAAAGGAAAGGTATTGGTGATATCGTAGGTCCCGGGTCCGCTGACGTCCGCAATCGTGATATCCACACGGCTGCGCTCCAACCCTCCTACCAGAAACCTTCCGGCAACATTCAGCTCATGTCGCAATCCGATGGCAGCAAACGTGGCGTATGCATCGGAAGCTGCCCACGCCTCACCCTGCAGCGTTGCGGACATCGTTCCGGACACCCGGGGCGGCTCGACCTGACTGCTGCAGGCGCCAATCGTTGCGGCTGCAATCAGGAGAAGGAATATGTGAACCTGAGCATTCATCGGTATCCGGCCTGGCGCCGATTCGGAAGGGGTTCGATCGGAACAATATACCCCGACCCGACCGTAGCAGGCAGGCCACAATCACCGGGCGCATCCCTTGTCACGACAATCCGACTGGAACCGGTGGGACCTCGAGGGAGAAAAACGAGACGCTACCATCTCCCGTAGGGTGTACGGGCGAATGACAGCGCCTTCGTTGACTAAGCAATCTCCTCGCGGGCGGGAAACGAAATAGCGACACAAGAAATTTTCGAGACACCGGGAGCGTTTCGTCTGAGGAAGCTCTTTGGTTGGTCGAGGCGGAGTAGTTCCGCGTACCACGCGAGATGGGGGGCATGCCCCCCATCTCGCCTAGCCGCTCTGATCCATTGGGGACGGAATCTCAGAGTTTCGTCGTAAACCCGAGTGCACGACAACCCGGAACACTACCGACATGGTTTCTCTGGTGGTAAGGACAAACAACCATGTCATGATATAGCGGACTCCAGCGACTCTGTTCTCAAGGCGTCTGGACACATAGACGGAGAACCTAAACGAGTGCGAGTCTAATTCGGCAACTCGGCGACCGGCATTCGGTACGCGTATCGGACCTCGACCATTCAGACAATCAGCCGTTTGGGGTCGGCTAGTTGTTAGGACCTGTGGTCAGGTACAAACATATTACTTGCCGTCCCAGAGAACTATTCCACCTTTGTGGAGTTTGCCGCCGCATTTCATGCCAAGCCTGGCAGTTCGCGCTTATTCCGTCATGAATGGAGATCGCAATGGCGTTTTTCGTCGTTTTTCGCATATTCATGCCAGATACGATGGTGGCATGAATTATAAATTCCCCCTGAGTTCCATCGGTACAGCGGAGCATTTCTCCCCTCTTGACAGGGGGATGGCCGATCCATTGCGAAAGGAGCCGTCGGGTGCAATCCGGGGGTGATTTGGAACCCAGTTCATGGCAACTTTCGGCCCAATTCTGGCATGAATAACATCGTCGAAGAATGCGCTATTGAGTTTCGGCCACGAAGGATATCTTCATGGCGCCGCACCCCTTGCGGCGTTGGGCACCGGCACGGCGGGTTCGAGTGGGTTGGAGGGTGCTCATCCATTTCTGTGAATCAACGAGGCCGGCAGCACGCGCACGTGCGCCGGACCTGGCCATGAGCCGGCACGCATGGTCTACTACACATTCACGTTTGCAGGGTTTCGTACTATGCACTACTGCCATTCCTTGCGATTCATTCTATTGGCGTTCGCGCTCGCGGCCGTGTATGCCCTGCCACTGCGGGCTCAGGATCAGGACGGTCGCCTGTCGATGGAACCGTCCCCTACATCTGACGCTGAACAGCATTGGCCGGGGGTGTTCATCAGGGGCGGCCATCTCTATCTTACGTGGGGAGAACTTCGGGCCGCCGCCGATACCAATGTCAAGGCACCGGAACTCTGGTATGTGCTTACGGAGTGGTCGCGCCGCGGTGAGGGCGCAGCCGATCTCATCGCGGCAATGCGTCCGGATTCCATCGAGGCCGACTTCGGAGCGGTTCAAGTATTGAAGCGGCCGATCGGTTATCAGCAGCCGCAGGAGTTCGACGGCAACACCATCGCTGCCACCCTCCTCTGGCGCGGCGATCTTGTGAACAAGCCGGGCGGTCAGGACAGCGTGTACAAGGCGCACTTCCATCTGTATCAGCCGAGCTCCGGTGGCTGGCGTCGTACTACGATCTATGAAACGTCGCGCAGCAAGCAGGTTGTCAGCCTGCGGCCGAATGCGTTCAACTACAATCCGAACGACGGAACCGTTCTGTGCGCCTGGACATCGAGCGTTGAGAACGGCGGATCGGTTACGGCGGTCGACACCAGCGGCGCCGTTGCATGGAATGTGAACGGCATCCCGATGCCACTGGGGAGATACAGCATCGTCCCGATCCGCGATCGCGAGTTCATCCTGTTTCAGGATACGCTGGCTATCCATTACGCGAACGGCACGGCAATGGACACCACGGTGCGCTCGGTGGAGACCGGCTTACGCTATCAGCGCCTGAACGGTGACCGCTACCTCCGAACGTTCATCGGCCCGGACACCGCCCACTATACGGTGGAACTGTACGATCTCACCGGCACGAAGCTCGGCAGCAGGCTTATCGAACATGCCGACGCCCAGCCGTATACCTTCATCACGGAGAATGGTGAGGATGGCGATCTGGGCTTCATCGCCGCGAACTCCGATGGCGCCTATGCCATGGTTCTGGATCGTGACCTCAATGCTCGCACGGACCTGAAGCGGATCACCCGCGGAACGGATACGACCTTCTATCCCACCGGCGGGTTCTTCGGCGATACACTGTATGCCGCATGGCAGGACAACCGGAATCATGTTCCCGATATCTACGGCCGCGCCTATGCCACGGGAACATTCGTGTTCGCGGTGGACCCTGCCGAGTATCGCCCCCATGCCCTCGAACTCTCCGGCATTGCACCGAACCCGGCACACACCGAGGCCTCCGTTACTGTAGGAGCCGCAACAGGCGGCAACCTCCTCTTCGAGATCGTGGACAACCGCGGCTGCGTGGTCAAGACGATTGCCAAGGGGCCGATCGAGGCGGGACGGCACCAGATGCTGCTGGATGTCTCGGATCTCCCGGGCGGATCGTATCAGCTGGTGGCGTACGGCGGCCGTTCATCCGCATCCGCACGTCTGGTAGTGGTTCGCTGAGCCGCACGGATTCGCCCCGGATGCCGGGGATTCGGGCCTTGAACATGACGGGGCCGCGTTCACACCGGTGAGCGCGGCCCTGTGCGTTGCGCGAAGCACAACTGCTCACATCGCGCGGCGAATAATCGATAGGCCGATAACGTTCTTTGGCGTACATTGAAACTTTCCGAATTTCCCGTTCTTCCTAGCTGTCCCTCTTCATGCCTCGCACTTCAAAGCGCCCCAGCGATCATGCACTGAACGTTGGCTTCGTTGGCATTCACGTTGCATGCCTCCTCGTAATCTGGGTTGGGTTCAGTTGGACGGCTCTGGCGGTCTGCATTGGGCTCTACATCCTTCGGATGTTCGCGGTCACGGCGGGTTACCATCGCTGCTTCGCGCATAGAAGCTTCAAGACGTCGCGGCCGTTTCAGTTCATCCTGGGAGCAATCGCCGCCACGTCGCTTCAGAACGGACCGCTCTGGTGGGCCGCGCATCATCGTACCCACCACCGCAATTCCGATACCGAGCTGGACGTACACTCGCCGGTCTCGGGAACGATGTTCTGGGCACATATGGGCTGGATACTCTCCAAGAAGTTCAGTAAGTACGATCCAAGCCTGATTCCCGACCTCGAGAAGCTGCCGGAGCTGCGCTGGCTGCAGCGATATTATATCGTGCTTGCAGTGGGCCTGGGGGTTGTTCTGTTCGCTGTGGGAACCCTGCTCGCCTCTTCCGCGCCACAGCTTGGGACCTCGGGGCTTCAGCTCGTGGTCTGGGGATTCTTCATCAGCACGACCATCCTGTATCACGGCACGTTCACCATCAACTCCCTCTCTCATCGCTTCGGTAACCGCCGGTTCGAAACGTCGGATGACAGCCGCAACAACTTCATCCTGGCCTTGATCACGCTGGGCGAGGGATGGCACAACAACCATCATCGCTGCATGACGAGCGAGCGGCAGGGTTTTTACTGGTGGGAGGTGGATATCACCCATTACATTCTCACAAGCCTTTCGTGGGTTGGTCTTGTGTGGGATCTGAGGACACCGCCGAAGAAGATCTACGATGAGGCGGAGGCAATCCGCCGCGCGCGGCGTCTTCGCGAGGCCGGCCAGCATGTTCCCGCGCCGCGCACGCACCATGCAGCACGCCCGATGGCGCCGGATACCCTTTCGATCCCGCGCGAACGGTCGCTCGTGGAGAGCGCCCTCGCGGATGCCACGGAGCAATAGGCGCGTCCATTCTGACCGTTGCCATACTGCCCGGCATCTCAACAGAGCAAGATTCCGCACCCTGCTGCCGTCACGGCTGCGGGGTGTTCTGTTTGCGGGCCTTCCGACATCAACGCATCAGCTGCCCGCTCGAGCCACGAACCGGCCGATGCGTCGTCTCCCGGCCCGAGTGCCCCCGGCATCCCTGCATTGGACGGCAGGAGCCCATGACGTAGTTTCCGCGGGCCGAATGAGGGCCCGGACAGGGAACCCGCCATCCGGAGAACTCCGCTTCGATGCATCGAATTGTCGACTTCGACGAATCGATGTTACATGTGACGGATGGCGTGTCTTGCCCCCGATCGGCGCACGTTTGCTTCACGTTACCCAGCCCCTGGTGGATCAATCGATCTCACATAGAACCGCCGCCTTGCAGGAAGTGTGCGATGAGGAACTCTTCGTGCGATTCCTTCGCGGCGAAGACGATGCCTACACCGCCCTGTATACGCGTTATTCGGCGCGGCTCCTCGGATATATCCGTTCGATTGTCGGCGCCGGTGAGTCTGCAGCCGACGATGTGTTCCAGGAATCCTTTGTGCGGTTGTTCCGCGAGCGGGATCGCCATGGCAGAGGAGAATCACAGGAACCGATTCGCAACGTTGGCGGCTGGCTGTTCCGCGTCTCGCGGAACCTGGCGCTCAATCATATCCGCTCGCAGAACTATCTCACGGCACTTCCTGCCTCGTACGATGAACACCTGATGGTGACGGTGGAGGAAGCACACGCCGATCTGTTCGGCTCCTCGCTCAGCGAGGACATGTTGATGCAATCCGTACATGCCGTTGTGGAGACGTTGCCTGCCGGCCTCCGCGAAGTGTTCATCCTGCGCGAGGTCAACGGCATGAGCTACGAGGAGACCGCGGATATCGTGGGATGCTCGGAGGAGGCGGCACGCATGCGCCTCAGCCGCGCACGAAGTGCCATCCGCCGGGCGCTCGAGTCATTGTTCATCGAGAATCAGGAATAGGTCCATCCGCGCCGCAGGGCAGGCGTTACCTCGGCTGGTAATCAAGGCCCGGTGCATTTCGCTCGTTTCGAGCCTGTAGATCGTGGCACAGTACGACACTCTCATATCGCGGTACATCGATGGCGAGCTCTCGCAGGACGAGCTCCGGCAGTTTCACGAATTGCTGGACGCCTCACCCGATGCACGCATCCGCCTTCGCGAGATGCTGGCTATTTCCGGTGCGGCATGGCGCCTCCAGAACGCTGCGCAGCCGAAGCCGCAACTGGAGCAGGCGCTTTTCGCCCGGCTCTCGGCCGAAGGCCTCTATCGCGGCCGCCCGGTTGAGCCCGCCAGTGCAGGCACCGGCTCCATCCGGAAGTGGCAGTATGCCGCGGCATGCCTCGTGGCACTGCTGCTGATCTCGGCCGGCCTGCTCCCGCTGATGCAGAACGGCGCGCGCAACTCTGCAGGCGTTCCGGCCGGCGCGGCTTCATCGCCAACTTCTCCCAACGTTGTTCGGACTCCTCAGTTGAAGCAACCTTCACCGGATGCCGATCCGGCTTCCTTGAGCGGCAGCACGTCCAACCCGGCAACCGCTGCAATCACGGCAAACCGGTCCGAACTTCCCGCCTCCGCAGGCACTGCCGGCGGAACGCTTCATACAACCCACAACCGTCCCGGCGGGGAGCGCCATCTGAATCACGACATTCGGCACCGCTCCACAAACGCTGCAACAGTCAGCGTCCAGATTCCTGCCGATACCCAGAACGCGAACGGCTCGCACAACAATGCGGTGCAGCAGCAACCTCATGCTCCCACGGTATCACCGGAGAGCGGAACCTCGGTTGCGGACAGCCTGCATTCCGGCGAGCACAACATTGCGCAGTTGAACCCGATCGTACCGGTTGCACCGCTGCAGTCCGGCGAGGGGCGGCACACCGGCACGTCCGCAACGCCGTCGCCGGCCATGCCGCACGCGTTCGGCCTCAGTGAGCCGGCCGCCGCTTCGGTGTCGTCCGGTGGGCCGGTATGGGGTGCATCGCTGCGCGGAGGCGTCACCGCCATCAACGCCGTGAGCGGTTCGTCCGTTCGCGAAGTGGATGTCAAGGTGGGAATGCGCCTCGGCGGCGGCCACAGTCTTTCACTCGTGGTTGGTGTTGCTCCCTCCATGACGGAGACGAAGAGTGCCAACACGGGCGTCGCGCTTGCGGTACCGGCCCCGTCGCGCATGCCGTCGAGATACAACAACAGCGCCTCCGGACAACAGGCTGATGAAGTAACCGGATCCCTCGAGTCGCAGCAGATTGTGCTGACGGAGCCATGGCTCGGTATCGGCTACAACTACGGCCTGCGGCTTGGCGACGGGCTATCGCTCGAGCCCGGCATCCGGAGCGGGATGAGCGCATCGACATTCCGGTTTGGTGCCGAGCTGCCGCTCCGGTATGCAATGTCCCCATCCCTCTCCATCGAGTGCGCAGCCTCCGTCTCCCGTGTCTTTCCACTTCAGGCTTCGGTCAACAACAGCACCGTCCTGAACAACTCCAATCACTTCTACTATCAGGAATCCAGCGTCATGCGATCGTTCACAACGCTCGGCATCCAGCTTGGAATCCATGTGGATCTGGTTTCGGGCAACTGACCCCTTTCCCCGGCGCCATGGGCCGGCCATTCCGCCGACACATGGCGCCGCGCCGTTTTCGCCATCGCCACCATACCCCACTCATGCCTGCGCCGGATTCGATGCGGTTCATCGTGGCGTTGTAATTTCATTCACACCGGATGTGTCATTCCAGGAACGGCACAACAACACTTGGCGTGCCATCCAAACACAATCCTCCAGGCCATGAAGCAGACGTTACGTCGATACCTGATCCTCCCTGCAGTCGCTCTTCTGGCTGCAAGCGCAGCGCGCGGGCAGTTCCTTATCCCATTCACGGCGAAAGCCGGCATTCCGACGGCAGCAACCAAGGCGCGCGACTCGGTTGGAACCGATGCCCAGCTTGCATTCATCGCCACCTTCGGCCACATCAGCCAATCCGGCCTCACGCTCGAGTTCAATCTCGACAACGGAGACGCAGACGGGTGGGGATACACCTTCTTCTCGCCGTCGCAGAGCAGGAGCGCAACGCTCGGCGTTGTCAAGCTCCCGGTGCTGGGCTTCCAGACGCAGAGCCTCGGATCGGGCCTGCCGGTCCCGTCGCAGTTGAACCGTGCGCTGGATACGGCCGGTGCGTATTCGAACAGCGATCAGATGATTGCACAGTTGAAGCAGGATACCACGTTCAGCCGGTATCGTACGGAGCTTCCCGATGCAAAGCCGCAGTTCATTACGTTCGGGCAGTTGTTCACGGCGGACTCCCAGAGCCTTCCGAACGGTTTCCCGCTCGATCAGCCGACGTGGACCATGCTGTTCACCGGCGGCGGCGACAGCTCGATGACCTGCTTCGTGGCATCGAAGACCGGCGAACACTTCTGCAGCCGCGTTACGCTTCCCTCCAGCGGCGTGCCGGCCGACGGGCGCGCCATGGGAACTGCAGCGCTCGACGTTCTGCCGAACCCGACAACCGGCCATGCACGGATCAATCTTACTCTCCCATCGGGAGTGCATACCGGCAGCGGAACAACGCTCACGCTGTTCGACATTCGAGGGGCGGCCGTGATGGACCTGAGCGCGGAGCTGGCACGGAACAACTTTGCGTTTGCGGAGTTCGATGCAACGCGGCTTACCGCCGGTGTGTACTACTGCCGCGTATCGGGAGACAACTGGAATGGAACGGTCGGGGTGATCGTTCAGAAGTAGTCCTCTGCGCGCCGGCGCGCTTACGCGAGTTCCAGGAAACAGATCCGTCGTGCTGACGGATCTGTTTCCGTTTCCGGCCACCCCGGCATCAACCTGCAGACCACGCCCGCAGGTTGATGCCCTGTCGCATTCATGCACGCTTCGCAATCGCAAGCCGCCGCACCGCCTGGTACACGCTGCAGCACGGAGCGCACATCGCCGGATGCGACGTTGCGTGCCGTACCGCTGCGGGCATGAATTCGGGGCGCAAGCAATTCACCGATTCCATATCTTGCCGATCGATTTTTCAATTGCGTGCAGCGCAGTACCATCGCAGCGCGAGCCACGCTTCGTTCCCCAACTCAATTCGTAGCCTCCATGCGACGCCGAGAGTTTCTGGGATGCTCCACCGCAGCCGCAGCCGGACTGCTGTTCCTCCGCACGGCGCGGCCCGCGCTTGCCGGCTTCGTTGTTCCACCGGAAGCGGACCTGAGGCAGTTGACCGCGGACGCACTCGATGCGGCAAAGAGTGCCGGCGCATCGTACGCGGACATCAGGATCAATCACTATCGCAACCAGTTCGTGAGCACGCGTGAGGATCAGGTACAGTCCGCCTCGGACAGCGAGAGCTTCGGCTTCGGCGTACGCGTACTCGCCAATGGGGCGTGGGGATTCTCCTCCAGCACGATGGTGACGCACGACGAGGTAGTGCGGGCGGCGCGCGAGGCGGTGACGATTGCGAAGGCCAATGCCGTGCTGCAGAGAAAACCGGTGCAACTGGCGCCAACGCCGGCCTACACGGACACATGGCAGACACCGATCACGATCAACCCGTTCGACGTGCCGATCCAGGAGAAGGCGGACCTTCTCCTCTCGGTAAACCGTGAGGCCTTGAAGGCAAACGGTGCGCGCTACTGCGAATCGTCGCTCTTCATCGCGAACGAGAACAAGACCTTCGCATCCTCCGAGGGCTCATACATCAAGCAGGATATCTATCGAGTGTGGCCGTCGTTCGAGGTAACGGCCGTATCAGCCGACGGAAGCGATTTCCAGTCGCGTGCAGGATACTGCATGCCGGTTGGCCGCGGCTACGAATACTGCAAGGAGTATCCCCTGCTGGATGATGCGCGGCAGGCGGGGGAGGACGCCGTGGCCAAGCTATCGGCGCCGACGGTGGTGCCCGGCAAGCGGGACCTGATTCTGATGCCCTCCCATATGTGGCTGGTGATCCATGAATCCGTTGCGCACGCAACGGAGCTGGACCGCGCTCTCGGCTTCGAAGCGAACTTCGCCGGGACGTCGTTCGTGACCACGGACAATCTCGGCAAGCTGAAGTACGGTTCCGATATCGTCACGATTGTCGGCGACCGCACCGAGACGAACGGCCTCTCCACGGTTGGCTACGATGACGAAGGGGTGAAGGCAAGCCGGTTCGACATCATCCGCAACGGCACGTTCGTGGACTATCAGACCATTCGCGAGCAGGCCGCATGGATCGGCGGGAAGGAATCGCACGGCTGCGCCTATGCCGACAGCTACGAGCACATGCCGATGCAGCGCATGCCGAACGTGTCGCTCCTTCCCTCGGAGAAGCCGACCAAGCCGGAGGACCTCATCGCCGGTGTTGACGACGGCATCCTGATCAAGGGGAACGGCTCCTGGTCCATCGATCAGCAACGCCGCAATCTGCAGTTCGGCGGTCAGGTGTTTCATCAGATCAAGGGAGGGAAGATCACGGGCATGCTTCGCGATGTCGCATACCAGGCAATGACCGTGGACTTCTGGAACTCCTGCGACGGCATCTGCTCCAGGGAGTATTACGAGCTGGGCGGATCGTACTGGTGCGGCAAGGCGCAGCCGGAACAGGCCGCGCCGGTATCGCACGGATGCGCTCCTTCGCGTTTCCGGAACATCAACTTCATCAACACCGGCCGGAAGGTGTAGCCGATCCCGCTGCCGGAACGGCCGCTCGACGCCGGCAGCCGAATCGTATCACTCGTCATTCAATACTCACGATGCTATCACGTACCGAGGCACAGAAGATCGTTGACGAGGTTCTCTCCTACTCGCGTGCGGACGAGACCGAGGTCTCCGTTGGCATGGGTGTATCGGGGAATCTTCGGTTCGCGCAGAACGTTCCCACAACGACGGGTGCGGCCACGAGCCTTTCGGTGAGCGTGTCGTGCGTTCACGGCAGGCGTGTGGGATCGTTCTCCACAACCGGGATCGATTCCGCATCGTTGAAGGATGCCGTGCACCGTGCCGATGAGCTTGCCCGCCTTGCACCGGAGAACCCGGAGTACATGCCGCGTCTTGGAGCGCAGACCTATTCGGAGCCGCCCGGCTACGACGAGCCAACCGCGAAGCTTGGCCCCGCAGAACGTGTGAAGGTGGCGAAGCGGGCAATCGATACCGCGCTTCCAACGGATCTGATCGCCGCCGGCTTCTACAGCAACGGAAGCGGCATGACGGCCCTCGGCAACTCGCGCGGGCTGTTCGGCTACAGCCGCTCCACCAATGCCTCCTACTCGCTCACCGTGCGCACGAGCAGCGGCGCCGGCAGCGGCTGGGCGGCAGCGGAGTCGCACCGTGCAAAGGATATCGACGACAACGCCATCGCTCTGCGAGCGGCGAACAAGGCGCTTCTCTCGCGCAGCCCGCAGCCGATCGAGCCCGGCCCCTACCCGGTGATCCTGGAACCCTCCGCGGTTGGCGACATGCTCAATCTCTATTTCTGGAGCATGGGGCGCCGCGCCGCAGACGAGGGACGCAGCTACTTCTCCGAACCCGGCGGCGGAACGAAGATCGGCCAGAAGCTGTTCGACGACCGGGTCACGATTTATTCGGACCCGATGAACCCGATCGCCCCCTCCATACCGTGGAGCGATGACGGGCTTCCCCTTGGCCATACGGTCTGGTGCGAGAACGGCGTGCAGAAGGAGCTTCCCGTTGGCCGGTTCTGGGCCGGGAAGAAGGGGCTGAAGCCGGTGCCGTACGGATCCAACATCATCATGAAGGGCGAGCCGCATACGCTTGAGGAATTGATTGCGTCGATGAAGTACGGCCTGCTGGTCACGAGCTTCTGGTACATCCGCCAGGTTGATCCGAAGACCGTGGTCAACACGGGACTCACGCGCGACGGCGTGTTCCTGATCGAGAAAGGGAAGATTACCAAGCCGGTGATCAACCTCCGCTGGAACGAGAGCCCGATCGCCATCTTCAAGAACATCGAGATGATGTCCCGGCCGGAACGGATCGTGACGCGCGAAGGGAATCAGCCGATGCTTGCTCCGGCACTGAAGCTGAAGGAGTTCCACTTCACCAGCATCAGCACATCCACGTGAGTGAGCGGCGCGGAGGCTTCCGGTATGCGCCGAAGCCCGCCTGCCGCACAGCACGCAAGGCCTTGCGGTGCAAGGCTTCCGGGCCGGCCCGGTGAAACGTCGCGACATCGGGCCGCCGGTGTTCCGCCCGGCAACGTAACCGCCATGCAGACCAGAACGCAGGCGCATTCTTCTACCGTATTCGCCGATGAACAACAGCCAGCAGACAACGCGTGCCGTCACGGCCGCCATCATCGTGGCGGCGCTCGGTTACTTCGTGGACATCTACGATCTGATTCTCTTCAGCATCGTGCGCAAGCCGAGCCTTCTCGCGCTCCAGGTTCCCGTGGACCAATTGAAGGATGTGGGCGGGTGGCTGATGAACTGGCAGATGGGTGGCATGCTGCTGGGAGGCATACTGTGGGGCATACTCGGCGACAGGCGCGGACGCCTCTCGGTCCTCTTCGGCTCCATCCTCCTCTACTCCATCGCCAACATCTCCAACGGCATGGTGAACTCCCTGCCGATGTATGCCGTGCTTCGATTCATTGCGGGCATCGGACTTGCCGGCGAGCTGGGAGCGGGCATCACGCTGGTGAGCGAGATCATGCATCGCGAGAACCGCGGCTACGGTACAACCATCGTTGCCTCGGTCGGCATTCTCGGCGCGGTGGCGGCATGGCTCGTGGGAGATGCATTCGGTTGGCGGAACGCGTTCTATGTCGGCGGCGGAATGGGCCTGGTGCTGCTGGTCCTCCGGGTGAGCGTCTACGAGTCCGGCATGTTCACCGCGATGAAGGAGTCCGATGTGGCGCGGGGAAGCTTCTTCAGCTTCTTCTCCGACGCGAACCGGCGCATGCGGTATCTGCGATGCATACTGATAGGCCTGCCGCTCTGGTTCGTGGTCGGCATTCTGGTATTCTACGGCGCCGAGTTCGGAGCCGCATTGATAATCAGCCGCGGTCCGATTCCCGGCACCGGATTCCTGCACGATGGGTTCGCACTGCTGGCATCGATGACGCCGCCCCTGGTACCGGACAGCGGCAAGGCGGTGATGTTCTGCTACATAGGACTTGCCGCCGGGGACATGGCGAGCGGATTGCTGAGCCAGATCCTCCGAAGCCGCAAGAAGACCGTGCTGATATTCCTGATGCTGACGATCGTTTCGGTTGCCGTCTATCTTCTCAATCAGGGCAACTCCCTTTCGATGTTCTATGCCCTCTGCGTCGGCCTGGGGATCGGTTCCGGATACTGGGCCGTGTTCGTGACGATCGCATCGGAGCAGTTCGGCACGAACATCCGTGCAACGGCAACAACCACAGTGCCCAATTTCGTGCGCGGCACCGTGGTTCTTCTGAATGCGATATTCCTGCCGCTCTCCAGAACCTCGCTTGGTGTTGTTGGGAGCGCCGCCGTCATCGGCGCCGTTGTTATCGGCGTGGCGCTCATGATGCTCCGCGGTATGGATGAAACGTTCGGCAAGGATCTGGACTATGTCGAGGGGATCAGTTGACGCACGCAAGCGTAAACAGTCCAGATATGTATCGGTTGGCGATTGTGTGATGAACGCCTGTTCCGCCGTTCACAGTCGGCGCCCGGCCGGGCCCCCGAGCCCGGGTGCAGCCGGGCGTACCAAGAACCAGGCCCGCAGCCTGATGAGTATCGTATGAAAACCGTCCTTCGAAGTCCGAGCCCACTCCTGCTGTTGCTGCTGCTGTCATTCGCGGCGGTACCGGCACTGCATGCACAGATCTCCTATCCGGATTTCAGCAACACCGCCGGACTCAGGCTGGTTGGGAAGGCGGCGGTTGGGCCATCCAACAGCATGCGCATCTCTCCCTCCTCCGCCAACGCCGTCGGTGCCGTCTGGTACGGCGAACGGCAGCTCGTGGGGGGAGGCTTCGTCGCCACCTTCTCGTTCAAGATCTCCAACCCTGGCGGGCAGACGGACGGCATCGCAAACGGCGGTGATGGATTTGCATTCGTTGTTCAGAACGAGAGCGACAGTGCAATCGGTTACTCCGGCGGGAGCCTTGGGTACGAGGGGATCACCAAGAGCATTGCGATCGAGTTCGACACGTGGAACGACGGCTTCGCGCGCAACGGCGATCCGAACGGCAACCATGTCTCCATCAACACACGCGGCGTGTTCCCGAACTCCTCGGACCACGGCTACTCCATCACCTCCACGATCGGCGTCCCCAACATGACCGACGGTGCCGTGCACAACGTGGTGATTCAGTATTACAACAAGGTGATGAGCATCTACATGGATAACTGCTCGCAGCCGATACTGGAGGCGGCCGTTGATCTGAATGCTCTCCTGAAGCTGGACAGCGCGAAGGCCTGGCTCGGCTTCACCGCCGCCTCACTCTCCGCCTGGGAGAACCACGACATATTGAACTGGCGTACCGCGAGCGTGGGTCTGAACGTTCCCGATACGGTCAACATGTGCAACGGCGACAGCGTTGAACTGCGCGTTGAATCGCTTACCGCCAACTGTACCTGGAACACAGGCGCGCGTACGCCGGCGATCGTGGTGAAGACCTCCGGCGTCTACACGGTGAACGTGCTGGAGAACCTGGGATGCAGGCAGATCCTGTATTCGCGGACCGTTCACGTACAGGCGGTTGATCTGCCGGAGCCTGATATTCGGTCCAGCGGGCCGCTGAATCTCTGCAAGGGGGATATCATCACGCTCGACGCGGGAGTGGACGCCTATGCCTATCTCTGGTCCACCGGCGCGCGTACACGCAAGATCGATGTGAACGATTCGGGAACGTACTACGTGGATGTGATCGCGCCCGGCTGTTCCAGACGATCGCAGCCGGTGCACGTGCGCGTGCATCCGGTGCCGGCGCCCGTGATCACCCCGGTTGGCCGCACCGCGCTCTGCCGCGGGGACAGCGTCACGCTGCAGGCACCATCCGGATATAAATCGTACCGATGGTCCAACGGGGATACGAACGTGGTGATCCGTGTTGGCGATTCCACCAACTATACCGTTCAGGTAACCGACAGCGCCGGATGCACCGGCACCTCCCCTCCGCTTCTGGTGCGGGTGGTTCGGCAGCCGAGCCCCACGATCGTGCTTCATGGCCATGCACTCCTCTGCCCCGGCGACACCGTCGTGCTGGAGGCTCCGGCCGGATACGACCGCTATCTCTGGACCGACGGCTCCACCGGCCAGGCATTCATAGCCCGCAGCGCCGGCACCTACACCGTTACGGTCTCGACGGCGGAGGGCTGCTCCGGCACGGCACAACCGGTCACGATCGCGCTGGAGGCGCCGCCATCCCCCACGATCACCGTGGAGGGAAGCAGCAGCCTCTGCCCGGGGGACTCCGTCCGGCTTCAGGCTCCGCCGGGCTTCAAGATCTATCGCTGGTCCAACGGCGACACCACATCGTCCATAATGGTTCGCACCGCCGGAAGCTATTCGGTAACCGTAACGGACACGATCGGCTGTTCGGGAACATCATCCGTTATCGCGATCACCATCTCCAACACGCTCACACCGGTTGTCACGCCGGGCGGACCAACCATACTCTGCCAGGGAGACAGCGTAACGCTCGATGCGCCCCCCGGGTTCGCCTCGTATTCATGGTCCAGCGGCGAGAACACACCGGAAATCGTCGTGCATGGCAGCGGCGTCTACAGCGTGACGGTGAGAAGCAGCGGAGGATGCTCCGGTACGTCCGCACCTGTTGCCGTAACGGTGCATCCGCTCCCGGCAGCTCCAACGATCAGCGAGAGCAACAACACGCTTGCAACGATCCCCGCCGCCACCTATCAGTGGTATCGCAACGGCGCCGCCATCCCGGGCGCAACGAACCAGACGCTTCCGGTGCCTGGCGATGGGAGCTACGAGGTTGCCATCACGGACGCCAACGGATGCGGAGCCCGCTCTGCACCGTACACGGTCAACACGGCGAGTGTGAGCACGCGCGTCACCATTACGGCCGTCAGCGCAGGCGTGGGCGATCGTGTGGAGATCCCGATCATGCTGGACGCATCCAACGGGCTGGACGACAGCCGCGCGCGTTCGTTCACGGCAACACTGCACTTCAACGCCAGCATGCTTCTCCCCGCCGACGGCACCCCCGTGGGAACGGTGGAGCAGAGGATGCGCGTGATCACCATCAACGGCAGCCGCCCGGCAGGCCTTGTCGCGGGAGAGCTGGTGCGGCTCGCGTTCACGGCCATGCTCGGGGACTCGGCGGCAACGGAGATCGTGCTGGACCACTTCGCATGGCTTGACGGCTCGTGGAATGTCGAGACCGCCAACGGCCGGTTCGAGCTCACCGGCTATTGCACCAACGGCGGAGAACGGCTTCTCGAAGCAACCGCCGGTGCCGGACTGAAGAGTGTTCGGCCCAATCCCGCCACGGACGATCTGGCGATCGGCTACGAACTTGCCGAACGCGGCCGCACGAGGCTGATGCTCGCGGATGAAGGCGGACGGATCGTGCGAACGATGGAGGATCGCGAGATGATGCCGGGCACGCACGAGGCTCGCTGCGATCTGCGCACACTCCCCTCCGGCATCTATACCTGCCTGCTGCAGACGCCGACGCAGCGATTCACGGTGAGCGTTGTGGTAGTACACTGAGCCGGGTGTACGAAGTGGATGCCGTGCGATTGCCTGCAGGGGCTTCGGCCATCCCGATCGGCGGGGCTGACAACACGTTGGACCGTCGAGGTCACATCCCTTATGAAAAAGCCTGCGCGAGGGTGCTCTCACGCAGGCTTCGATGTGTTCGCTTCGCGGCGTATGGATATCGAGGCTATTGGTTCATCAGCACGAACACACTCCTGTGTATCACCGAGGCCGATCCGAACACGCCGATGCCATCCCCCTGCACGTTCGCCAGCAACGGATCGTACTGCGGGTTGCCGGTCCAGTAGGTCATCTTGAACCAGTTGATGAATGCACGATCGGCGGCGTAGACGCTCACGTCCTGACGGCCGTACCACTTGAACGCGGCCCAGACGATCGGCGTGGTTGTGCTCGCCACGAAGCCCCAGCGGGTAACGTCGGTATAATGCCGCTCATCCTGCTTGTCCAGATCGGGATTGATCCGCTGGTTCTTCTGCGATGTCGGGTTCGCGAGATACCTGCCGTACTCCAGCGTATCCTCCGCACCGACGCGAATCAGAAACTCCTGATTGCCGGACCTGTTGTCCCAGGTGAGATCGAGCGAGTCCGGTGGGTTCAGATAGGCCGGGCTGCTCTTGGCCGGAATGCTCACCGTATCAACGGGCGGATGTACCCATGCAAACCGTCCCGGCGTCAACGTCTGCGCGGTGATCGTGCCGCCGCCCGGCACCGTGATCTCCAGCTTGTAGAGCATGTTCGGCTTCACCAGTTCCGTGGTATCGGGATAATAGTATTCGCCCGGCCCACTCTCATCCGCCCTGTAGACCAGCTGCAGCGTGCGGCCGTCGGCAATGATCTTCACGTTCGCATCCGGCACCACGCCGCTTGCGATGCGGAATGTGTCGGTAACGGACTGGGACTTGGAGACCACGATCCCCTGGATCGGCTGGTCCACGATCATGTATGCCTGCACCACATACCTGGGTTGATAATCGTTGGGAGGCGCGTCCTCGCAGCCGGTAATCGAGGCGGCGAGGAGAACGGCCAGTAACGGAAGCAGGCGCAAACTCTTCATCGTCATGTAGCGTGTCATTGGTCGCACCTCGGGTTAGAATTTCACTTCCAGAGCCACCGTTGGAAGGATCGGCAACAGCCGGACATCGGTGACCGTTGTAACGGACTTGGTGGCGTCGTAGTAGCGGAACCATATGTCGCGCCGCGAGTAGACGTTGTAGATGTCTATCAGCAGCCGCGCCGGTAACCCGAAGAGCGTCGTGTTGTAGTTGGCGTTGATGTTGAGCTGATGCGAGGGAGGCAGGCGAAGCCCGTAGCGCTGCGCGGGAACCGTCACGTTGGAGCCGGTGCTCTCGCCCGGAAGCTCCGTGTTGAAGCGCGACGTAACGCCCGTGTACGACTGTCCGGACTGGAATGCGAAGCTTGCTCCAACCTCCCACCGGTCGTTGATCTTGTACTGGCCGACGAACTTCAGATCGTGACGCCGGTCGTACTTCGGCCTGAACTCCTGCCCCTGGTTGATGCTGTCGAAGCGGGCGTTGATCCAGCCCAGCGCGTAGCCAAGCCATCCGGTGAAGTCGCCCACCTTCTTCTGAAGAAATATCTCCGCGCCGTAGGCCTCGCCGTTCCCGCTGTAGAAGATGTCGCCAACGTTCCTCTGATCGGTCGCGAACTGGTTCACCTCGTTGATGTTGTAGAGCTTCTTGTAGTAGAAGTCCACGTTGAAATCGTATCCGTCGAACGGCGACGTCTCCACACTGAAGATGTAGTGATCGCTCCGTCCCGGCTGCACCGTGGAATCGGTGGGGAGCCATGTATCGAAGAAGGAGAAGTCCGGCAACGAGGCCAGGTGCAGATACTGATGATAGATGCCCCACGACGCCTTGAACGCAAGCCCGCCGTTCACCTGATACCGCGCCGCGACGCGCGGATCGAACGTGGTGAGATCCGAGAGGCCGGACCAGTTCACGCGCGCGCCAAGCTGCAGCGCAAGCTGGTCGGTCAATTGATAATTCGTCTGCACGAAGCCGGCATGCGCCCAGTCCCTCACCGTGAGATTCGCCGCCGCGCTGGTAACCGTTCCGGACTGCGCCGTGGAGTCCTTGTTGCCGGTGAAGTTCTTGATGTAGTCGAAGATGTAGCGCGTGGATTCGAAGCCGGCCTTCACCGTTGCATCCTGGGAGACGAACCACTCCACACTCCCCTTCGCCGTGAAGTCCGTGATGATATTCTTCATCTCGAACGCGAATCCGGTCTGGTTGCCGCTGAAGCCGTTGTCGTAGCGGCTTCCGGAAAGGTTGAGCGTGGTGAAGAGATTGTCACCGAAGATATGCGTCCACTTGAGCGAGCCGGTGCCGTTGGCGATGCCGATCTTGAACGTGATGTCGTTGCCGTCGAGCGAAAGATTATCCGCACTGTAGAAGCCGCTGACCGAAACGCGGTCGTTGTCGGTGATGTCCTGCGTCACCTTGGCGTTCACATCGTAGAAGTTGAACGAGGGGAGCGGATTGTCCTTGTCCTGCGGCAACAGGCCGAGAATCAGGTCGAGATAGGTTCTGCGTCCTCCCACGAACCAGGAGCCCTTCCCCAGCGGCCCCTGCAGGGTGAGGCGCGAGGAGATCGCACCCAGCGATGCAAGGCCCTCGAACTCGTTCCGGTTGCCGTCCTTCTGCGTCAGGTTCAGCACGGCGGAGAGGCGGCCGCCGAACTCCGCCGGGAAGCCTCCCTTGATCAGATCCACATCCTTGATCGCGTCCGGATTGAACGCGGAGAAGAAGCCGAGGAGGTGCGAGGGGTTGTAGACCGTGGAGCCATCCAGCAGCACGAGATTCTGATCGGGCGAGCCGCCGCGGATATAGAGGCCGCTCGAGATCTGCGACGACGTAAGGATGCCCGGCATGTATTGAAGCGACCGGAAGACATCGGACTCGCCGCCCACCCGGAGCTGCTTCAACTGCTCCACTGGAATGTTCACATGGCTGATATCGATCTGCCGCTTCTCATCGTCGCGATCGGCCTTCACCGTTATGCCCTGCGCCACGAGCGACTTCGGCTTCAGCGAGAACGTCAGCTTGATCGATGCGCCGGGTGCAACCTCCACCGTCTGCTCCAGCCGCTCGTAGCCAACGGAGCTTACCACGATGGTCTGGCGCCCTGCAGGCACATCCTTGATCACGAAGAAGCCGCTCTTGTTCGTGAACGCACCGAGCTTCGTTCCCCTGACCGTCAGCGTGGCTCCAACGACGGTCTCGTTGTTCGTGGAGTCCACCACATAGCCGTTGAGCGTTGCATCGGGTGTCTGTGCATGCAGCACGGCTCGCGGCACGGCGATGGTGCCGAGCACGAGAAGCAGGGTGAATAGGGTTCTCATTATCAACGTCGTTATCCAGCGTTTGCGAACGATCGGGTTTCAATCGTCGGAAATGTTCGGGCTGACTACTTGTGCAACCGCGATTGGTTGCGATACCGGACGAGGAATTGCATTCGATTACATACCGGCGGGCCGATACATGCCGCGAGTTCTCCGGTCCGATGCGGAAAGCCGCGGCTGCAGGCCGGCAGCGATCCGCCTCGCCCCGTGCTGCGATGCACCGTGGCGCGATGCCCATCTATCGCGACACGAGGTGTTGCATCCCTGTGGCCTTACCGCACGCGCCCGGCCTTCAACTCGGCGATCGAATAGAACGTTCCGCGCCAACTGAGGCCGCCGCGTATGGAGGTCATCACCGCAGAACGGACGAATGCATAGATGAAGAGAACGCAGGCCACCGGATGCAGTAGACCGATCCAGACGGGGAAATGTTGGACTCTCCTGTTCACACCGTATGCCGCAACGATGGCGCCGATCGCTGCGATGGAAGGGATCACCACCTGGGGAACGGGAGCAATGAACGGCAGGATGTAGGGAGCGAGCAGCACGCCGATGGTGCCTGCAACCGTTCCCGCAACACGCACGATGCTGAAGCCGAGGCCGGCAAACCCGCTCCGTTCCAGGCCGCGCACGGTGTCGCGGGCGCCAAGCCGCCACCGCACGCATACATCCTCGCCGGCGTTCACCGCCAGCGTCCTGCCGCCGTGTTTCTTCACCAGATAGCCAAGCATCAGATCGTCGGCAACCTCCAGGCGGAGCGCCCGGTGCCCGCCGAAGCGGTCGTAGGTGGCACGGCGCACCAGGTTGAACGCTCCCACGCCCACGTATGCACGGCGCGAAGCGGACTCCGCTCGCCATGTCTGAAAGCCGAGCGTGAAGACCATCGAGAAGAAGGAGAGGAGAGATGCCTCGATGATTCCCTGCCAGAGCATTCTCGGAAAGTAGACCACGTGGTCCGCCTCATGCTCCACGGCGTAGGCCATTGCGCCGCGGAGCGTCGCGGGGCGGAAGAGAACGTCGGCATCGGTGAAGAGGAGCCAGGAGCCGGTTGCCAGGGCGGCCCCATGCTGCAGTGCATTGCACTTCCCAAGCCAGCCGGACGGCAGCTCCGTGATATGGCTCACGCGAAGACGATCCGGGAACTCCAGCGCCAGACGATCCAGAATCGCGCCGGTGGCATCGGTGGAGCGATCGTCCACCGCAACAACCTGCAGGTTGGGATAATCCAGCGCCATCAACGTGCGCATCGCCGGCTGAATGGTATCCTCCTCGTTCATCGCCGGAACGATGATGCTGATGGACGGCCACGGCCCCGCCATCGGCGGAGCGTGCGCGGCGTGGCGCTGCCCGCGTGCCTGCACCAGCATCAGCGCAAGCCATGCCAGCATTACCAGAAGAACGATGAGCGCGTACCAGGCTGCCACGAGGAGATTCGGTTTGCCGGTGAATGTTGCGGGCGGATCGCGCGTTCGATACGCTGCGGGCATGGGATCGAGCGGCCGCGTATCAGGCGTCTGCGCCGTGCAGGTCCTCATCCCAGAACCCGCGAAGCAGCGCGCAGAGCTCATCCGGGTACTGCCAGATGGGAACGTGGCCTCCCTCCGGGAATGTATGAACGCGGGCACGCGCCAACCTGTGAACAAGTGACACGAAGTCCGAGTGGGGGATCACGCGGTCACGTCCGGAACCGATCAGGAGAACGGGAGGCACGGCGAGTTCCTGCAGCGCATCGATCCGCCGGTCGTAGAGCGAATAGTCCGTGCTGGCAACGAGGCCGGCGACGCTTCTGATAAGGCCGGCACGATCGCTCTCGCGCGCAACCTCCTCCGAACGGGAGGCGATATAGCCCTTGTCGTAGGTGACATGCGTCCAGCTTCGCACCACCCTGCGGCGAACCCACCCCGGCGCGATATGCCAGAGACCGGATATGATGGGAACAACCAGCGGCATCCGTGCCAGACGCGCGCGGGACGGAATGTTGCTGCTCATCGGCGTGATGGCGGTAAGCGTGCGCACACGCTCCGGCGCGATGGAGGCCATGGTGATGGCGATCGCTCCGCCGAAAGAATGCCCCACCAGATCGAACCGCTCCAGGCCGAGATTCGCCGCCATGCCGAGGATCGCAGTCGCCAGGCGATCCACGCCGTAGTCCGCCGCATCGGCCGGCGCCGGTGTTCCGCCGAAGCCGGGCAGATCGGGCGTGAAGAGCATCCGCTCCGCTGAAAGCCGCTCGGCAACCGGGCGCCACACGCTGTGCGTTCCCGGGTTGCCATGAACAAGCACTACGGGCGGGCCGCTGCCGCACTGCACACAGTTGATCTGTTCGGGAGGAAAGGACATGAGGGGAATTGCATCTGCATTGATCGCCGGGCGGCTATTCTCACAGCAGCATTCAACATAGCGCATTCGCCGGGAAGTAACGCGGGGGCAATGGTAACGAGAGCATTCCACATGGCACAGGTTCATCCGTGCGACAGCACCGAAGGAGACAGCGCTAGGATTGCTGATGTTCCGGCAGAGTGCCTTCGTCGATCAAACTCAATCGCTTGGGCCAGGTCGTTCATGAATGCTCACGCCATCAGACGAACCTGCACGGCCATTGTGTATGACGCCGTGGCTGGCCAACTTTGAGTCATGGTCGATCTCAATCCAACAAGGGCACGCATCTTCCGCATTATGCATGTGAAGAACATACCGTGGATATTGGACCATGGGGGCATACACTGTCAGAGTTCCGACGAACGGAATCCCGACTTCGTTAACATCGGGAACGCGTCGTTGATCGACAGGCGGACACGCGAACCAGTTCCCATCCCGCCAGGTGGCACATTGAGTGACTATGTGCCCTTCTACTTCACGCCGTATTCGATCATGATGTATAACATCAAGACAGGGCGTGGTGGTGTCCTCCGACGTGAGAATCGTGATATCGTAATCCTTGTCTCATCGATCCAACGGTTGCAGGAACTCGGATTACCCTTTGTCTTCACCAACCAACATGCCTGCTCGGTGGACGTAGAGTTCTTCAGCGACATTCACGATTTGCGGCGGATAGACTGGCCGCTGTTGCAACGTCGTGACTTCAAAACTGATGATGCGGATCCGGGAAAGCAGGTGCGGTACCAGGCAGAGGCACTCGTTCACCGATTCGTTCCATTGACGGCGATTCAGGGGATTGGCTGCTACGACGAGGATGCGAAAGGGCATCTTGAGATGCAGCTTGAGAGACTCGACATAGGTTTGGATGTCAGGACCCTTCCAAAGTTGTATTTTCAACCATGATGCGCTTTACCCAAGGCAACTTGCTCGATGCGAATGTAGATGCTGTCGTGAATACCGTGAATACGGTAGGCGTGATGGGCAAGGGAATCGCTCTGATGTTCAAGGAGCGCTTTCCCGACAATTACCGAGCATATGTTGCCGCATGCAAAGCTGGGAACGTTCAAGTAGGCCAAATGTTTGTCTCGGCAGTCGGCGAACTGGCTGGTCCATGCTGGGTTATCAATTTCCCGACGAAGCAGCATTGGCGCCAGCCCACGAAGCTGGAATGGATACGCGAAGGGTTGATGGCCTTAAAGGATGTGATTCGCGAGAAGCAGATCCACTCGATCGCAATTCCACCTCTCGGTTGTGGGAACGGTGGGCTGGATTGGGCGGTTGTGCGCCCGATGATCGAAGCAATGCTTGGTGATGTGGAAGATGTAGAGGTGATTGTTTATGAACCGACGGCTCAATATCAAAACGTGGCGAAGAAGAAGGGCGTTGAGAAGCTGACACCGGCGCGCGCCCTGATTGCCGAGATGGTGAGACGGTATTGGGTACTGGGGATCGAATGCACACTGCTGGAAGCGCAGAAATTGGCTTGGTTTCTGGAACGCACTGTCGAGAAGATGGGGTTGGAGAACCCTTTCGATCTAGGGTTTGTGGCGGATCGATACGGACCATTTGCACATCGGCTCACACATTTGCTTGATGGGCTCGACGGAAGCTACCTCCATTGCGATAAACGGCTTGCAGATGCCGGGGCGTTCGATACAATCTGGTTCGAAGAAGCGAAGCGGGAGACGGTCGAGCTTTACCTTACGAGCACAGATGCCCGAGCTTACGTGCCGGTGCTCAACGCAACCGATGAACTAATAGATGGTTTTCAGTCCCCACTTGGAATGGAGGTTCTTGCAACTGTGGATTGGTTGATCGCACGCGAAGGTACAGAGGCAACTCTCTTGGGTATCCGTGAAGGTATTCGGAATTGGCCCGCTGGTGCGGACCATGCGCAACGGAAGCAAAGGTTATTCAGCGATCGCCTTTTGCAACTCGCTTTGGCACGGCTCCACGACGCTAGCGGAGCCAGGTAAGCAAAGTCCTAATACGAGCCATAGTATGCATATTCATCCTCTTGCAGGACTTCCCTGACTGCGTCCACCTCTTGTGAATCCCCGTGATCAAACATCGTCATGAACTCTGCGCACGAAGAGCGTAGGATTGAAAGATGAAGAAGCCCGAACCGGCAAAACCAGTTCGGGCTTCAGTGTACAACCTGTGTACAATCACCTGGAGAGCGAGCTTGCAGACCTGACTGAATCTGCGTTTCAACGCTCTCGTAGTAGCGGGGACAGGACTTGAACCTGCAACCTTCGGGTTATGAGCCCGACGAGCTACCAATTGCTCCACCCCGCGATGTCAAAACCTTTTCACGCTGCCTGCATGCGCATTGCCTCGCTGAAGGGAGAGCAAACATACGGCTTTGCTCCAGCCGCAACAAGCGAAAAGACCAATTGACACATCACCATGCACCGATCGTGTTCGCAGGAGACGATCACTCCTCAGTCTCGTTCTCATTCTCGTCGAAGGAGAAGAGCGCGGAGGCGAACTCCTCTGCGTCGAACGGCTGCAGGTCATCGATCCTCTCCCCAACACCGATGTAGCGCACCGGCATGTTGAGCGTGTCCGCGATTGCAATCACCACTCCTCCCTTCGCCGTTCCATCCAGCTTCGTGAGGACAAGGCCGGTCACCTCCACGGAGCGCGTGAACTCCTGCGCCTGCTGAATCGCGTTCTGGCCCGTGGTTGCATCGAGCACCAGGAACACCTCATCCGGCGCATGCGGCGTAACCTTCTTCATCACGCGCGACATCTTCTCCAGCTCCGCCATCAGGCTGGACTTGTTGTGCAGCCGGCCGGCCGTGTCGATGATCACCACATCCGCATCGCGGGCCACGGCAGCCTGCAGCGTGTCGTACGCAACGGCGGCCGGATCGGCGCCCTGTCCCTGCCCCACGATCTCCACACCGGCGCGCTGCGCCCATACTTCGAGCTGCTCGTTCGCGGCGGCGCGGAACGTATCGGCCGCGCCGATCAGCACACTGTGCCCGGCGTTGCGGTAATTGTACGCAAGCTTGCCGATCGTGGTGGTCTTCCCCACGCCGTTCACACCAACCACCATGATCACATAGGGGCGCCGGTCCGCCGGTATCTCGAAGTGGCGGTCGTTCGCAGCGGACGGGGACTTTGCCAGCAGCGTGCCGATCTCCTCGCGCAGCAGGCGACCGAGGTCGCTCGCATCGCTGAAGCCTTCGGCGCGCACGCGTTCGCGCAGCCGGTCGCTGATCCGCACCGTGGTGTCCGCGCCGACATCCGCCATGATCAGCGCCTCCTCCAGTTCATCCAGCAACTGATCGTCGATCTTCCGTCCCTGCCGCGCCGCTATGCCGATCTTCTCGGCAATCCCCTCGCGCGTCCGCGCCAGGCCGTCCTTCAGACGATCGTAGCGAAGATTGTCGATCGTCTCACGGATCGAGGCCTTGGTCTCCTCGATCGCCTCCTTCACCTTCCCCTTTATCTTATCGAATAATCCCATGATGGTTCCGAATCAATAGACGTTGAATGATTCATGGTGCCCACAACCGCACCGCCGTGGAGCGCGCCCTCGCCGGCGGGCGGAACCTGCATCTCAACCAACGGCCCCTCTCGTCCAGACGGAAACCGCACGCTGAACGTAGAGAACGAAGGAGAGCGCCAGGAGCGCAAGCGAGATCCAGAGCATGATCTGGATGGCCGTTGCGTTGGCGGCCAGAATGATCATGAAGAGCGTTGTCGAGAGCGAAAGGACGGCGATCTTCCCCGGATAGTTTGAGGGGAGCACCTGGCGCGTGCGCCGCTCCACCACGATGCCGCCAAGGAAGATGGCGAGATCGCGCGCCAGCACGGCAATCACCACCCACGGCGCCAGCATGTGGTGCAGCAACAGCAATATCACCAGCACACCCACGAACACCTTGTCGGCAAGCGGGTCGAGGATCTTGCCGAGGTCGGAGATCTCGTTCCACCTGCGCGCCAGGTAGCCGTCCAGCACGTCGGTGGCGGCCGCGGCAACGCAGATCACCGCGGCGAGCGCACGCATGTCGTTGGCGATCGCCAGCGCCATCGGAATCACCAGCACGATCCTGAGCGCGCTCAATGCATTCGAGAGCGTCCAGCGAAGGTTCAGCCCCTCTGTCTTCCGTGTAGCCGTGTTCTGCGTGTCCGTGTTCATACGGTCCTGAATCAACAAACCGGCTCGCCTGCCGGAGCAACAGGATGCGGCAGCGCGAGCCGGTTGAATGTTGGAAGGCCGGGAGCGCGACTATTCCGTGAAGATATACTTCGGCTCCGTGACACCGCTCTTCTTCCCAACGATTCCCACCTGAAGATTCTTCGCATACTTCGCGAAAGCCGCCTTCACCGCGGCCTTGTTGACGGCGTTGATGGCATCGAAGCTGTATGCGAGATGCCAGTCGCCGGCATTGCGCTCCGCTGCGTAGATGGCGTTCGCGGTGCCATCGTTCGTCATCTGGCGCATGTAGTACGCCGTGATGAACACCTGCTTGGAATCGTTCAGATCGGACTCGTCGAAATTCCCCTGCTTCATCCTGCGCAGCTCGTTGTACATGATGGGGATGCAGGAGTCGGGAAGCGTACTGCTGACGCTTACCGAACCGCGCGATTGTCCCAGCGTGGAACTGAGTTGCGCGCCGGGAGCGTAGGTGAGGTTGCGCTTGGTGCGGAGTTCCTCGAACAGCACGTTGCGAAGATGCGAGAGGCCTACCTGCAGCGGCCAGTAATCCTGCTCCGTGATGCGGGGTCCGGCGAAGGAGCTGATCACATACGTAGTGGGACTCTGGCGATCCACCAGCTCCGTCTTCGGCGCAGGTGCGCTCGGCACCGGGGGAAGCGGCGGGCGCTTGTACGCTCCCATCGGAAGCGATGCGAACTGCCCAAGCTTTGCCTTCACCTCATCGGCCGAAACATTCCCCACAACCACAACCAGCATGCGCGAGCGCTCCGAGATGCGCTTCATGTAATCGCGCATTGCGGCGACCGTCACGGCCTCCACGTCGCTCTGCTGGATGGTGCGCCCCAGCACGGGATTGCCCAGCTTCACCAGGCTGTCGGAGATGATCGATGCATATGCCTCCGGATTCGCCCACCGGCGCTTGATGTCCACAACACGGCGCTGCATCTGATTCTTGAACTCCTGCTCGTCGTACTGCGGCCCGTTGATCATCGATGCGAACACATCCCACACGCGATCGAAGTTCGGGCGGGTGGTGGTCAGATTGAACGTAACGCCGCGATAGTCGCCGTTGCCGGTCAGGTTGGTGGAGGTCTCCGACGTGATGCGCCGGATCATATCCTGCGAGAACTTGGTCGTACCGCTCGAGGTGACGATGTCCGCGGTGAAATCGGCAAGCGCCGGGTTCGTGGTCTCGTTGCTCGCGAATCCTCCCTCCAGCCCGACAACCACGGAGACGATCTGATTGTATGCCGGGCACATGATCACGTGAATGCCGTTCACTTCGAACGCCTGGGTTTTCGAAGCTCCGCTCTGCGCCATTGCGGGGGCGATGCTCCCCACAAACAGCGCGGCAAGTGCGGCGAGGGTATTCCTGGTTACCATTTCAGAACCTCCTCGGTGATATTGGTCTGACTGAGTGCCGCATGCTCGCCGCCCACGCCAACAACCATTGGATGATCGACAATGTACTTCCTGACGAATGCCGCCAGTTGCTCCGGCGTCACCTTGTTGATATGATCGGCCCAGGCAAGGTGATAATCCAGCGATGCCATGCTCCACCAGCGCGCCGTGGTGCTGATGGCGAAGTTCATCGGATTATCCTGCTCGAAGATGCTCTCGTCCGATGCAATGTGCCGCGCCGTGGTGAAGTCCTCCGAGGTGAAGTAGCCCGGCTTCGCCATCGCCTTCAACTCCGCCTTCGCCATGTCCAGCGCACGGCGGGCCTTCTCCTTCGACGTGCGCATGAAGAGGCTTATCGGGCCCACGTTCATGGACGGATTGTAGCCGCCGCCCGCGCTGGTGACGACGCCGCTGTCCACGAGGTTGTGATAGAAGCGCGAGGTCTGAAGGTTCAACAGCGTGGAGAGGAGCGCGCCGGCATATGCATCATCGTCCTCCCTGCCGATGCTCGGCCCACGGAAGTGCATGCGGAGATCGATATCCGGCACGTGCGCGTCGCGCATCACCAGCCTGGACTGCAGAGCGCCGAATGCCGGCGGGTTGTGCGTTGGGAACGGGGCGTTGCCGCGCTTCCAGTCGCTGTAGTACTTGCGTGCCAGATCGAAGATCTGCTCGGCCTTCACATCACCGGAGACGATGAGCGCGGAATTGTTCGGCACGTAGTAGATATCCTCGATCATCTTCATCTTCTCAACGGTCGCCGTCTTGATCACCGGCCGCTGACCCAGCGGCTGCTTGCGGCTTACGAGAGGCATCCAGAGCGCGGAGTCCAGAGCGTAGTTGAGCACGAACGCGGGCTGCGCCTCGTTGCGATCGAACTCGCCGAGCACCACCTCACGCTCCTTCACCAGTTCCTCCGGCTTGAAGAGCGGATTCTTGATGGCATCGGACATGAACTTCATTCCCGATTCCAGATTCCGCGACGGCATCGTGAAGAAGTAGGTAACCACCTCCTGCGACGTATAGCCGTTGAAGACGATGCCGAGTTCGCGCACACGCTTCATGAACTGCTCCTGCGACGGGAGCGCGGCGTTCGCCTTGAAGAACATGTGCTCGTAGAGATGGGAGAGCCCGGCAAACTCATCCGGCTCGGTGAACGAGCCGTTGCGCACGGCGATATCGATGGTAACCAACGGAACCGTGCTGTTCTCGATGACAACAACCTGAAGGCCGTTGTCCATGGTCATCGTCTTGTAGGGAGAGCCTGGCTTCGTCTGGCTCCATGCGCTCCCGGGTGCCACCGCAACAAGCAGCAGAGCCAGCAGGCTCATGGCACCGAGAGGCCGTTTCGTTTGTAGTCTCATGGCCGATCGATATATGAATGTGAGAACATTGCGAGCGATTCCATTGGAAATGACTCCCGGCAGAACGCGCATCACCTCCGGCGCATTCTGCACAACCATGTACGTGGCTCGGGCAGCCGGACGTCCGGCCCGATCTCTTCCGGATTCTCCGCGACGTGGTTCGGGCAATTCCCTTCAGTTGCGAAGGCCGAAGAGCGCCGTACCAACACGCACAAGCGTTGCCCCCTCCTCGATCGCGGTCTCGAAGTCATGGGTCATCCCCATGGAGAGATGCGGCAGCGGATGGCCCAGCGCGCGCGCGGCATCATCGCGCAGTTCGCGCAACAGTCTGAACATCGGACGCAGCAGCTCCACATCGTTCAGGAACGCCGCGATCGTCATCATCCCTTCCAGTTCCACGCCCGGAAGCGCAGCAATCGATCGCGCCAGTTCCAGAACGGCACCGGGCTCCACACCGAACTTCGATTCCTCGCCGGACGTGTTCACCTGCAGAAGAACCGGGATGCTGCGCCCGAGCGAGGAAGCCTCGAGCCCGATCTCCCGCGCAAGCCGCAGCGAGTCCACGCTGTGGATCATTGCAACGAACGGCGCCACCAGGCGCACCTTGTTCCGCTGCAGATGGCCGATCATGTGCCACCGAACGATATCCCCAAGCTCGTCATGCTTGGCGACCAGTTCCTGCACGTAGTTCTCACCGATCGTGATAATGCCGGCCATGGCGGCGGCACGCACCGTGGAGGCCGGCTTCGTCTTCGTGACGCCGAGAATCGTAACCTCGGCCGGATTGCGTCCGGCCCGGAGCGCAGCGGCGTCGGCGCGCGTGCGTACGTCGGCGAGATTGCGTGCGATGGCTGCGGCCTCGCGCTCGAGGTCCTCCGGAAACATCATCTAATACCCGACCTCGTTCAGGCGCTCCTTCAGATCGCCCAGGAAGATATTGGTGGATTCACCGTAGAAGCTGGTGTTGGGCAGAAGCACGATGCCGCCGAACGTGGCGGGCTTGCTCCGGTCGAAGTCCTGGCTCGTGGTCATCGTGGTGACCTGTTCCGGACGATACGGGTTGTCCACATCGTGCACCACAACGTTCATGCCGAACTGAATGGGATCGTTGTCCTCGATCGGCACGCCGTTGAACCCGAAGAGAAGAAAAGGGATGCGAAGCTTCACGGTATAGCCGGTGTCCGTTCTGGCGGCAACGGCCTTGATCGTCTTCGCGGCATTGCGCTGTACGTCGTCCATGTTGTTCGAACTGGAGAGACGCACGCGGGGCTGCTGGTCTACGAAATCGCCGAGGGCGATCGTCATCGCGTAGATGTTGGAGTCCGTCTTCATGCGGAAGTCGCGCGCGCGCCGCCCGGCACGGAAGCGATCGCCCAGCGAATACATGTCCAGCCAGAGCTCGAGGCGATCGGCCGCGGTATCCACGTTGTTCACCCCCACGGGAATCACCTCGTCATCCCGAACCGAGATATTGAAGTAGAGATAATCCTTGTCGTACGCGGACCTGACGTTGAGCGAGAGATCCCCCTCGCCGCCCCAGTAATAGCTTCCCCTGGTGATGTAGCGGGTCATGGCTGCGCGGGCCGTTGCCTGATAGCCGCTGGAGACATCCCGACCGCGATTGTAGCATGGCGTGGTCAGGAAGTCCGAGCGGAAGACGACGTTCGTATCGGCACTGTTGATGTAGCGCTCATACCCCTCGAGGGTCTGGTAGTTGCGATAGTTCTCGTAGGTCATGTTCCCCTGCTGCATGGTGCTGAACTTGTCCACCATCATCATCACACCGTCGCGATACCGATAGCCGAGGATCTCCCAGTTGAACTCCTTTACCTTCCGGGTCATGTAGACGTTCCCCTGCGATATCGCCACACCCACTTCAATCGGCAGCTCGATGAAATCCACCGGCGTCTGTTTCACCAGACGGAGCATTCCCTCATCGTCAACGAACATGTAGACCGTCATCCGCTTGCGCGTATCGTTCCTGGCGCGAATGGCAAGGGCGAAGTCGTTGGCGCCGTCGCCCGTGTAATCACCGACATCGTAGCCCCATATGTCGTACGAAGCCTGCGGGAGCGCGTCCTTGATGTCCTTGATGAGTTCCGGAGCGAAGTACGGATCGATCACGCGCGCAAGAGAGTCGAACGAAATCGGCGACTGAGCGCTCGCAACCGCCGGGATTCCGAGCAGAAGGGCCAGAAGGAAGAGTTTGCGAATCAACATGCGGTCAAAGTTATGGCGCCGGAGGGGACGCACAAAGCGGCTTTACCGGAGGCGCCGTACATGGTGAGGATGCGAGGAGGGGATCCGCAGCCTTCCCACCGGGGACGAAGACCGGCCCGAAGGCACGAAAGATGACGGCTCCTCGCTGAGGATACAAGGAGACAGACTCCCGGCCTTTCGTAATTTCGTTCACCGGACGACCTATGCAATCCACGTTCCCACAATGCCTTCAGGACGCGCGTGAACACAACAGCGGATCGCTTTCCAATCGATCGTACCCCCCCAACCTGGTTGCTGCTTGTGCTGAGCGGCGTTCTTCTGGGCCTGGCCTATCCGCCGAATCCGATTGGGTTGTTCGGATCCATCGGCCTGGTTCCCCTGCTGGTGGCACTGGAGCGCGCCCGGACGTATCGCCAGGCATTCCGGTGGAGCTATGGGGCGTTCTTCATTTTCTCGGCGCTCTCGAGCTGGTGGATTGGGAGCTGGCAGGCGCGGTCCGACAAGTTTCTGATGATCAGCTGCGTGCTGCTGATCATCATCCACCCGCTCTTCTTCATCGTGCCGATGATGATCTACCGGGCGGTGCGCAGGTCGACCTCCCTCTACGTGGCGCTTGCCTTCCTCCCCTTCCTCTGGTGCGGCGGTGAGTATCTCCATGCCCTGGGGGATGCAAGTTATCCGTGGCTCACGCTGGGGAACACGCAGACCTACAACATCTACTACATTCAGTTCATCGAGTTCACGGGGGTGTGGGGATTGAGCTTCCTGCTGCTGGTGCAGAACTCGATCCTGACGGCAATGCTCTTCTCGCTGCGGGGTAACGAAGCGGAGCGAAGGCGCATGTTCAAAACCGGCATCGCCATTCTCGCGCTCACACTGATCCCGCCGTTTCTCTACGGCATCTTCGTACTGAACGGCAACAGGGGGCGGCTTCCGGAGAAAACCCTGACGGTTACGGTGGTGCAGCCGAATGAGGACCCGTGGGACAAGTGGAATCAGGCGGACACCACCAACCACATCCGGCTCAACGGCGACATCGCTCTCGCCTCGCCGGGCAGACGGCAGACCGACATGTTCCTCTGGGTGGAGACGGCCGTGCCGGTTCCCGTGACCGCGCCCGGTTTCGAGGGGAAGTATGCGGAGCTGCAGCAGATGGTGGATACACTGGGAGTTCCCCTGCTCACCGGCTTTCCGGACTACCTGGAGTATCCGGATGCGGCCTCCGCCCCTCCAAGCGCGAAGATGTTCGAGCGTGCCGGCGGTCCGAAGGGGCTGGACACGGTGCGCTTCGACCACTTCAACTCCGCCGGGCTCTTCCTCCCGGGCAAGGGGCTTGCAGCAGCCTATCACAAGATGCAGTTGGTTCCGTTCGGCGAACGCATCCCGTTCATCGACAACGTCCCCTGGCTTTCCAAGATGCTGAACTGGGGAGTCGGCATCTCCACCTGGGGGAAGGGACATGAGATCGTGACGATGCCTGTCCCCTACCGCGGCGGCATTGCCCGCGCCGGTTCGGTGGTATGCTTCGAGAGCGTCTATCCGAATGTGGTGCGGAAGTTCGTGGACTCCGGAGCCAATTTCATGACCATCATCACGAACGATGGCTGGTACATGGGAACGCCCGGACCGTTGCAGCACGAACGCATCGCGATCATGCGCGCCATCGAAACACGGCGATCGATTGCGCGTGCGGCAAACACCGGCATAAGCTGTTTCATTACGCCGTACGGATCGATCGTCAACGAGACCCCGGAGAACGAACGGACCACGACCACCGGCGCCATCGAACTGCGCAGCGACAACACGCTCTATGTGCAGTGGGGCGACTGGTGGCCGCACGTCTGCCTGGCGGCCGCTCTCGGCTTCATCGCCTTTGCCATCGTGAGCCGCCTTCGCCGGCGTGGCCAGGAGGCGGACCGGAGCTGATCGGCACGGCCGGCGCCAACGGCATCCGCCGCTCGACAAACGAACGTGACCGTGCAGCGCCCTCCGTGAAGCACGGTCACGACATGTTTCACCATCATCACCCGCCACACTTCGTTTCAGTTGACATCGGAACTGGCACGTGAGTTGCTCGTCATACCGCTGTGACACACCCGGACCCGAAGGGGTCACTATCATAAAAGACGATTAACAACAAGTGGAGCAGCTAACCGCGAACAACGATGGTACGTTGACGTGATACCGCAGAATGTACCGCCGATTGATTGTTGACGACGAGCCATGTCTGATAGGAGGAGACTCGATGCAGAAGGTACTGTTCATGATACTGTTGGCGGCGGCGGCACTACTCGGGGGATGTTCTGCCGACACCCCGACGCAGGCGGCCTCGACTGCCGATGATGCAGTGGCCTCGATGGTTGCGGTGACGCTGGGCCACGAGAGCATGGGCCTTTCGGCTGTGGTAACGGACCTCATTACCGCAGGCCGTGGGCGCGCGCTCCGTCGTGCAACGGACGCCACGTCCATATCGCAACTGGTGGTCACGCGGAACGACTCGATCGCCGAACCTCTTACGCGGTCACAGCTTTATCAGCTTGCCTGCGAGCGCCAGAGCGCAAACAATTATTCGTCGTGGCAGATCGAGTACGCCCTTCGCTTCTCGCAGTTGGGCGGCGGCAGCGAGACCGTTCCATTTGCCGGTCCGCGCAGCGCGGATGTCGCGGTCAGCGGAACATTCCGCAATGGGTTGCTGACCGCCCGCGGCGATGCACACGGCACGATCAACTTCGACGGTGCATCGGCCGGAGATGAACGGAGCATGCGCGGAGAGTACCGCTGGGAGGGAGAGGCCACGGTATCGAACACGCGTTACGACAATGTTGCGATCACGCTTTCATGGAATCGCCTGAGGCTGCCGGATCACCCTACCGGGGCTGCGGGCTTCCTGCGAGGGCACTGCGATGTCACGGTCCGCGCAATGGGTCCCGACGGTGTAATCTCCCGCAACGGAGATGTTGAGTACACCGGCGACGGCAATGCCATCGTTTCGGTTGGAGGCCGTCGTTATCTCGTCGACGTGCATGCTGGGGAAACTGTGCGAGGGCTGTAGCAAGGGCGGGGCCATTCCGGCCTCTGAATCATAGATCAGGCAGTGGGGAGCCGGAGGATTTCGGTTCCCCACTGCTGTTTCCGCTCCGCGCGGCACCGCCATTTCCGGAAAAGATTTTAGTATGTGCGACGCTCGGTTCTATCGGTTATCTTTGGGCCTCTATGAACGAACCCCTGTTGCACGCTTTCTCCACGGGGATCGGTGCCCTGTACGGGTGGCGATCACTTCGGAACGTTCGCAGGATTCTGATCTACAAGCTCGACCACATGGGGGACGTGCTGCTCGCGACGCCGGCGTTGCGCGCGATCCGGCGGCGGTTCCCGGAGGCCGAGATCAGAATCGTTGTGGGTGAATGGAGCCAGACCGTGCTTCAGAACAATCCGAACGTGGATGAGATTGTCATCTACAACAGCAGGGAGTTCGCCCGCTATCCCTATGCCGCCCACAAGTTCAGCGATCTCCGGCAGAAGCTCGGTTCGTGGAAGCCGGATCTGGTGATCGGGCTGCGCGACGACTGGCGCACCGTTACCGACCGGCTCTTTTCCGGCGCACGGCGCATCAATCGCGGGCGCGTTCACTTCCGGGAATGGTTGGAGCGGAAGCGCACCAATCAGCCTCACAGCCACGAGGTGAAGCGCCTGTGGGCAATCCTTCGTCCGCTCGGCATCGAGCCGGAGCCGGTGGAGAAGCTCGAGTACTGGGTCACGGACGAGGAACGGAAGCAGGCCGCAGATTTCATGCTTGCCCACGGGATCGAAGGCCCGTTTGCGATCGTCCATGCCGGCACGTCGGTTCCGCTGAAGGAGTGGCCGCTGGACAAGCTGGCCGAGGCGTCGCGGCACATCGCATCGGCATACGGCATGCAGATTGTCCTGATCGGCGCTCCCGAGGAGGTGGATCGCTCCGCCGATCTTGTCTCCCTGATCCGCGATCTCTCCCCGGTGGACATATCCGGCAAGCTCAATCTGCGTGGCACGGCTGCCCTCATGGAACGGGCATCGCTTTATCTGAGCTCCGACGGCGGAGCCATGCACGTGGCATCTGCCCTCGGCGTGCCGACCGTGGGCCTGTTCGGACCCGGTTCCTACCACATCTTCCGCCCCGTCGGCCGTCATGCCACGGCCATCTCCCATCTCTTTCCGTGCAGCCCCTGCACCATGATTACCTGCATCCGCCCCAACGACACCTGCATGCAGGCGATCAGCGCGGAGGAGGTTATCCTGGAAACGGACCGCCTGCTTGCCCGCGTCCATACCGCTCCTGCCAACCATACCGTTCTTCAGCACCAGTCGCCGCGCTAGCGGCCTTCGGCACCATTCCCTGCACGCAGACTCCATCCATTGCGGTCGCCAACGTCAACTGTTTCCCGGTGTTCATGCTGTGGCCCGCTCCCTATCGGCGCGGCGCGCTTCACCATCCGCGTCTCCGTACACTGCCACGCGACACAATCCGCCCAACGCCGGCAGCGACGGGATAACGCGCCCGGCCCTGAACGCGCCCGGCCCTGAGTGTGCGAGAAGAGAAACGGCGGACAGGGTGGGTTCGAAACAGCGAGCGGGCAACTCTGTGGCTGCCCGCTCCGGAATGTTGCCTGTGTATCGGGTCTCGGATTTCTATCCCTGCACCTTCACCACCTTGACACTCGTCACGTAGCTATCCGATGAAAAGAGGGAACAGATATAGATTCCCGGAATCACCGGGCTGCCGGTTTCGTCCTTGCCATCCCAGTAGATGTCGTATCGCCCAGATGGATGCTCCCCTTCGAAGAGCGTCTTGATCTGCTTGCCGAGAATGTCGTGCACCGCAATCCTGATCTGGCCGGTGCGAGGCATCGTCAACTGGAAGGTTGTACCAACGGTAAACGGATTCGGGTAGACCGAACGCACCGTGATCGCCTGGTCGCCGGCCGGAAGCTTCGCAGGGAAGAACGCCGGCAATGCGACGCCGATCCCCAATAGCACAGCAATGATATACCGCTTCGTGTTCATAGGCCGCTCCTTGCGCAAGATGTTCATCGATTGGCCGGATCGAATATAAGCAGAGAAGGACAAAAAGTTACTCTCCTCTTTAGAAGGACGGAGGCGCCGCTTGTTCCCTGGAGTACCCGCCCGGTTGCACCCCCGCTCCACACCTCCGGATCGGCATGTCGGCTCCTGAAGGACGCCTGTGTTTCAGTTCGTGACGTCGGTCTCACCGAACCCGGAATCGCTGCTCCGGGGCGGGGCACCGCTCCACCCGCCCCGGCTGCTCTCCCCCCCGGCTGGCTGGCCCGCTCGCCCCGGCTGCTTGCCCTGCTTCACGAATCCGCCAGGCACCGGCCCTGCCGCACCGATATATCAAGGCGCCGAGGCACCGCATACGCATCGAGCCATTCGGCGGGAACCCGGTCGGCCGGCGAACCAACATCCCGCCGTGAGATCGATTTATCCGGCGGTATCGATGCGGCTCTGAAGACGAATTCGGAACACGTCATCGTGTCCACAATCCGGCCCGCACATCATATCGAAATACATGCGCATGGGATGAGAGGGGGTGACAGAGGATGGCGGATGCATGCGGAATATTTCGCTCGGATGCAATATAGAGGAGTCGGCATACAAACATTGAGCGTAGTTATTTGGACCACATCGGCGTATATTAATCGCAATTGGTGCCCGGGTAATTTCCGCGGCGTAGCAATGAAGTAACAAGGAGCAATACATGGCAGCCAGCGCATTCGGCGAGTCACGATTGTGGAGCGAAATTGCATCGCAACTTCTCTCACAGATCGGATCAATCTTCGAGAATGTAAACGCGGGTCCCAATCATCCGATCGCACACTTCGCCTCGCACGGAACAAATTTCGTTTACGTCCTCTACGCACCGAACGGTGCACCGCTTCGCGCAGGCGCGGTAGTAGCTTCGATGGACAGGCGTGAGCTGGCTGCAATTGCCAAGGATATTCAGGATCTGGGAGCCCGAGGAATAGTTGCCGGATATCGCGCTATCGATCTCGACTCCGAAGACCTTGCCCGCCACCTTTCCCGCATCATCAACGATCTCTTCGGCGCCTCGCTTCTTCTTGCAGGCCCTGCAGCCGGTGCCGCTCCGTCGCAGGCAGCAGGTGGCCGTCGCCGCGGACGCCCGCGCAAGAATGCGGCAGCGCCGGCGAAGCGCCGTGGACGCCCGCGCAAAAATCCGGTTGCCGATGTAACCGCAGCGCCCGCAAAGCGTCGTGGACGCCCGCGCAAGAATGCAGCAGAAGGAGAAAGCGCAACACCGGCTCCGGCGCGTCGCCGTGGGCGTCCGCGCAAAAATCCGGTTGCCGATGTCGCCGCGGCACCGGCAAAGCGTCGTGGACGTCCGCGCAAGAATGCAGCAGAAGGAGAAAGCGCAACGCCGGCTCCGGCGCGTCGCCGTGGGCGTCCGCGCAAGAATCCGGAGGCCCCGGTAGCGGCGGCACCCGCAAAGCGTCGCGGACGTCCGCGCAAGAACCCGGAAACACCGGCAGCAGCGGCACCCGCAAAGCGCCGTGGGCGCCCGCGTAAAAATCCGATCGCGGACGTTGCCGCAGCACCGGCAAAGCGTCGTGGACGCCCGCGTAAAAATCCTGCAGCCGATGTCGCCGCGGCACCGGCAAAGCGTCGTGGACGTCCGCGTAAAAATCCTGCCACTGACGTTGCCGCAGCACCGGCAAAGCGCCGTGGGCGTCCGCGCAAGAACCCGGCAGCGGAAACAACAGCGACGCCACCGCGCCGCCGTGGACGTCCGCGCAAGATCGTTGCCGCAGCGCCCGCACCCGCAAAGCGTCGCGGACGTCCGCGCAAGGATGCCGGCTCCGACAACACATCGGGCGCAGAGTAGCATCCTCTTCAAGCCCGGACGGGCTGCGGGCGCATCCTCGCGCTTCACATCCGCACCCCCCGGCAACCGAATCCTGCAAGGGTTCCGCAGAGCGACGGCGATCGATACAGGCGGGCGCCTCACAGATGTGAGGCGCCCGCTACCGTTTCAATATGTGGTGCCGTCGGGCGAGAACCGCAATCGGGACAGCGTTCGCTATATTGGTCGGCATCGAACAGCGGCTCCAACAAATCGTGGTGCGCTGTTTCACTGCAGGCAGGGGATCCGGGGTTGTGGCGGATCATTCGCGTCCCCTGCAGTGCACCGTCCAGGCTTCAAGGAACCCCAAACATCACGCTGCGTCAATGCCGATCATTGCTCCGAACAGCCTCGAAACCGCAATCAAGCATGGGAAATTCGATCCCGTCTATTTTCTCTTCGGCGACGAGGAATTCCTGATCGAGGAGGCCGCTGCACGGCTGATAGCCGCAGCCGTCGACGAGAGCACCCGCAGTTTCAACTACGATCTGCTTCACGGCAGCGACATCACCGTAAACGACATCGTGGAGCGTGCATCGGCATATCCTCTGATGGCGGAGCGGCGCGTGGTAGTGGTGAAGGAAATCGATCGCACGTTCGCGCTGAGAGGCAAGCCGGATGACGCATCGCCGTTCGCACGATATCTCCGATCGCCATCCCCTTCCACGCTTCTGCTGATGACGGCTGCTACGTCCGACATTCTCAGCAAGGGGAAAGGAGGCCAGAGTGCGAAGGCCCCGTACAATCTGATCGTGGAGAACGGCTCCGCCATTCACTACAAGAAAATCTACGATCGCGAGATCCCTTCCTGGACGGCCGCTCGCATCAAGTCGCGCGGCAAGGAAATCACGCCGGATGCAGTGGAGCTCTTCATTGGTTACACCGGCGCGTCGCTCCGTGTTCTGAACAATGAAATCGAAAAGCTGTTCACGTTCGTGGAGGATCGCAAGCGCATTACTGCCGAGGATGTGCGCGCGGTGGTGGGAGCCTCGAAGGTGTACAATGTCTTCGAACTGCAGAAGGCGGTGGGTGCGAAGAATCTGGAGTTGACCATCGAGATCACCGATCGCATGCTGGGTGCCGGCGAGTCCGAGCAATTGATTCTCACAATGCTCTCCAGATACTTCAGCATCCTCTGGCGGCTCGTGGAACTGCGCACCCGCACGAAGGACACCAATGAGCTTGCCCGCGGACTGTCGATATCCTCCTTCTTCATCAACGAATATCAGGCGGCATTGTCGCGCTATCCGATGGCGCATCTCCGCAATGCCTTCGAGTCGTTGTTGCAGGCGGACATCGTGCTGAAAACAAGCCGCGTAGATCCGGGACTGGTTTTGCAATTGATGTTGACTGCGATCGTCCGTGGCGAGCGGATGCACGGCATACCGATGCGCAGCGCGGACCTGGCCGAGCCGTAGAAATCGTTTCTGCGCTGAGTACGAACCGTTGACAATTACTCCAAGGGAATGAATCCTCCAACCGAGACATTCGAAGATTTTTTCGCGATCGTCCGGCGCCTGCGCGTCGACTGCCCATGGGACCGCGAGCAGACGCATGCATCCATTGCTCCGCTGCTGGTGGAAGAGGCCTACGAGGTAAAGGAATCGATCGAGGATGGAAACGATGACGAACTGAAGAAGGAGCTTGGCGATATCCTGCTCCACGCCGTGATGCATTCGGTGATCGCGGAAGAACGCGGCGCCTTCAACTTCGACGATGTGGTTCAGCAGATATCGCGCAAGCTGGTGCACCGCCATCCGCACGTGTTCGGCGACGAGAACGTTCACAGCGCCGAGCAGGTAAGCCAGAACTGGGAACAGTTGAAGATGAAGGAGGGGCGCACATCATTATTCGACAACATGCCGCGTGCGCTCCCCGCTCTGCAGCGGGCCGACCGTGTGCAGGAGAAGGCGTCGAAGGTTGGGTTCGACTGGGAGGAACCGGAGGATGTCTGGGCCAAGGTGGAGGAGGAGATCGCGGAACTCCGCGAGGCACAGCAGGGAGGGCGCAAGGAGGACGTCGAGGAGGAATTCGGCGATCTCCTCTTCGCGCTCGTGAACTATGCGCGATTCATCGCCGTGGCACCGGAGGAGTCGCTGCAGCGGACCACGAACAAGTTCATCCGCCGCTTCCAGCACATCGAGGCCCGCCTGGCCGCCAGCGGCCGGACGTTCAAGGAGGCGGACCTGGAGGAAATGGAGCGGTACTGGAACGAAGCGAAGGAACTGGAACGAGGCCGGCCCGGCTCACACTGAGCCCAACCCCGTCAGAACATGGTTGTTCCATGCATGACGTGATTGTTCCATGCATGAGCACCGGCCGCTCCTCGCATGCCCCGGGCTATCCTATCAATTCGTGTCAGCCGGAGAGGGGAGCAATCCGATTCGCTCCCCTTTCGTACTTTTGCTCGGTTAGCGTTTTTCGAACCCCTGAATCCCCTGTTGCGCTGCATGAATCCAACTCGTCCGAAAGCGAAACTTGCACTCGAAAACGGTATCGTTTTCACCGGAAGGGCGTTTGGTGCGGTCCACAGCGAGACCTCCGGTGAGGTTGTTTTCAACACCTCGATTACCGGCTATCAGGAGATACTCACCGACCCCAGCTACTACGGCCAGATCGTCACGATGACCTACCCGCATCAGGGTAACGTCGGCACCAACCACTTCGACGTCGAGTCCACGAAGGTTCATGCCGCGGGCTTCGTGACACGGGAGGCTGCGCGAATCGCCTCCAACTGGCGCTCTGAGAAGAGCCTGGATGACTACCTCCGCGAGAACGGCGTTATCGGCATCGAAGGGATCGATACCCGGATGCTGGTTCGCATTCTTCGCGAGGAAGGCGCGATGCGCGGCGTTATTTCGGCGCAGGAGCTGGACGATGCGAAGCTCGTGGAACGTGCGCGTTCGATTCCGCAGATGGCCGGCCTGGACCTCACCAGCTACGTCACGTGCAAGGAGCCCTACGCGTGGACTGCACGCGACACGAGCGGCTACCTTCTCCGCCCCGTTCCCTTTTTCGAGGAGCGCGGTCCGTTCCATGTCGTGGTGATGGACTTCGGCGTCAAGCACAACATCCTGGAGCGTCTCACCAGCTACGGCTGCCGGTTGACGGTAGTCCCCGCCGGCACGAGCGCACACGCCATCATGGCGATGGAGCCGGACGGGATCTTCCTCTCGAATGGTCCCGGCGATCCTGATGCCGTCAAGTACGCCATCGAGACGATCCGCGAACTCATCGGCCGCAAGCCGATCTTCGGGATCTGCCTGGGCCATCAGCTGCTGGCATTGGCGCTCGGCGCCACCACGTACAAGCTCAAGTTCGGACACCGCGGCGCCAACCATCCGGTGCAGAATCTGTTGACCGCGACGAATGAGATCACCTCACAGAATCATGGCTTCGCCGTTGATGCGGACTCGCTGAAGAACCTGTCCGTGGATATAACGCACGTCAATCTGAACGATGGAACGGTGGAAGGATTTCGCCATCGCGAGCTTCCGCTCTTCTGCGTTCAGTATCACCCGGAGGCAGGCCCCGGACCTCATGATGCGGATTACCTGTTCAAGCAGTTCGTGGAGATGATGGCCCGGGAGAATGTGGCGGTGAAGGCCTAGCCGGCGCGGCTGGCTCTCCCCTGCCCCCGTACCGTCCCGCTCCCCCCGGTACCGTCCCGCTCCCCCCGGTACCGTTCCGCTCCCCGGTACCGTTCCGCTGCCCGCAATCCGTTTCACATCGCAGGGGGCTCCGGTCGGGAGCACGCCGTTTTCATCTGCAGTCCGGAATCCCATGCCGCTCCATCGGCTGGGCCGCCGGCATCCGCATCGCTGTTCACAACATCTCACTCGCACTACACCGTTATTCATATGGCTACCGTTATCCTCTCCGCCGCACGTACGCCCGTTGGATCGTTCGGCGGCGCTCTCTCCTCGCTCGCAGCCCCCAGGCTTGGCTCCGTTGCCATCAAGGCCGCACTCGAACGCGCCGGTGTATCGCCGGAACAGGTCTCCGAGGTGATCATGGGCAATGTGCTCACCGCAGGCATCGGCCAGGCACCGGCACGGCAGGCGGCACTGGGCGCCGGTATTCCCGATTCGGTTCCATGCACCACCATTGGCAAGGTGTGCGGGTCCGGCATGAAGTCCGTGATGCTCGCCGATCAGGCAATCCGATGCGGCGACGCACAGATTGTCGTGGCAGGCGGCCAGGAGAACATGTCCATGGCGCCGTATCTGCTGGACAAGGCTCGCTACGGTTATCGTCTCGGCAACGGCAGCATCATCGACTCGATGCAGAACGACGGGCTCACCGATGCCTACGACAACGTGGCCATGGGGGTAGCGGCCGATGCATGCGCGGTGAGCTGCAACGTTCCGCGTGAGGCGCAGGACGCATTCGCCATCGAGAGCTACAGACGCGCGCAGGGCTCGATTGCCGAGGGTCGTTTCAAGGAGGAGATTGCACCGGTCACGATTCAGGATCGCAAGGGTGATATCGTTGTGGACACGGACGAGGATCCGGCCAAGACGAACTTCGACAAGATCCCCACGCTGAAGCCGGTCTTCACGAAGGATGGCACCGTTACTGCCGCCAACGCATCGAAGATCAACGACGGCGCTGCCGCGCTGGTACTGGCTGACGAGGCGCACGCCGCGGCTGCCGGGCTGAAGCCGATTGCGCGCATCGTCGCGCAGGCGCAGCACGCACAGGCGCCGATGGAGTTCACCACCGCCCCGGTGGACGCGATCACCAAGGTGCTGGCGAAGGCAGGGCTCGGCGTGGAGGACATCGATCTCTTCGAAGTGAACGAGGCCTTCGCAGTGGTTGCGCTTGCCGCGCAGAATGCAATCGGCATCCCGGCCGAGAAGTTGAACGTGAACGGCGGCGCCGTTGCCATCGGCCACCCGATCGGAGCATCCGGCGCGCGCATCCTCACAACGCTTCTGCATGCGCTCAAGCAGCGTGGGCTGAAGCGCGGGCTTGCCGCGATCTGCATCGGCGGCGGCGAGGCCACGGCCCTCATCGTGGAGATGATCTGAGCAGGAGGTGCGAGCGGCGCTCACGCGTCGTTCGCCCCCTCCCCATCCTTCCGCATCAGTTCCGCATCCATCGAATCGGTCACGATGCCACTCTCCGGTGAACGGCTATGAACGTTGCTCCCGAATCCATTCTCATCGACTGCGCCGGAACCTATTCCGGCCCGGGGATCAATCACGAGGAAGCGGCATTTACCGGTCTGATGACCCTGGCTGCCGGCGAGGGGTACGTTGCTCTCGAGTTCTCTGCCGTCGGCGCCGACGGCACACTCTACCATCGCGAGGAGTCCAGGATCGAATCCCGCGATGGGACCTCCGTGCTGATCGTTCGGAGCAGCAATCATCCGTCGGCGATGGAACACGAACTCCGCTACACGGAACGGACCTTCGCCGGTGCACGCACCTATGTGTTCGGCCATGGCGACACGGAGGAGCGCGACACGTTCCGTGAGGAGATCACGCTTACGTTTCACGAGAACGGCGACATCGGCTACGACTATGCGTGGGGAATGCCGGGGGGCGAATTCGCCGATCGCTCCTCCGCGCGGATGGCGCCTCCGGCAACGTGACGTGCGCAAAACCTGACGTACGCAATCGCGGCACGGCAACGGCTGCCGTCGCAGTTCACATCATTCGCCCGGACATCAGGCGCCGTGCGGCTTCGGGGCCGGCGGGCGTTGCAAACGTCCGCACGGCATCTCAATACATTATCACTCGACGCTTATGGAGATCAACAACGTCCTCGTTATCGGCGCCGGCACCATGGGGAACGGCATTGCACACATCTTCGCGCAGAGCGGATTCAACGTTACGCTTGTCGACGTGGACGACTCGCGGCTCGAGGCGGGAGTGAAGACGATTGCGGCAAATCTGGATCGCCAGGTAAAGAAGGAGGCGATCACCACGGCGGACAAGGACGCCACACTTGCGCGCATCAGTCGCTCCACCGATCTGAAGGCAGCCCTCCCCTCCGCCGATCTCGTGATCGAAGCGGCCACCGAGAACGTCACGTTGAAGCTGGATATCTTCCGCACGATGGATTCGCTGGCACGGCCCGAGGTGATTCTGGCAACCAACACCAGTTCCATCTCCATCACACTCATCGGCGGCGTAACCGGCCGCCCGGAGAAGGTGATCGGCATGCACTTCTTCAACCCGGTACCGGTGATGAAGCTGGTGGAGATCATCCGCGGTTACGCAACCAGCGACGCCACCTATGCAACGGTGCGCGACCTGAGCGAGAAGCTCGGGAAGACGCCGGTAGAGGTGAACGATTACCCCGGCTTCGTCTCCAATCGCGTGCTGATGCCGATGATCAACGAGGCGATCTGCTGCGTGATGGAGGGCGTTGCCTCCATCGCCGACATCGACACCGTGATGAAGCTCGGGATGGCGCACCCGATGGGACCACTTACGCTTGCCGACTTCATCGGCCTGGATGTATGCCTGGCGATCATGGAGGTGTTGCACAAGGGGTTGGGCGACGACAAGTACCGCCCCTGCCCGCTGCTTCGGAACATGGTGGCTGCGGGCCATCTGGGGAGGAAGAGCGGCCGGGGCTTCTACGATTACGCGCAGGGGAAGTGATCTCCTGAACGCATGAACGAACCTGGAGCGGCTCCGCCGGTTGACGGCGGGGCCGCTGCAGTATCAAGCGTACAGTGTGCGGGCATGGGATCTGCAGCCGCTGCCGTCCGCCGGCGAACTACCGCTGCGCCCGGCAATCTCCGCCGCGCACTACGATCCGATCTCCGCAACGAAACGGTCCCAATCGGAACCGTTGGAGAGCCAGCGGCTTACGCGAATCTTTCGCATGTCGCTTCCTTCGCGAACGTAGACGCTCCGGCCCCCATTCTCCACCACGAGGTCCGAATAGCTGGAGAACTCATACGTGCGCGTAAGCGGCCCCAACAGCGCCTTCACCGTAATCCGGTCAGGCTCCACGATGAAATAGGTGCGGCTGAGATAGAGCGCTCCTATCAACAGGCTCATCCCTCCGGAGAAGAAGGCGATCGGTGTGCCGTGCGTTATCGCGTTCACGACAACATTGAACCCTCCAAGGGCCAGAAAGATGATTGCGAGTACCTTATTGTAACCTATCGACATTGTTCTCCCTGTAAATGGATTCGCACCGGAACGGGCGAACATAACATGAGGTAGGGCGGATTGGCAACATGTTCCGCGCGGAGACGTTGCCGATGCCGCGCGGCCGATTTCGAGCGGCGTTCGCTCCGTTCGTCGGCGCATGCATCGCCGTTTCAGCAAACGACGCGGCGAACCCCACAATCTAACGCCGTCGCATCGTATCTTCGCCCAACGCTCCGGGAACTCCTCGTAACCACGCCCGGCGCAGGATCCCGCTGCGTAGCGGCCATACGTTCCCGCCGAATATCGCTCCCCGTCCCGCCGGTTGCGGGCCTGGAGGCACGGATGCGGATAACTCCCAGTGGACTACGATCAACGCTGTCATGCCAAATCTCGCGCCATCCGATTTCCTCGCCGCCGCAAAGCGCCGGCACGATCGCCTTGTTGAAATACGACGCACGCTTCACATGAACCCGGAACTGGCATTCGAGGAGCACGACACCTCCGCGCTGGTACAATCGGTGCTTGGAGAGCTGGGCATGGAGATGCGAACCGGCGTGGCGAAAACCGGTGTGGTAGGCGTGCTGCGAGGCGGAGCGGCAACTGAGGCCTCGCGATGTGTTGCTCTGCGTGGCGACATGGATGCGCTGCCGATTCAGGAGGAGACCGGTCTGCCGTTCGCCTCGAAGAACGCGGGCAAGATGCACGCCTGCGGTCACGACTCGCATACCACGATGGCGCTGGGCGCGGCGATGGTTCTCACCGAACTGCGCGAGCATCTCCCCGGCACCGTGAAGTTTCTGCTGCAGCCGAGCGAGGAGAAGCTTCCCGGCGGTGCATCCGTGATGGTAGCGGAAGGTGCATTGGACGGCCCGAAGGTGGACATGGTGTTCGGCCAGCATGTGGCCCCGCGCGTGGCCGCCGGCACCGTAGGGTTCTATCCCGGTACGATACTCGCATCAGCCGACGAGATCTACATCACGATCAGGGGCGTTGGCGGCCATGCCGCACTGCCGCAGGCCACCGTGGACCCGATCGTGACCGCATGCCAGCTGGTTGTTGCGTTGCAGACCGTAGTGAGCCGCACGCTCGATCCGTTCAAGCCGGGCGTGCTGACCATCGGCAAGATTGCCGGAGGCACGGCCACGAACATCATTCCGGACGAGGTGCGGCTGGAGGGAACGCTCCGCGCAATGGATGAAGAGTGGCGGCGCGCAGCCCACAGGAGAATCGAGGATACGATCCGCGGAATTTGCCTTGCCAACGGGGCGGAATACGAGCTGAACATCAACCTCGGCTATCCGGCGCTGAACAACGATCCCTGGGCTACCCACTTCGCACAGGAGGCCGCACGAGAGCTGCTGGGAACCGGCGCCGTGTACGAGGCCGCGCCGATGATGGGGGCGGAAGATTTCGCCTACTATCTCGAGAAGGTTCCGGGCACGTTCTGGTGGATCGGTGCCGGCACGGCGGAGGAGGGATGCAATGCCGGGCTTCATAATCCGAAGTTCACGATCAACGAAGACATTCTCCCGGTAGGAAGCGCACTGATGGCATGGGTAGCCTATCGCTATCTGTCCCAGGCAGGATAGTTCTCGATGCGCGGGCACGGCCCCACGCGTCTCCATACATACCGCAGCCGCCCGGCGTTCGGCCATGCGGAGGTGCCGCACATCCAACCTCTATTCAGGATCTGTCACGATGAAATCCATTTCCTCCCTCGTTGCGGCAACACTGCTCGCCGGCACGTGCTGCTCCGTCACCGCATCTGCACAGGAGACGAAGCCTGCTGCGCCTTCGAAGGAACAGGTGCTCACCGCAATCCAATTGCTCGAGACCAGGCCGCGCAGCGATCAGGCAAAGGGGCTCCGCGCCGAGTTGATCGCCTGGCTTACCGATGCTCCGGACGTATCGGTGAACGTATGCGCCGCGATCGTCAATCCCTTCCTCCAGTCGAAGTACCGGTATCACGATGAGCTGATGATGCAGGTGATGCTTGGCGGTGCCGCATACATTCTGCAGCATCCGGACAGCGCCGGCAATCAGGTTGCCATCAATCGCGCCGGCATCCTGAGTTCGCTTCGCACCTACGGCGTGCTGCGCGACGCAGACCCCGCGCAGGCGATGCCGGAGCTCGATCCCATTCTCAAGGCACGCAACGGGGGAACGCTGGATGCATGGGTACACGACGCTCTCGCCGAGTGCAGTGTGGCGAAGCCGCAGCATTGAGCGGCCGTCCATGAATCGCCTCCTCCTGCTGGTTCCACTGCTGGCGCTCCTGTGCTGGAGCCCCGCTCCCGCCCAGACTGCCGGGACGGACTCCGCACTGTATGAGCCGTTGAACCGTGAGCAGGTGATGGCCATTGCACGGCGGCTGGAGACCGATCCGTTGGGAGAGGGCGCACGAACGCTGCGGCAGGCGGCGATGCAGTGGCTTGCACGATCGACCGATCTGCTGATGACCCCGTGCGACGAGCTCATGTCGCCGATGGCCACGTGGCACGCGAAGTACGGCAATGAGCTGATGTCGCAGATCCTTCTCTCCGGCGCGGCATTTCTGCTTGCGCATCCGGACAGCGCCACCGATCCGATTGCCGTCCATCGCGCCGGAATGATCGGATGCCTTCGAGCGTACGAGGCGATTCTTCGCCGTGAGCCGCGCGAGGTAATTCCGTCGCTCGATCTCTTCATCGAGTATCGCGACTACGGCAACTTCGACGACTACATCGCCCGTGTCACGGCGCCGTGCGCATGCCGCGGCGAGTACTGAGTTCGCAGTTCAACATGGCACTGCAGCCGCACTCCGCCCGATGCCTGCACATCTGTCGATGCGGACATCGAAGAGAGATCGGCCCGGGCACGGCGGCGGCGCAGCCGGCCTATCGTTTCGTCTTCCGCTGCAGGAGCACCAGTCGAGAATCCTCCTTCACCATCGCCGCCTGAAAGGCTTTCACGTCGGCATATTCATTCGTCTCCACGCCGCGCTTCTTGCCCACAACCTGACGCCGCGCACTGAGCGTGCCGCCGTTGTAGCTGTAGGTAAGCGTATAGTCCGCGATCTTGGATGAGAGATGCACCGTTCCAGGAAGCTCGATCGGCATATACCCCTCCGGCACCTGAATGGTCAACTCCTCGGTAAGTGTGTCCTGCGCCGGACAGTAGTCGTATGGGAGCTCGCGCTTCTCGTAGGAGAAGGCACGGTTGCTTTCGGCCGGATGCGACCACGGCATCTTCAGAATCCTGAACGTGCCTGCCTCGGCAAGGTAGTCCGGCACGTCGAAGTCGTAGGCGTAGCCGGCGCTGGGCGCAACGTTGTCCAGGTTCTCGAAGCTGAAGTTCCTGAGCTTCACGTTCGTGTAGGATGAACCCAGGCCTGCCAGCAGCTTCTTCTCCTGCTCCTTCTTCGGCTGATCGCGGAAATAGTCGCGCACCGATGCGGCGATCGTTCCGCTTGCGGTTGTGCTGCAATGGCCGCTCATGGAGTTGTCCGCGCCGAGACGGAATGTGGAGCGCGTAAGCACATTGCGCGGCACGGTGCCGTGCGGCAGGTACACCGGTTGCTTCACACCCGGGCTGATCACCAGCGCGAATGCATCCATGTCTCCTTCGGGAATGGAGCCGATCGGATAGTTGTTCGCGGTAAGATCCAGGAACTTCTGTCCGCCGCCGGTCTCCACGGCAACGATGCAGTGATTGAACACCACGGCCGGCAGAGCGTTCCGGTTCTGCCCCTCGTCGCGCGTGTTCACCAGAACGTAGTGCGCCGTCAGTCCGGCCTCACGCAGCATCGCGATACAGAGGGTGGCAACGTCCTTGCAGTCGCCGATCTTGTTCACGAGCACGTCGCGCGCCTTCTGCGGAATGTATGCTCCCTGCCGGAACGCAACGCTGCTGTACCGGATGTTCTCGGTGATGAAGTTGTAAATCGCGCTCATCTTCTCGTCGTCGGACGCATTCTCCTTCCCCTTCAACAGCTCCTTCACCTGCTCTCTGATCTCGTACGATCCACGCGACTTCGCCGAGGCGACGTCGGAATACCAGTCCACCAGATACTCCCAGCTTCCGATGCTCGAAATGAAGAGCGTGCTGGAGACATCCTCGAGCGGCGGCATTCCGTACTCGTAGGAGATCGGCGGAATGGTATCCATGGTCCACTGATACAGCACTCCGTCCGGCACATCGCTCTTGAGCGGCTCCGCCTTCATGTTCTGTGCACGATACTCGAACTTGAAGTCCTTCGGAACAATCAGTTCGTAGCGCACATGCTTCTCCGGATAGTATCCGTTGAACTGGTAGGAGTCGAAGAAGTGGCTTGCGAGTTTGCCTGCATAGTGATTCTTCACCCGCCACTTGATGTGCAGCACATCATTCTCCTGGAGGGACTTGAAGACAACGTAGTTGTCGTTCACATCCGCATTGGTCTCGGTGCCGTCGTCCTTCACAACCACCGCCTTCTCAACGATCAGCTCCTCGTTGTAGCGATTCACCGGCAGCACATATTCCTTCCAATCGTCGATGCCGCGGTTGTTCAGCACCTTCACAACCATCTCCTGCATCGCCTCTGAGGCGCCGTTGTCGCCGTAGACCACGTGCTGCGCACGGTCCAGAAGGATCACTGCGCCGTCGTCCGGATCGGCATTCATGTGGTGCGCGTAGGCGATCACGCTGTCCACATCGAGCGGCGCGAACTGTTCGAAGATGGAGCGCTTCCCCTGCAGCTCGCGCAGCATTGCGCGTGCATCGTAGTCGGTGGGGCTGAACACGAGCGCCTGCGCGTAGTCGTTCTTCGCATCATCCGAGTTCCCCTGAATGCGATGGATCTCGCCGAGCTTCGACCAGGCGGAGGAACTGTTCGGGCAGAGATCCAGGGCGCGGCGGATCGCCTTCTCCGCCTCGTCGTACTTCCGCATCGTGAAATAGTTGTTCGCCAGGTACTGATAGTAGCCGGGGGATGCGGGGCTCATCTCGATCAGCCGGTCGTACATGCGCCGCCAGTTTCCGATGTCGGACTGGCTCAGGTACAGGCGTGCAAGCGAACGCATCACATCCGCATCGGTGACCTGGTCCAGGTAGTGCTGATAGAACTTGATCGCCTCCTCCGGCTTCTGCGCAGACTGCGCAAGCAGGCCCGCATATGCCTGCGCGATGTCCGGGTCCAACGGATACTTCTCGTACGCCGACTGCGTTACCGCGATCACCCGGTCCGTCAGGTCCCGGCGCGCGTACAGCGCGATCTTCAGGCGATACAGATCCAGCGAGCCCGGCAGGATTCGTTCGAAGCGATCGACAATACCCTCCGCCTTCTCGTAGTCCTCCGTCTTCACATACTGCGCGAACTTGTGTTCCAGTGCAACCGGAGCGTCCTTGTCGATGGAGTAGATCTTGTCCAGCGCCTGCTCCGCCTCATCGCCCTTGTCCACACGCTGATAGGCATCCACCAGACGGTCGTAGATGGCCGGCGCGTTCGGCGATATCTTCAACGCATCACGAAGGATCAGTTCCGCCTCGATTCCCTTGTCGTTCTGCAGATAGACATCGGCAAGCAGCAGATAATTCTCGATGTAGTCCGGATGCAGGGTAATCTGATCGCGGAAGTACCGCTCGGCGAAGTTCTCGAACCGCTTCGATGGTGCACCCGGTTTGTTGGAATACAACTGCGGATCGGTGCTCACCTTCAGGTTCTCCAGCGGATTGCCGGCAGCGTCGGTAAGGCGGAGCATGAAGTTGCAGCTGCGGATCTCGGAGTAGCCGCACTTGATCAGAACCCTGTTCCATCCCTGCTGCAGTTCCGTCTCCGCGATATAGGTATCGAGCCCGTTGTCGTACTCCTCCGCCTCCTCGTTCACCAGCTCGTCGTTCAGGAATGCCTTGAACGAACCGGACGTCCCCACACGAAGGCTCACGGCTTGCCGTACCGGCGAATAGACGAATGTGTTGGCATAGAACACCGCACTGGAGTTGGAGAAGTATCGGGTGAAATCCACCCAGTTGTCTACCCGCATCGCCGCCGGCTTGAACCACCATGCCGGAATGCCGTTCTTCCCGGAGTATTTCGCGTCCGGCCGGAACTCCTGCTCCGGCGGGAATACCTTGTCCTGCCCCGAGGCGGAGATGTTGTCGAACGGACCGATCACCATCCAGTCCGTGATGCACCCCATCGCCCGCGCTTCCTTCAAGGCGGTGCTCATCCGCCCCATGTTCCGGAAATGATCGATCAGCCTCTCATGCGCCATTGCACGGAGTATGCCCAGCGAGTCCCCATGCTCCGCAAGATCCTGAACGATCGAAAGCACGTTCATCCCCTTGTCCTCCAGGTTCATCCGCATCCTCGGCGTGGTCCACGCCGCATAGAGATACGGAGCCCGGTTCGGCAGCGCCTCGTAGGCGCTTCGATACGCATGCCACGCCATCTGATAACGACGCTGCATACTGAACAGCATGGAAAGCCCGAGATGCGCGCGGGCGCTGGCCGCCGGATCGCTGCCGATCGCCTGGTTGAATGTCGCCTCGGCAGTCCCCTCGTCTCCCTGCTCCCACGCCTTCCAGGCTTCATCGATAAGCTGTGTCGGAGTCGGCGAGCCGGCAAGGAGCGGGTGTGCGATACATCCTGCGATGAGAACGATCAGAGCGGCTTTCGGAAAGATGCGAGTGACGATCATGATTCCGTGAGATGAAGTTGGAAGCGGGAAATGAACGTGCGGCTCCCGGTATGCGGGTGTTGGCCTCTCGGTATTACCGGTACATGAAAGGCCGATCAAAATATTCGGCGGCGGAAACGTTGAAAAGGGAAATTCACGATCCGAAGAGCGGCGCGGGCACCACCGCCGACAGCGGAAGAACGTGCCCGGTTCGCCTGTCTCACAGCGGGGGAGCGCCCCCTAGCGTCGTGCCTCGGCGGCCTCCACTTCGCGTTTGATGCGATCGAACACATACACCCCGTCACCGTTCTCCGCAAGCTCGATCTCCCCCTGGAGCTTTGGAAGAATCCGCTGCAGCACCTCCGGGACCTCCTCTCGCTTCAGATCCTTCTCGCCCAGGGAGACGAGCGCGAAGTACATCTGGTCAGCCGTCGCACGCCAGAGCCGCTGTTGGAATATGACGCGCATCACCTTCTTCTCGCGTACGCGCGCCAGACGCTCCGCCTCTCTGCGCCTGGTTCCGGGAAGGCGGAGCAGCGATGTGACAAGAAAGAGACCGGAGAAGGCGATCGGGAAGTAGCCGAGGAGGAAGCGCGCGGCGCCGGTGTGAAAGAAGCGCGAATAAATACGAAGCGTCTCCAGACCTCCCCCCAGCATGCCCGCGCCAACGGCCAGTGTGAAGAGGATCATCGCAACGATTGCAATGTTCCGTCCGCTGCTGTTGCCGGAATGTTCGTACGGAGCCTCGACCTCGTTCCAATAGGGGACGATCGGCGCATCGACGTTTGCGGCCGTACCGGAGATGAAGCCTTCGAACTGGCCAACCACCACCCCCTCTTCGGTGATATCGGGATCGCCCTTGAAGCGTACCAGATAGTCCGCCAGCCGTTCCTCGGAATCCATCACCGCGCAGCCGGAGAGCGCCGTGATCTCGACGGGAGTGATCACTCCCTTCTCGGCACGAAGGAAGGCCGCGATCTCCCGTTCGTTCTCCAGCGGATCGGCCGCGGGCCGTTCCGGCCCCAGCGCCAGATCGTAGATGGCGATAATGAAGGACTTCTTCTTCGCGTCGATGCCGCGGGGAGTGTTCATACGACGATACCGGTTGCCTCGCGCATCGATATCGTACAGAGCTCCGGAGTATGCCCGCGACCAGAACGCATACTGAATCCCCTCCGACATCACACGCAGAAGCCCGGCCACCGCACCGCCGCCGAAATCGCTCCGGCTGTCGCGATCGTTGCCGCTGGAGGATCGCTGCGCCACCATCAGCGCAATCAACAGGATCAGCATGATGGCGAAGTAGACGATGACCATCAGACCGATCCAGACTTTGAAAAAGATCTTGAAGCCGCGCCAGAGTGACTGTTTTACCTCGGCCCATTTTTCGGCGGCGGTCTTGGTGCCCCGGCGTCGCAGCGGGTATTCGAAGGCGAAGAGGATATTCCCCTCGGCATCTGCGGTTACTCGCGTGACGTACAGTTCCATCAGGCGCGAGAGCGCATCGCGCGCCTCGTCGACTGAGACTCCCGTGGCCGTTGCGGCATCCTGCGGCGTCAGATTGCCGCGTGCAACGGATACCTTCTTTTCAACCAGCGCCAGCGCCTGCTCGGAAACGGTCTGCTTCATGGATACGATCGTGTTGAGAACAATCCTCAATGATACTTGATCGGAAGAAACGATCGTGATGGAGATATAGTTTCGGTCCGATTGTGGCAATGTGAACGGACGCGGAGCGGCAGCGGTCCCCGCGCATGCGAACATGCTGCACCGACGTCGGCAATGGAGCCGTCGCCCGGTATCCGGCGGCGCACACCGAACGTGCACGGCTCGAATCCGTGTGCAGGCTTCGGAGCATGCATGGATCCACAGCCGCATGTGCGCGGTGCGGCACGGTGTTCGCATGGCAACACCGTGCCGACAAACCAGGTCCCCACCAAGCCTGCCGCCCAACGTCGACAACGCTGCCGGGATTCGTTATCGGAGCGTCACGGCGAGGGATGCGATCACCACACCCTGAATGCGGACGTGGTCGAGCGGGTAAACCCGTTCCTGATACTGTGCGTTGGCAGGGATCAACGTGATACGGTCGGCATCGGAACGAACGTACTTCAACGTGGAGCCTTCCCCTTCCACCCAGACACAGCAGATGCTGCTGTCGGCAACCGGTTCGCCGGGCCGTACAACAACCAACTCCCCCTGATTGATCCCGGCATCCACCATCGAATCGCCGCTGACCGCGAGAAAGAAATCGCCGTACTGCAGCTGTGGAACGATGTCGGTGAGCTTGCTGATGCGGTGTTCCTGGATCTGATCCACCTCTGTCAACGGTCCGGCGGAGATCGATCCAAGCATTGGCCAGGAGGGAAGAACGGCGGACACGCCACGATCGGTTAACTGGATCGACGTGGGACGACCATAGCCGTAGCGCTTGATTCGCAGATACCCTTTTGCCTCCAATGCATCCAGATGCTGGTATGCGGGTGAGGGGTCGCGAAAGCCAAAATGTTTTGCGATCTCAGGACCTGTCGGAAAACGCCCGTCGCGGTCCTGAAACGCAACGATGAAATCGAGTACTTCGCGCTGACGGTTGGTTAGCTGCTTCATGGCAATAGAATTCGGTATGAGGGCCTTCCGTGAAGGAACGATATGTAGGAAGGAACCGACCGGGGTTACCAGGAGTTGACCGGGCACAGCTTGGGCAGGGTCAGCGCCATGAACGCCACTCGGTTCTAAGGGACTGATCGCGTTTTCGGGCTATTCACCGGAGAGACGGGATGAGCCGCGAGAGGAGGTTCCCGCGGATGCACACGAAGGCCATGTGCGGCTCCGGAAGACGTGATCGGCAGGGACGTGACCGGCGAGGCCGGTGTGAGGCTACGGTTTCACCAGGGTGTTGGCAAAATCGATTGCGCCTTGCGCGCTGCTCGATACGGGATATGAGGATGTGACAGGGATGAAAATACAAAAACGCACAAATAATACTAGGGTATTGAGCATGTTGCATGATATTCATTCCGCCGCATTGCATCGCGAGCGGCGGAATGTTGTGGATGCCGGTCCGGCATGATCGGCTCCCTCGGCGGTTCGGCTATCGTGCGGCAGCCCGGCGCACGGTCCTGCGCGCCTCGGCGGCGCGGCCTCACCGGCGGCCTGCCGGCGCGGCCTTCATTCTCTCCGGCACCCAGTTCCTCCGGCCTCCTTCTCCGGACATTCTTCAAGAGCCAGATGAGGTTTGTGATGATTGTTCTGCTTCTCCAGCAAACGCATGAGCTTGCAGCAATCACGCCCGGCCTGCGCATTCCGGAGCGGCCGTTGCCGACTCACCCGTGGCCTGCGGCGCCGCTCCCGATCGAGTCCGGACTCTCCATCCTGTTCGGCCGCGGCCTCCACTTCGACGACATGGGAACCTGCTACGTCTGGCACGCGGACGGCAACTGCTACGCGCTTCCGCTTCACATCTGGAGCCACCCGGCCTCGCCCGTCCGGAGCCGCATCATGCTCCACTGGCCGTATGGGGAACAGCTCAGCTTCTGGCACGAACTCATGGAGCATTCATCCTCCCCCGTGGACATGCAGCAGACGCCGTCTGACACAGGGGCCGAAAGCCCGTGCAGAAGTTGAGTGCGATACCGACAGGTGGGGAGGAAAGTCGGCGGCCCTGTCATCGTCAGCACGACCTCCGGGAATGCCGCCCCCCAGGGGAAATGGTCCCGCCATGATATGATGGTACACTTTTGGGATACGTTGCGCATCTTCCCCCGATGCAGGGAGTTGCCTGCCCGAAGCCGTCAAGACCATTGCTTCATTGCTGCGGCCTCACGTATCTTGCAGCGTCGCCTGCATTCCAACCGGCGATTTCCCGGATACGTTACATCATCGGCGTTCTTCTGCCGTATCTCCCCTCAATCATGAATGAGGGTGGCAGGCGCCGATATCGCATTGTAGACCTCCGTTGGCTCGACGGGATATGCCTGCGACCAAGCCGGAAATCCGCCTGCGCCGGATACTCAACGAGCGGTGATGCAAATCCCGGCACTCTGTATTCACGATGCCGGGTGGTTGGATCCGACCCCAGACAATGTCGCCGGTGAGGCCGCGATTGGCAGCGGCACCGCGGCGATACCCCCAGATTCGTTCAAGCGTTCCGACGTGGCGGCACGGTCACTGTAGCCCACACTACTGACTGTGCCATGATGCCACGCCGGGCGACAGCGTTTGGACGTACTCAACCATCGCGCCCGCACAAGCGGACGATCAAAAGCGCAATACATATCAGTTCCATTCCCGGATCGGGATGAGCGGAGCCGTACGGCACGCTCTATCGTGATCGCTGTCACATGTCGGGAATGGCTTCATGTCGACGGGTTGCCGTCCCTGCATGCGTGCAGGGACGACTATACTCGTGCGGCATCATCTACACGATCGATCATACACAATGATTGTCTTCCGATCACGATAACGAAGCAGCAATGAGATCATCAAAAAAATCCACGGAACGGCAGGAACCGTCTGTAATCCGACAGTTCCACTGGCCTTCTGCCACGAACAACTCGCAGCGCGAGGTGGGGCAGAAGGGTGAGCGCAAGGGTACGCAGCGGCGCGGATGGACGAAGGAGGAGGATGCTATCATACGCCGCTCGTATACAAAACACGGATCGCGTTACACGGCCGAGTTGCTTGGACGGACCATCACATCCGTTCAGCATCGGGCGTTGAAGCTCGGCGTGCCGGGGCATGGCATTCGGCCATGGACGACGAAGGAGGAACACTACCTCCGCAAGAAGTACGGGAAGCTTACGGCCACGGAGATCGCACGAATACTGAGACGCTCGGAGCAGAGCGTCCGCGGGCATATCCATCAATTGGGCCTGGGCAGGTATCGCCCGGCAACATGGACTGCTGATGAAATCGAATATCTTCGAAAACACTATGGCTCTGTGAAGGTGGCGGCACTTGCAGCCGAGCTGGGCAGAACAACCGACGCCGTGGAGTTGAAGGCGGGCAAGCTTCAGCTTCGCAAGAAGCTGGTTCGCCTCTCCGCGAAACAGACGGCATGGGTGGTTGAGAATCTCGGGAAGATATCATACGACAATCTTGCCCGGGAGCTCGGTGTAAGCAGCACCACGATTATGAAGATCGCCGGACGCAACGGATATCGTCCGCGACCGAATATCAGAGCCTGGACTGACGCCGAGGATGAGTATCTGAAGAAACACTATGGCCGGAAGACACGCCGCGAAATCGCCGAGGCGATCGGGCGCACGGTGCCGCTGGTTGGCTGGCGTGCGGCGAAGCTGGGGTTGACGAGGGAGGTCCGGAATCTCGAGAAGGTGCGGAACTGGACGTCGGACGAGGACAGCCTGCTGCGCAAGCTCGCGGCAGACAATACGTACGAACAGATAGCCCAGCGTCTGAACAGAACGCGGGCCGCCGTTGTTGGACGCGCCGTACGGCTGGGCCTCACCGGAGGCGAACGCACGGCCGCAAAGCGCTGAGCTGGCGGCATATCACGATGGTGGGAACGGCCCTGCAGGTGTGGGGCCGTTTCCCCTTCGGGCACCGACGCCGTATGCGGAAAGGAACCACCCGAAAGAACCGGCGGAAGAACCCGTGACGAATTGAGACTGCACGCGATGCGCGGAGTCTGTTTATCTTCACGGTATGCAGCAGGTCGGTGTCATACTCCACAATCTCGGTGGGCCTACATCGCTCGACGCCATTCGCCCGTTCCTCACCAATCTCTTCCTCGATCCGGAGATTATCAGGATCCCGCTCCCCGGAGCGCTTGGCCGCCTCTTCCCGCGCCGACTCTTCGCGGAGTTCGTGGCACGCCGCCGTACGCCGAAGGTTCGGCCGAATTACGAAATGATCGGCGGCAAGTCGCCGCTGCTGGAGCGCTCGCGCGAACAGGCGACCGCCCTCGAGAAGGAACTCAACGAACGCTTCGCCGGCCGGGCCCGGTTTCATGTGCGCCTCGGCATGCGTTACTGGCACCCGTTCACGCAGGAGGCCGCCGAGGAATTCCGTTCGCTCGGCATCGAGAACATCTTCCTGCTCCCGCTCTATCCCCAGTACTCGCGCACTACCACGGGCTCCAGCTTCAAGGAGTGGCGCGACCTGCACCGCGACCGGTATGCGCGCCGCTTTCATGTGAAGTCCGCCCGCGACTACTTCCTTCATCCGCGCTATATCGATGCGATCAATGACCGCATCAACGCAACACTCGCCGAGCGCTTTACCAACGAACAACGGCGCGGACTGCACTTCCTCTTCTCCGCACATGGCACGCCGATCGCCGACGTGGAGGCGGGCGATCCCTACTCGCACCAGATCCGCGCAACGGTGGAGCAGGTGATGCGCACGCGCGGCAACGACTTCCCGCATTCCCTCTCGTTCCAGAGCCGCGTCGGCCCGGTGAAGTGGCTGGAGCCGTACACGCAGGATGCCATTGCGCGTCTGGCTTCGGAGCAGGTGACGGCGCTTCTCATGATCCCCATCGCCTTCGTGACGGACCACATCGAGACGCTGCACGAGCTCGATATCGAACTGCGGGAAACCGCGCATCGGCATGGGATTCACAAGTACGAGGTGATGTACGCGTTGAACAATTCCCCCCTCTTCATCTCGGCTCTGGCGGATATCGTGACGGCACGCTATGCCCCCGCCCGGGAGGCCGCGCCGATCGGAAGGAGGGATGGTCCATGAGCCGGCACGACGTGATCATCATCGGCGGAGGGCTCTCCGGAGCATCGGCGCTTCACCGCCTTGCCCGCGAAGGCGCCAACGTGATATTGCTGGAGAGGCGCACGAGCCTGGGGGGCGTGGCACGCTCGCGCAGGAACGCGCAGGGAGCGCTGGTGGAGAGCGGCCCGAACAGTGCACAATCCGGGACGCCGGAACTGGCGGCGCTTGTCGAGGATCTGCACCTGGCCGACAAGATCGTTCGCCCGGGAGAGGCTGCCGCCAACCGCTACATCATGCGCGATGGAGCATTGGTTGTTGCGCCGACAACGCCGCGGGAGTTTCTGCGAACAGCCTTGTTCAACCGCCGCACCCGCCTCCGGGCTCTGCGCGAGCGCTTCGTTGCGCCCGCCCCGGCCGATCGCGAGGAGAGTGTGGCGCAGTTCGTGGAACGCCGCCTTGGCCGTGATGTGCTGGAGTATGCCGTGGATCCGTTCATCTCCGGCATCTACGCCGGCAGACCGGAGCATCTCTCGCTCCGTCATGCATTCCCCGGGCTGCATTCGCTGGAGCAGACGCACGGAAGTTTGATTCGCGGAGCACTGCGGATGCAGCGCCAGCGGAGCAAGGAACGCAGGCGTGCCGCGAAGGAGGGACGTTCCGCAACCGCACCGGAGCGCGGGATCTTCTCCTTCACCGAAGGGATGGGGATGCTCCCGCAGACCATTCAGGAATACTGGCACGACCTGCTCCGCCTTGGCTGCGCGGTGGAGCGAATGGAGCGGCAGGGATCGCTCTGGAGCGTGCAGGCCGGAGGCGACACGTACACCGCTCGGGATCTGATAGTTGCAACCGAGGCCGATACCGCCGCCTCCCTCCTGGCCCCGATACAGCCGGAGCTTGGGGACGTGCTCCGGACAATCGAACATCCGCCGCTTGCGGTGGCAACGATGTTGTACGGCCGATCCGCCGTGGAACACCCGCTGGACGGCTTCGGGCTGTTGATACCGTCATCCGAACACAGGCGCATTCTGGGCGTCATCTTCTCCTCCACGCTCTTCCCGGGCCGGGCTCCGGAAGGGACCGTACTGTTGACCGCGTTCACCGGCGGTGCACGCGATCCGCATCGCACTGCCGTGAGCGACGAGGAGTTGCTCTACGAAGTCCACGGGGAGCTGCGGCGCATCCTCGGCATCGGCAGCAAACCGCTCTCGAGCGATCTGCAACGATGGCCGCGATCGATACCGCAATACAACCTCGGCTATCAACGCGTACTGGATGCGATCGCTGCCGCGGAGGAGTGTTTGCCGGGACTGCATCTGCTCGGCAGCTATCGCGGCGGCGTTTCTGTTGGCGATCGTGTGAAGGCCGGCTGGCAGCTTGCCGAGCGCCTGCTTGCATCGGGAATCATCCCTCCTGTAACCGCCAATTCGAACAGGCCGGAATGCGGCACGGAAAACATCGCGGAGATGGAATGATGCCACAGGGTTTCGAACGACTGACGACGATGGAAATGATCGTCCGCCCCCGCCGTCTGCGGCGCACGGCGGCGATCCGCGACATGGTTCGCGAGACGCATCTGCACCCTTCGTCGCTTGTCTACCCGTTGTTCATCGTACCCGGGAGAGCAGTCCGGAACGAAGTGGCGTCGATGCCGGAGGTATTTCAATTCTCCGTGGATGAGGCGGTGCGCGAGTGCGTGGCGCTGGCACGGCTTGGCGTGCGCGCCGTGATCCTGTTCGGGATTCCCGAGACGAAGGATCCGGTTGGAAGCGGCGCATATGCAGAGAGCGGCATCGTACAGCGCGCCGTCCGCGCCATCAAGGCGGAGGTGCCCGGAATGCTGATCGTGACCGATGTCTGCCTGTGCGAGTATACCGACCATGGGCACTGCGGCCTGCTGGAGGGGGATCGGATTCTCAATGACCCCACGTTGGATCTGTTGGCGCGAACAGCGGTGTCGCACGCCGAGGCAGGAGCCGATATCGTCGCACCGTCGGACATGATGGATGGGCGCGTCGCCGCCATCCGACATGCGCTCGACGAGAACGGCTTTCAGGAACTGGCTCTGATGTCGTACGCGGTGAAGTATGCCAGCGGGTTCTACGGCCCGTTCCGCGACGCGGCGCACTCCGCACCGAGTTTCGGAGATCGCCGTTCGCACCAGATGGATCCGGCAAACATCCGCGAGGCATTGAAGGAGGCGCAGCTCGATCTGGATGAGGGCGCGGACATCCTCATGGTGAAGCCCGCGCTCCCCTGCCTCGATGTGATCAACGCGCTGTATCGCAGCACCGATGTGCCGATAGCCGCCTACCAGGTCTCCGGCGAATACGCCATGCTGCACGCCGCGGCGCGCAACGGCTGGCTGGATCTGGATCTCGTGATGGAGGAATCGCTTCTCGCAATCCGGCGTGCCGGCGCATCGATCATCATCTCCTACTTCGCCAAACGCTTCGCACAGGGCCGTTCCATCGTATAGAGGAACGGCATGCCTCTCGACAGAGTACTTCCCGATGCACACTTCAAGCACTGAACTGTTCGATCGCGCATGCAGGGTGATCCCCGGCGGCGTCAACTCCCCCGTTCGCGCCTTCGGCGGCGTGGGAGGCGTTCCCATCTTCTTCGAAGAGGCGCACGGCGTAACGCTGGTCGATGCGGACGGCAACCGCTACGTGGACTATGTGGGATCGTGGGGACCGTTCATTCTCGGCCATGCGAACGAAAACGTTGTGGCGGCGCTGCGCAGCCAGCTGGAACGGGCAACCAGTTTCGGCGCGCCGACGCGCCTCGAAGTGGAGATGGCGGAACTGCTGACCGGGCTGCTTCCAGGCCTGGAGATGGTGCGGCTTGTCTCGAGCGGCACGGAGGCGACGATGTCTGCGGTACGCGTTGCCCGCGGCTACACCGGACGTGAGAAGATCATCAAGTTCGAAGGATGCTACCACGGCCATGGCGACTCGTTCCTGATCAAGGCGGGAAGCGGCATGCTGACGCATGGTGCTCCAAACTCGCCCGGTGTTACGGCAGGAACTGCGGCCGCCACGCTGGTGGCGGAGTACAACAACATCGAGTCCGTGCGCGAGCTGTTCGCTTCGAATGCCGGTGAGATTGCCGGGGTCATCATCGAACCGATCGCGGGGAACATGGGCGTGGTCCCCTCGGCACCGGAGTTCCTTGCGGAGCTTCGTACGCTCTGTACCGCGAACGGTACCGTACTGATCTTCGACGAGGTGATGACCGGCTTCCGCGTTGGGCTGGGAGGCGCAGCGGCGCTGTACGGCATACAACCGGATCTCTTCACGCTCGGCAAGATCATCGGCGGCGGGCTGCCGGCAGCGGCATACGGCGGACGCAGGGAGATCATGAACGTGGTGTCGCCGGTTGGGTCGGTGTATCAGGCGGGAACGCTCTCCGGCAATCCGCTCGCCGTTGCTGCCGGCCTTGCAACGCTTCGGACGCTGCAGGAGGAGAATCCGTACCCGCCTCTCGAGCGCGCGGCCCGCCTCCTTGCTGCCGGGTTGAAGGAAGCAGCCGCGGAGAGCTCCGTCCCGCTTACGGTGAACCAGGCCGGCTCCATGCTCACACCATTCTTTACAAGTGGTCCGGTACGCACGTTCCGTGATGCGATGTCCAGCGACACGTCGGCATTTGCACGATTTTTCCACGCAATGCTGGATCGCGGCTTCTATCTGCCGCCATCCCAGTACGAGGCGTGGTTTGTTGCCGTGCCGCACACCGAGGATGTGATCGATGCAACGCTGGCAGCCGCAAAGGCCGCATTTGCAAGCGTCGCGGCCGAAGACGGCAGAATCTCCGTGGACCGTTGACCCCTCCGGAGCCCCCAACGGACATTTGCATCAATGAGGGTAATTCACCATTTTGGTTCCCCTTCATCCGATTGCGGATGGGGCGCGTTTCAATTCACCATGTGCTTCGAGTGTCTCTCTGGGCGCGAAAAGCACGTGCTGCCGTCTGAGACGTGATCGTGGCAATGAACCCAGCATGACCTGCAGTTTATTTGGGGACTGTGCTCGTGAGCCGGCGTTCATTGCTAATTTGCCTCCGACTTGCGTCCAAGATGACCTGATTGGACTGTAGCTCACAGCAATGCCATTCTGCGGAAATGGTGTGAGCTATGGAATGACGATACCGGAGCCTGACGGATATGCAGCCTTCGAACGGCCGGTGGCCGGGCTGTCCCGTTGGGATTGAAGGGATCGTTGTTTTCGCAGCGATATCGTATACGCCTGCTGCATTCGTTCCGGCAACCACGCCCGTAAGGGAGGTGGGAATCTGGTGGTAAACGAAAGCATGGGCGGATCGATCTCTCCCTCATCGCCCTGCACATTGGCGTGATATCACGTGCGGCGTGCAGCCATGGATACTCCCTGGTATCCCGGGCGGATGAGCTGCGATGCGATTCGGTTCGTCACGAACGACATGTCCCGCGGGATGCCTCCTGATCCTCCGAGATACGGCAATGTTATCGGAGAAGAGAGTGGGGGCTCGCGTGTCGATCGACTGCAAGCCGGGAATTGAATCGTCGACGGGTTTGTCGGCCTTGGAGAACTTGTTCAATGACGGACACAAAGGACACACACGTGAGGTCTGACGATTCGGCTGAGTGTGCTGATCGGCCGAAGAAGGTGTACCAGACTCCACGCCTGATCGTTCATGGTACGCTTCAGGAAATTACCCGGAACGTTGGCAACGGCTTCGTCGATTTTCCGAACGGATCATCGATCGCCGGTTGAGCACGCTGCTCCGACGCCTCCACATTCTGCCGGTGGTTGCGGTCAGGGGCGATCGTCCCGCAGCGATTGAATCACGATGATGGCGCCGCATCCCGGGCACCATGCCTGGTGCTCGTGGATGCCGTGTCCGGTCGTCATCTGCAATACGGCTTCCCGCACATCCCGCCACGTGTGTCCGCACGCGAACGGGATCCCCACGCAACTACCCCCTTTCCGTTCTTTTGCGTTGCATCGCTCCGTTGTGCGATCGTCGGCAACTCGGCGATTGCCGAGAGTGCCGCCATGCGGCACGGCATCCCTGTCCTTACGGACTCATTCCGATTAGCGCCATCACCCCATGGGCCGCTCGCACGGCGCCGATCCGCAATCGTGCATCGACATGCCGGCCCTGCCGGCAGTTCCGTTACTCTCGGAGCGATACGGGCCTCATCATTGGCTCATAGAGATTTTGTTAATTGAATACCCGGTCCACGGCGTGCGCAGACGGTCCCCCTCTCTGGCTACGCCACTTCTCAATACATAGAACCCATGGAGGGTTTATCAATGTTTGGTGCTACGTGCCGGTCCAGGGGCAAAGCACGGTACGCTGCGGCGTTCACCGCATCCCTTTGCACGTTTTGGACCATACTCGCACTGCCGCTCGCGGCACAGACTCGTTACGTGTACTTCCCGTCACCCCGTACCGATGACGGACGCTTTCTTACGATGGCTGGCGCTGGATTGAACACGCTTGGCCAGGAGGTTGTTCTCAAGCTGGGAGCAGCCCGAACGTCCACCACGCTCGAAGTGGGCATCTTCGATGGTGAAACCGGAGGCCGATGGGACGTCGGCACATTACAGATGCAATACCAACTGTATGCCGATCCGAACGGCGACGGCAGCGGCAACACGCTCCTCGCACAATGGGACGGCAGCCAGATGCCGGACAATGCCTGGTTCACGGCAACGATTACCAATCCGGCGTCCGCACGCAGCCCGATCGGCGACTACTTCTACCGATTGGTAGTGCACAATCCGGATATCACCGTCCCGAACGTCTGGAACAACTTCAAGATCAGAACCAGCGGCACGGTAGTGGCACTGCTCAACCGGCCCGTGGCCTACACGGCGCCGATGTTCAGCCTCGCCGACGCGCAGACCATCTGCCCGCAGTATCCGACACTGGATCCAACCACTTACGACGGGTCGTGGAACTTCTACCTCTATCTCCGGCAGCCTGCGACATCGTTCACGATCTGGGATGGTGACATGGACTTCGGTTCGTACGATTGTTCCGCAAACGATGACGACGATCCCGATACGCCGAACAACGCGATACCAACCTGGGCGCAGGGAACGATGGCGGTCCCCGAAGGAATCGCCACCTCCACGCAGCCCTGCGTGAACGCATCGGGAGTGCAGACCGGCGGCAACACGACCAGCAATCCGCCGGACGACTCGCGTAACACCGCCACCCGGCGTTCGCCCAACGTGGCCTACGAGGTGATTGCTCCGAACGGCGTTCACTATGCGAACAACAATCCCTCCGGCAACCTGGAGTGGGAGCAGTTCAATCTGAGCACGGCCCCGTTCGATCGGAGCGTGATGGACTATCACGCGGATTCGCTTCCGGCCGGCGTCTATCAGGTGAAGGTGGTGGGCGTGGATCTGAACAACCTCAACGCCTTTCGGTTCCCGCTTGATGCACTCGGCGTGGACTCCACCGGTGCACCGGTACTGCCGATCAGTCCGGACTTCAGCGATGGCGTGATAAGCGGAACCATCTATTACGAGAGCGGCAACAACACCACGCAGGATGTGGGCGAGGCCGGCATTCCCAGCATCACGATCGATCTCGCCGTTGATTACAACAACGACGGAGTGATCGATGCGAAGCTGACCACGGAGACGGACGCCGACGGGCACTACATCTTCGGCGGCCTGTCGGCAGGCACCTATACACTGACCGTGGATCTGGGCACGCTGGCGGATGATGTAACGCCGCTTACCGATCCGGACGGCACGGCAACACCGAGCAGTTCCGTGTTCACATTGACAATGAGTTCGCGTACCAAGGTCGAGACGTTCGGCTATCACCGGATCAACGATGTCGGCACCCGTACCCGCGGATACTGGGTGAATCATCCATGCGCATGGCCCGCCAGCGACCTTCGCCTCGGGAACACCTATTACTCGAAGTGCCAGTTGATCGATATCCTGCAGCGCGCAACGCGAGGCGACAAGACCTATGCTCTCGCCGCGCAGTTGATCGCTGCGAAGCTGAACATCTTGGACGGCTGCGATCCCTCATGTATCGAGCAAACAATTACCGCCTCGGACTCGTGGCTCGTACAGCATCACCTGGGAAGCAACGTCAAGAGCTGGTGCGGAGGCGATCTGCTGCAGAGCACTCTGGATGATTACAACAACGGCCGGCTCTGCGTTGGACATATGAACTGACGCCCGGCCTCGCACCATAATGACTGCCGCAGTCCCTGCACGATGCCGGGACTGCGGCAGTTTCGTTTTACGACGTGCCGTACATCGCCATTCCAGTGTTCGAACGAATGCCATTTCGGTCCCGGGTCGCACCTGGCAGCAGGAAGACGCCGGAAGGTATGGGGCATGACTGGCGCCGTACCGTGGCCGACCTGCTGCGAGAGTTCGTAACAATCATCGCCGCGTATTACGAAGGTGTTGCGTTGCGTGTGCTTGCGGTAGTATGTTTGCCCGTCTTGTAAACCTAAGGTCAGCAACCTGCGACCAGTGTTCAGCCGATGTCCAGTTGGCGGGCATATCAAGAGGCATGTACAATGATTCTTTATTTGGGGAAGAATCGTTGGCGCCGGAGTCAGGGTTGCACGGCATTCCTGGGATTCTGCTCTCTTGGACGGAGCATGACTGGAAGTGGTGTTCCAGTTCGATGAGATCCCATGTTGCGCCTGTTCGGTTATTGCACGACGGTCCACCTTCCAATCCCAATTCCCGTTCGAATACAACCTGATAAGTCCGTCGCCGTGCGTTCGCGCATGGTTGTAGGATATAGAGCGCTCCTGCCGCCCGTGCTACCCCGCACGAACCGGCAGACTTGATATCGGCGCAACTCCGCGACTGAGCACCAACTCACCCTTCGTTCGCGGAACGTGCCAGGACGTGACAGAGCATGCACACTGGGTAGGCATGAGCAGCATGCGATAGCTCCGCAAATCTGCCACGCGGGCTTCGTTCGACGATGTCTATGTATCACGCGCATTCCATTCCGGCATTCCCTCGAGCCCTGGATCCGGTCTGGAATCGACAACTAACGATGACCAATCTCATGAGGCCTAACAGTCTACTCAAGGCATGTGCCACGCCTGCTCTACTCGTTGCATCGCTTCTGCTGTTTGTATCGGGCCTTACCGCCCAGACGCGCTTTGCATACATCCCGAGCACTTCCACGAATGATCCGCGTTTCCTCTCGATCACGGGAAGCGGTGTTCAGACCCTGGGTGATCAGGTTCTGACGTTCAAGATCAGCGCGCCGGCCGGCTCGGCGAACTTCCAGCTTGGAATCTTCGACGGTGAGACAGGCGGCATGTGGGATATCGGTACACAGCCGCTCCAGTTCACGCTCTTTGCCGATCCGAACTCCGACGCCACCGGTACCTACCAGGTTGCGCAGTGGATGGGCAATACGATGCCGGATAACGCCTGGTTCAACGCGACGGTGAACAACGTTTCACAGGCGCGCGCAGCCACGGGTGACTTCTTCTATGTGCTCCGCGTTCGTTCGCTGGACTACGGCGCATACTTCTGGAGCAACTTCAAGATTCGCGTCAGCGGCTCGGTGACGGCCCTTCGCCTTACGAACATCGCCTACTCCGCCCCGCTCTGCACGCTCGGCGACGCCCGCATCATCTATCCCCAGTATCCGACGCTCTCCCCTACCACCTACGACGGTGTGTGGAATTTCTACGTGAGCGTCCCCACGCCGCAGACTTCGCTGGTGGTATGGGATGGTGACATGGATCACGGCACGTACGACTGCTCGGACAACGATACGGACGATCCCGACACGCCGAACACGATTCCTCCGTTCGCGACGGGCGCCGCCGTCCGCCCTGAGGGCATCGGCAACTTCGGCGGAGTGCCGTGCATCAATGCCGCAGGCAACGTTGTCGCCGGTCTGACCACGAGCAATCCTCCGGACGATTCGCAGAACCCGGTCTACCGTCGCACGCCTTCGATCAACTATGAAGTGATCTCTCCGAACGGCGTTCATTATGCGAACAACAACCCCTCCGGCAACCTGGAGTGGGAGCAGTTCATGATCAGCACGGCGCCCTTCAACCGCGCAACGATGGACTACCATGCGGATTCGCTTCCCGCAGGTGTCTACCAGATTCGCGTGACGGGCGTTGACCTCACGAACCTCAACGCCATTCGCTCGCCATTCGAGATTCTCGCCGTGGATTCGGTTGGTACGCCGATTCCGATGCCGACCCCGTATCAGATCAGCGGCACCATCTTCGAGGATCGCGACGGCAACGGCATCCAGGCACCGGGCGAGCTTGGCATTCCGGGTGCGATCGTGACGCTGAATGGCGTCAGCGACACCACGGGCACCGACGGTCGCTACAGCTTCATCGCTCTGCAGCCGGGCGCCAATACGGTACGTGTGAAGATGCCGGCGATCATCTGCAACAACAACGGCGGTGATGACGACGGCGATCATCACAACGGCGGCTGCAATGGCGGCGATCGTGACAACAACAACCATAACGGCTGCAACAACAACGATCGCGATAACAACAACAATCGCAACGGCTGCAACGGCGGCGATCATCACGGTGACGACGACAACAACCACAATGGTTGCAATGGCGGCGATCACCACGGTGACGACGACAACAACAACGATTGCGGCACGTGGCAGCCGACGTACGACCTGGACGGCATTGCCACTCCGAACGTTGCAACGGTAACACTCTCGCTGCAGAACTCGAACCCGGTTCTCAAGTTCGGTTATCGCAAGGTTGGCGGCGACAACGGTGACGATGAGGATGATGACGATGGTGACGGCAACCACCACCATCACAATGGCGGCGGTGATGACGATGACCACAATCATTGCTTCCATTAGTCGGTAGTCCATCCTCCAGGATGCCGCCGCTGGCGCGCGGCGTTACGTGAATTCCTGTTGGTCAGCGAAGGGTCTGGGAGCAATCCCGGGCCCTTCGCGCTTTTACCGCATTCGTATCGTATCACGATTATTCTCGATCGGCAAAATGCTCGATCGACAATGGTTGTTTGGGAACTCCATGTTGAACGTCGTATCGTCGCAGACCGCGAGCAACCTGACGGACACGATGGACGATTACAACAACGGCCGTCTCTGCGCACAGCATATGAACTAACGGCTCGAGCGCGGACGCCGGCAACCGCACTCCCGCAGGGCAGCGGAACGCGAAGAGCATGGATGGAATCCCGGGGGCGATCGGCAACGATCGTCCCCGGTTTCGTTCGTGTCCGATTGGAACGGTTATGCAGCGGAACTTTTCGATCAACGCTCGTAGATTGGCCCCATGCAACAGATGCTCGGCCCCCGATCGCGCGTTCTGCGCTCCTCGCAGCAGGTCTCCTGTGATCTCGCAGGCGAGGCAGCAATTCTTCATCTCGCAGACGGTGTCTACTACGGGCTGGATCGCGTTGGTGCAACGATCTGGAATCTCCTGGATCGCTCCCGGACGCTCGAGGAGCTGCGCGACGAAGTGATGGCGGAGTACGACGTTGCGGCCGCCGAGTGCGAGCGTGACATCGTTGCCCTGATCAACGATCTCTGGGCGCGAGGCCTGGTTCTGGTGGAGAACGATGGCGATGCTCCGTAAATATTTCCGGCTCCCGGGCCGGGAGCGCATACTGCTGCTCCGTGCACTCTGGCGCCTGGGCGCGGCTCGCACCGGCCTCACGCTTTTCCGCTTCCCCTTGGTGGACAGGTGGTTTGCCGCAGACGGGGCGGGCTTCTGCGCAGGCGGGGCGATCGGCGTGGAACGGATCGCCTGGAGCATACAGGTCGCAGCACGATACGTTCCACGATCCACGTGTCTGGTTCAGGCGCTGGCGGCACGTTCCCTTATGGCGCGGTACGGCTACCGGTCCGAACTGCGCATCGGTGTGAATCGCGACAGCCGCGGAGCGTTCGAGGCGCATGCCTGGCTGGAGTACAACGGCAAGACGGTAGTTGGAGAACTGGAGAGCGCCACGTTCACGCCCCTTCCTCCGCTTGCATGACGCAGCCGCGCGGCACAGGGCGGAAGCCGGTGTCAACCCCGGCGCATCCGATGTGTCCATCGTACATGTTCCTATCGTCTCATTTCTATCCGGAGAATCATTCATGACGCGGGCATTGCTCATCCTCTCCTCACTCCTGTTCGTTCTCCTCGCGCTGCCATGCACGGCCCAGTATGGCGATGGCCACATTCGCAGAGGCATCGATACGCTGAAGCAGGGACACCCGCAGGGCGCCGACAGCACGAATATGTCGGACACGCTGAATCCCGACACGAAGTTCTTTCAGGAGATCGACAGCGCGCAGGCCGACGTGGAGCCGCCGGAGCCCACGACGTTCTTCCGCAAGCGGGGAGGTTTCTACGGCGGAGCCACGATCGATTTCACGTCGCTCAACCCGCGCGATCTCGATCCCACGTTGGATGGAACGCCCGTTTACCTTGGCATCCAGGGCTACGTGCTGCTGAACAGCTGGCTGCTTGGCGGGGCGGGGACCAGTGCCACCCTGTACGGCATCAGTTCCAACTACGATCGATTCTCGCTCAGCTACGGCGGCATTCTGCTTGGATACGATACCCGGATATCACGCAGCACGTTTTCGCTGCAGGGAAGCCTGCTGGCCGGTGCGGGCGGGATCGAGATGCTGAAGAAGCGGCCGGACCTTGGCGGCTCGGCAGGCCGCGAGATCCTGGAGCGGACCCGCAGTGAGAACTTCTTCGTGCTGCGGCCGGGCCTCAGCATCGGCTATGCGCCCACGGGATTCCTTCAATTCAGCGTCGGGGCGGGATACCTGTACACGGTTGGCAGCGACAATGTCGTGGACCTGCGAAAGATGGTCTACGGTCTGCATATCACACTCGGCATCGTGGACTGATGCGGGTGCGGAAGGTCCCTCGCAGCACCAGGTGGAAGCCTGCAGCATCGCAGTGCGATTAAACCGAGGGACGGTATAACCGTATCTCCCGGCATGGCTGCGAAGCGGGCACCAGCCGGGAATCCGGCGACGCGCGCGCTTCGTCAATTATTCTTCAGTGCAGATCATGAAATCTCCTACCCCCCTCGCATGCCTCGCGGCGTTTCTGCTCGCGGCATGCGGACACACGAACAATCTTGCCAAGTACAACATCTCCGGCAAGAGCGCAATCTATCGTACCACGATGGCAGCCGATGCAGCATCGGCGCTTACGATCATCGAGCCGCCGAACGACAACACGGCGATCGGCATCGCCACCACGATCGGCTCCGTGATCGTTGGAAGCGAGGCGCAGAAGAAGCTGGAGCGCGCGCTGAATCCCGATTCGCTTGCCCAATCGGTTGGCTTGGGCATGCGGCAGGCAACGGCGGATTATCTCAACATCCACGCCGTGAACGACTGGACGGAGAATCCGGATCTCATCATCGAGACGACACTGACGGACTGCAGGCTGTTTTCCAGTTCGATCGGACTGGCAATCAAGGTTCGCGGCGACTCCCGCGTGATCGAACGCGGCACGGGACGCCTGATCTGGGAGAACAGTGAGTCGCACGTGGTTCCGCTCTCGCAAACCTACCTCGCAGGCCTCGCCCCGCGCCCGGTTGCATCCGGAGCAAGCATCTTCAACGCCATCCAATTGCTGAACCTGAGTTCCGACGAGATCCGCAAGGTGGTGAACAGTGCGGCAGTGGAGGCGGGTCGTGAAATTGGAGAGACGCTGCGCGAGGACGTTGCCGATTTACACAAGTAGCCGCATATTGAGCCGCCGCCGGGCACGCCTCGTGAGGTATGCCCGGCCTCAGCGGAAGATCGCCCCGTACAAGCCACGCTTCCCATGCGTGATCGCGATCCAACCTCTTCACTGTTCACTTGGCCGCTATGCGCAGACTCGGACCGGTTACTCTCATCCTGCTTTTTACACTGGCCTATGCACCGCGACTCCTGGCACAGCCTGCCAGCGCACTGCCACCCGCCGTGGCGGATACGCTGGAGGACAGGCCCGTACGCAATCAGATCTATTTCGGCGCCGGCCTGAACGCCAGCCTCTTCTCGGGCGCGGGCCTTTCGGGACGCCTGATGCTGCCGGAAGGAATGGCAGCGCAGCTTACGTTCTTCGTGATCACTGCAGGGCAGTGGACGCATTTCAACGTGGGAGCGGAGGGCCAGTACGCCTTCATCCGCCGCCCTTCATCCAGGTTCTACGGGCTGCTCGGATTCGGCTTCTATACGTCCACCACGAGCGATACGTCGTATCCGGGCAATCGCATTGCGAACCCGGTCCGTATCGGCCTGGGGGCCGGCTATGAATGGAATGTCGCGGACCAGCTGGTGCTGGATATCGGCGGCGCGATTACCTACTTCCCCAACACCACGGAGTTCATCCCAACTCCCCGCATGGCGATCTTCTTCTACTTCAAGTAGTCAGGGAGAATGGACGTCGCCGGAGGGAACACGCATCGGTTGAAGAATGCCGCGAGGGATGGGGCAATGCTGCACGGCTGCGTGCACGAGTGCCCGATCCCTCGTTTCATTTCCGCGCCCCGCTCCCGAACGTGACGCCGAAGCTATTGCTGTTTGGCCGGGGAGCCTTTCCCCGAACGTATCGGCCCAAGCCCAACGCCCCCCGCCCGCTTCTGAATCATGGATGCACGACGATTTACGTATGGTGTAGGCTGCCCCGGATTCCACACACGCGGATTGGGAAGCACTGCGGCGAGCAGCGCCGCCTGATGCGGGTTCAGTTGCGAGGCCGGTATGCCGAAGTACTTCTGCGATGCGGCCTCCACGCCGTAGACACCATTCCCCCACTCGATCACATTGAGATAGACTTCCAGGATGCGTTTCTTCCCCCAGAGGAACTCGATGAGATAGGTGAAGTAGACCTCCAGAGCCTTGCGGATATAGTTGCGCCCCTGCCAGAGGAAGACATTGCGCGCGCACTGCATGGTGATGGTGCTGGCACCGAACAGTTTCTTCCCCTGCGAGCGTTCGTTCCTCTGCTGCGCGCGCTCCACGGCTTTCCAGTCCACGCCGTTGTGACTGAAGAAACGGCCGTCCTCCGCCGCGATCACCGAACGCATCATCGCCGGATTGATATCATCGATCGATACCCATCGCCTGCTGACGCCAACCAGATCACCTCCGGTAACGCCCTCCATCGGACGGATCAGCATCAACGGCGTCACCGGCGGATCAACCACGCGGTAGATCAGCACCAGCGCTATCGATGCCAGGAAGAAGAAGGCGATCAGACGAATCGTCCACTTGAACAGCCGTCGAATCATGGTAGCGAGAATGGTATCATCTGGCGGGTGCCCTTTCCCATCGGAACGGATGTATGTGAATTCCTGACCCGGCAAAACTAGTCACAACCGTACGCTGACCAAAACCACGAGTTGCGCGAGGCGCTTCGCGATCGTCTGCCGGCAGGCTCCGCGCTGCAGCATGCGCGGGCGGGCGAACCGGACCGGCCGCGCGGTTGAGACGAGGTAGCGCCGCGGAGGGGAACGCATGTGCGGACGGCGCATGCAGGGGAGCTATTCGCGCCGCCTCGATCGTGGAAGGAACATGACGAAGGTCTGCGAGACGAGCAGCGCCGTGAGGTAGAAGAAGAGCACCTCCTCCAGAGGCAGCACGCCCAACCGGAGCCCGAGCGTCTGTTGCGGATCGAAGAACCAGATGCCGTTCATCACCGCGACGGTGTCCGCCAACACCAGCCACGTTCCGATGACAATCGGTGGGAGAAGGATCGCACGCAGGTTCCTGCGGAAGACACGCCACGAGAGCCCCCACTGCAACAGGACCACCGGCACCATCCAGATCAGCACGTGATAGAGATACGTGGTATGCATGATGAAGCCTCCGGTACAATTCCCAACCGGCCGCAGGCCGGCACCGCAGGCCGGCACGGCGCCGCACGGGACGGCCGGCGCCGCACGGGACGGCCGGCACCGCAGGGAGAAGTCGTCGCGTGCCGCGCCTTCAGTTCCCCCCCTCCGCCTCGATCATCGCGAGAAGTTCACCCGCCGGCAGAGCCAGGGTATTCCTCTGCAATGACCCACCGGTGGTCGTCGCGCGCGTCGACAAGTCGGGGCGACGACGATCGATAGACATGATGCTCAATGCCTGTTGTCATGAGCAGGAAGGAGCAGGACCGTCATCAGACAGACGGCAAGGGTCTCCAGCACGAAGAATGCGATCTCCTCCACCGGCAGCACGCCCACGTGCAGGATCACGCGATCGCCTGCGAAGCCCCAGACCCCGCGCCGTACGGCCCATGAGTCCCAGGGATACGAAAACGCAAGCACGATGAGTTCCGTTACGCCGATCCATTTCCAATGCACGCTCCGCAGCCGCCGGCGCGCACGCCAGAATAGGAGCAGGAGCAACGGCAGGTTGAAGAGCAGATGGAACTGCAGATAGGTCATGGGGAGCACATTGAATTACGAGTGGTACGCCGCGAACGCCTGCCGCGGACCGGGGGATGCCGCTGCACAACATAACGACGGCGATCCGGATCAATGCTCCACGATCACACGGCGCGCGGCCGGCACTCCGTTGATCGTAATCACGCACACGTATGAACCGCCCGGGACTCCGCGCAGATCCAGTTCGATGCGCGAGCGTCCGCCAACCGCGTCGTGCTCCGGCACCGTCCGAACAACGCGGCCAAGCATGTCGCACAGCCGCGCGCCCACGCGGGCGCCGCCGGGCGGGGCCACGATCTCCACCATCACGGCGCCGGATGCAGGGGTTGGAATCGCATCGCCAACAACGGCCGGGCCCTCACGCAGCAGCGGCACACCGGTTGTCCCGTGCGAGCCGAAGAACGATTCGACACCGAACCACGGTGTTCCCTCGGCGCGAAGATCCAGCACGGCACGGAAGGAGCCATTCGAGTTCAGCACCGCCGGAATCGCACGCGCCGTTGCACGCCCAAGGGAGTCCAGCGGATGCAGCACAACGGAATCCGCCGCCGTGTAGAAGTTGATCCCCAGCTTTGCGGACTCCATGAGAATGGGGGCTGCGCCCCAGTTCTTCCCGAGGCTCGAATCGCCGTACTGCCATACCGCACCCGTGTTCAGCGCGCGCGTGGTGATGGTGAGCAACGACCGCCGAGCGCTGTCCAGCCGGTTGCCGTCCAACGGAGTCCAGAGGTAGGCCACGTTCCGGCCGCCATCGATCCAGCTCACGCCGAGATTGTCCGTGCGAATCGAGGAGGTGGCGTTGATCCCGCCGGCGCCTCCCTGCACGTGCGGCGTGTTGAGCTGCAGTATCCCCTTGGTGATGTCGAGCGTGATCTCGCGTGTGTCGCTCTGAATGTTGTCGTCGCTGGGAATCGTCACGTAGTAGTCATCCGCAGTATAATGCCGCGACGCGTTGAACGAATCCGCGCGCACGGCGCTTACCAGGTTGGCGACGTTCTGGAACGTTCCCTCGATGTTGTACGATCCGCCCCGCGAGGAATACGTCACCGGCAGATAGCGTGTATCGGCCGCATCGAACTGAATCTTCACGGTACGCTGCGCCGGTGCGATCCAGCCGTTGCGCAGCGCCGCCGACACCTGCGGCAGCAATGCGCAGATGGAGGGGTCACCGATGAAGCTGGAGAAATCGTCCTTGATGAAACGCCGCCGGTCCCCCATCTCCGCGGAGCGGTCGCTGTAGCAATAGAAGTAGGCGCCGTCCCAGTCGTGCAGCGAGGCATAGGAGGGGAAGAAGAGCATCATCTCCGGACGATGGCCGTTTGGGTAGACATGCAGGTAGGATTCCGCGATGAACGGCTTGCCAACCATCGCGTTGCGGGAGAACTCCGGAATCTTCTGATCGCGGTAGTTGAGTACGGAGTAGTTGCGAATCACCCATGTGGAATCCGAATAGCTCAGTCCCGGCCGGGCGCCGTTGAAGTCCCACTGCGCCGTCTCGCTGGTGAAGTCGTACTCGCTTTCGATCCAGCTATCCGCGGATGCACCGGAGTTGTTGGTGCCGGCAATCATCGCCTTTACGCCGAGCGAGCGAAGGTGATCGCGCATCGTTCTGTAGTAGGCGCGGCCCAGCGAATCGTAGAAGTCCACCTGATCGTACATGCGCGCCAGCACAAGCTTCGCCGCATCGCGGAACTTGGCCCGGCCCACCGTCGCATTCTCCAGCGTCTCGCCTGCGAGCAGCCCGTCGCGCCCCGTCTCCTCCAGCACGAAGCCGTCCAGGAACACATCCCCCATCTGCTTGCCGAAGTAAAGCCGCAGTATCGCGCCGATGCTGTCCGTGCCGAGCGAGCGGAAGGTGAAGTCGAACGTCTGCCATGTGTTCGTGAGCATCGGCAGCTCGTTGAGCCCGAAGTTGTCGTTCGGCGCGCTCCCCCGCATCAGCACGATGTGAATCTGCCTTCCGCTTGCGGAGTCGGTCTTCGCACGGAACTGGAGATGGTATACACCGTTCCTGTGTACCGCCAGTCCCTGCTGATCGAGGTAGAGGCGGGACTCCGTGCCGTTCACCTTGCGCACCACGACACGGAGCGAACTCGTCCCCTGCCCCGGCGCCACGTCCGGCCCCTGAATGATCACCGGACTTCCCTGCGCTCCCTCACCGACGTTGAGGTTCCAGTTGTCGGTGAACGATTCGAAGCCGGGATTCTTCACGGTGTTCGGCCCGAGTGTATGGCTCCCCTCCCAATAGGCAGCCTTCAGGTTCGCCGTGGTTCCATGACGGCGCGCGAGGAAGCCGGCGAAGAGCGTGTCCAGCAGGCGCGAGTGGTAGAAGCTGAGATAGCTTGCGCGCTGGTTCAGACGATCGTTGATCCACGCGTCGTAGATCGAGTTCTGATCGGTGACGGTCACCAACGCGATCTCCGGATCATCCGCATAGCGCTTCGCGGTGTACGGGTTGAGATGCGCGAACAGCCTGGACATGTAGCGCCGCTGCATCGCCTGCATCGGATCGGAGAAGTAGGTGATGTACTGCCCGTAGTTGTACGTGGAGTCCCAGCCGGGCACGCCATCGTCGCGGCGCGGACCATTGCGGGCCTTCAGTACGAAATGCACGTGAATGCCGTTGCGCCTGAGCTGGTAGAGGAACCAGTCCAGCCGCTTCATCTGCGAGGGCGACAATGAATCGGAACGATTGCCCGGCGCCAGCGTCGAGGCCGCGTCCGAGTTGTGATAGTCGAAGTAGACGAAGCGGACCATGTTGATGCCGAGCTTCCGCATGTGGCCGGCCGCGAGGATCGCGGTGGTACTGTCCGGGAAGCAGGCGCTGGCTATCAGGTTGGCGCCCACGAAGCGTGCGCGAGAGCCGTTGGCCCACGCGAGATGGCCGTCCGGCGACGTATGAAGGAAGCCGAGAGAGTCCACGTCCTGCACCGGCATCACCGGGAGCCAGTCCGTAAAGGTGGAGTCGTAGCTCGGGATGGTAAAGGGGAAGGAATCGACAAGCGGCTGCGCGTTCGCAACGGTGAGGGCCGCGGTGCAGCCGGCGAGCATGGCGAGCAGTACGAAGTGACAGAGGATACGCTTCATTGCCGTCCGGAGTTCGGTTGTCTGCGGGGGGTACATTCCGAACCTCACAACGCTGCATGGGCGGGAGGGGAATGCCGACAGGATGGCATGGACACTGTACTTCCCGGACCTCGACCAGCGCACCGGCATCATCATTGCGTACGCGTTCGCTGGAAGAAGCCATGGGGTGATGAAAATAGGCCGCGCACCGGCAAATTGCCAATGTGCGGCCTGCACGAACGGTAATCTTCCCCGCCCCGGCTCTATTGCCGCTTCAGTACGATCGCGAGCGGGTCGCCGCCGCGGTCGGGATGGTGTGTGCGCAACTCATCTCCGGCCCGCAGCCATGGCGCCCCATCGATCTCGTACTCCATGCTGGTGCGGAAGAACACCGTATCCATCGCAGTACGATAGGTCCCCGAGATGCTCTGCCCGAGATGCTCTGATCGACGGTCGAGCCCGCCCCCTCGTACGGAATCACCATGCGCCCGGTAACGGTGCTGTCTGAGCGTAGCGTCAGCTCGATATAGCCGCCGCGAGGGCTCACACTGTCCGGCCCGTCTGCCGGCGCAACGATCACGAGGACGGTGGAGCGATATGTCCCCGCCACTCCGCCGGACGGCGATACCGGGTGGCCGCATGCCGCAATCGTGCACGCCGCCAGAACGGCGCCGGCTACGACGCGCAACCGCGTAACATCAACGATGGCGGTTGCGCTCGGCTATCGGCGGACCAGCAGCCAGCTCGTCTCCGTCATGCGCGTTACGCCGCGCTGCCGAAATCTCGGCTCATCCTGCAGCGCATCCTGAACGCCCAGCTGCTCCACGGAGAAGCCGGGCTCGAACAGCCGGCGGACCTCTTCATCGCTCACGGAAAAGGGAGGCCCGTTCAGTTCCTCCGCCGGATACTCGATGGTGATCAACAGCACGCGGGTTCCGCTCCGAAGCAGGTGCTCGAGGTGCTTCACATAGCGAACCCGGATCGGCTCCGGCAATGCGATCAACGCGGCCCGATCGTACACGGCCTCAACGCCGGCAAGGTGCTCGCGGCGCAGCCGGAAGAAATCCCCCTGACGAATCTCGATTCTGTCACCGCGAAAGAGTTGAAATGCTCCATCCGCCTCGCTGGTCACGGAAAGATCATTCTCCTCGAAGAAGGCGGCCGCCGCAACGGCACTCAATTCCACTCCCACCACACGATGCCCATGCTCGCGCAGCCAGATCATATCCACCGTCTTGCCGCAGAGCGGAACGAACACCGTTGTTGCGCCGGAAGCGGGAAGGAATTCCGCACCGTGCCGCTCCAGCACGGCATTGAACGACTCCTTGTGAAAGCCGATCTCTCCCTTCTCCCATCTGCGATGCCAGAAGTCCGCATTCATGATTTGAGATTCATGAAGAAGGCCCGCTCATCGAGAGACGGACCCCCGGTTGGTGCGCCCGGGCCAGCGTGGCACCTGCGCATTATCGAACAAGCTTGAACTCCACGCGCCGGTTGCGAGCGCGGCCATCCTCCGTATCGTTGGAGGCGATCGGCATGGACTCCCCGTAGCCCTTGGAGCGGAGGCGGCCGGAGTCGATCCCCTTTCCGATCAGATAGTTCACAACGGAGCGTGCACGATTCTCCGAGAGCATCTGATTGTCGCGATCGCTTCCCACCGCATCGGTATGCGCGCCGATCTCCACATTGATCGTGGGATACTCGTTCAACAGCGCAGCGAGGCGATTCAACTCCAGGTAGCTCTGCGACTTCAGGTCGGACTTCGCGAAGTCGAAGAAGATGTTCCTGATCTTGAACGTGGCGCCGTTTTCGATCGCCACCTCGATCGATGTCACGCCGAGATCCTGCGAGAGATGCTCGCCGCGCTGCGTTGTTCTGGCGTCCACATCGGCAGGTGTTGGAATGTAGTTGGGATTGATCGCCGTCACACGATAGCTGCGTCCCTCCGGCAGCTCCGTCTCGTAGCGCCCGTCGTCGCCGCTGCGAATCGTCGCCACGTGCTCGCCGGTCTCGGCATCCTCCACACGGACCTCCGCATTCACCGGACTCCCCTTCTCATCGGTCACCCGCCCGGCAAGCACCGTGGGGGGGAGCTTCAGCGTAAAGTCGCGAACAACCGTATCCCCCTTGCGCACTCCGCTGAGATCGATGGAGTCCTTCAACGGGATATACCTTCCGCCGCTGAGGCTTGCATCGTACTTGCGCCCTTCGGTGATCTCGGTCTGATACTCACCGGTGGTTGCGTTCGGCGTTACGGTCATCTGCGATCCGTCCGCCGCGGCATGGAGCTGAATCGGAATCGCGGCCGCGCGCCCCAGTTCATCGCGCACGCGCCCGCGAAGCACGGTCACCTCCTCCTGCTTCATCCGGGACTCGTACCTGATCTCGTACGCCGTCGTCACGTCCGTGCCGATATCATCCAGGATCGAATTGAACGGCGAGGTGATGTTGTACTCGCGCCCCAGCGAGAGGCGTGTCATCACGGCGCCGTTGTTGGCGCACGGATTGCCGATCGTGTAGAGCCGCGCTCCGGTATTCCAGAGCATGTCCACCATGTCCGGCTCCGTGAGCTGCGCATTGTCCTGAATCTGCCAGTCGTCCGTGATCAGCACGAACAGCCGTTGCGCACCGGGACGGAAGTTCATCTCCGTGGCGGCCTTGATCGCGAGGGTCGTGATCTCGTCCGTGCCGATGGCATCCGCCTTCGCCGCAAACTTCTTGAAGGTGGCCACATCGCTGGTGGGATGCAGCGTGTCGTAGATCATCGCACCATACAACACGCCACCGATGCGGTAGTCCGCGCCGCGCGCATCGAGCGTGTTCGCGAAGCTCTCCACGTTGGCACGCACGTCGCGTATCTCGTCGTGCATGCTGCCGGAGCAGTCCACGATCATCACGATATCAACCGGCACGTTGAAGCTGGAATCCACCGGGCGCACGGACTTGATGGCAAGCTTGCTGTCGCGGAAGGCGAAGTCGTTGATCCCCAGGCCGTGAACGTTGGCGCCGTTCGCATCGGTAACCTGAACGATCACGGACACCTCCGGGAACCTGGACTGGTCCACACTCTGCACGCCGATGGAGTATCCCTGGCGGGAGACAAGCTGGAGCGAATCGCCCCGCATCAGCTCGCGGCTTCGAACGTTCTGCGTGTAGTACCTGCTCCGGATCGCCTTGTAGAGATCCTTCGAATCGGGAGCCATCACGCTCAAACGCTCCGTGAGCGGAGCATAGGTTTTCCATGCATGCGTGAGCGTGGTCACCAGTCCCTGCGGGGTATCCAGCGCGGCGCTCGGATGATCGCACGGGCGAACAATCGCGTCCTGCGACGCGGAGGCATCGTTGGTGGCGTACTTGTAGAACAGTCCCGCCGGCGTGTATGCACGATCGGGCGCCCATCCGCGCGGATTGCGAAAGGCGATGATGGGGCTGGAGTCATCATCGGCAGCAACCGGCGGAGCGGTGCGGCTGCCGTAGCGAAGGATCGTGGCGCCGCCGCGGGTGCCGGCACCGTTGCCGGTTTCCACGAACGTCCCCGCGCCGAGAATCGGGGAGTCGGAGCCGGTGGCAATGCCGGCCTCGAGCCCGAGGCGCCAGACCTTGTGCCCGAAATCGTACTGCCCGCTCAGGCTCACCTGGTTGTCCGCCAGCCCCAGACTGATCCCGAGCGCGGGACGAAAAGCGGATGTGCCGTCCACGGTATCCAGCGGATCGTAGTTCATGCTGCCGATCGCCGTGAGCCAGTCGGTGATGCCGTAGGCTCCAAGCAGACGCATTCGCGTGCCGGTGCCGTTGTTGTTCGTGATGTTCTCGATCACTGCGGACGCAAGCGAAGCGGTGCTCGGGCGCATGGTGGCGGAGATGTTGTATTCACCGCTGCCGAAGAAGCCGCCGCCATCGCGCCACTTCACGCTGGCTCCAAGCCAGAAGTGATCCTCGCTCCAGGGAAAGCCGAAGCCTGCATAGTAGTAGATGGGAACGGCATTGACCGCCGTGAGGGCGCTGTCCACGAGCCAGGGGAAGGTGATGCCGAGCCCGATGGGCCCGAGCTTCGCGAAGCCGGCGGTCGGATTGTTCTTATAGACGAAGCTGCCGGTGAACGGAAGGCCCAGCAGGAAATCGTTGGCTCCGGGCCGCACACCGAGAAGCGATGGATTCCATCCGGTGGATGAGGCGTCGTTCGCGAGCGCAATGTGCCGGTTCGTCAGGCTGTACGGCGAAAAGAGCGGCTGGGCGTTGAGCGCGGCGGTGCCAAGTAGTACGAGCATGATTCCGAGCAACGGAATCGAACGAAGCGGCAGCATAGGCGTATCTGCTTGATGTTCCCTGGAGCTTCCAACCGTGAGCGGTGCCGGGCATGCAGCATCGGGCGCCGCGACACCCGCGGGCAACGATGCGCCTCCGGAATCCGAACGGGACCGTTGATGCCATCAGCACCCGAAGGCACGCTCACTACCACCGGCAGGCTCCGCGGCCGCGATGCAGGAGATCGCGTCGCCTGGGGAGACACCGGATGAACCGGGCCGCGCGCTACTGGCGGGCCACCGTCACCGAAAACGTTCCACCGGTAACGGAGATCTTCTTCGTCGTGTCGCTCCGCTCCGTGAGCTGCGCATGGAATGTGCCGTCAACGATGGATCCGTTGCTGTTGGTCACCGTCACGGAGCAGTCGGAGCCGATCGCACAGTCGTAGGTGAGCGGCGTGGAGCCGGACGACTCGATGTAGACGATCGAGATGTCGCCGCCGGTCAGCGTATGCGGGAACGTTCCCTGATCGATATCGTAATCCAGGCGCATCGTCAGCGTTGTCTTGCCGCTGGTGCCGCCGAAGCGTGTCTCTTTCGACGCAATCGTATAGGTGTTGTAACCGGCGACGTCCGTCAGGTCGAACGATATCACGGTGCCGTTCAACGTTGCCTCCAGGACGGTACCGGAACCGATGCCGGTTCCCAGAGTGGAATCGGCACAGGAACCCAGCAGTGTCGCCAGAGCGAGAGGGGGAAGGAGCAGCACGCTGCGAAGTATGCGCATGGGCAAGGACACATGATTCGAGAACTCGAGCCACCGTCGCGCACGTTGCGCGAGGCAGGGTCCGACGTTGGCTGGAACTGTTGTTCCACAAACATACAAACAGGAATCGGGACACCCGGCCATCTCCTGCTGTTGTCTCTGGACAATGGCAGGCCGGATGCAGCGGAGGAGACGGAGCGGCAGTGCTGAACGGGTGCGTGCGGAGGGCGTGCTACCGGACTTCCTCCCACTGATGCGACATGGAACGCCGCAGGAAGATAACGGCAAGGGCGTTGATGGTCCACGAGAACAGGACCCGGACATAGCCGTAGCGGCGAAAGCGCCGCGGGGATTCGTATACGTAGAAGGCCTCGCTGTGCCCGATGCGACCGCGCCGGGCGAGACGCGAGTAGAGTTCGAAATCCTCGCCGGCCACCATGGCGTTGTTGTAGCCGCCGACGGCAACGAAGGCATCGCGCCAGATCACCTGGCATTCCCCCCGCCCCATGCCAACGCGGAGCAGGTTCAGGAAGCGCACGTAGTTGTTGAAGAAGCCATGGAAGATGCGATCACTCAGCCGCCGTTCCTGCGGCGTCACTTCCACCGGGCAGGCATAGGCGACGGTGCGCATGTCCATCGCACCCTGGGTTGCAATCTCCAGCAGCGTCCGGGCAAAGGCCTTCACGTCGCGCGGAACGGTGTCCGCATTGATGAACACGAGCAGGTCGCCAGTGGCATACTCGGCGCCGCGGTTGCGCCCTTCGGCAATGGTCTGCCGCCGCTGCTCGGTGTGAACAACCACCACATCGGCAAAACGTTCCGCGATCTCCACCGTGCGATCGTGGCTGCCGCCGTCGCTCACGATAACCTCCGCGTTGCAGCGCGCGAGTATCTCCGGCGGGAACGCACGCAGCGTGGTCTCGATCAGCTTCTCTTCGTTCAGCGCCGGAACAATGATGCTGATGGTGGGATGAAGCACTCGCCTCTGACGCGTAAACACCCGGCCATGCGCATCCGCAGCGACAAGGCCTTCCGTGCCGGAGTGTTTCGGTATGACGACGGTCGATGCTGAGGGTTGGCTCACAGATGGAACGGATAGAGAAGTTCGAACTTCACCTTGGGCCACAACTGCAGCGCCGGTGCCGGCCAATGGAACGCATTCAGCCCCTGCTTCAGCCAGTTGCCGAATGAGCCGAGATCCGGGAGAAGCTCGACAAGATTGTAGTCAAGCGAGAGATGCAACACACGATAGGGCGTATAGCCGCGAAGCTCCACATCGCGCGCGCCCGCGCCGATCGCCAGTTGCAGCCACTTCGGCCAGAACGGTTGAAGGTTCTCCGGAAGAAGGTTGTGCAGCTTCACCGAGAGCCACATGTCCTGACGGTCGTAGTCATCAACGATCAGACGGCTGCGAATCTGCGCCGCCTCCCGAGCCGAGTCACGCCCGGTTGGCCCCACGGACCACTTCGGGTCGAAGTTCTGCAGGAAGGGAATTTTTCGCTGGGCGTAAAAATATCCCGCTCCGGCCATATTCCCCAGTTCATCGGTCCAGTCGAACCCATAATTGCTGTGGAAGCCATCCTGCACTTCAATGAAGGTCTGGAAGAACAATCCACCGATCGGCCCCCAGAGCGCGGCGTCGTCGCGCGAAAGGCCGCAGGAGATGAACGCCTCGTGGCTGCAATAGGACGCCATCCATCCTCCGAACGCATGCCCGATCTTATCGAACTCCTTGGCATAGGTCCAGTCCACCTGGAAGTGAAACGGTCCCTTGGTGCTGTCCGGATACCACGCCTGCTGATACCAGGTGATCGTGGTGGCAAGCGCAAGAAGCGCGCCGCCGAAGGCGAGGGCCGGAGCCGTAAGGATATGCGTCTCGCGATAGGGAGGCTTGCCGGACAGGGTGTAGCGCAGATGACCGGCCTCGGTGTACTCCTCCGGCGCAAGCCGTGGGGGATCATCGAGTGCGCTGGAATCCGTAAGCGGGCTGGAAAGAACCGGTGCCGGCGTCTTCGCGGTGGTATCGATTCGCCGCGCTTCGCCCGTGACGACCGTTCCGGAGAGATGCGCGGACGTATCCGCGGCACGAGCAACGGAAGAGTCCTGCGGGCTGCCGTCCGCTGCGCCGTTCATCGCCACCTGCGCCGCTGCCGGCAATGCAACCACCGCACCAATGAGAATGATGAGACATACAAGGCGTTGCAAGGTCATGGGCAGAGGAAGGAAGAATGCATGCGTCGATCTCGTCATGTGCTCATTACCCGCTGGTTCATTGCCATCCGCCACGCACTTGCCTCTCCCAGATCCCACACAGCGAGCAGAACAGAGCCCTGATAATTCCGTTCGAAGCCCTCTTCAGAAAGCGATACCGTTTCGATCGGCGCACGCACAATCGTAGCGGAACTGCCAAGCTCAACGCTAATCTTGGCCTCGAGCCATTCGTCGACAAGGGCAAAAGCATCCCCTTCAACGATTCCGGAACTGTTCAACAGGGCGGCAGCCCCCTCGGGGCGCTCGCCCGAAAACTCATAATAGCGATCCGGCTCGGTTCCGGCAGACATGGCATACGCCATCTCGATGCCGAAGCGGGCACCGATGGGACGGCCGTCCAGCGCCTCCACATTGTATTCCACCTCCATGTCGGCGGAGCCGTCATCGAGCACGATCCGCTTCTGCACCGCCATCGGACGGTTGCGAACGGTTCCCTCGCGCCGCAGCGTGATGTGCGTGCGCGTCCCCTCGCGATGCACCGTTGCGGCATATTCGGAGTTGAAGAAGTCGCCGATCTCGGCGAGCGTGCCGTTGCGAAGATCTTTCGAGACAGGTTCGTTCGCGAGGAAGTGGTCCAGCAGAAGTGCATGCTGGTAGCGATCGTACCGCAGCGCGCGTTCAAGACCGGATTCTTTGACACGAACGATATCGTGAATGCTCCGCGCCTCCTCCTGTCCGGCCGTGGCGGCGGCGGTTGCGGCCGCCCCCCTGGAGAGCCGGACGTGGTATCCCTCGCGTCTGCGGTTCAGAAGATCGATGAAGTTATGGCAGAGGGGTTTGTAATCAAATTCGAAAATGGAGCCTCCCAGGGCCGGCGCCAGGTAGACGGAGACCTGTCTGTTCTCGTAGATGATCTCCTCGTTGCCATCCAGGTTGTAATCCTCCACGGCAACCGTCGCCTCCTCCCTCTCCTCCACTGCGTCCAGTGCGCGCTCCGCAGCAATCATGGAGCGGTACATCGCCATGCGAATGTTCGCCAGGTAGATGCCGCCGAACACACCGTGCCAGTACGGACAGTTGCACTGCGATGCAAGAAGATCGGTATATGCGCGCTCGATCTCCGTCTCGCGTTCGGGATGCTCCTCGCGCAGGCGGGCAAGGCGGTCCGAAACGCGCAGCATCTTCTTCTGCATCGTGTTGATCTCCGGGTACTTCACCTGGAAGTTCCGCCAGAAACCTCCGCCGGCGAAGCGGCCGTATCGTTCCTGCAGATGTTGCTTCTCCAGCATCTGCTCGAAGGCCTCGTACTCCAGAAATCCCTCAGCCGTCGGGAGCGCCCAGTGAAGCATCTCCGCATAGGAGGCGGTAGGAAGGTAGATGCGCCCGGCCGGTCTGGTAGTGGCCACCACCTCCCCTGGAGGAACGGTTCGCACCCACGAGGCATTCTCCACAAGCAGCTCGCAGAAGTGCTCCAGCCATCCGTGCTCGTACACGGTGCGGTAGGTGTCCGGCCAGACGCCGAACTTCTCGCCGTCGTCCGCGAACACCACCAGGCGATCCTCTCCGGGACGGTCCAGCGATTGAAGGTACTCGAGCGTTGCCTCCGGCGCCTCGAACGGCATCGTGTAGCGCAAGCGCTTGTCGATCGGCAGTACGGCCAGTGGCCGCCCCTGATCCTCCGTGAGGAAGTACCCGGTGAGGTCACTCTCGCGAAGGCCGGCGAGCTTGAAGTGGGTGTCGTCGAGAATCGTATAACGCATGCCTGCGCCGTGCAGCGTCGAGGGGAGCGAGGGCTCCCACACGCGCTCGGCAAGCCACATGCCCGATGGGGCAACGCCGAAGCGTTGTTCGATCCGGTGACTCAGGCGTGTGATCTGTGCGATGCGATCGCGCTCCGGCAGCATCGAGAGAATCGGCTCGTAGTATCCGCCGCCGAGCAGTTCGATGCGGCCGCTCGTCACGTCCGGCACGATCCCCTGGATCAGGTCCGGGTGATGCTCCGCAAACCAGTCCAGAAGAATGCCGGTGTAGTGCTGCGCGAATCGGATGGAGGGATAGGAGGAGAGGACCCGCATCAACGGGAGATACGCGCGTTGATATGCGTCCTCGATCACCCAGCCGAAGTTCCCCACCGGCTGGTGATTGTGAAAGGCGAGCGCCAGCGTAATCATGAGGTGCCTGTTGGACTGCTTCGATGCCGCGGATCGTTTGGCTGCAACCGGAGGCGGAGCATTCTCCGCACGCTGCAGCCCGCGGACGTGTTGGCCAACGCGGCAGATGACGTTGCTCAACAGCTTCAGAGGAATGGCAAGATAGCGGAGCCGGAACGATAGTCGCGCCGGCCGCGTGTGACGAGTTGCGAAGCCGTGGGGGGACGTAGAGTTCCGAACATTCGGCGCTGCATGGCCTGTAGCCTCTGAAGCACAACCGGGTTTTGACAGGAGCTGTTAACACTCTTTTGCCGATTGGCCCCCGGCTTTTGCCGTACTTGCCGGCCGGATGCCGGGATCTTTACAGACCGACACCCATCCCCGGACAATGCCGCGCCCGGCGGTGCGTCACCAAGTTCTCTGCTGCCGGATTCCCTCCGCGCCGCGCCCGCGGCTCCCCGAGATTGTCCGGCCTCGTGTGGTTCCCGCACGGAAGTGTTCTCCGGACAGCGTGGTTCTCCGGACAGGCAACGGCGCTCCCTGCGCCTGCGGCATTGCAACACCGAACGCCGGGAACGCCTACTGAACATCAAACCGGAATCCCGCTCCATGCCCGCAAGCTCTCTTCTGAACGCAACGCGCGACGAGGCCCGTGTCAACGAACTGCTGGCCCGCGTGGCCGAGAAGCTCGGCCATATCCCCCAGGCCTATCACACGCTTGCAACCAGCCAGAGTTATCTCAACGATACGCTTTACAATCTGAAGAAGACGATCGCCGATGGAGAGCTCGATCTCCACACGAAGCATCTGATCGCCGTTGCGACGGCCTCCATTGCCGGCAGTGCAAGCCTTGTCGAGACGCGCATTCTGGAGGCGCGGAAGGACGGCATCGGCGACGACGCGATCGGCGAGGCGATCACGGTTGCGGCATCCACGACGCAGTACAACACGTTCTACAAATTCCAGTCGCTCGCCGGGAGCGGCTTCGAGGAATTCAAGCCGGGCTACAAGCTGAGCGTGTACCTGCGGCCGAACGTTCTTACGCTCAGGCAGGTGGAGTTGATTGCGGCGATGATCTCCGTGATCAACAACTGCACCTCGTGCGTCAAGGGGCATGTGGCGAAGTGCCGGGAGCTTGGCATTACGCTGCAGCAGATCGAGGAAGGATTGCGTGTGGCGGCGTTGATTGCAGGTGTGGGCGCGTTCACCCGCATCGACTGAGCCCGCATCGCTGCGTCCACAACAGAAAGTAACACTGCGGCAGATTGTCTCGGCGATCCTCTTCGCCTAGCTTCGCACCGCGCAGGATGGCCTGCGGTAGAGCAGTCCGGCTGCATGCTCATCCGCTCCTGACAGATCGATTCATAGTTCCCAATGCAATACAGCAAGGAGATACGCATATGGCAGTAATGGTTGGCACTCCGGCGCCGGAGTTCAAGGGCCCGGCGGTGGTCGGCGGCCCGGCGGCGACGCTGAATCCGGACAACGCATTCAAGGAGATCCGTCTCTCCGATTTCCGTGGCAAGTGGGTGGTGTTCTTCTTCTACCCGCTGGACTTCACCTTTGTCTGCCCGACGGAGATCGCCGAGTTTGGAAATGCCTACGAGGACTTCCGCGATCTGGACGCCGAGGTGATCGGTGTATCCACGGACTCCAAGCATTCGCACCTCGCATGGCGCCATCACGAGGATAAGCTGAAGAACCTTCCGTTCATGCTCCTCGCGGACAACACGAAGCAGATCGCCCGCGACTACAACGTACTGAAGGAGGAGACCGGCTACGCTCTGCGCGGCACCTTCATCATCGATCCGGACGGCGTCCTTCAGTACATGGTGGTGCACAACGAGGATGTAGGCCGTTCGATCCCCGAGACCAAGCGCGTGCTTGAGGCGTTGCAGACCGGCGAGCTGTGCCCGTGCAACTGGAACAAAGGGCAGGCAACGCTTTCGAACGCCGAGCCGGTTGAAGCCTGAGATCGCCCGATCTCTTCCACATCCAACCGGCGCTCTCATCCAATCGCCGTTCACTTCGTGAACATGCCGCGTATGCTTCGCACGCTGCAGTGGCTCGCAGCAGGGAGCACAACGGAGGTTGCAAAATTGCACGCCGAAGGCGCGGCATCAAAAAAGCATAACAGGGCGAAGGCTGCACCATACGGCCTTCGCCCCGTTCGTTTCAAACGCATGCAACCGCCACGATTTCCGCGCGGCGGAATTCCGGACGGCAATCGGGCGGCGTTGTGAACGTCTACGCGCCCGATGCGCAAACACGTACCCTGCAGGATTATAATCATGGCGCGTCCGTGCTTTCCTAGTATTTTTGCTTGCTCTTTTTTCAGCTGAACGTCGGAGTCCCTGTGCCCACTCGATTACCCCGCGTTCGCCGATATCCACGTCCGGCACTTTCTGGAGTCAATGAACAGCAAAACGAGCACCGTTCCCGCAGAACCCGCAGAGACAACTCCCCACCCCGATCCCGAGGTGAGCAACTGGTCCCTCGATGACGCGAAGGCGTTGTACAACCTCGACAAATGGGGCGAACCCTACTTCGGAATCAATGCAGACGGCAATGTGACCGTGCGGCCCACGATCGAGGCCGATATGGAGATCGCCATTTACGATGTGATCGAAGAGGTGCGGCGGCGCGGCGTCCAGCTTCCGGTCCTGATTCGTTTTCAGGATCTGCTGAGGCGGCGTGTGATCGAACTGAACGAAAGCTTCCGTCGCGCGATCGAGGAGTTCGAGTACAACGGTGAGTACCAGGGTGTGTACCCGATCAAGGTAAACCAGCTTCACGAGGTGGTGCTGGAGATCATGGAGGCCGGCGAGCCGTACAACTTCGGGCTGGAGTGCGGTTCGAAGGCGGAGCTGTTCGCAACCCTGCCGCATCTGGAGCGCGACAGCATGCTCCTGATCTGCAACGGCTACAAGGATGCAACGATGCTGCGCGCCATGCTCATGGGGCGGCAGCTCGGCAAGAACATCCTTCCGATCCTGGAGAAGTACAAGGAGTTCGAAGATCTGTTCGCAGAGGCGGATGCGGTTGGCGTGGAGCCGGCGTTCGGCGTTCGCGTACGGCTGGCAACAGCCGGCACCGGACGCTGGGCCGAATCGGGCGGCGACGTCTCCAAGTTCGGCATCTCCATCCCGGACACGCTGAAACTGATCGAGGTGCTGCGCAAGCGCGGCAGCATGGACTCCTTCCGGCTTGTTCACTTCCACATCGGCTCGCAGATCACCGACATCATGGCGCTGAAGTCCGCAGTGCGGGAGGCAACGCGCATCTATGCGAAGCTTGTGAAGATGGGGCTCGGCATCCGCTACATCGATGTGGGTGGAGGCCTCGGCATCAATTACGATTCGCCGGAGGCCGGCCTTCAGCAGAGCATCAACTACACGCTGCAGGAATATGTGAACAGCGTTGTCTATACGATCAAGGAGATCTGCGACAACGAGGGAGTGCCGCATCCGATCCTCGTCTCCGAGAGCGGACGCGCGCTCACCGCCCATCACTCGGTTCTGGTCGTAGGCGTGCTGAGCGCCACGAAGAAGGGGCTCTCCGAGGAGGTGCCGGTGGTGACTGAAAAGGATCAGCCCACCGTTCGCGAGCTCTACGACATGTATACCACGCTGGAGTCGCATGTGGCCGGCGCACGGGGCATCGGGCAGCGGAAGGCTCGCTACCTGGAAACCTATCACGATGCCGTGGAGAAACGGCGCGAGTCGGACCAGTTGTTCTCGCTCGGATATTTCTCGCTGGAGGACAAGGGGAAGGCCGAACAGCTTTACTGGAGCCTGATGCAGGCTCTCTACAAGTCGATGTCGCAGCTCGATCCGGACTCGCTCCCCTCGGATCTCTATCACGTGGAGGAGCAGTTGGTTGATCAGTACCTCTGCGACTTCTCGGTGTTCCAGAGCATGCTCGATCACTGGGCCATCGATCAGTTGTTTCCCGTGATGCCGATTCATCGCCTGCAGGAGCGTCCGACACGCCGCGGAACGTTGGTGGATATCACCTGCGATTCGGACGGCAAGGTGGATCAGTTCATCGGTGACGACGGCGAGCGTTCGTTCCTGGAACTTCATCCGGTGGACAACGGCAACTACTATCTCGGGTTCTTCCTGATGGGTGCCTATCAGGATATCCTGGGCGACATGCACAATCTCTTCGGCCGGGTGAACGAAGTGCATGTCTATGCGGATGAGGAGGAGCCGGGGAATTTCTACATCGAGAAGGCGATCCGCGGCACCACGGTCACCGAGGCGCTCTCGCAGGTACAGTATTTCCCGAGCGATCTGATGAAGCGGATGGATGCATTGATCCGCGAGAAGGTGAAGTCCAAGAAGCTGCGCCCCACGCAGGGCGTTGCGTTCACGGAGCGGTATGCGCGCGGCCTGGAGGAGTATACCTACTACAACTTCTGGGACGAGGGTTCGAAGAACCAGACGCAGACCTCCGGTGCAGCAACGCCTGCAGGCACACCGGCCCATCCGCCGCAGCCGCATGTGAACGGTTCCTATCAGAACGGAAGTGCGAACGGGACCGGCAGCCCGAACGCGAACGAAACGAAATGAACAACGCATCCGGTGAAGATCCCGACGAGGGCGAGCTGGTAATCCGTGAGATCACTCCGGAACTCGTGGGGGACTATCTGCACTTCTTCGATCACGTTGCATTCACCGACAATCCCGGCTGGGGTTCCTGCTACTGCTACTGTTATCTCGGCGCATTCGGCGGTGAGGAATGGAATGCACGAACCGCGGAGCAGAACCGCTCGGACGTCAACGCGGTGATCTGCCGCGGCGAGATGAAGGGCCTGCTGGCCTATCTGGGAGGCAAGGTGGTGGCGTGGTGCCATGCGGCCCCGCGCCTTTGCCTGCCGGCGATTGCGAACGATCCCGATCTTCCCTCAGGCAACCTGGAGGTCACCGGCTCCATCGTCTGTTTCCTGGTTGCGCCGGAGTATCGCCGGCGCGGCATCGCACGCACGCTCCTGAGCGGCGCATGCGATTATTTCGCACGCCTGGGAATGCACTACGTTGAAGCATATCCCCGTTCCGGCGAAACGCGGAGCACCGCCAATTACCATGGCCCGGAGGAGATGTATCGTGCCGCAGGCTTCAGCGTGGCTGGAGAATTCCCCGGCGGTATGGTTGTCCGCAAGCGCCTGGAAGCGGAGCCGCCACAGGCTACGACCTGAACGGCTCCGGTGAGTTGTTCCTTCCCGGCGGATGTCGGAACGCCATCAGTCCCTTCGCAACAGCTTTCGGCCTCGAACGATGATCGCCAGCATGCGTGTGCGCTTCAGCGAGATCGACCGGTGCAGAACGCGCCGCTGGTTCCGCTGCATGCTGTACGCCTTGAACACATCGCGCGGCACAAGCACGCCAACGATCTCGCGGGAGGAGTCGTTGGTGACAACCGGAAGGAGATCCGTGTCGAACTTCTGCATCAGATCGACCGCAGCGTCGAGCGGGGTGTCGGCGTAGAGGAAGGGCGGATTGCGCCGCACCACTTCGGAGATCGGCCCGTCCTCGGATGAATGCCTGCTGAATATGTCCGCGCGGTTCACCAGGCCAAGCAGCTGATTTTCCTCCGTGACCACCGCAAACGCAAGCTCCGTTGCCTCCGAAGCGTTGTGCTTTATCCACTCGCGAACTTCGCGCACGGTGTTCTCGGCGCTGAGCACATGGGTCTCCGACTGCATCACCTGTCCCACGGTTACCGAGCGCAGGATGTCCGGCTCATATGCCTGTGGCGTGCGGACGCCGCGCCGCTCGATCTTCTCGGTCATGATGCTGCCGCGCATGACGAGATAGGAGACGAAGTACGCGGCGATGCAGCCGCCGAGCAGCGGCAACAGCGCATGCGGCTGCATCGTTGTCTCCAGCGCGAATATGATGGAGGCCAGGAGCGCGCGCGACGCCCCCGTGAACATTGCGGCCATCCCGACAAGTGCGGCCGTGGGAATGTCGATGCCGGCGCCCGGGATCAGACTGTGAAGAAGCATGCCGGCAAGCGCGCCGAATGCGCCGCCGATGGTGAGAAGCGGCGCAAGCGTTCCGCCGGATGTGCCGCTGGAGAGCGAGACCGCCCACGAGCAGTACTTCAGCACGCAGAGCACGAGAATGGCCCGCAGAGGAAGCGTGCCGGAGAGAAGATTGGTGATGTTGTCGTAGCCCACTCCCATCGTCTCCGGCGCGAAGATCCCGATCGCGCCCACGGCCAGGCCGCCGATTGCCGGCCACCACATCCAGTGGATGGGAAGCTTCTCGAACGCATCCTCGAGTTTGTAGACGCTGCGGCTTACCAGACCGGCAGCTACGCCTGCGGCGAGGCCCAGCACTACATATGCCGCGAGCGCTGCGGCCGTGGGCTGCGGAATCGCCGGCATCGCGAACGCCGGTGCCGTTCCGAACAGCAGCAGATGAAACGCTGCGCCGGTCACCGAGGCAAGCGCCACCGGGATGATGGAACGCGGAGAGAATTCGAACAGGAGGAGTTCGATCGCCAGCATCACGGCGGCCACCGGACTTCCGAAGATCGCAGCCATACCTGCGGCGGCGCCGCACGTGAGCAGAACCTTCCGTTCGTGCGCCGTGATCCGCAGAAGCTGGCCGAGCAGCGAACCAACGGCGCCCCCCGTGGCGATGATGGGACCCTCGGCACCAAACGGACCTCCGGTCCCTATCGAGATCGCCGAGGATATCGGCTTGAGAATCGTGATGGATGGATTGATCCTGCTCTCGTTCAGCAGCACCTGCTCCATCGCTTCGGGTATGCCGTGGCCGCGAATCGCCTTGGAGCCGTAACGAGCCATCAGGCCCACGATCAGGCCGCCGATCACCGGAACAAACAGAACGCCGGCCCCCAGATGATGTTCCTTCGGCGATGCCTCGAGAACGGACAGGCGGCCGAGGAAGGCCAGGTTGGTAATGAGGTTGATCAACGCAACCAATCCCTTCGCCAGCACACCTACCAGCGCTCCGAGCATGATGGCCAGTGCACTCATGTAGGCAACGCGCGTTCCTACAATCGGTTCGGGATGAAGATGGGGATCAATGTCTACTGATGAAGTCAACGATGGCGCGGGTATCGCCTGGTTCGTACCCGATGGGGCGAGCACTCTCTTGTTCATGGAAGGTATGTCCGATGTTATCGGGAGAGGTATCGGGAATGGGAATGCGGCAGGAGGGCCGGTCGCAGCGGGATAGTCAAACTAGCATTCGCAATGGTGCACTTGTTTTTCAATGTGTTGTTCGGAGCCCGGGCATCTTCCGTCGAATCGGCGGAGCGCCTGCATGCTGCTTGGAACTGTGCTCGTTGCCGACCGAAATTCACCCCGTCTGCGTTGCCGAAGTCTCACGAACTCACCTGCAGTTCCTTCTGAAACCGGGCCGTGCCTCAGCGCTGGCGGGCCCGGCAGCGCCGATTATCAGCAACTCCTAATCTCTGCGGACTTGAAACACACGAAGGAAGAATACCTGCAAAAGAAGATCGCGCCGATCTCACCGCGCGACATTTCCGGCATCGACGATCTGCTGCGCCGCATGGGCGGCTGTTCGTTTCAGGGACGAGCGCTCTCGCGCTGCCTGGACGTGCTGGAGAACATGGTGCGCGACACGGAGTGCATGATCGTGATGACGCTTGCGGGCGCAATGGTGCCGGGCGGCATGGAGGAACTGGTAACCCAGTTGATCGAACACGACATCATACAGGCACTGGTGTCCACGGGAGCGAACATCAGCCACTCCATGGTAAACCATGCCGACGACGAGAACCAGGGGCACTATGTTGGTGCGGTAAGCGTGGACGATGCCGAACTGTACGAACATCACATCAACCGGATCTACGATACGTTTCTCCCCGAAGAGGGATATCACGCCGGCGAGATGCTGCTGGAGGCGATACTGAAGCGCCACTTCGCGGAGCAGGGAATAGATCCCACGCAGCCGTGGCATGTGCGCCCGCAGGAGTTGTTCGCACTGGTGGGCTCTGCGCTCGACGCGCTGGGGAAGCGCGGCATCCTGGCCGCGGCTGCACGCAAGGGGATGCCGATCTTCTGCGGCGCCACAACGGATAGCGAGTTTGCGCTCAACCTGGTGAAGTACAACATGCGCAACAACTGGCGCATCGTTCTGGACGAGCTTGCCGACGTGAGCATCTTCGCCCACAGCCTTCTTGCAAGCGAGCGCAATGGAACGTTGATCATCGGCGGCGGCGTGCCGCGCAACTGGGCGCAGCAGGCGTGGCCGCTGCTGGAGATGACCGGCGCAACGGACCGGCATGGTTACGACCGAACGGTTCGCATCTACACGGACTCGCCGTCGTGGGGAGGCCTGAGCGGCTGCACGATCTCCGAATCCGTCTCCTGGGGGAAGTACACGGAGAACGCGATCGCGGCGGAGGTGCAGTGCGATGCAACCATTGCGTTGCCGCTCCTGGTTACCGGCCTCTTCGAGCGCCTGGGCATCGGAGCCTGAGGGCCTGCACCCGACGAACGCCGCCGTTGAAGCTCCTGCACATGGGCAGGCACCGAATGCCCGGTGTCTGCCCATTCATGTTATATGAGGGTGCCTCGTGCATCATTGAGATGCGCGATGTAGGGATGGCCGGGACAGAGCAGCAAGGGAATGTTTAATACGCCTTTAATCCCGACTTAACCGGATCGCCGTAGCTTCACGAAAACGGCTCCCTTCACGAACATCCAACACGGTGGTGTACCCGAAACGCCCGCGCACTGCGGCCTGCCATACCACGTGGCGCGTGGCCCTTGCATTGCTCGGCATCATCATCCTCTTTCCCGCTGCAGCAACGGCCCGGTCCGGGCCTCTTGCATGGGTACAGAACGTCGACACCACCGACCATCCGCCCCACCGGCTCGCCGCCGATTCCGCGGTCCGGACATCGGGCGCCGTCGGCCATCAGGAAGAGAGGCGCGCACTCACCGGCGGAGACACCATGGGAACCGCGGACGTGCCGGACACGGCACGGCTTACCCAGGCCGAGTACATGTACGGCGGAACGCCGCGCCACACGCTTACCGGATCGCTTCCCTACCGCACCACGCAGGTCAGCAGCAACACGATCACGATCTTCGGCGGCGCGCTGGTTGCGTTGGCAACCGGCATCACCATCTACCAGCAGAAATGGTACCCGGACAGCACGCTTCAGCACTTCCACTTCATTGCGGACTGGACCTATTCACGCGAAGTGGACAAGCTTGGCCATGCGTTCGGTGGATGGATGTCCGCCTACTGCAGCCACGAGGCACTGATTGCAAGCGGGCTCTCGCAGGAGGATGCGGCGCTGTGGGGAGCGGTGGGCGGCCTCTTCTTTCAGACGTTCATCGAGGTTCAGGACGGCTTCCACGCCTGGGGCTTCGATTGGACCGACGAGACCGGGAACATCTTTGGTGCTGGTTACTATCTGGCTCAGCAGCGCGTGCCGACGCTCCAGAACTTCGACCCGAAGTGGTCCGTGGGGCCAACCGGTCGCGACTCGGCCCGGGAGGCGGCGCAGATCCGCAGCCGTCTGATCGTTGACGATTACGACCGCCAGGACATATGGCTCTCGGTAAAGCTGCACAACCTTCTTCCTCCCAACCTGCAGCCATACTGGCCGAAGTGGCTGCAACTGGCAATCGGCGCGGGCGCGCGCGATGTCGAACTCCGAGGCTATCGCTCGTACCGCGTCATCCATCTCTCACTGGATTACAATCTCCCAGAACTCCTTCCAGACCTGGGCCCATTCGGCAACTGGCTGGTGCAGAGCCTCAACGCATTCCACCTCCCCGCTCCGGCACTGCAGTTGTGGCCGACGGTGAAGTTCGAATTGATCTATCCGTTTCATTTCTGACATGAGTGCATCATGCCACATGCCCCCCGGCTCATTGCATCGCGGCGCTGCGGCGATTGCGTCCGTGCTGTGCATGCTGCTGTGTGCCGGAATCGCCGGGGCCCAGCATCCAGGCCGCATCGAAGCGGACTCGCTCCGCGCCCGGAACGATTCAGTGGACTGGAACAGGCGCGGGCTTGCATGGCTCAGTTGCGGCGGCGGCCCGCGTGGCGTCACAGCCGGGTTCGGCTTTCGTTATCGATGGTTCGGTGCGGAACAGTCCGTTATCACGAACGGTACGGAAACGCCGCCATACTATCCGGACAATCGCGCCGTTCCCAACGGAACATTCACCGTCGTTTCGTTCCCGGACCCTGCAATCGGGATCGACGGCCAGCTGTTCTACGACATCGACCGCCTCTCGCTCTTCCTGGCTGCGGGATATTTCGAGCAGACGAATCACCTGTTGCGGCGCAGCGACGTGAACGGGCGATTCTATTCCGGACCGGATGACTCCGTGCAGCATTGGTTCGGCTTCGGCGGCGGCATGCAGTATTATTTCACTCCGGCATTTGCGGTTGGCTGCGGGTTCCACTCGTTTCGCGGCGCCTATCTGCTGGTGGGATTCTGGCCATAGCTCTCACGGCGATGATGCACACTCAATGGGTCTGATCCGTATCGGCAATCGCTACCTCCACCGCATTCAGAATACGGCCCGTGGACAACTGCTGTGCGTAGAGAATAACCGATGCATGCTCCGGCATCAGATCGTTCGGCAGCGCAAGGCGTTGCAGTAACGAATCCACTCGCGTCCGGGCTTCGAGGGGAGTATGTGCGAAAGCCCGAACAACGTTCTCATGAACAAGCCTTCGTCCCTCGTTTTCACCGGAGGCCACGTTGGAGCGAAGTCCGCGCTCAATGAGGGCGCAGTTGATCACGAGATCCCGAGGCGCACCGGCCTGCATGCTCCAGGGGTGGACGTGGTACCGGACTTCAACCGCATCGTGCCGCAACGAGATGGAAGCTCGCGCATCGGCGATGAGAGGCACGCTCGAGGACTGCGTCGCACCGCGAAGAAGTGCACGCACGCTGTTCGCATCCGAGCCGACGCATTCCGCTGTTCCATTCACTACGAGCTCCGGCGTATAGATCCCATCCATGCCGAGAATACGTGCGTACCATTGCTGCCGTTCGGAGTATGCGGAATCGCTGAAGCGATCGCGCCACCCGAGGCGGTTCCAATAATCCACGTGGAAAGCGAGAAGGTAAAGATGGTCCCGATTTGCGACGGTGGTGCCGACGTAGGTGTTGAACAGTGCATCGGCCGCGGGGCAACTGGAACATCCTTCGGAGGTGAAGAGTTCCGCCACCACAATGCCGGCGTGCATGGTATCCACCCCAACGTCAATGCGCCGCGACGACCCGGTACGAACATGAGCGGCCTCGCTCCGGCCGGCAATCCGCATCCGAAGCGGTTCGCGGCACGCATGGAGCACAGATACAGCCGGCAGGAGCAGGAGCCAGGCTATCATGCGCACGATTTGAACGTCTGCCATGATCGAGATGAATTACCATGCAGGAAAAACCGGCGCGCCCCGATGGACGCGCCGCGATTGAAATCATTCTGCACGTATCATTCCGACAACGGCCGCATATCATCCCTCGGCATCAACAGGCACGTTCAGCCATTCATCCAGGCGTGCCTTCTGCGCAAGGTGATGGCGGAAGTGCATCTCGATCAACTGATACCACTCCTGCGCGTTCAGCTTTCCCAACCCCGGATGCTGCATCTTCACGTTCGGGTCAGCGCCGGCCACACGCTCCGGATAGGTACGCAGGTCAACGACCAGCGCTCCGAGCCGGGCGGAAACCTCTTCCGGACCTGCCGGCTGCACCGGCGTGTATTGAGGCGACGGCGGCACCGCAATGCGCACCGGAGGGAAGCTGTTGGCGGCCAGCGCACGTTGGCCGTTCTCGTTGGCAGGCTCCTCCGTGCGTTCTCCCTGGCCGTTCAAGCACGCCTCCACCATCCTGAGATGAAAGTTCCGTGTGCCGGAAACAAGGTGCTCGTACACCTGCCCGATGGACCATGCATTCTCCTCCGGAATGCTGGCGAACTGCCGGCTGGTGTAGTGCGGAAGCGACTCGATCCATGGCTGAACGGTTGCTTCGAAGTTGGCGAGGACCATATCGGGCGTCATAGCTTTATCCATGTAGTTGCATCTGCCGCCTGGGTTCAGCGGCGTTGATTGATATCCGCAATCTACTGCAGCCCTGTTGCCACCATTGTGTCAGCAGCATTTTCCACGGCGTAGCAGCCGACGATTTTTTCCGCCTCGCGACGCACGCTCTCGGCAAGCGACATTGGAGATAGCACACGAGCCTTCGCGCCCCACTGAAGGATCCAGGGAATCAGCTCGGCCTGGTTGGGTGCGCGCAACGTAACAGCCAGTCCATGTTCGGTCTCCACCTGTTGCGCCTTGTAGTAGAAGTGCGATTCGCGCACCCACTGCGAAACCTCGTGCGCGAAGAGAACAACGGCCTCAATGCGGTACTCGTCCTCATGGTCCTCGCGCCTGCCTGCATGCGGGGGACGCAGAAACGTTTCCGCGGTCGGTTCGAGATCCTCCATTCTGCTCAGACGGAAATTGCGGACACCGTTGCGGAGGTGGCAGAAGGCCATCAGATACCATGCTCCATCAAGGTTGCTGAGCGCATACGGGTCCGCTTCACGAACCGTATGGCGCGGCGCGGACATCCCTTCGCCCCGCGCGTTGTAGCTGAAGCGGACTCTGCGCGATCCGATGATCGCCTGGCGCAGCAGGCGCAGCTTGGCCAGGATTTCGGTACGATTCAACGATCCGAGCTGGATGAATCGAATGCTTCGGATCAGCTCCTCCACCTGGATGCGCAACCGCACCGGAAGCACCGCCTTGAGCTTGTCCATGGCCGCATGCGCCGCCGTGCGATATTCGTCGTCGAAGTTTTGCGCCACCACATCGCCGCCAACAAGGAGCATCGTTGCCTCCTCCACCGTAAAGCTGAGAGGAGGGAGGAAGTATCCGTCCATGAGCGAATATCCTCTGCCCGGCACGGCCACAACCGGCACACCGGCCTCGCAGAGCGCCTCCACATCGCGATAGATCGATCGCCGGCTTACCTCGAATGTCTCGGCCAGATCCTCGGCCCGCAGGGTTCCCTTCTTCTGAAGTTCCAGAAGAATGGCCAACATGCGATCGCTACGGTTCATAGAATTGTTTTGATAACTGGACGCCGTTCGGACTGGCCGGAACGGGGGCCATCGATTACCTTCTGCACCATGCACCAAGGCATTATTCGTTCAGGCTCACCCCTGCTTGCAGCGCTTGCAATTGCAGGAGCGGCGGCACATGCACAGGGCGACGATCGTGCGGATACCACCCACACATCGGTATCGGCGCGGGCGGATACATCAGGCCACGTCAGCGTTCCGAAGCTAGCAATCGTTGGCGGGATAACCGGCGCCGGCTTCGTAGCCGGATATTTCTTTCAGACGAATCTCTGGTGGAAGGGGGAGAAGAGCGCGTTCCATTTCGACTGGGATCACGACTGGCGATATGCGCTCGGCTCGGACAAGTATGGGCACTTCTATTTCCCCTATGCAGTTGCAGTCCTCTACGGCGAGGCGCTTCAATGGTGCGGCATGGACAGCGCATCGAGCCTGTGGACCGGCGGAGGGATTGCAATGGCGCATCAGACATTCATCGAGATTCGCGACGGCTTCTCGAAGGAATGGGGATTCAGCTGGGGGGATTTCGGCGCCGACGTTCTGGGCTCGGCATATCCCATCGCCCAGCACTACGTTCCGATGCTGCGCGACTTCACGTTCAAGGTCAGCTTCTATCCTTCAATGAAGTTCAGGAACGGCGCCTACCGGGCCATCATCGACGACTACGAAAGCCAGTATCAATGGGTGAGCGTGAACGTCAGGAGTCTGTTGCCGGCATCGTGGCGGACATCCTACCCGGCATGGCTCAACGTCGCACTCGGACATTCGGTAAAGGATCTGGATGAGAAAGGAGGTGGCCACCATGAGTTCTATCTTTCACTCGACTGGAATCTGGAGGGACTTCCGGGCAATGGTTGGTTCTGGAACCTGCTGAAGAGGAATCTCAACCTGTACCATCTTCCGGCTCCCGCCGTACGTATATCGCCGGGCGCGATCTGGTACGGGGTACACTTTTAGGGGACTTGTGAGACCCGGGATTACGCCGTAGGTTTTCCTCGTGCCGATGCTCCAACCCGATAGTATAGTGCGCATAATCAGGCGGGCTCATGTCGCAGCTATCGCGTTGGGTAGTTCTCAATGTAGTCATCGGCGGATTCCCGATGGCGGTAAAGCTGTTCCTCTGCACGGCCATTCAGGATGGCGGTGTGGTAATGGCTCTCAGGGATACCTCGGATCTATCCGCACTGGGTTTGATTCTTGGGCTTACAACCGCCGTTGACATTCGAACGGATACACGGCTGGCTATGTGGCACCCGCTGCTGCATCACTGGGTTGGCACTCTGATGATAGGCATCGTTGCGGCATCTGCAGCGGCATTCGCCCTCCAGGAAAGTGCTGCACAACTTGCAGCGCACGACCGGCTGGCACCAGGCCTGCTCAGGCTTCGAGAGATGATGCTACCAGCATCGATCGTCATTGTGACTGCAGCCGCACTGATTGGAATCACGGCCGAGTTCCTGATGCACGGCCGGCGCGACGGCGAGTGAACGGAACGCATTGGTATCGCAGTAAGGTTCCTCATGCACGGCCGGCAGGTGAGTGAGCGGAACGCATTGGTATCGCAGTAAGGTTCCTCATGCACGGCCGGCAGGTGAGTGAATGGAACGCATTGGAATCGCAGTGAGGTTCCTCATGCATGGCCGGCAGGTGAGTGAATGGAACGCATTGAAATCGCAGTGAGATTCCTCATGCACGATCGGCAGGTGAGTGAACGGAACGCATTGGTATCGCAGTAAGGTTCCTCATACGCTGCCGGCAGGTGAGTGAACGGAACGCATTGGTATCGCAGTGAGATTCCTCATGCGCGGCCGGCAGGTGAGTGAGCGGAACGCAATCGGGTCAGGACGGCTCGCAATGTTCAGTGCTGCATGGCATGCAGGCACCGAGGCGATGCGCGATCCATTAGAAACAGGAACTACAATAGGTTCAGAGGAACGGAAAGGGAGGGCAGAGTCATGGTGGAATTCATCGGCATCATATACTGGATCGTTGCCGTTGTGATAGCAATCGGCAGCATTGTGCTCTCGTATCAGCTTTGGACGGTGAGCCGCTCCAACGGTGGGCATCATCACCGGAATGGGCGGCCGCCACGCTCGCGCCGCTCCACGATGCGTACGACGTCGTTGTAACGCGCCACACCAAGGTTCCTCACGAAGCACGGGTGATCGGTTCGCGATCACCCAACCGGCGGTTTGTCCACCCCCGCATACGTCACCAATCTCGACGCTCCGTTCTCCAGGACGAAGAACTCCTCGCGCGCGATACCTCGTGCGTCCAACGTCTCGTTGAGTAACTCGATCGGCTCAAATTCTCCGTCGTCAGCCTGGGCAAAGGTCCCGAAGTGTATCCCCATGCTCTGACGGGCCTGCAACAGGATATGCGCCTCCACCGCCTCATCGGGCCCCATGTGCACCGGCGCCATGAACCATCGCGGACGATAGGCTCCAATCGGAAGAAGAGCGAGCGTGATATCACCGAACCGTGCTCTGATCGCCGCAAAGTGGTGCCGCGCCATCCCGGTATCTGCAGCAAAGTAAATCGTTCCCCCCTTTCCCTCCAGCACGAAGCCGCACCAGAGCGTACAGTCGCGATCACCCAACCCACGCCCGGAGAAATGCTGTGCCGGAACGCATGTCAGCCAAAGATTGCCGGGCAGCTCCGCACCTTCCCACCAATCCATGTCGCAGGAGTTCCCAACGCCGATCGATTCCAGGTAGGCTGTATTGCCGAGCGCGGTGAAAATCCGCGGGCCGTGCTCTCGCGCAAGACGCTGCATGGTGGACGCATCCAGATGATCGTAGTGATTGTGGCTGAGAAGAACAACGTCGATGGGAGGAAGATCTTCGAAGCGGATGCCCGCAGGTCTGTGCCGAACTGGACCGGCAAACGACACCGGACTTATCCGGTACGACCAGACCGGGTCCGTGAGGATGTTGACGCCATCCAGTTGAATGAGCACGGTGGAGTGATTGACGAATGTCACCAGCAACTCGCCATCGCCGGCGCGCTTCGGAGGAGGAGCACCCGGCGGATACTCCGTAAAGCCGCGCCAGGGCCCAGCATCCCGATGAAAGATCCAGCGAAGGAGATCCTTGAAGCCGGTGCGGAGAACTCCCTGATTGAAGAATCGATTGCCGTCGAAGTGGTCCGTGGCCGGACCATGATACTTTGGAGCCGAGAACATGTGCAGCCAGGGTAGTTGAGCAGAGATTGGGAACACGCCGGGATTCTTCTCCCGGATCGTACGGTTCGGGGCACGCCGGGCACGGCGTTCGCCTGTTGACGATCGAATGCGGCCGGCAAGTGCAGTTACCCGCCCGGGGCAGATCGGAGTCGTTGCAGGCCTTCTTCACCACCACCTGAGCACCGTCCCCCGCCACGATGGCCTATTCATAACCGTTTCGGCCGCAATGTTGCTCAATCTTTACTTGATGGTGTTCAGGGGTGCACCTTATCAACAGAGTTATCCACATATCCACAATCGATTCAATACACGGGCCGATTCGCGCACCGAGCGGCGTGTGCAGCCGCCATCCCCCTCCCGACCCATCAGCAGATCGGCCAGGCCGATCCGGCACGGGAGATGTCGTAGTACGACGTATGCGCACCAGCGCTGCGGAGACATCCCGCGTCAGGTATCCGAACCTCCACGTGTCCAACCGGCAGAGTCGACATCCATCCCTGACGAACGATGAATATGACGGAGCATGCTCAACCGGGACCGGTTGACAGCCGAAAGCCTGAGTGCGCTCCCCCGGATCCACGTAGCTCGCACATCGAAATGCAATCGATTGTCCTGTTCGCCGCCTTTGCCATCCTTGTCTCCACCTCTCTGCACGCGCAGGGAAACTGGCCGTATCACGAGGCCGCATCCAGTTCCGATGCAAAGGATTGCTCATGCTTTCGCCTGGGCGTCGAGGCCGGTACCACGGCGCTTTCCGGCTGGAGCCAGGAGGAGGCCTTCAGCCCATCGGTCCCCGGCTCACCCTTCTATGTTCTCGAAACGAACAACGCGGGGGTTCGCCCATCGTGGGGTTACTACCTCGGGGCCGACATCGACCTACGCATCAGCGATCTCTGGCGGCTGCATGTACGCGGCGGCTATGCGTACGATCGCGTTACCGCAGGCGACAAGGATGCCGATGTGGACGTGCAGTCCGCCGGCGGTCCGGTTGTGCTGGGAGGTGTGCGCCAGCAGAATGCGCGCGGCAGCGTTGCATACATGGAGACCTCGCTTGCCGCAGAGTATATGCTGTCGCAGCCCGAAGCCGTTCTTGGCGGACGGCTTTCCGCGTTCGGAGGCATGGCCCTGCGGTCGCGCACATCCGATCTGTTGTGGGAGTGGGATGAGACCATCAACAGACCGGGCGGAGCGACGTTCGTCACAACCGTATCGCAGTCGCGCTCCGAGCGGCTGATCCTGACGAACGTCGCCCGCGTGCGCGTTGGCCCGATTGCCGGTCTGGCGCTGCGCTGGGAGGCGGGATCCGGATTTTCTGTTCCGCTGCTCCTTGGCATCTCGCACTGGTTCCCGAAGATCGCGGAGGATGAATCCGCCACCGACGGCTCGCGGTCCGTCACACAGGGAACCTCGACGGTGCAGCTATCGAACCGCGATCTGCAGAACTGGCTTTTCCTGCGCCTGGGCCTCTCGCTCACCATCTGATCCGCCACATCTCCAGGAACTTTTCGACGAGTGAGGGAATCATGCAATCCATGTTTCAAGGATGTGCGCCGATGCGCGGGATCGTGGTTCTGCTGGGTGCGGTTATCGTGGCAGCTCCAGCCATCGTGCGCGGCCAGCCGTGCGCGGACACAACACGGATTTATCCGCTGGACGAAATCAATACGTCGCTGAACGAGCTTGCACCAACGTGGGACGCGAACACGGAGGAAGCCAATGGCACGTTCTACTTCGAACGCGGCCCCTCCTGGTATCTCGATACGCTGGGGCACCGACTCTATCGAACAGGGATTCAGAGTCCGACAACGGCACGCCGCGAACTGTGGAAGCTGACGATGCCGGCAACGCCAGTAGATCTGCAGGGGATTTCACCCGAGCGTTTCGAGATTGCACCTGCGACGATTCCGAACGGTGGCGGCACGCAACTGTTGTACGCAGGGATATCGGACAGCTCCAGGGTGCGAAGCAATTCCCACGACAAGGCGGACATCGCCTTCTTCCAAAGAGTGAACGGCAGCTTCGTCAGGCAGGGAGGCGGTCCGCTGGAACTGATCAACAGCAGTCGCTCCTGGGAGTCGCATCCGGCAGTATCGGTCAATCCCCCGGTAATCTTCTTCTCCTCGGACCGGCCCGGCGGCAAGGGAGGATTGGATCTGTGGTATGTGGTGCGCATTCAACAGACATGGTACGGACCGTTCAACGCGTGGGAACTCAATACGCCGTACAACGAGGCATGCCCCTATCTCCCTCCGGACAATGCCCGTACGGTCTACTTCTCCAGCGACAGGCCGCGCGGCAATTCATTGCGCTACGGTTTCGACATCTACACGGCGCGGCGCAACGTACCGGTGAACGAGGGGCCGTATCCGGACAGCCTTCTATCGTTCGCGTCGCCGGTGCTGATGCCCTGTATCAACACCGGCTACAACGAGATGTTCTTCGCCGCGATCGACGAGCACAGGGGATTCTACGCATCGGACTCACCGCGGCAGAAGTGGAACAATGCGGTCAACTTCGATCTCTATCAGGTCATTCCGAACCCCGATCCCAACCCACCCAGGCCGCACGTGGAGGATATCGCAACGTACAATCCCTGCGACGCGATGCGCCGCGCGGTGGCAACGGAGTTCGATCTCGTGGATGTGACCAACGGACGCAATCTCGTGGTGGCCGAGGGGCGGGTGAACGATCGAACCGGCCGCGCCACGATTCGCTTCATCAATGCCTTCCGCGACAACGAAGGTGAGTTCATCCTTCGACCGCTGGCAGGCGATGCATACTTCAGCGTTCCGGTGCGCATCTATCCCGATCGCACCGCCTCGCTGGACTCCATACCACTGTGGCCGGTGTCGTTCGATGAACGGTGCCCGATCCGATTCAAGTCGCTGGTACAATTCGAGAGCGGGAGCAGCATGATGAGGCCAAGCGACACGGTGCGGCTCATGGAACTGATCGGCCAGATCACGACGTATCTGCGGAGCCTGCCGTCCAGCATGCAGGCAGCCATTCAGATAGACGGACACACGGACGATGTACCGACGCGATATCTCGGCATCAGGAACGGGCGCGTGCAGAATGGCGATCTGAACATGGAGAACAACTGGCCGCTTTCAACGGACAGGACCCGGCATGTGCGTACCTTCCTGGAGGAGCATCTGCAGGGGGCTCCCGGCCGCATTCGATTCTCCGATGCCGCACATGCGTACTCGATCCCTCTTGTGGAATATCGCAACAAGACCGGCGATGCGTTGGAGCAGGCTCGCGAACAGAACCGCCGCGTGGAGATTCAGATGACATTGGAACGGCGGTAGTTCCGCCCTGGTGTGATGGTGATGGACACCTCGGTCCCGGAACGGCGTTCTCACGCGATGCGTTTGAGCGCCGTTGCACCGAATGTCCGTCGGCTCATGCGGGGCAGCGGCCTCGCCTGTACACGCGCACAACCGTGCACGAGGCGGGCTACGGCTCGAAGAAGTTGCATCCCGCGCCGATCCATCGCGTTGCCGAATTGAAGTCCACACCCATCAGCTTGCCGCGCCCCATGCGCACCAGGCCCATCACCGGACACGGCCTCTCCTCCTCCGGCAGCCAGATCAGCATGAACCGGATCTCCGCCTTCGTCGGCCCTTCCGGCGTGTCGATGGCGCCGGCATAGGTGATCCGTTCCTGAAGCAGATAGCCCGGGCGCCGGTCCACCGGTATGGCATCGATCTCAGCACGTGACGGCCCCACCACCACACCGGCTCCCGCAAACGAGTAGAGCGGCTTCAGAACGTAGTTCTCCAGGTTGTCCGGTATCTCCTCCAGTTCGTGGAGGAACGTCGCCTTCGGCACCAGCGGATGATCCAGATAGGGGAGCGTGAACTTGCTGATGCGGAAGTACCAGTTCGGATGCCCCGCCCACGCAACGTCGAGATCGTCGCTCCAGTTGAACGGAAGCTCCACTCCTCTGCGCTGCAGCTCATCAACGATGGCGCGGTTGTAGATACGGCGTATCGGAATCAGCCGCCCGTCGCGCGAGTAATGAAGCACGCTCCCAACCTTCGTGATGTCGCGGATATCAACTACGGAAATGCCGAGCAGCTCGCGTGTGCAGTGGAAGTCCGGGTTGGTTTTCTGATTCCACGGATCGATCTCCATCAGCACCACGTTCTCGGGATCTTCATCGGCAACAACGGCGCGACGAAAGATATCCAGGAACTGCCGGCGCGTATGCCCCCCGTTGACGTAACCAAGCTCGGGAGGGAGTGCATAATGCTCCTGCGAGAGCTCCGCGTAGTTCAGTTGGAAGCCCATCAGCGAGGGGAAGCCCTGCAGCTCGATCAGCTTCGGAACGATGGTTCCATCAGGCCCCTGCGTCATGGCGAAATCCACCGTGAGGAACAGGGCACGATCCGGCTGGTTGGCTACCGTATACTCCGGCTGCAGCGTTGCGTCCGACAGGGCAAGGTACTCGGGGCGATGTGCCTGCAGCGTGAGCTCGACGGCAGCCTCCTCGCACTGGCGTTGAATGTCCCGGGGCACGAAGCAGGGCATCTCGGCCACACGGAACCGAATGTCCGTACGGCAGCGATGGTTCAGACGTTCACAGAAGTGCCGATACTTCCGCTCCGTGAATGCCGCGTTGAATTCCTTTCGAAGCTCGGGGATCATGCGGAGATCATGAATGAGTTGTGCAGAAGTCGGCGAATAGCGGACATGAACTGCCGGTACGGCAGGTGTCCGCGGAACTAGTTGTAGCCCTGGCAATAACCGCCGTCCACCGGAATGGTAACGCCGGTGATATAGCTGGCGCGCGCCGATGCGAGGAACGCAACCACATCGGCCACTTCCTCCGGCCGCGCGAAACGATTGAGCGGAATATCCTCGTTGTGCCGGGCCATGATCTCTTCGTGCGACACACCGAGCTCCCTCGCCTGCTCCATTGCCAGATCGTACACACGGTTGGTGAGGGTGTAGCCCGGAGCAACGTTGTTCACCAGGATGCCGAAGGGCGCAAGTTCGTTGGCCAGCGTCTTCGCGAGGCCGATGACACCGCTCCGCAGCGAGTTGGAAAGCATAAGATTCTCCAACGGCTGCTTCACACTTATCGATGCAATGTTGATGATGCGGCCGTTCTGATTGGCAATCATGTGCGGAACGGCGGCTCGAATCAACCGTACCGTGCTCATGAATACCAGTTCGTATGCGGCCTTCCAGTCCGCCTCATTGAGCGAAATGAACGTGGCACGTTTCGGCCCGCCGCAGTTGGTGATCAGAATATCCACCCCGCCGAATGCGATTCGTGTCGCATCCACCAGCATCTCGATGTCGCCTGGCTTGGTGACGTCCGCCTGCACCCACTCCACACGCCGTCCCGTAGCGGCTGCGATCTCCTCCGCCGTCTCCACGAGATCATCCTTCCCACGTGCACATATCACCACATTGGCCCCCTCGCGCGCAAGCCGCATGGCGCACGCCTTGCCGATGCCGTGACTTGCCGCCGCAACAATCGCCGTCTTATCGCTGAGCTCCAGATCCATGGTGTTCGTTGTCAGATGTCGATATGGGTTTGAAAGAGTGCTGGCGAAGATAAGAAGATCGCAATATCGGCCACGGTACCGAACGCATGCCTTGGCGGAATTTGCTGCAGCGGAATTGCCCGAGCGATCGGCGAGGCTCGCCGCCGGCATGGCGGCCCTGCAACGGCCCGCGCGCGCGGACGTTATCTGTTGCTCATGAAGTTCGCGAGCACCTTCTGCTCTGCCTCGTAGCCATCGGCCGCGCGGGCGGCGATCGGCAGTGCGAAATACCAGATTGCACCGCGGTCGCGCGGCTCCCAGACGAACACTCCGGAGGAATCGGGATTGTCCAGGTTGGCCGATACGATTGCGCGCGAGTCCGCACCGCCATGCACGAGCTGATGTGTTCGCAGGCTCATCGAATCCAGATTGGCCGGCGTGATCGTGTTGGGAGTGGTCATCACCGGATCATCACGGCGCGGCGACGTCAGCAACAGGCGATACTCAACGTCGCGCGGATACAGCTTGAACGGCACGGCCCTCGTCGCCTTCACGAGGGTCGGCGTCTGCTGGTAGAGCAGCAGAAGGGTCAGCCCGTGTTGCTTCACGTTATCGATCATCGAGGCGTAGGCCGCGAAGCCCACATCCTGGTCCAATGCCAGCTCATCCACCACGAGGATCTGATAGGAGGAAAGATCGGTCTTCGGTATCAGTGCAAGCGGCAGGGCGCGAAACGGAATGCCGAGCGCGCGCATCGCCATTGGCAGAGGGGATGCCGAGTTCGCAAGCACCAGGCCGACGGTGCCGCGCGGCTGCGCCATGATATTCTCGGGAAGGTGATGAATCGCAACGGGCCTGGGCGCGCTGCCGCATCCGAACGCGTAGAGGGGAAGCGCCGCGGCTGTGAGAAGAAGGAGGATGCGACCGCTCTGGACGGAACGAACGTTCGGGAGGCGTGGCGTTATCATCGGCAACAACCAGAATCAGGCAAGCATGAAACAACGCGAACTACAGGCAGCATAGCGATCGAGGCATCAAGATAATGAACATTCGATGCAGTCGGCACAGGCGATGAACGGAGCGGCCCGTGGCAGGCCGGCATGTGCGGGGAATCGGGTAGCCGGTGGAGGTCACCCTCCCCCAGCTCCCACACCACCGTACGTGCCGTTCGGCATACGGCGGTTCGTTAGAGATGCTGAAGACGCTGGTGCTCATCGAGCAAGCTCGGCAGACCCCAGTTGCGTAACAGCT
>DASZRW010000104.1:0-14585 GCA_035549015.1 Kapaibacterium sp. (SeqCode)
GAGCGGGATGAACACGCAGACGCTGACGATCACGAACAACTACCAGCCGGGTGTGGGATATCTGCCGGGAGAGATGCATCCGTTCAGCGTGCGGTGCATCGTGAGCGACGTGTCGGGAGCGGACACGAGCCTTCCGTACTACCCGGCGTACACGCCGCTGGACTCGGCGTCATCGTTCGTGCGCGTGCAGGGTGCATCGGGGCTTGTGGCGGACGGCGATCTGGAACGCGGGATGGACTTCGCGACGCAGCCGCTGGGCGACGTGATGAGTGTGCATCTGCTGACCGTGGCGCCGGTGAAGGACAGCGCTGGGAACTATGTGATTGAGCTGGCCGGCATCCCGCACGGAACGCTCGCGTTCAACCATGCGCGGTTGCTCGCGCTGGCGCATCCGGCGGAGACGCGGATCGGGGGGACGGCGTGGAGCGGGTACCATGTGGAGCGGGAGGCGGGGGGCGTGTGGAGTGAGGACACGACGCGCCCCTACGGTGCCGAGGAGTTGCCGCTGGTGGGGGCGGAGCACTCGCGTCTGGGCGATGTGACGGTATCGCTCGCGGATCACGACTCGCTGGCGGCGCAGCTTGGTGGCGGAGAGAAGCTCACGTTGCGGTTCGGCGATCCGGTGTGGAGGGGAGACACGGTAGGTGTTGCGGACTCCGTGGTGATCGCGGACAGCACGGAGGCCGGATGGGTGCGGGAGTATCTGCTCGAACTGCGCGGCGTGTACGCGCCGAACGGGGCCGTGGGCGCTCGTGCGGCCGGCGTGGATGGGGCTGCAGGAATTGCGGGGTATGGGCTGGAGCCGCCGCAGCCGAACCCGGCCGGCGGGCGTGTGCTTCTGCGCTACCGTCTGGGGAGCGCGGGTGGAACGCGGATCGATCTGCTGGACGGCCGCGGAGAGGTTGTGCGTCGGCTGGCCGCGGGTGAGGAGAACCGAGGAGATCACGAGGTGCCGGTGGACGTGAGCGGTCTCCCTTCGGGCATGTACTTCTGTCGGGTGACCTCCGGCATGTGGAGCGGCGTGCGGGCGATCATGGTGGTGCGGTGAATGCCGGCGCCGGGCACCTCGACGCGGCGGATATCCCGGCCGGGAGGCGCCGTCTCCGGTTGATCGGCAGCGCGTTGCGAACCAAGCCCCCGGTGAGTCCGCCCCGAACGGTTTGTTTGGCACGATCCTCTTCTCTATGTTCATTGCTCGATGATCGTTCGTCGCATCATATCGCTCCTCATGATCGTGGCGCTGGTGGTCTCCACTGCAGCGCCGCTTGCAGCGCATGAACGCCATTGCGCCGGCGAGGAAGGGGTGCGGCGGGCGATCATGCACAACGCCATGCACGAGGAGCATTGCGAGGCCTGCGAACATCACTGCGGTGCGGAAGCGGCCGACACTGAATGCGATGGCGCCTGCGGTACGTCCGGTTCACAGACCGCTGAACACCGCGGTGACCGGGTACCCACCACAGTCTCGCCGGCGACGTATCACACGGAGTGGACGTTCTGCTGCTGCGACCATGCGGCGGTTGGGTTGCTCGATCGCGTTGCCGCCGCCGGGGTGCCGACCTCGCACATCACGTTTCTCGCCAAGGCCCCGATCCAGATTCCTTCGGAACATGCGGGCCATCTGATTTCGTTCGTGCCGCGCGGCGCGCACAAGATCGGTGCATCCCCGCCGTTCCTCGCTTCCAGTTCACCTCCTCTCCATCTCCGTCTCGGCATTTTCCTGATTTGAGAACGCCCCGCGGGCAGCGCCATGGCTGCACGTGGTGTTTCCGTGCGCGATTGTTGATCGTGGCGATCGCTCTCGCTGTTCACTGAAACGCTCCCTGCATTCATCCGGTGCAATGCGATTCGGCATTCAGGCCCGCGCCACCATCACTCCACTTCCTCACGGATTCAATCCGGGCTGCCTGCTGCTGCGCCCGCTGAACTCGATGCATGGCGCCGCGGTTCGGAGGAGCGATCCGGTACTCCTTCCGATCAAGCCGATGTTGTGAACCTTTCACGATCGATCAGAAGCCGACAATGAAGACATTCTACTTCGGACCCCGAGACCTCGCACCTCGAGGCATACGCACCGGATTCGAATTGCGGGCCATCATGCCGTGTATGCTCGCCCTGCTTCTGGTAATCATGGCTGCCGTTCCCTCTCATTCGCAGAGTATCGGATGGAAGCAGGCCTCCGGTCCGTTTGGCGGAGACATCCATGCGCTCGCGGTGGACCGCAGCAGCGGTGCGATCTATGCGGCAACCCGGGGCGGTGTTTTCCGGAGCAACGACCAGGCCGCTCACTGGCTCCGCAGGAGCGTGGGGCTTGCGGACCCTTCGGTTACCGCGCTGACGGTTGATGCGGCTGGAAGAGTCTGGGCCGGTACATCGAGCGGCGTCCTCTACCTGAGCAGTGATCATGGTGACACATGGAACCTGCGCAGCTCCGGCGTCTCATCCATCGCGGCGGTGACGGACGTGATGGTGGCACCGAACGGCGTGCTCTTCGTTGCGTACTACTCCAGCGGTGTCTACAGCTCAACGGATGGCGGCGCCACCTGGACCAAGGTGGGCAACGGTCTGTTGAGCCCGTCGGTGAATACCTTCCTTGCCGGACCCGGCGGCATACTGTATGCAGGTGCAAATGCCGGCAAGGTGTATCGGTCGCTGGACAGCGGCGCCACCTGGACGGAGTATACCGACGGCCTCACGCGCAACGCACCGGTCTCCGATCTGGCGTTCGGTGCGGATGGGGCGCTCTACGCCGCCTCCAACGGACGTGGCGTCTACCGGTCGGTGGACAGCGGCGCCACCTGGATCCGCCTGGTGGATGGTCTCACCAGCACGAGTGCTGTAGCAGTAGCAGTGCTTGGAACGGACACGGTGTTCGTGGCTACCGGGGGCGGCGTGTATCGAAGCATCAACCGGGGCGATCACTGGGATCCCGAGGTAACGGCCGGCATGACCAATCCGCAGGTGCAGGCGCTCGTGCTGGACAACGCGCACGGCCTGATTGCCGGCACCCCCATCAGCGGCATCTACCGCTCCGCGGACTTCGGAGGAAGCTGGAATCAGTTGAACGATGGGCTCGCCGCCACGGAGATCCGCGCGCTGCAGGTTTCGCGCAACGGTGTGATCTTCGCGGCCACGCCGGGAGTAACAACCGATCCCGCCTCCGGCATCCGCCGCTCGAAGGACGGCGGCACAAGCTGGACCACCATCAACAGCACAATCGTCAACAACACCGCCCGTGCGTTCGCATCGCTTGCGAACGGAGAGACGTTCGTTGCCACCTACGGCTACGGCATCTATCGGAGCACGGATGATGGTGACCAGTGGACCCCCGCCAGCAACGGCCTCGGTGCTCAGCTCGGCGCGGAAGTGAATGTGTTCGCCGTGGATTCCGCACAGGGGCTCTATGCCGGCACGGAGGGAGGCGTCTACAAGTACGATCCCGTCGGCAACATCTGGAACGCCATGAACAACGGCCTCCTGGATTCCAACATCCACGCGATGGCGATCGATCCGGCCGGCCGCATCTTCGGCGGAACGCTTGGCGGCGTTGCACGCTCCACCGACGGCGGCGCCAGCTGGCAGCGCCTGACATCGTTCCAGAGCGGCGGTGTGTTCGCCATCATGGTTGCACCCAACGGCCATCTCTTCATCGGGACGTTCGGCGCCGGGATCTTTCGCTCCGAGGACAACGGCGATACATGGAAGGCCGTCAATGCCGGCCTGCAGGATACCAACGTCTACGCGTTGGAGCACAACGCACGCGGCGACCTGTTCGCCGGGACGGGAGGGGACGGCGTCTATCGTTCCACCGACGACGGTGCAACCTGGACTCGCGTGGACGACGGCCTCGGTGTGCTCTCGCTGAACGCGCTCGCCATGGATGCCGGCGGCACGCTCTACGCCGGGACCATCGGCGGCGGCGTGTATCGCACGTCCGGTTCCACGCAGGGGGTGGAGGCCCCGGTCTCGACGGAAGCGGCGGCCGGCCTGCGCGTCTATCCCAACCCTGCGCTCGATCGCATCCTCGTGGATCTCGGCTCCGATTCGGAGCCGACTGCGGCTCTGGAACTGGTGGACGAGCTCGGGGCGATCGTGCGGACCTCGGGAGCGCTCCTGCATCCGGGCCGCGTGGTGACGGTGGATGCCTCGGGCCTTGCGTCCGGCTTCTACCTGGTTCGCGCGCGCATGCATGCGGGCGTGCGTACCACGGCCGTTCGGATTGTGCGGTAGAGGCATGCTCCTCTGCCGGAGTGTCCCCGCTCCGATTCTGCGGCCGCAAGCGGCTGCATGCACGAAGCCGATGAGAGAAACATGAACCGTGAATACCATTTCGCGCGCCGGCCGTGCATGCCGGTTGATTCGAATCGTGCCGCAGGCCTGCTGCGACGTGCGCGCCGCATTCTGCCGTGCGCTGCGCCGGCCTTTCTGCTTGCATGCATGTGTGCCGCCGCACAGGAAGCGGACACGCTTCGTCTCGGGGAAGCGGATGCCGTGGCCCGCGCCACGGCGTCAGCGCCGGCGCTCGCGCGCAGCGAAGCCGCGCTGCGTCGGGCCGGAGCGGAGCATACGAAGGCCGGAACCATTCTTCCTGCGCCGGCGGAACTGGAGTATTCAACCTCCAGCGATGCTCCGTTCGAGGCACGTGGTGACGGCGGATGGGAGCTGTCGTTGACGCAGGAGTTCGAGATCGGCGGGCAGCGGTCGCTGCGGCGTGCCGCCGCCGGGGCGGGCATCGAACGTGCGGAGCAGGAGCGGCTTGCCGTGATTGCTGTGTTGCGGGAGGAGGCTCGCGTGGCATTCGCGCGCCTGATCGAGGCGGAGGATCGGCTGGCGCTCGCCGACACGATGCTCCACCTTGCGACGGCGATGGACGATGCCGCCGAGCGGCTCTACGCGGCCGGAGAACGCTCGGAGCTGGATCGGAACACAGTGCGGATCGATCGTGCACAGACTGCAACCCGCCGGCTGATGGCGGAGGCCGATCGCCTGCAGGCGCAGGCGGAATTGATGCGATTGATCGGTGCGCCGCCGGCGAAGACCATCGTCACGATCCGGGACGGCCGGCTGGAGCCGGCTGCCATGGACAGCGTGAGCAGGCGCGTTCATGAGGCGCTTGCGCTCTCTGCCGCCGGAGACGATGCGCCGTTCGCTGCCCGGCCCGATCTGCTTGCGCTGCGAAGCGACTCCGCGAAAGCCGCTGCGGAACTCGCTCTTGGAGGGCGGCGCTGGATTCCCAACCTGCGTCTCGGCGCATTGCTGCGCGGCGATCATGTGAGCTTCGCGGAAAGCGATATCACGCCGGCCGATGCCGGGCCAAGCCCGATTCGTCGTATCGCGAGCAGCGACAAGTCCTTCGGCGTTCGCGTCGGGCTCTCGCTGCCGATCCCGATCGCCGGCCTGTACGATATCGGCTCCGGCGACATCGAACGCGCCGAGGCCGATCTGGCGGGCATTGCCGCCGAACGGGAGATTGTTCGCTCCGCGGCGTTCGCTGAGCTCTCCGCAGTCGCCGCCCGGCTGCAGGCATCGGCCGATGCGGTGCGGCTGTACCGCGCCGATACCGAACCGTTGGCCAGGCGCAACCGGGAATTGCTGGAGCGTGGATATCGCGAGGGAGAGCTTGCCGCAATGCAGGTGATAACGCAGAAACAACAACTGGCCCAGGCCGTGGAGACTTCGATCGCTGCCGAACGCGAGTATCGCGAGGCGTGCGCGAAGTTCGATCGGATACTTGGCCGCTGAACGAGAATGATGCCAACATCCTGGTCATACCGATTGCATGGAACGCCGGCGCACATCGCCGCGACGGTCTGTGCGGTGATTGCGTTCGCCCTCTGCCTCCGGCCTGCATCCCTTGCTGCGCACGGCGGAGAGGACCATGCGGAACCTGCCGCGCAGGCTGCGCCGCCCCCTGCTGCGGATGCAGGCCTGCTGATTGCGAGCGCGCAGAACGATCAGTTCGAACTGGTGGCGAAGTATCCGTTGCCGGATGAGGACGGCACCGCACATCTACGGCTCTACCTCGCGGACTTTGCCACCAATCGTCCGCTTGCCGACGCAGCATTCGCATTCTCCTTCAAGCCTGGCGATGCGGTGCTGAAGGAGCCTCCGCGCATGGTTGCCCCCGGCATCTACGAAGCAGTTGTTCTGATGCATCGCGATACGATCTATGGCGCCATCGTTACCGTGACGGCCGGCGATCGTACGGACTTCCTGGAACTCCGGAGCCTGTACGGGCACGCACATGCGGAGGCGTTTCTGAGCCGGGTGCATGCGACCGGAGTGCCGGCTGCTGCGGCGCGGACCGGTACGGGGTGGACGGGCTCCGTGCTGCCGTGGGTTGTTGCGGCCGCAGGCGGAGCACTGCTTCTGCTCGGCGGCATTCTCCTCGCCCGCCGCGCGGCCCGCTCGCAGAAATCGATCGCCGCCGCGAAGGATGGCGAAGCAGGCAGGAATGACGGCACGGACGGAACACATCGGACGGAGGAATGACGATGCGAACGAGGAACACGGGAACGCAGGTGCAATCTCGCGGCGTGCCGGTGCACGGCATGGATGCTCATGACATACATGCTCAGCCGGTGCGCCCGTCGGGTACGGGTGAACGTCACGACGGCCGGCATTGTGCTGCCGGATTTCGCGGCCGGGCCGGGCGCGCTCCCGGCGGCGACCCGCCGCGGAAGCGGCCGGTGGTGGTTGCCCTCTCGCTGGTGGTTGCTGTTGTGCTCGCAGGACGCATGCTGGCACATGGCGGTGATGACGATGTGCCGTCCACCCTGCCCGCTCCGGCTCCGACGGGAGGGAGCGTGCATGTACGCGTGGAGCAGCAGTTCGCGCTCGGCATCCTCACGGAGCCGATCGATACGCGCACGCTTGCGAACGCCCTTCGGGCAACCGGACGCATAGTGCCGCGCACCGATGCCGTGGCCGATGTGATGCCCCCGATTGCCGGGCGCGTGGTTGGCTCCGCCCTTCCGCGCCTTGGTGACCATGTGCGGCGCGGCCAGGTGCTCTTCCGCATCGCGCAGGTGCTCACGCCGGCGGAACAGACGGCCATCCGCACGGAACTGATCAGGGCGAAATCGGAGCTTGCCCTGCGTGAACGCGAGAGCCAGCGGCTGGACCGTCTGGAGGGCGTGGTTGCATCGCGCGAGACGGCGGAGGCGCACATCCGGCTGGAGGCCGCACGCGGACAGGTGGCGGCGCTCGATGCGCAGCTCTCCGGCAAGGGCGCAACCGTACCGGTGACCGCGCCGATCTCCGGAGTGATCACCGCGGCGGAGGTCGTTGCCGGCGAGAGCGTGGAGGGTTCCCACCTCGCGTACCGTATCGCCGATCTCTCCAGCGTCTGGGTTGAAGCGGACTTCTTCGAGCGGGATCTCCCGCTGGTCCGCAGTCCTGGCCGCGTACAGGTTCGCGTGCCGTCGCTACCCGGGCAGACCTTTACGGCCACGCTTCACAGCATGGGGAGTGGCATGGACTCCACCACGCGAACGCTGCAGGCCCTCTTCGTGCTCGCAAATCCGGGCGAACGTCTGAAGCTGAACATGAGTGCCGTGGTCATCGTTGCATCCGATACCGGCATCACGGCGCCGGCGGTTCCGCGCACGGCGATCGTCCGGAGCGGCTCGCGCGCGCTTGTGTTCGTGCACACGCTTCCGGAGGAGTTCCAGGTTCGCGACGTGACCGTGGGGACGCGCGGTGATGCGGACTACGCCGAGATCGTCTCCGGGCTGCAGGCAGGCGATCGTGTGGTCACCGTTGGAAACTATCAGCTCAAATCGATGGCGGGATTGTAGCCTCCTGGCTCCGGCTCTCACGCCGCGGCATCACGCATGATCATGCTCGACAGAATCATTCGCTTCTCCCTGAACAACAGGCTGTTCGTGGTTGCCGCCGCGGCGCTGTTGCTGGTGTACGGGACATACGTTCTCGTGCACCTGCCGGTGGACGTGCTCCCCGATCTGAACCGTCCCACGGTGACGATCATGACGGAGGCGGAGGGGCTTGCTCCGGAGGAAGTGGAGACCGTGGTGTCGCGTCCGCTGGAGACCGCGATGAACGGCGCACCGAATGTGCAGAGCGTTCGTTCGGTATCGGGGATCGGCCTCTCCATCGTTTACGTGGAGTTCGAGTGGGGGAGCGATATCTATCTGGACCGCCAGCATGTCAATGAACGTCTGCGGGCCGCATCCGGCCAGCTGCCGCGCGGCATCGTTCCGCAGCTTGGACCCATCACCTCCGTGATGGGACAGATCATGCTTGTGGGAATGTCCGGCGACAGTACTTCGCCGATGGAACTGCGCCGGCTGGCCGATGTGGTGGTCCGGCAGCGACTGCTGACGATTCCCGGTGTGGCGCAGGTGATACCGATCGGCGGCGAGGTCAAGCAGTACCAGGTGCGCGTTGACCCGGCCCGGCTGAAGGCGTCCGGCATAACGATGCGCAACCTGGAGGAGGCGCTCGGCGAGGCAGGCGTCAACACCACCGGAGGCTATCTGGAGAAGGGGCCGCGTGAATTCCTGATCCGGAACATAGCGCGCGCCGATGGAGCGGCGGACATAGCGGCCACGGTTATCCGCGAGGCCAACGGGGTGCCGGTGACCATCGGTGCCGTTGCGGAGGTTGCGCCGGGAGCCGGTGTGAAGCGCGGCGACGCATCGATGAACGGAAGGCCGGCCGTGATTCTCGCCATCGAGAAGCAGCCGGATGCCAACACCGTGAACCTTACACGGCAGGTGGATTCCGCATTGCACGAGCTGCGGGGCGCGCTGCCGCGTGATGTGAAGGTCAATCCCGATCTCTTCCGGCAGGCGAACTTCATCACCGCCGCCATCGGCAACGTGGAGGGGGCCCTGCGCGATGGCGCGATTCTCGTCACCATCGTTCTTCTCCTCTTCCTGCTGAACTTCCGCACCACGGCCATCACGCTCACGGCGATTCCGCTCTCGCTCGTCATCACGGCGCTCGTCTTCAAGTTGTTCGGCATCTCCATCAATACCATGACGCTCGGCGGCCTTGCCGTTGCGATCGGCGAGCTGGTGGATGATGCGGTGGTGGATGTGGAGAATGTGTTCCGCCGGCTTCGCGAGAACCGGGCGCAGGCAAGTCCGCGTCCGGCGCTGCAGGTGATACTCGCCGCCTCCGGCGAGGTGCGCAACTCCATCGTGTTCGCCACGATCCTGGTGGTGCTCGTCTTCGTACCCCTCTTCGCGATGGGAGGGATCGAGGGGAGGATCTTCGCACCGCTCGGGATCGCCTACATCACATCGATCGTTGCGTCGCTCGCCGTGTCGCTTACCGTTACGCCGGCACTTGCGATGTATCTGCTTCCACGGTCGCGCAGCATCGAGCGGAACGAGCGCGAGTCCTGGCTGGTGCGGCGCCTGAAGGGGGTGGATGCGTGGGTGCTGAACCGCACGCTTGGAAGGCCGGGTGCCGTGATCGCCGGCTCCGTTCTCCTCTTCGTCTGCGCCGCCTTTGCCCTCCCGTTCTTCGATTCGGAGTTCCTGCCGCAGTTCAACGAGGGGTCGCTTACCATCAATCTGCTGGAGGAGCCGGGCACCTCTCTGACGGAATCCAACCGTATCGGCACGGTCGCCGAACGCCTGCTGTTGAAGGTGCCGGAGGTTGCGTCCGTCGGGCGGCGTACCGGGCGTGCGGAGCTGGATGAGCATGCCGAGGGCATTCACTCCAGCGAGATCGACGTTGTGCTGAAGAAGTCCAGCCGCCCGCGCGATGCGGTGCTCGCCGATATCCGGGAACAGCTTGCGCTGCTTCCCGGGGTTGTGGTGAACGTCGGCCAGCCGATCTCGCATCGGCTGGATCATCTCCTCTCGGGCGTTCGCGCGCAGATCGCGGTGAAGCTGTTCGGTTCGGACCTCGCGACCCTTCGCGCGAAGGCGGAGGAGATTCGTGCCGTCATGGCAGGAGTGCCCGGCGTGGCCGATCTCTCCGTGGAGAAGCAGACGTTGATACCGCAGATTCCGATCGTTGTGGATCGCGCCGCCGCAGCGCGCTATGGCCTTACGCCGGGCGCCGTGGCGCGCCAGTTGGAGACCGCGCTCAACGGACGCGTTGCCGGCGACGTACTGGAAGGGCAGAGCACGTACGCGATCGTGCTGCGTACCGATTCCGCGTCGCGCGCATCCGGCGGAGAGATCGCGCGCATTTTCGTGCAGACGCCGTCCGGCGTGCAGGTGCCGCTCGGCGAGGTGGCGCGTGTGGATGAAGGCGTTGGCCCCAACCAGATCGTGCACGAGAACGGCCAGCGGCGCATCGTTGTTCAGGCGAACGTCTCCGGACGCGGCCTTGCCGATGTGGTGCAGGAGATACGTGCACGGATCGGCGCGCATGTACAACTGCCGGAGGGCTACTACATTTCCTACGGCGGCCAGTTCGAATCGCAGCAGGATGCGGAGCAGTTGTTGATCCTTCTCGCGCTCGCCGCTCTGGCCGGGATGATCCTGGTGCTCTACGCCCACTTTCGTTCCGGCGCGATCGTCGCGCAGATCCTGCTCAACATCCCGCTGGCGCTGATCGGTTCGGTTGCAGCCGTTGCCCTTACCGATCGAACGGTCTCCATCGCAACCATCGTGGGCTTCATCACGCTCACCGGCATCGCCGCCCGCAACGGGATCATGATGATCTCCCACTATCTCCATCTGATGCGCGAGGAGGGTGAGGACTTCAGCCGCGAGATGATCGTGCGCGGATCGCTGGAGCGGCTGGTGCCGGTGTTGATGACCGCCCTCACCGCAGCGCTGGCTCTGGTGCCGCTGGTGCTGGCGCGAAGCGAGCCGGGCCAGGAGATACTCTATCCGGTTGCCGTGGTGATTCTCGGCGGCCTGGTATCCTCAACGCTTCTGGATATCGTGGTGACGCCCGCACTGTTCTGGCGTTTCGGACGCCGTGCGGTGCAACGGTATCTGGCGGGCAACCAGCCGGGCGGGGAAGGGAGGGCCCTCCGTTGACCCGGGCGCGATGAAGCGACGACGCGTGCAGATAACCCCGTCCGCACGGAACTCCCGGCTCGCGGCGCGAACAATCACATGGAATCATATGGAGTTGGAGATATGAACCCAGGAAGAGTGAATGGAGAACGATCGGTTGTTGCCGCGGCGCTCCTTGCCGCGGCCTTGATCGGGGCCTGCTCCAGGGGAGCGCGGGAGAAACCGGCGGGGCAGGATTCGGCTGGCACCGGCCGTGCCGCCGCGCCCGGCGTGGAGAGCACTCGCACCGCGGCGGCGCCAGCGCAGGATGGGCCGCAGGCGGAGGTGAAGACCTATCTGTTCCACGCCACGCCCACGGCAATCGATTCCGTTGCCCGCACGCTCACGGTGAAGCACGAGCCGATCGGCGACTATCGTCCGGCGGGAACCTCCACGTTCACCGTTGCCGATCCTGCCCTACTGAAGCAGGTCACCGTGGGGAGGGAGACGCATGTGACGCTCCGGGTTGCGGGGGAGCGTGCGCTGGTGGTGAAGGTGAACGCGGGGCATGAGAAGGGGCAGGAACACTAGCGGACTGTACGTGCGATATCGCAGGGACTGGGCGGAACGTCCGGCAGTGCCGGAGATGGCCCCGCATTGCGGGCACCCGTCTGTAGCAGATACCATGCAGCTTCCGGCAGCAGACGCCGGTGTTGATGCCACATGGCGCGTACCGTGATCCCGGCGGCCGGTACATGCGCTTCCGTCAATACAGTCCACCGGCAGGAGTAGAATGCCTGCGGGCGAAGGTGATGTGTGAGCGGCGCCGATGTAGTCCGTTCGCGAGAGCCGGAGCAGGCGCGCCATGCATGGAGACCCGCGCCGGACGTTCGAAGAGAGAGGATGCGTTGCCAACCGGCCGCCGGCCGGCAGCAACGGTGGTTCAATCAACGATATTGGAGGAACAGTGCGATGATTGCATTCGATGGAAGAAACCGGAGCGCCATGGGCCTCGCATTGCTGCTGGCATGCGGCTGCATCATGGGCATGGCATCCGGATGCGGGCGCGGCGACAGGGCGCCGGAGACTTCGGGAGGGACGGGAGATACGCTGCGGCCCGCACCTCCCCTGCACGAACACGCCGAAGCGGGCGCGCTCGGCCGCACCCGGCTCGACTTCCGGAGCGTTCCGGCCGCCATTCCTGTCGGCGCGCCGGCAGAGTGGACGCTCACGATCCGCGATCGCGCATCCGGTGCGCCGGTGAAGGACTTCGACACGGTGCATGCGAAGCTGCTGCATCTTATCGTTGTCTCGAGCGACCTCACGTGGTTCAATCACGTTCATCCGGAGTACAGAGGGGAGGGGGTGTTCACGGTAAAGACGGTTCTTCCGCGAGCCGGCTCCTACAAGCTCTATGCCGACTATACGCTTGCCGGCGGCGCACACGACGTTGAGCAGTACGAACTGGCGACCGGCGGCGGAACGTATCGGCAGGAGACGTCCAACCTCGTTGCGGATACGATCGGCGAAGGGGGATGGATGGTTCGCACAGTTGCCTCCAGGCCGGAGGGAATGCCGGACGAGAAGGGGGGTGCCGAATATCAGGTGGCGCTGATGCCGATGCCGATGAAGCTGGTTGCCGGCAGGGATGCGATGTTGCACTTTCAGATCCGTGATGCCGGGGGGAAGCCGGTGAAGGGATTGGAGCCGTACCTTGGCGCGATGGGGCATGCAGTGCTCCTCTCCGCCGATACGAAAACATATCTTCACACCCATCCAATGGAGCCCGGTGCGGGCCACGGCGGAATGCATCACGAAGGGGAGGAACATGCGGCGGTGCGGAACGGCATGGCGCCCGGGCATGGGCATGGTACGGCCACGTTGGATGAGGAAGAGACGCCCGGGAAGCCGGCCTCCGAGGTGATCTTCCATACGAACTTTCCGAACCCCGGTCTCTACAAGGTCTGGGGGCAGTTCCGGCATATGGGCCGCATCATCACGGCTTCGTTCGTGTTGAACGTGGAGGCGTAGACGGCATGCGGCACCGGTTCCATGATCCGCCGTGGGATCGTGCGGCGCCGTGCGTGCGGGCAAGCAGGAGATATCTGATATGACATCGATCGATGAGGAGCAGATCCGTGCAGGCATCCGTGTGGGCGTGGAGGTGCGCCCGAGCAGGATCGACGGGATGGGACTCTTTGCAACGGAGCCGATCCGCGGGCGGGCGAAGCTTGGGGACTTCGTGGGGGAACGCATCAGCGAGCGCACGGCGCGGAAGCGGGCGAAGGGGGCTCGCCGCATTGCCATCGTGGAGCTGGGGAACGGCACCGCCATCGATGCGTCCGTTGGCGGCAACGGCTTTCGCTACATCAATCATTCATGCTCGCCCAACTCCTACATGCGCATCTTCCACAACAACGTGGAGTTCTATGCGTTGCGCGATATCGCCCCGGGCGAGGAGCTGACGTGCAACTACGGCGAGACCCATCACGAAGGGACGCTTGGATGCAGGTGCGGGAGTGCGGAGTGCCGCGGCATGATCTAGGATATCCCACCCGTGACTCCCGTGTCGGTGGCCGCCCTGTAGATGCACCGCGGAGCGCTCCGGTCTTCGCTCGATCATTTCGCCGGACGCGCGCAGCCGCGCCGTTGCGATAGCTGTTCGCGGGGACGATGTGATTCTGTAGATTCCGCACCATCCTCGCCACTCGGCGGCATCGGCCCTCATGCGATGCACAGGTATGTGCCGGCCCGTACGTTCTTCATCCGGCACACTTCCATTTCATTCCAATAGTTCTGAGAGGTTTGTATGGTTACGAGAAAGAAGTCCGCAGAGACCGCACCGGAACCCGATCACGCCGTTCACATCTGCTTCGAGCGAATCATCCCGGACGAACTCGATCCGGAGAAGTCCGTGCGCAAGACGCTGCGCGAGGCGCTCGCCGCCGGAAAGCGCGGCACGCTGAACGCGGCGCAGATGGGCCAGGTTGCCAGGATGGCCGTGATCACATCCAAGAAGTGGCTGGCCGGTTCCACGCTGCGCTGCAGGTTCCTCGATGGCAGCGCGAAGATGCAGACCAAGGTGCAGTCCTTTGCGCATCAGTGGGAGAAGTATGCGAACATCAAGTTCAAGTTCGTGACCTCGGGGGCGGCGGAGATCCGGATCTCCTTCTATGCGGATGCGGGCTCCTGGTCCGCCGTGGGTCGCGATGCGCTCAACGCCTCCTACTTCCCATTGCATCAGCCCACGATGAACTTCGGCTGGCTGCGGGACAACACGCCGGACAACGAATACTCCCGTGTGGTGCTGCACGAGTTCGGGCACGCGCTCGGCTGCATCCACGAGCACCAGTCGCCAACCTTCTCCCGGGTGTGGAACAAGGCGGCCGTGCTGAAATACTTCCAGGGGCCGCCCAACTACTGGAGCCCGGCGGATATCCAGCAGAACGTGCTCGGGAAGTATTCGCCGCAGGGAATCAAGGCCACGCAGTTCGATCCGAAGTCCATCATGCTCTATGCGTTCGATGGAGCGCTCTTCTCCGACGGGCTGGGGCCGACCAACTCGAACATCACGCCGTCGGACAAGGACATTGCGATGATCAAGTCGCTCTATCCGTAACGGGGTATCGTACCGCGATACGGACTGCATTCCGA
>DASZRW010000105.1:0-61553 GCA_035549015.1 Kapaibacterium sp. (SeqCode)
GGGGTGTATGTGGTGGAAGTGCGCATGGGGTCGATGCGGGGAACAACGCGCTTCACGCTCATGCGGTAACGCTCGTTGTTGCCGGTGAACCGTTCGCCGGCGAATGCAGCTACAGCAACAGCGGGTGCCTGTCTTCACGAACGGGACGGGCACCGGCTGATACATCAACATCTCCTTCACACATCATTGAACCAGTATGAAACACTCAACGGTATGGAAGGTGGCAATTGCCGCGTCAACGTGCATCGGGGTAATCGCGGCCTGTTATCTCATGGACATCAACAAGCAGACGGAGCGCGCACGTCCGCGGTGCATGAAACGATCGTCCTTCGGGTTGATCCGCAACATCCCCTGAATCGTGAACGTGTTATTCGCATCATCGGCGAAGAGGGGAAGGTGGCAAAGGAACTGCACACCGGTGGAGCAGACCGCGCGCTGGCGCCGGTTGCGGTCGATATCTCCGACCTTCCGCGCGGTGAGTATCGGGCAGAGGTAACCGAACAGGCCTGCCTCTTCAGTCAAGGGGTTACAAGGGACGAGGAGCCGGTGAGATAGAACGCACGGTCGCAACACAATCAACCTGGGAACCGTTGTGCGGCTCCGGTTCGGCTGAATTCGCCCTTCGATCTGCTAATATTTTGTTAATCGCAACTTTGACTTGATGAACGCAAGGCCACTTTGCGTTTGTCCCCCCTCTCCTGTCCCGGCACTGCTCACACCCCTGCCACGCGATCGATCGTGCGTTCGTTCCGCACATTCCCCGCGTTGAGCGTGGTGGACGGCTCCACCAGCATCAACCAGGCCTCCTCCTCCGCTACCGGCCGGTGCTCGACGCCCCGCGGCACGAGAAGCATCTCCCCCTCGTTCAACATCACCACGCGATCGCGAAACTCCAGCCGGAGCGTTCCCTTCACCACAAGGAACAGCTCATCCTCCGCTTCGTGGTGATGCCACAGGAACTCCCCCTGCACGCGTGCGAGCTTCACGGCCACATCGTTCACTTGGGCGGCAAGCCGCGGGCTCCAGAGCGCATCGATGCCGGCGAATGCCTCATGCAGATTCAACGGTTCCATCGCTGGTTGCCTCGTTCATCTCGTCCATGGTTGGATGCCGGCGGCTGCCGTCGTACAGCTCGTACTCCAGCAGGCGGCAGTCGATCGTGGTATTGTAGAGCGGGATTCTCCGCCTGGTGCGAAGCCCGATGCACTTCGCGAGATCGGCATTGCCGGTGAAGACATATCCGGTGTAGCCGGCGCAGCGCTGCTTCAGGAAGTCGCCGATCCGCCGGTACGTATTCTCCAGCTGCCGCACGTTCCCAAGGCGCTCGCCGTACTCCGGATTCATCACCACCACGCCGCCGTCGGCGGGAACATCGGTGGCGGCGAAGTCGCAGACGGCGAACTCCATCAGGTGGTCCACACCGGCAGCGGCCGCGTTCTTGCGCGCAGCCGTCACCGCCTCCGGGTTCGCGTCGGTAACGATGATTCGCCCCTCGATGCGCCGTCTCCCCGCCGAACGCGCGCGCCGCCCCATCGCCTCCCAGTGAGCGGGGTCGTAGCCGAGGATATGCATGAAGGCGAAGTTCGGACGGAACATGCCGGGCGGGCGGCCAAGCGCGGCGAGCGCGGCCTCGATCGCAAGCGTTCCGCTCCCGCACATCGGGTTCACGAACGCATCGTAGCCGCTCCATCCGGTCTCGATCACCACCGCGGCAGCGAGCGATTCCTGCATCGGCGCCATCCAGGGAATGCGGCGATAGCCGCGCTTGGAGAGCGGCTCGCCGGAAGTGTCCAGGTAGACCGCGCAGGCCTGGTCCTTCCAGTAGAGGAACACCACCACGCCGTCGCGCTGCGAACCGGAGTCCGGACGCATGCCGGCCTTCCCGCGGATGCGATCGACGACGGCATCCTTGCACTTCACATTCGCGAACTGTGTGTCGCGAATGCTGGGCGTGTCCACGGAGGAGACAACGCTCATGTATCCATCGGCCGCGATGTACTCCTCCCACGGAAGGTCGCGCACGGCACGGTACATCTCCTCCGGCGTGCGCGCGGTGAACTCACCGAGCTGAAACAGCACGCGATGCGACGTGCGGGTCTGCAGGTTGAGCCACATCGCATCGGCAAGAGTTCCCTCCGCCTCCACACCGGTGGCGAGTTCGCGAAGCACGGATATGCCGAGCGCCTCGACCTCCTGGCGTAGATAGGAGGAGAGGCGCTTCGGACATGTTAACAGCAACCTGCTGCGACGATTGAATATCTGCATGCGTTGAGAGCTCGATTACAACTGCTCGATCCGGTATCCCTTCTGCCGAAGCATCGCGATCACACCGCGATCACCAACCAGATGAAGCGATCCAACAACCACCATCGTCCGTTCCTTCCGGTTCAGCATCGACTCGATCTGCGGGATCCAGTTCCGGTTGCGGCGAAAGAGCATGCTCTCGTAGAGATCGGAATCCTTCACCAGATACTTCGAGAGCATCTTCTCCAGCGGCGTGGTGTCCCCCAGCTTCCAGGCCTTCACGATCTGATCCAGCTCATCGCTCCCCTGGCGGGAGTCCATCATCTGCAGCAGGAATCCCTCCTGTGCCTTGTCCGGCAGATCGGAGAAGATGCTGATCTGATCGTTCAGCGTCTCCAGCCCGGCCACCGGCTTCTTTGCGTCGTTGGCCTTCTTGTGGAAATAGAAGTCGATGCCGTACTGCGGCTCGTACCCATCGTCCTGCGCGTCCAGCCCCATCATCGTGATCCCCACCATCCACGGCTTGAAGCGCTCGAACATCGAAATGTCCATTCCCATCTTCTTCAGCTTTCTGGCCGCGAGCTTGTAGGTGGACCTGGAGAGAACGGACTTCAGCGTGCGCCCGTCCGTGTACATCCCCTTCATCACCATCTCCATCGCCGGTGCCGCCTGGCTGATACTGTCCAGGTTCAGTTCGAACACCACGCGCTGTGCGCTGTCGAACGCGCGCTCGATCGGCGCGTTGAGCGGATACATCGACTTCGGCAGCATGTGCACCGAACCCAGGATGTAGACAACGGTGCTGTCCGACTGAACGCGCCACAGCATGTTCTTCCCGGCCGTTCCCTGGGCATGCCCCGATGTTGCCAGCAGAAGCTGCGCCATGGCGGCCGCGATCATGCCGGCTCTTCTGCGAAGCATCATGGTTCGAGATGTCGTGCAACCACTCATGTGTTGATAAGCGATGTGAGAAAGAATCGGCGCCGCGCCCGTACTGGTGAAACCGATCGGGCCTCTCGGCGTTGTTACGACGAACAACCAGGGCGGTCATTGAACTGACGATGGAGGTAATGTCCCCCGTGCAGGACGCGCAAGATAGCAGGTTGCCGCCGAGTAACCCACCCGCGTGCCAGATGCCAGGCGCTGCGAGTGATTGCATGCGGTTGATTGCAGCGCCGGCGGTCTTCATCTTCCCGATCCTGCTTTCGTACCTTCCGCCGCTCGCGGGAACGGTCCGTGCATACGGGCGCGGCGCATCGCGGCCGCTTCGCCGATGGCCGCCGTCCGTACGGCCGCCGTCCGTATGGCCGGCATGGATCGGGCTCGCGCCGATGCCGGCATGCTACGCACGAATCGATCTCGCCGGATACGACAGATCCCCGGACGGACCCGATCGCCGTTCTCCACATCAACGGGCATCGGACTGCCCACGGGCCTGCCGGCCCCATCCTTCAACCGCTCGTCGACATGCAACCAGTCTTCAACAACGTTCTGATCCTCTCCGCATCCGCCGGCGCCGGCCACGTGCGCGCCGCGCAGGCAACCCTCCAGGCATTCCAGGATCTCGGCGCCGCGCGCGAGGTCACTCATGTGGACACATTGGAGTATACCAACAAGCTGTTCCGGAATCTCTACTCGAAGGCATATCTGGACATGGTGAACCGCGCGCCGGACGTGCTCGGCTGGCTGTACGATCAGTGGGATCGCCCCTGGCAGAACGAGCGGCAGCGTCTGGCGTTCGACAAGCTCAACACCGGCCCGCTGATCAGGCTGCTGAAGCGGACGCAGGCGGAGTTCGTTGTCTGCACCCACTTCCTTCCGGCCGAGCTGATCTCATGGCTGAAGGCGAAGCAGCGGATCAGTTACCGGCAGGCGATCGTGGTGACCGATTACGACGTGCATGCGATGTGGCTGGCGCGCCATCACGAACATTACTTCGTTGCCCTGGATGAGACGAAGGAGCATCTGGCACGCCTGGGGATTCCGCGCGACAACCTCACGGTGAGCGGCATCCCGATCGACCCCGTCTTCTCGCAGACGAAGGACAAACGGGAGATGCGAGCCAGGCTTGGCCTGGAGGCGGATCGCGCCACGATACTCGTCTCCGCAGGAGGTTTCGGCGTTGGGCCGATCGATCACATGATGGAGGCACTCCTGGAGATGCGCCATGCCGCGCAGGTGCTGGTGATGTGCGGACGCAATGAGAAGATGCAGGAGCGGATCGAGGCCGTGGCGCGCCGCGCCGGCGACTCCGCCAACGTACGGATCCGCGCGGTTGGATACACCACGGCGATGGACGAATACATGGCCGCCTCCGATATCGTGCTCGGGAAGCCCGGAGGGCTTACAATGAGCGAGGCGTTGGCGCGCGGGCTGGTGTTCGTGATCGTGAATCCGATCCCGGGACAGGAGGAACGCAATGCGGACCATCTGCTGGAGGATGGCGCAGCGATTCGCTGCAACAATCTGCCGGTGCTGGGCTACAAGATCGATGTTCTGCTGGACCAGCCGGCGCGCATGGAGGCGATGCGCCGAAGCGCACTTCGCATCGCCAGACCGAATGCCGCACGGACGATCGTGGAGCGCCTTGTGCAGTTGCAGCGCGAGCATATCGAGTCGCAGGTCATGCTCTGAACGCTTCGGACGGAACGGCGGAACGCAATTCCGCCGGGGCCCCCGATCCTCTGCGGCGGCTCCAGGTGGGCTGCATGGTCGATATCGCAGGCTCCATACTGAACATGGTACCATGCGGAGCACCGCCCCGCACCGCGGGCACCCGTCTGTAGCAGACGCCATGCAGCTTCCGGCAGCAAGCACCAGCGGCACGCACGGTGATCCCGGCCGCCGGCCGAAGGCCGGGGAGCATACATGCCCGAAACGGTACGCCGCTGCGTGGCTTTCCAGAGAGTGATCCCGTTGAACGCTGATTGCGATGCGGCCCATTCGCGTCCGGTGCATCCGCCGACGATCGTTACATCCGTTTCCGCAACTACAGCCCACTACGTACAGAGGGAATAGATTTCTGATAGGACTTCGATCTGTTATCGCGGAGTGTGACTCCGCGATCGTCATCGGAAGAATGGGGCCTGAGTACAACTCAGGCCCAACGTGCTCTTCAGAGCATATCAGGATACTTCTTCGCACGTACTCAGCGCATCACCTGCTCAGGTGTGTGGAAGACATCTCCGAGGCCGATGCCCAGGCCGAGATAGGCACCGGACCAGTTGGCGGAGGCGCCGAAGCTCTGCAGCCCGTTGGAGAGGTTGACGTTCGCTGCGCCGGCTGCATATCCGGCCGCAAGATCAACCGTGGCATACTCGAAGATCCGAAGCGACAGCCGGGCGCCGAGATGAACGATACTCTGCGGATAGTAGGTATACTCCGCGAACGGCTCCAGGTTGATCTCGTCGTAGAGCAGATTGAAGCGATAGCCGACCCGGACCGGCAGGAAGCCGAACCCCACCTGCGTTGCGGAGATCGCGAGCACGTTCAGCAGCGATGTCCCCACGAAGAGACGCCGCTCGCCGATCGGGAGCGGGTAGGTGGCAGAGGCGAGGCGTACGATTGCACCGGTCAGTGGAATGGAGGCAAGCGGCGATGCCGCGCCCGGAGTGGCCGTCGGCTGGAACTGCCCGACGTTGGAACTCAGGCTGCGCACGAGTTCCAGGTTGAGCACGCCTATCTCCAGCGCCGAGTGCTTCTGATCCTTCCACTCCGTGTACAGCTCCTCGGTCTTGTTCACGAAGTCCAGCGCGGAGATGCCGATGCCCGCATAGGGAAACGCGGCGCCGTAGTTGCGGGTGTCCACGAAGCGGCGCGTGTTGCGCCGGAACAGGCTCGATGTGCCTGCAACATAGCCGACGTAGCCGCGCAGGTTGAAGCCGCCGAACGATCCCACATCGAGCGATACCCCCGCGTTGACGTACTGCGACGGAAACACCGCAAGGCCGGCGAACGGCACGATCATCACGTACGGGATCTCCTCGCGGAGAAAGAAACGGCGGCGCAGATACAGAGGCAGAACGCCAAGCAGGAATCGGCCGGGAATGAGACTGTCCGTGAGATTGCTCTCCTGCATGAAGAGCTCGCCGGCGGCCGTGCCGACAGTCCAGTTGGGAGCGTCGTGAAGCCACCGCAGCCGCACTTCCAACGGCATGAGACGGTACATGTTTGCACCGAAGATGCGCGTGCCTCCCGGCTGGTACGCGGCCCCCAGGCCATAGAGCCCGAAGAGCCCGGCGCCCGGGCCGTACCGCGGGAGACCGGAGGTCACCGCGCCCATTGCCTCGATGCCGCCGAGGCGCAGGAATGTGGGATAGGAGCGCGTGACGACGGAGTCGTGTTGAACGTACCGCCGCGTGGATTCCGAGGATGTTGGCGACGGATAGATGGTTCCGTTGTCCCGTTCGCCCGGAGCGTTGTTCACGGACCGGTGCGTGAGCGTATCACGTTCGATGATGGTGTGCCGGTCCTCTTCCACCCGGGTCAGCGGGAAGCACCCGGCGAGAAGTACCAGCCCCGCAACCGCGAACACAGTTTTCTGCTGCATCAACCGTAGTCCTTCACCTACCGCGCCGCCTGCACAATCGGCGCTGCGCGGGAATTGGGTTGCGTGCGTCCGGGCCTCGACACCACTCCCCTGTTCATCCATGACATCCCCCCGGACGCCGCTTCGTCGCCGCGGCACGTGAGGAGCCGGCTGCAGATGCACTGCCGGCAATGCCGTTGTATCGACACGCATGCCGTTGCTCACCGGACAGGTTCAATGGGTCGGCAGAAAACTACCGACTAATGCACTCCCTCTGGCAGGATCGCCACGGCCCCGACTCCGTCGGGGGCTGCTCATGACAAACCGGCCTCCAGGGTTTCACACCCAAGGGTCTTGCGACCCTGGCTGGCTCCTGTCGCCCCTTCAGGGCGAGGACTATCCGTTGAAACCGTCGGTGCAGAGGAATACACTGACTCTGTCGGCGGTGAGTTTCTCGCGATGCCGATCGATGTACGTGATGCTCAATGCCTGGTGTCATGAGCAGATAACGAGCCGCCGTTGCCCAGGACCGGACCTAGCCGATGCGCCGCTCCAGCACGGCGGCCACCTCCGGCGATCCCATCTCCGCATTCGTGGAGCCCGGATCGGCGCCGGCCGCGATGATCGCCTCCACGATCGCGACATACTCGCTCTGCGGCGCCTGTCCCCAGTTGGTGGAGCCGTGTACCGCCCAGTCCAGCGGCGTCCCGTTGTACGCTCTGCACCGCACGTCGATCGGCGCGCCGCGATCCAGCAGCAGCTCCACGAGCGAGCGATGGCCCCGCCATGCGGAGGCATGCAACGCCGTTGCGCCGGCCTCGCCGGTTGCCGCGATGTCGAAGCCCACATTGAGCAGGAGGCGAACCGTGGCAACGCGATTCATGGTTGCGGCCTCCACGATCAACGAGCGATCTTCATCATCCAGCAGTCGCAGCAGTCCCGGATTCTCCAGCAGCATCTCGCGCACCGTATCCTCGTCCGCACGCGCCGCGGCACCAACGAAGTAATCGATCAACGTCGGCTCCTCCGCGGCGCCCCGCCCGGCGAGCAGCCGCACCAGTTCCGGATGCCCGCAGCGAACGGCCAGCGAGTATGGCGTGCGCCCGTCCTTCCGCCGCGCATTCGGATCGGCACCGTGGTCCAGCAGCATCGCGACATCCTCCGCGCTGCGCCCCAGCCGCACCGCGAGGTGAAGCGGCGTTTCCCCGATGTCGTAGCTGGTCACGTTCGGATCCGCCCCATGTTCCAGAAGCCATCGCGCACCCTCCGTTGCAATTGCCACATGAGGGTGGAGCGACCGGTAGCCGAACAGGAAGTAGAGCGGTGTATTGCCCCACGGCTCGCAACGGGCGCTGAGCTCCGCGCCGTGGAGTGCAAGCAGCTCCAGGCATTCACGGTTGTTCGCCTCGGCGGCGTGGTACACGGACTCGCCGTCGTTCGGATTTGCGCCGGCTTCCAGCAGGATGCGCGCAACCCGCGGATTGTTCGTGACGCCCGTTGCCGCATAGAGCGCAGAGAGCGGCGGCGCTCCATCCCAGTCGCCGGCATGGGTCGTGTCGGGATCGGCGCCGTGTGCCAGCAGCGCACGCGCCACGCGCTCGCAGGCCTCCTCCCTCTGGGGCCACATCGCATGCACGCGCGAATACGCCAGATAGAGCAGCGGCTGGAAGTTGTGCGGGCCGCCGGAGGCAACCGCCAGCGAGGGATCGGCCGCGAGGAGCCGATCGACGGCATCGGCGTCCGCCATCGAGGCCGCAACGAAGATGTCCGCACCGGTGATCGCGGGGTTGGCCGCGAGAATGCTCCCGGCCTCCTCACGGTTCCCCGCCTCCACGGCGGCGATGAGCGAAGCGATCTGTTCTGTCTTCATGGCGTATCAAAATCGATGCGGCCCGTGCTGCGGGCCGTGATGTCTGCTGCGAAGAAGTTGAAACGGGGGGGACGGGAGGGATTTTACGGATATCGGCAGAGAGTGTGCGTCCGTTCCACCGGCCTGAAGCCGAGACGTTCGTAGATACGGGCCGCATGATAGTTCGGGTCGGCAACCATTGCAAGCTGCCTGCATCCCCAGCGCCCAAGGCCGATGCCGGCAACATGATGCACCAGCGTGGCGCAGACGCCACGGCGCCGGAACTCCGGATGGGTGATCACATCCTGGAATCGCCCCACACCGTTGCGATGAAACAGCCCGAGCGTGCCGGCCAGCCGGTCGCCGAGGAAGGCACCGAACCATGCTCCCATGCCCAGGCCGATCATATGCCGACGGTTGCCGATCCGGCGCCGAAGAAAGCGCGCATAGCCCTCCGGCTCGAACCGTTCCGGACGGCAGGCGAATTGAACGCCGAACACCATCTCCCACTCCTCGGGGCGCTCGATCTCCCGGATCACCAGTTCCGAGTTCGCGAATGAGGGAGCGTACACCGCGCTCGCGGCAAGCGTCATCTCCTCCTCCGCCTCGAAGCCGGCAGTCCGGAACGGTGCCATCGCCTCCGAAGAAGCGGCATCGCCCGGCCAGTAGAACATTCGGTGCTCGATCTCCGGACGATGGCCGAACTCCGCCGCGAACAGGCCGCTCCATCGCTCGAAGTCGCCAACGGCCGGAGGGTGCGGAAGGATCAGGAGGTTGCCTCCGTACCAGCCCGGCGCCTCCTGCGTGGCCACCACGATATACTCCCCGCGATCAACGATGCTGCTGGTGGCGCTCCAAAGCATCAACTCGGTTGCCAGGGCAAGGCTATCGTGCTGCATCGTGATATGCTGGCGTACGTTCAATCCGGCCGCGAGCACCGGAGCGTTACTTCGCGAGCCCCGGCTCGCGCTTGATGAACTCCTTGTAGAGCTCGATCTGCCGGTTCGTCATCGGCACCTTGTAGCCGTCGATGAAGAGATCGCGAACATTGGTTGCCGGCTCGAACGGGTCGCCGTCGGCAACGAAGAGCGTCGCCTGCTTTCCTACGTCGAGCGAGCCGAGCAGCGAGTCCACACCGAACATCTGCGCCGGGACGATCGTCACCGCGCGCAATGCTTCCTCGCGCCCCATGCCGTACGCGGCAGCGAAGCCGGCGTTGTACGGCAGGTTGCGGACGTTGGAGTTTTCGCTGGTCCGGATCGCCACCTGCACACCCGCCTTCCGGAGCAGTCCCGCATTCGCGTATGCCTTGTCGTAGCGGTCGGAGGAGCGGCTGGGCATGGAGATCACCGGCCCGACGATGCAGGGAACGCCGGCCGCTGCAATCCTGTCCGCGACGCGCCACCCTTCGGCCACGCCGGTGAAGATCGCGCGCACCTTGTTCGCCTTCACCCAGGCGAGCGCGGAGTCGATATCGCGCGCGGCGTTCACCTCGATCATCACCGGCATCGTCCCGCGCACAACCGGCGCGAGTGCGGCGAGCTCCGGCTGGAACTCCGGAACGCGATCGTCGCTTCGGCCGGCATGATATCCCGAGTCGATGCGCGCATACAGCACCGCACGCTGCCACGCATCGGCCAGCCGGTCCTTCGCCTTCTTCATGCTCTTCTCCGCCTCGTCATCCGGGCGATCGTCCCACCAGGGGCGGGCGGAGCTGGGGAAATTCATCACCATCGCGCGGTAGTTGCCCACCAGCATCTGGTCCGGCGTGTAGCCGAGCAGGTTGATGAGCGCGGCCGTCCCCGGGAACAGACCGCCGGTGGGCGCGGTGATCACCGTGGTCACGCCGCTGGTGCGGGTTATCGGGATCGAGACCGAGTTGGGATTGACGGCCGTAAGCGCCTGCATCTGCGGCGTGATCTCCCCCATCTCGTCGGCATCCTGCGTCTCCGGAAGCGATCCGACTTCCACCAGCCCAAGCTCCGTGCCGGCATCGATGAAGCCGGGATAGATGGTCATGCCGGCACAGTCGATCACCTGCGCGTCGCCGGGAGGCGTGACGTTCGGCCCCACGGCCACGATCTTCCCATCGCGAATCACCACCGTTCCATTCGGGATCATTCCGTGGGAGACCGTCTCGAGACGCGCCCCAACCAGCGCAAAGGTTCCCTTGGCCGCCATCTGCGCGTGAAGCCCGGTGGAGGCGAGAGCTGCGAGAAGAAGAAGCGCCGCGGCGCGGAGAACGATTCTGGTCATCGTGATATTCATGGTTGATACCTGCATGGCCTACTCTCCCATGATCAACTGGTGAAAGGCCTGCGTCCCCCTCATGCACTCGTCCACGTCTCCCTTCCAGACTCTGGAGGCGTCCACCGGACGCATCAGGTCGATGTTCATCCGCATGTCGTCCGGATCCTTGTCGCGATCGAAACGGATCACACCATCCACGATGGTCTTCTGGCAGATCGCATAGATCGAGAGGGGATGAGCGTTGAAGATGGCGATGTCCGCCTCCTTCCCGACCTCCAGCGAGCCCACGCGATCGTCGATGCCGAGCTGCCTGGCAGGATTGATCGTGACCAGCTTCAGAGCCTCGTCCCTGGACAGCCCGCCGTACTTCATCGTCTTCGCCGCCTCGTGATACAGGTGGCGGTCCAGCTCCGGCGAGTCGGAGTTGATGGAAGTGACCACGCCGTTGCGCGTGAGGATTGTGGCATTGTATGCGGTGGAATAGTAGACCTCGAACTTGTAGGCCCACCAGTCGGAGAAGACGGACGCCATTGCGCCGAACTGCGCGAGCTCCGGCGCAACCTTGAATCCCTCGTTCACATGCTGGAACGTGATCCGCTTCACACCGAAGTCGTGCAGCACGCGCATGAGCATCAGGATCTCGTCGGCGCGATAGGAGTGGCAGTGGATGATGATCTCGCCGCGAAGGATCGCGGCCAGCGTCTCCATGCGGAGGTTGTATTCCGGGCCGGTTGCGCGCGGATTGCTCTTCTTCTCCTTCTCGTAGCGATCCTTCGCCTGCATGTAGCGCCTGGCCTCGGTGAACGCCCGGCGGAATACATCCTCGACTCCCATGCGCGTGTTGGGGTGCACACCGAAGCCGCGCCCGTGAACGCGTGTGGGGTTCTCACCAAGCGCGAACTTGATCGTACGGGGCGCCCCCTCCATCACCAGCCCCTCCGGATCGGTGGTGCCGTAGCGATGCTTGATCGTCTCGCACTGCCCGCCGATCACGTTCGCCGAGCCGTGCATCACGTGCGAGGTGGTAACCCCGCCGGCCAGCGCGCGATAGAGGGCGATATCGTACGGGTCCAGAACGTCGCCCGTCCACACTTCCGCGGTAACCGGGTTGGTCCACTCGTTCACATCGCTGATGGCGATGTGCGAGTGTGCATCGATGATGCCCGGCATCACGAACATGCCGCCGGCATCGATCGTCTCGGCACCGCTCGGCGCGGAGAGCCCCTTGCCGATCGCAGCGATCTTGCCGTCGCGCACAAGCACGTCGGTATTCTCGAGCGTGCCGTTGGTCACCGTGAGCACGGTGCCGTTGCGGATCAGCAGGTTGCCCCGCTTGCCGGCATCGCGCCGCTGCGCGAGCGCCGGGTTCGGCACAAGCGTATCCTGCGCCGGCGCGGCGGCCGCAACGGAGGTTTTCGAACTGTCGCTCCGCGTGGAGTCCGGCTTTGCCCCGGGCGCCGGAGCCTGCGGGCGATTGTACTCGTACATGCGGCCGTCGGCGAACACGTAGCGCACCTGCGACTTCTCGTTGAAGTAGTTGCCGCTGGTCACCACCACGCTGGCCATCTTGCCGCGCTCCACCGTCCCCAGCGTCTTCTCCAGACCGAGCATGCGGGCGGCATCGACGGTAAGCGCGGCGAGAGCGTCATCCTCGCTGAGGCCGTTGGCAATCATCAGCCGGAGGTTCTCGCGGATATCGCCGAGCTTCATGTCCGCGGTGGAGAACCCGAAGCGTACTCCCCCCCTGTGAAGGATCGCGGGCGTGCCGAAGAAGATGCGCCGGCGGGCGCGCTGCTGGCGCGTAAGCCAGTTCTGCTCGTCCGGAACGTCGCGCCAGGTATCGGCGCGGCGGCGCTCCGCGAAGAAATTCGAGACGCTCGTGTCCGCACTCTTCGAGGCGGTATCGGCCTTCTTCTTCGAGGTATCCGCCGCCGCCGGCGGGGTGCTCTTCTTCTCCTTCGGCAGATCGAGCGACAGGAAGAGCGGCAGGTTGTGCTGCTTCAGCAACGGCTCGATGTCGTACGCCTCCTTCAGCCCGCCCAGCATGAGCTGGAAGCCGAGATCCTTCTGGAGCGCAAGCGCACGGTAGACGTCGAGCGGCGAGGTAACCTGGAACATCACCGGCTTCGCTCCATCGATCACCGGGTAGAACGCACTCAGCGTGGGATCGAACACCGGCCGCTGCATCCCTCCGGGATTCTCCGAGTAGAGACCGGAGAGCCCCTTGCGGCGGCCGGCCTCGCGATACATCTGGCGGAACTTCGCCATGATGGCCATCGACGTTGCGGGATAGATATCATCGGCGGGCGCGAAGCGGGCGCCGAGCGAGGCGTCGCCTCGAAGCACCATGTCGCCCGGCTTGTCGCCGGAGAGCGTGACGATGGCACTGTTGCCCGGGAGCATCAGGCCGTAGGGCATCACCTGTGCAACGGTGAAGCCGGCCATGCGGAGCGAGTCCACGGAGGGGTCCCCCGGTTGAAGCATGTTCCGTACGTCGCGATCGCTCTGGATGCCGGCGCGATCGTTCGGCGGATCGCCCGGCTTCGGCACGCGCGGCAGATTCGTCTCGGCCTTCGGCTGCACCAGTCCGGCATGCGAAAGGCCATCGATGAAGCCGGCATACACCACGAGCGAATCACCCTCGATCACGCGGGCGTCGAACGGGATCGGAACGTCGGTCCCGACGGCGGCGATCAGCCCGTCGCGCATGACGATGGTGGCATGCTCGATGACGTGCCCCGGCGACTGGACGATCTTCGCATTCCGGATCGCGAACGTGCGCGTGGTGCGGCCCAGATCGTTGTCGTTCTCCTTGATCGCATCGTCCTGCGCATGCGCGCCGGGAACGCGAAGAAGAAGCGCCAGTAGGACCACGAGCGCACCGACCAGCGATCGCGAAGCGGATGGCAGACTTGGTAATGCTGTGAGGCGCATGGCAAATAGGCTGTTGGTACCGATAGCCGCCCACACCGCACGCGGCGTGGCCGTGCGGGCACCGGTATGCTCCGGCTATCGATGGATGCTGTGGGATCCGGGGCCTGAACGGGAATGCAGTTCCCCTGCAGATCGGCGCGGCGCTGCCCACGGGCACCGATGACGCTGAACGATGGGGACCACAATCCCTGCCGCTTCCTGCGGGCCAGACCGGCATTCGGCGGAACTTGGAAGTTACACAACCACACGCTTCCGTACGCTCCCGAAACGCGTGAACATCACACGGAATATCGCTCGATGATCCAGCCGGGCAGTGTGGTCATCCGTCCGCTTGCGCCATCCACGATCACGTAGTCGCAGCTCCCGCTTGCCGCAAGCTTCATCCCCTCCTTCCGGAAAATCTCGAAGGCCACCGCGACGCCATTTTCTCGGATCTCGTGAATCCAGGTCCGCACGACGAACCAGTCACCCAGGCCCAGCGGACGCTTGTAGAGAATGGAGGCGCCGCGCATCACCCAGCTGAACCCGTGCTCGATGAACTCCTCCATCGGCATCCCGTAGCAGCGCGCCATCTGGTCGTATCGCGCCGCGAGCACATAGTCCAGATATCTGCTGCTGTGAACGTGGCGGTTCATGTCCAGGTCATCCGGACGAACCTGCATCTCGGAGTCGAACTTGGTTCGGTTGGGCGTCATTGTTCCAGCGATGTACGGATCGATTTCGGTTCCCCGCCGCAGCGGATTTGCGTTGCCGCATGTGCAGGCGCGCTCCCGGTGCCGGACGGCGTGAACGGAAACATATCGAATCCGCGGCTGCGCGTGCCGATGCCGGCACCGGCAATACACTCCGGCGGCTCGCGGAACGGCAGCGCGGCGGGAACATCCGGGCAACCGGCCTCACCGCTGCGTGCAGGCATTCCCCGTGGCCGGCACGAGTCTTTCGATTTTTCAGGAGGAAGATAATTTGTTTTGGCAAATCAAATTATCTCCCGTATGATTGCGCCACATGAGCATCGATCACGTTCGAGCATTGATGGAGCACTACCCCGCCATCTTCATGGCCTGCCACACCCGGCATGTGCGCGACCCGAAGACTCAGGAAGTGCTGAGCGCAAGCCAGGCGGGCATTCTCGATCACCTGGACGAGACGGAGCCGCTGGGGCTGAACGACCTCGCCCGGCATCTGGGCGTCACGCCCGCCACGATGTCGATCGCGGTGGACCGTCTGGTGCGCCGCGGCTATGTGCAGCGAACGCGGGACACGAAGGACGCGCGCCGCGTCCGCCTCCTGCTGACGCGAGCGGGCGAACGGATTCGGAGCGCGCAGTCCGTGCTGGATGCGGAGCTTGTGGGAACGATGCTGGCGCACCTGACGCCGGAGGAACGGAGCCGGGGATTGGACGGGCTTGCACTGCTTGCAAAGGCCGCGAAGGCGATGCTCCGCACACGAAGCGAGAGCGGCATGTGGAGACGCCGCCGTGCGGCGGACGATCGCGACACAACGTCGGAGAAAGGAATCAGCAATGAGCAACGGCACAGGACGGGACGAACGCGCCGCGGCGGATAACGCCGCGGGGACATCGGGTCCCGGAGGAACATTGAAAGGCATGCATCTTGTATTGATTGCGCTGGGCATCCTGGTTGTGATGGCAGGCGCGGTAGGCATTATCGGCGCAATGGTGCCGGTGGAACATTCGGCATCGCGCACGGCACTTCTGCACGCCGCGCCCGACCGGGTCTGGAGCAGGCTGGCTTCGATCGAAGCATATCCCACGTGGCGGAAGGAACTGGCCGGCGTGGAGATGCTCCCGCCGCACAACGGCCATCCGATGTGGCGGGAGAAGAGCCGGAGCAACAGCATCCTGATGGAGCAGGACGAGGCCCTGCCGAACAGGCGCATGGTTGCCCGCATCGCCGACACCACCCTCCCGTTCGGCGGCCGCTGGATATTCGAGTTGAGGCCGGAGGGATCGGAAACGCGCCTCACGATCACGGAGGAAGGAACCGTCCACAACATCTTCTTCCGCTTCATGTCGCGCTATGTCTTCGGCTACACGGCGTCGATGGACCAGTACCTTCGGTCGCTCGGGCTCTCGTTCAACGAGGAGGTTTCGCCGGAGGACCCGCCCGCCGCGCCGTGAGCGGGAACCGGCTGCAGGGCCACATCCTTCCCTGCGGTAACGCCGGCGGCATATGAGCGTAGGAGAAGAAGTTACCGGCCGACGGTTCATGCGCGACGGCCGGCTGCACGGATCCCCGACTGAATCCCGGCGGCCAGCCGCCGATTGCCGACGGCAACTCCTCTCATCCTTCCAGGTCTCACATCATGAAGATCGCTGTTCTGCTTGGCGGCACATCCCCCGAGCGTTATGTATCGATGGCAAGCGGCAAGGGCATCGCGCTGGCGCTTGCCGAAACCGGACACTCCGTTCAGGTCTACGATGTTGCATTGGGAACGAATGCGCTGGTGGACATCGAGACGCTGGAGCTGCCCACGGAGGTGGCGCCGACGGCCGAGGAGCTTGCCGCGATGAACAGGCGCGCAATCATCGACGCAATCCAGGCGCTCCCGGACGATATCGACGTGGCGTTCATGGCGCTGCACGGTGCGCCGGGTGAGGACGGCACGGTGCAGTCGCTGCTGGAGCTGCGCGGCATACCGTACACGGGCTCCGGGATTCTGGCATCGGCGCTGGCAATGGACAAGGCGATGAGCAAGCGGATATTCGAGCACTACGATATCCCGACCCCCTGCTGGTTCCAGCTTCCGGCCGGGCAGGCGGATGCGGCGGAGCTGATGGCGCGCGTGGATCAGGAGACGGCCTACCCCGTGGTTGTGAAGCCGAACGACGGCGGCTCCACCGTGGGGCTGACGATCGTGAACGATCCGGGCGAGCTCGTGGAGGCATACCAGCGCGCCGGCCACTACAGCCCATCGGTGCTGTTCGAGGAGTTCATCGAGGGGCGCGAGCTTACGGTGACGATTCTCGGCGGCGAGAGCCTTCCGGTTGTGGAGATCAGGCCGAAGAGCGGGTTCTACGATTACGCGAACAAGTACACGGCCGGACGGACGGAATACTTCTGCCCGGCCGACCTCCCCAGGGATATCGAGGAGGAGACACGCGAACTGGCTCGCCGGGCCCACGAGGCGCTGGGCTGCGGCGGCTACAGCCGTATCGACTTCCGTCTGGATCCGGACAACGCACTCTACTGTCTGGAGGCGAACACGCTGCCGGGGATGACCGCCACCAGCCTGGTACCGAAGGCCGCCGCTGCCGCGGGGATGAATTATGCAGCCCTGTGCGACCGGATCATTCAGCTTGCACTCGGAACCGAACGCGCCGAAGCATGACGCATGCGCCCGGTCCGGCGTCCCATGCCGGACCGGCTCCTCATGCCGGACCGGGCGGGCACGCGGAAGGGCTGTTGCGATTCCCCACCAATACCGTAATTTCTCCGCAACATTAAACGTCTTCACCCCCGGATGCTTCAATACCCTCTGAACACGTGCATGAACGCATCCATAACAACCCCTGCTCGGAACGTGCAATGAAACGTTTACTCTCCCTGCTGTTGCTCGTCGTGGCCCTGCCGCTCGGCTCTGTGCGCGCACAGAACGATGCCCCGGTCAAGATCCTCGTCTTTCCGCTGAAGAATCTCTACGGCGAGGTGAAGTACGACAGTCTGGCCTGGACGTATGCGGACTCCCTGGTATCATATCTGAACCATCGGCCCAATGCGTCGGCCAGCTACGCAATCGTCTCCATGGACGACATTCGCGATCAGATGATCGCGCTCAACATCGACGTGCGTGCTCCAAGTTACGAGACGGACATCTGGAAGATCGCGAAGGCCCTCGGCGCGAAGAAGATCATCTGGGGAACGTATCTCGTCAAGTATGAGAAGGCAAATCTGGAGATCAAGATCATCGATGTAAAAACACTGATGCCGGATCGTGTCAACATTGCGGACAAGCTTCGCGTTGGGTATCCCGACGCGCTTTCCACTGTTGTTGCCGCCGGCGACAAGCTTGTGCCCGGGCTGAAGCCCTGACAGGCCCTGGTACACGCGCCCGGCCGCTGCCGTACCCCCGCACACGAACGGGAGCATCATTGGGATGCTCCCGTTTCTTCTTTAACTTCATCGCCATTCCAAACGCTGCTCCCGAACCATTCGCTCCAGTTCCATGGCCAAGAAGAACCGTCCTTCCAAGAGCGCCCCGGCAGCCCCGGCCCGGGCCGATTCGCCGGCAGATCCAGGCGCCGCCAACGGGCACGATCACAACACCACGATCACATCGGTCTCCACCGAGCACCGGAAGTTTGCTCCTCCGGAGTCGTTCGCCGAAACGGCACGCGTCTCGTCGCTGAAGGAATACAGGCGCCTCTGCAAACAGGCGGAAGAGGATCCGGAGAAATACTGGGGGAAGATTGCCGGAGACCTTCACTGGTTCAAGCCGTGGAAGAAGCTCCTCTCATGGAAAGCGCCGTTCGCCAGATGGTTCGTCGGCGCGAAGACCAACATGAGCTACAACTGCCTGGACCGGCATCTCGACGGCTGGCGCCGGACGAAGGCGGCGATCATCTGGGAGGGGGAGCCGGGTGAGATCCGCACGCTCACCTATACGCAGCTGCATCATGAGGTCTGCAAGTTCTCCAACGTGCTCCGCTCGCTCGGCGTAACGAAGGAGGATACGGTGGCGATCTATATGGGAATGGTGCCGGAGGCGGCGATTGCGATGCTGGCCTGCACGCGCATCGGCGCAGCGCACAACGTGATCTTCGGGGGCTTCAGCGCCGAGGCGCTGCGCGAGCGCATCAACGATTCGAAGGCGAAGGTGCTGGTGACGCAGGACGCAGCGTTCCGGCGCGGAACGGAGGTTGCCCTGAAGGACGCTGCGGACCGCGCGCTCGCGGGGACGCCGACGGTGGAACACTGCGTGGTGTACAGGCGAAGCGGCAGCCAGATCGCGATGCAGGCCGGCCGCGACCATTGGTGGCACGAGTTGATGGCCGGCACATCCGCGACGTCCAGGGCGGAACAACTGGACAGCGAGCACCCGCTCTATGTGCTCTATACGTCCGGCTCCACCGGCAAGCCGAAGGGGATCTTCCACACGCTCGGCGGGAACATGGTCTGGAGCTACTACACCACGCGCATGGTGTTCGACATGCGCGACGATGACATCTACTGGTGTACGGCGGATATCGGCTGGGTGACCGGCCATGCATACGTTGTCTACGGACCGCTGCTGAACGGTGCAACGTCGCTGATGTACGAGGGGGCGCCGAACTGGCCGGAGGCGGACCGCTTCTGGGACATGGTGGAGCGTCACCGCGTCACGATCTTCTACACGGCACCAACGGCCATCCGTGCATTCATGCGGTGGGGAGAGGGATTTCCGCGCAGGCACGACCTCTCCTCCCTGCGATTGCTGGGAACGGTGGGGGAACCGATCAACCCGGAGGCCTGGATGTGGTATCGCAGCGCGATAGGCGGCGACCGCTGTCCGATCGTGGATACGTGGTGGCAGACGGAGACCGGCGGCATCATGATCGCCCCGCTCCCCGGCGCAACGCCCACCAAGCCGGGCTCCGCGACGCTCCCCCTTCCCGGCGTCGACGTGGACGTGGTGCGGAAGGATGGAACCAGCTGCGGGGCGAACGAGGGAGGGTATCTGGTGATCAAGAGCCCGTGGCCCTCCATGCTTCGTACAATCCATGGCGACGACCAACGTTTCAAGGAGACGTACTGGAGCCACTACAAGGGATGGTACTTCACCGGCGACGGGGCCCGTCGCGACGAGGACGGCTATCTCTGGATCATGGGACGCGTGGACGATGTGGTCAACGTCGCCGGGCATCGGCTTGGGACTGCGGAGATCGAGTCCGCGCTGGTGGCGCACAGGCTGGTGGCGGAGGCAGCGGTGGTGGCTCGTCCGGATGAGATGAAGGGGAATGCGCTGGTAGCCTTCGTCTCCCTCGCGGCGGATGCAACGGCGAGCCCGGCGTTGAAGGAGGAGTTGCGGGAGCACGTTGCGCGGGAGATCGGTGCCATCGCGAAGCCGGAGGAGATCCGCTTCTCCGATGCGCTGCCGAAGACCCGCTCCGGCAAGATCATGCGCCGGCTGCTGCGCGAGATCGCCTCCACCGGCCAGGTGAGCGGCGATGTAACCACACTGGAGGATTTTTCCTCGCTCGAGAAACTGCGGTCGGGCGAAGAGGAGTAAGGAGAACGAATGCGGCCGCGGGGCATCACGATATCGACGATCGCAACCCTGGTTGCGTACACGGCGCTCGCCGTCTGTACGCCCGCGGCCGCACAGACAACCGCCTCGCGCCCGGAGGCGCGCGACACCAGCGCAGCGGTGCGCCGCGATGCCGCCTCCACTCCCGCACCTGCGGCGCCGATGCGCCCCTGGTACGATACGCTCACGGTCACGAAGGCACGGTATGCCGGCACCACGTCCGGGGAGCGCCTGGCGCTTGCGGCCTTCACCGCGATGACCATCCCGGTTGGGCTAACCATCGGCATCACGACACTCCTTCCCCCCAGCGTCAACATCCTGCACGAGGACGGCATCAGCCGCATGGGGATCGCCTTCTCCACCGGCGTGGGCCTCGTTGGCGACACCAGCGCCATCACATTCTTTCCATGGGTTCGGCTGCAGGGGGAAGGCGGCTTCTACTTCGGACGAACGGAACACACGATCCTGCGGGCCTCGATCCTGCGCGACCTGCCGATCGCTCAGCTCGACAGGCGCGGCTTCTTCTGGCTGGGAACCGCGGCCGGCCTGGGCGCGGGGACGGACTTCAACGGCTTCGCGCCGTATGCGGAGGGATGGCTTGGCCTGTTGAACCCGATGGGCATCCGCTATCTCACGCTCTTCCCCATGCACAACTACGGGCTCCGCGGGCGGTTCGGCTACAACACCACAACGGGCCATTCCTGGTACGAGCTCTCCGTCTGCGCAACCTCCACCTTCTGGTTCTGATCCCGCAGCGTTGTGACCGATGTAGCAATGCGATGGTATCGTACGGGCGGCACATGCGCCGCGCGTTCCTGCCGGCCCCAAAACGAACGAGCCGGCGTGTGTCACACCGGCTCGTGAAGCGTCGATGGACCAACGGCTTACTTCTTCTTCGCGGGTGCCTTCTTGGCTGGCTTCGCGGCCGCCTTTGCCGCTGCCTTCGCCTTGCTTCCGTTGACGAGGTCCTTCAAACCCTTGCCCGGCGTGAACTTGGGCACCTTGCGAGCGGCGACCTTCACCGGAGCACCAGTCTGCGGGTTCTTCGCAGTGCGTGCGGCACGACTTGCAACCTTGAACGTTCCAAAGCCGACGATTGCCACATCGTCGCCCTTCTTCAACGTGCTGGAGATCGTGTCGATCACGCTGTTGAGTACCTGCTCAGACTTTGCCTTGCTGAGGTCGTTGGCCGAAGCAATCGCTTCGATCAGTTCTCCTTTGTTCACCTGAGTAACTCTCCTTTTGTGATTGTAGCCCGGTCTGAAAAGGAATTCAGACCGCCGCGAAAGTAATCGGCGGAAAACGATTATGCAAGAGGGAATCGCCCGCAACAATAGATTTCATGCGGCTTTCAGAGCCGCGGCCATAATCGGCGGCGCACCCATGTGTTCGCGGCGGCGTGCGTTCGAATCGTCGCCCTCCCCGCAAAGCCTTGCACGGCAAGGGTTTGCGGGGAGCCGCCTCTCAGGCCGTACTGGCGCGCATTCCGATCACGCCGAACATCCGGCCGCTTCGCGCGCCGTCGCGGCGATAGCTGTGAAAGGCGGAGCCGCAGATCGTGCAGCGCGGATCCATCTCGATCCGATCGGCCGCAACCCCGCACGCCAGCAACTGCGCCAGCACCGCGCCGGGATTGTCGAAGAGATACTTCTCCCCGCCGATACGCCGGCTGTGCCCGGCGGCGAACTGCTCCGCCACTTCGCTCCCCACCTCGTAGCAGCACTGCCCCGCACCGGCGCCGACGTAGGCATACAGGCTCCGCGGCTGCGATCCATATTCCGTTCGCATGTGCTCCACTGTAACGCCGGTGATGTTCTGGGCCGTGCCGCGCCATCCGGAGTGAATGCCCGCCACCACGTGCAGATCGGCATCGTACAGAAGCACCGGAATGCAGTCCGCAATGCTCACGGCCAGGAGCCAGCCGGGCTCCGCGGTCACGATTGCGTCGCTCTCCTCCGGAACATACCCTGCCCGGACATCGCACACCCGTATGCCATGCACCTGCCGCTGCGTTGCAAGGCGCTCGGCGGCAAAGCCCAGCCGCTCCGCAAGCCGCGCGCGATTGGCACGGACGCGGGCCTCGCTATCCCCAACCGTGAGCGACATGTTGAAGCCGTAGGGCAGATGCGTTCTTCCCCGCAGCGTCTGCGCGGCCCGGACGTTTGCGAAGCGCTTGAAGATGCGCGGCTGATGAATGTGGAACATGGACGCCATACTCGGCAGTAGGATTGGCTGGTCGCCCGGCAGAACGCTGGTCCCCCGGAACCCGAGCCTGCGCGGCGCCGGAGGCCGGCTCGCGGCACGATGGCCACGGCCGGAGGCTGAAGGATAGGCAGGCGAATCTACGGCGACGCCACGAACTCTCGGCAACCGCAGCCCGGCGCGGATGCCATCACCAGCCGAGCACCTCCCATCTGCCGCGATAGATAAGGACGATGGTGCGCTCGACCGGTGCAAGCAGCGGCACCTGCAGCAGCGGATCGCCGCCGGCCCGGACACAGGCGATCGGCCGGCTGCGTGTTGCCGAGAGCATGAGCGGGACGCCATGTACGGCAACCTCGCGCGGCCATGCGTTGACGATCATCACGCCGCTCCCTTCGTTCAGGGGGTCCAGCGCCTCCACGTTTACCGCGTCCAATCGCTCGACCGGATGACGCCGGCGCAGGGCGCGCAACAGCCACCCCTGCGATGCGGAGTCCGCCGTACCGCGGCACACGTAGAGTCTGGCGCTGGCGTCGCGCACCAGCACGGCCGCAGTACGTCCGTTCCACGGCAGGATGTAGAGCACGGCGGCGTCGCCTCCGCCGATGGGGTCGATGGCCCGCTCCAGGATGAGCACGCACGCCAGAGCAAGGCCAACGGCGACGATGCGGAGCAGTCCCTGCCACGGATGCCGGCTCAACGCAAGCCTGACGGCCGCTGCGCCCAGGATCAGCGCGGAGACCGGGCCGATGGTGCCTGTAGTCACGGACGCCAGCGGCAGCGCGGCCCCCAGGGCAACCACCTCGCCGGCCAGCCTGAGTGCCAGCGCGGCGGAGCCGCCGAGACAGTCCGCCAGCGCCGGCAGGACCGGCATCGCGAGCGCGCCCGCCAGCGCGGCTCCGAGTGCGACCGTATACAGGGGAACAACAACGATGTTGATCACCAGGGCGATGAGCGAGACGGCTCCGAAGTGATAGAGGGCGATCGGCAGGGTTGCGATCTGGGCCGAGGCGGAGAGCACCACCGCCTGCACGAGCCACTGCAGCGCGGGCCACCGGTGCACGAGGCGCAGATGCACGCGCACCATGCGGTTGGCCGGAATGGCGATCAGCATGATGCCGGCGATGGATGCGAACGAGAGTTGGAAGCCGACGTCGAAGAGGGAGTCCGGATCGAGCATCAGGATGAGGAGAGCGGCGAGGCCGAGCGCGTTCAACGGGCGCCCGATGCGGCCGGCGACACGCGCTCCCATCAACGTGACCGCCATGATCGCGGAGCGAAGGATGGGCGCCTCTGCTCCCGTGAGGAGCACATAGGGGGCGATCAGAGCGGTGAAGAGGAGGAACTGAACGGCGCGATGCGGAATCCAGGAGACGAGCACGAAGAGGAGAAGCGCAATCACACCAACATGAAGCCCGCTGACCGAGAGTACATGGACGGTGCCGGTCCGGCTGTAGAGCGCCGATGTCTCCGGATCGATGCCGGAGCGATCGCCCACGAGAAGCGCGCGAACAATCGCCCCCTCCTCCCCCCCGACATGTGTCTCCGCGAACGCACGAACCTCGCGCTTCACTGCGAGCGCGAGACGTTCGAGGATGGAGAGGTCCTCGCGTGCCAGGATCTGAACGGATGCGGCACGTGATGAGGTCATCACGAATCCCGTGCCGCGCCCCGCGAGATAGGACGCCTGATCGAAGCCGCCTGGAAGCGTCGGTCCGTCCGGAACCCGAAGCGTTCCGCCGATCGAAACATGGTCACCCGGCTGCGGCAGGAGCCGCGGATCGAACGGTGTGGTGTCGCGCAGGCGCACCAGCACGCGCGAGCGGGGATGCAGGACGGAGTTCATGAACAGGAGCGAATCGCAGGCGATGGTGAACTCGGCCTCCGCCCCCCGCAGCACGGGAGCATCCAGAACGCGGCCGCATGCCTCCGCTCCGGCAATCTCCTCCCCGTTGAACATCTGCGGCCACCGCGGCGTCTCCATCGAACTGCGCAGGGCTCCCGATGCGAGGAGGGTACATCCCAGGATAAGCGGCAGGAGGCGCGAGCGGCCTGCAACGGCAAGTGCCAGCAGCCAGAGCGATGCGGCGAGGAGAAGCGCTGCCTCCCCCTCCGATGGCCGGGCCAGGCGCGCGACAGCGATTCCCGCGGCGAACGGAATTGCAAGCTTCAGCGCCGGATGATATTTCCAGTGAAGATGGGTCATGGCCGGAACGCAGTTGCGACACGACGTGCGCACGTGTCCGGATGAACGTGTTGCGGGAGGAGAGAAGATGTGCCGGGCGTGTTGAACGATGCGTGTGTGGAGGATGCCGCGGACGCCACGAATATGCCCGGCGTACCAATCAGATGCAACCGCGATCAAATGCAACCGTGCGTTGCAGGTTTTGGCGGATCGCCCGCTCCTCCCGATCTTTGTAGCCGCTCAAGTCCGCGCGGACGCAATCGGGCGCTCCCTGTCATGACCAGTACCGAACCAGGCAATACCGCAGCCATTATCGAACGTGTTGAGGCGATCATCGCCGAACACGTGCGCCCGTATATCGAGATGGATGGCGGCACGATAGACTTCGTCCGGCTGGACGGCGACACCGTGTTCGTGCGCCTCGCCGGCGCCTGCACGACATGCCCTTCCTCCGCCGTGACGCTGAAGGGTGGTGTCGAGCGCAACATCCGGCGCCGGGTGCCGGAAGTCCGCTGCGTGGAACTGGAGAGCGACGAGCCGGTGGAGCTCAACAACCCGCTGGCACCGGTGATGATTCAGTTCTGAGCAGCACATCACCCGGATTCCGTTCGCGACATGCCGGCCCTTCGGGGCCGCTTCCGTTGTACGGCGCAGGCGCTGCGCGCAGGCAGCCACCCTCCTCTCTCTCTCTAACGATCGTACGCCCGCAGCTTCGGGAAGGCCCACGCAACAACGCCGACAACGGCCAGCACCGCGAAGCCGCCAACGGCCACGGAGAGCGGGGCACCGACAGCGGTGGCCAGGAGGCCGGCCTCCAGGTTGCCGAGCTGCGGTCCGCCGAGGAAGAAGATCATGTTGATCGATGTGGTACGGCCGCGGATGTTGTCCGGCGTCATCGTCTGCCGGATCGTGACGCGCAGGATGGTGCTGACCGAATCACCGGCGCCCACCAGGAAGAGCATGATGAGCGAGAGGACGAAGCTGGTGGAGAATCCGTAGAGCGCCGTTGCAATCCCATAGAGCGCCACCGATACCAGAAGCACCCGTCCCTTCCGGCGGATCTCTCCCATCATCGAGACGATGAATCCCGTCACCAGCGATCCCACGGAATCCGCCGCCGCGAGAAGCCCCATCCCCTTCGCACCAACCTTGAGGATGTCCGCCGCGAAGATCGGCAACAGCGCGGTGGCCGAGGCGAAGAAGGTTGCGAAGAAGTCCAGGATCATCGTGGAGAAGATCAACGGGCTGCTCCGGACGAAGCGCAATCCCTCCACCAGCGAGGCGATGCTCACGCGCGGCGCCCCCTCGCGACGCACTTCCACGAACCGCATCACCGCAAGCGCAACCAGCACCGCCACAAACGTGACGGCATTGATCCAGTAGACCGCCTCCACCCCACCCCAGTCGATCACCAGACCGCTCAGTGCGGGGCCGGCGATCATCGCCGTCTGGAAGAGCATGGTGTTCAGCGAGACCGCGTTGTTGAGATGCTCCGGGGGGACGAGGTTCGGAATCAGCGACTGGCGGGCCGGGCCATCGAACGCACCCGCGGCGGCCGTGATGGCGGTGAACATGAAGATGAGCGAGGGATGATCCGCGCCGAACGCCGTGATCATTGCGAGGCCGCACGCCGCAAGCAGGCCCACCGTCTGCGTGATCAGGAGGATGGTGCGACGATGATATGCATCCGCCACCATTCCGCCGATCAGCGAGAATCCGACAATCGGGAGCACGCGCATCAATCCCACCAGGCCCAGCATCACCGGCGAAGGGGTAAGCTGGTGGATCTGCCAGTTGATGGCCATGTTCTGCATCTGCGTTCCGGCAACCGAGATCAGCTGGCCAAGCCATAGATAGCGGAAGTCGCGGTGCTGAAGCGCAGGGAAGCGTTGCGCGAGAATCGTTCCGAAACGAGTTGGCTGGGATGAAGGCATTGTTGCTCGAACTGACGAGACAGGGCTCGAAGCGATGAGTGAGGATAGTACGAACTGAGGAGCGGAGCATTTGCAAGGAGTTATTGCGGAGGGAGGTGAGGCGGCCGGATGCCGGACTGCTGAGATGACCCGGGTGGACTGCCGGGCAGCCGGGAGCAGCGCGGCACACGACCTCGCAGCGACTGCGGCACGTGCCGATCGCGGAGGAGGGCCGGCCATGCATGCAGGCGGCGTTCCGCCCGGATACCTGGCCACACCAACAAAAAAAGACACGACCGAAGCATCCGGCGTAGCGCTTCGGTCGTGCAATCGTGGAGAGTTGGCAACGGCATGTTGAAACGCCGTCACGCTCCGCCACAGATACCTGTTGTTCTTCTACCGCCTGATTCTCATATGAACGGTTGAGTCCGTTCGCACGGGAGCCTGATGCCGGCTTCCATCGCGCAGATAGTCCTTCAGAAACCTGGCATCCCCCTGGTCGCGAGCATGCCTGGCGTGGCTGCGCCGGCCGGTATCGATCTTATCCGAACGGGCAGCCGATGCAGCATGCGCCGCCGCCGGAGTGCGAGGAACGTTATCCTCCCGCACACGACGTACGGTGTCCGTGAGCACCGCAGTGCCGGCCACCAGCGTTCCGGCCGTTGCGGTCAATGCAGGAGCAGCCGCAACGGGGGGCGCCGGGCTCTTCCTGCTCCCCTCCTCCTCGGTACTTCGTGGACTCGCCAGCCAGAGCACGAGTGCTCCAAGCAGGAGGATGGCGCCGAGAAATATTCCGAGGTAACGCCGCCGGACCGACTTTCCTGTATCCGGCTCGAGCATGGCCGGACCGATCCCCCCCGGAATACCGCTCGCCGGCCTGTCGGCATCCATCAGCGCATTCAATGCTTCCGGAACCTCCTGCGCCGAAGGAACAGCATCGCGGTCGCGCACCAGGACGCTCTGTATCCGCTCCTCCCGATCGAACATCTGCTTCAGCTTCTGATCCTGCTCAACTGCAGCAAGGAATGCCTGTATCTCATCGGCGGACATGTCGCCAACGAAATACCGATTGACCGATTGCTCTCGTCGATTGAAGATCATTGCGTATACCTTCCAGGACTCACGTGATTGGCACTGATGTCCGAGTTGGCAGCCTCGACAAGTTTACGGAGGGCCTTGCGGGCCCGCGAGGCCCGAGTCCAGATTGCCTGCGACGATTTTCCCAGCATCACCCCAATCTCTTCCAACGAATATCCACAGTAGATGTTGAGAACAAGAACCTCGCGATAATCGAAGGAAAGCATCTCGAGCGAACGAACAACCAGCTCCTCGTACTCACTCGGCTCCGGAATGAAACAGACCGGCTGCTCGCTTGCATCCACTGTGCTCAACTGCACCGACCGGCTGCGTGACTTCAGGCTGTCCAGGCAGAGGTTGCGGGCCATGCGCATCAGAAACCCAATTGGATTCTCGAGATCTCTCTTCGCGTTGCGCAGCTTGACCATGCGTCCCCAGGCCTCATGCGACAGATCCTGCGCCAGCATTGCGTCCCTGGTCATCCTGGTTGTATAGGCCAGGAGTTTTCCGTTGTGCCTCTGGTACAGAAGGGTGAACGCACGGTTGTCCCCTTCGACAAATCGGCGGTACAATGCGACGTCATCACCAGCCAGCTCGCCATGGGGGGGCACCGGAAGGTTCTGGGCAATGGATGGATGGGAATGTCGCGTCAACACGGCATAACGGAGAATTACTATGGCGCCCCTGTCACTGCGGAGATGACCGCATTGCAACCATAACGGATCGGGGCATTCGAACCTTACACCTGCCCCTTCTTCCCACTAGAAAATTTTCTCTCCTGTAAGGTCCGGCCCGGCCGGATCGTTAGATACGAAACCCGGGAATGCCGAACATTCCCGGGTACGTCGCAGTCCGATGCCCAACGTTGCGGCTCCGATCTGAGCTACAACGCTCTCGGGGAGTCCCGTTGCACGGTACAGCCTCCATTGTGAATCCCTTTGAAGATCATTATCGTCAGCCCATCCATTCTCCGGGCATGTGTTGCCCGGAATTGTCGAGGATGGTAGACTGCGCATGCCGGCCTGCAGCGGCCGCAGCACACGACCTCGCAAACCGACTTTTCTGTTGACACGATGAACACACAGATTCGCCTTCTCCTCCTCTCCGCGGTCGCGCTCACGGCCATGAGCTGCCACGACTCCATCCCCCCGGCTCCCGCGGCACACTTTGCCATCACAGGGCAGGTGCACACCGTTGCCGGCACCGGCTTGGCAGGGGTCAGGATTACCGCAGGAAGCAGAGGCGCCACGACGGGGAGCGACGGGACCTATACGCTCACCGATCTCCCGCGCGGCACATACACGCTGAGCGCGACGTACAGCGGCTACACGTTCACCCCTGTATCGCGAACGGTCATTATCGACAGCACGTCGGGAGCGAATGCCGACTTCACAGGCATTCTCACGATCGAGATGGTGTCGCTGCCGGGAGGCACCTTCAGAATGGGAGCGACAGGCGCTTCCTCTAAGAACGAGGAGAAGCCGGCGCACAACGTCACTCTCTCCATTCGCGATCGGCAAGTTCGAGCTGACCCAGGCGCAATGGCGCACGGTGATGGGGAGCAATCCCAGCTCGTTCCCCGGCGACAACAACCCTGTGGAGACCGTAAGCTGGTATGATGCGGTCCACTTCTGCAACAAGCTCTCCGAAGCGGAGGGGCTCACGAAGGCATATACGGAAGCCGGCGACGCGACAACGTGCAACTTCAACGCAAACGGCTACCGGCTTCCAACCGAGGCGGAATGGGAGTATGCCTGCAAGGCCGGCACCACGACAGATTTCTATTCGGGAGACATGGTGCAACCCAACAGCCAGGCCAAGTATCTCGATACGAATCTGGATCGCATCGGCTGGTATGCTGCCAACAGCGGAGGCACCACACATCCCGTAGGCCAGAAGCAGCCGAACACATTCGGACTCTTCGACATGTCCGGCAATGTCGACGAGTGGTGCTGGGACTGGATATCGCCATCGTATTCCGCGGGATCGGTAACAGACCCCACAGGCCCGGGCGCCAATCAGGGATCCGGACGCACCTGCCGGGGCGGCTCCTACGATCCCCTGAAGTATGTCGCGTTGTGGTGCAGGTCCGCATTTCGCTATGGCTATCTGCCAAGCTCCACATTCGACGGCATCGGGTTCCGAGTGGTCAGAAGCCAGCGCTGATCTTCCGGCGCAGAAACCGGGAACATGCCCCGTACATCGGGCGCAGGATGTTCCCGTCCGGTTGGCGCTCCGCACTGCAGGCCGGCCGATCGTACGGACCGGCCTCTATTGGCGCCCGGATGCGTGCGGAGGGAACTGACGACGAGTTCCGCAGGCGCTCACCGTCCTTCGAACATGGCGCGCGGCCGCATCCGGCCGGCAAGTATCAGCATCCGACAACAGAGCCCAGCCCGTGAAGAACTATCGGCGTACACTGGTTCTATGGGTAGTACTGCAGACATCTGTCGCCCTGCCCGTTTTCGCACAATCCATCACAATCAATCCCATCATTGGATACGAAGTGGGCGCGCTCCTCTCCATTCGCCGTGACTCCGGAACGGTCAACCCGCTTCCGGATGAGTTGAAGGGGACGTCGCGCAACGACACATACTGGTTCGGCCTGGGTGTTACGCTCCATCCGTTCGAGGACGATCGATGGTACATCCTCGGGCGCTTCGGGATGACGTTCGCCCACGGCTCCTTCATATCGACGCCGTTCGACGCGCCGGGGATTAGGCTTCGCAACAGAATCACCGATACGGTGGGCACGCAGCACCTGGAGTTCGAATCCTCTCAGACACAGGCACAGGCCGACGTGATCGTCATGCGAACGCTCACCGGCACCTTCGCGGTGGGCGGCGGATTGTGGACGCGAATTCGTCTGGGCTCCACAACGGCGAATCAGGAACGGGTGGTGGAACCAGACGGAGCGATCTACACTTCCACCGGAAACGACCTCAGGCCGCTCGGCTCCGGGAGCGGAATTGAATCGTTCCCAACCCGGTTCGGTGCGATGGCCGGAGCGGCAGTGTCGCTGCCCGCGCTCGGAGCATTCACGCTGCAGCCGGCGGTGATGGTCCGCGCGGACATCGACGGGCTGCTGCGCTCTCTCGGCATGCGGGCGTTAAGCCTGGAGGCAGGCGTGGGCATTCACTTCGACATCGGCATACAGCATGATACGCTGATTCGCGAAGCCCCGGCCTCCAATCAGAAGTGGGCGCTCACGGACCAGCCGAAGATCGATGCAGCGATCCGCATTGTTCATAGCGACACGTCATCCGGCAGAGATACCGCCGCAACGATCGTTCCGCGCCGGACGGAGTATCACGCCGTTGTTCCATATATCCCGGCAGTGGCGTTCGAGGGAGCCGAGGAGACGATCCCGAGCCGCTACCTCGGTACGCACCCGTCCGCCGACGAGGCGGCCATGGGCGATTCCGCCGAGCGGACGGCCTGTGCCCGCTACGGTGTGTTGAACGCAATCGGCAGCGCACTGCAACGGAGGCCTGAGGGATCGGTTTCGATCGTCGTTCCCTCGACGGCCGGAGGGGCGAACAACCTTGCCGCGCGCAGGGCCGAACAGATTCGCTCCTACTTCGCCGACACGTGGGGCATCGAACGCAACCGCGTCTCGATATCCACCTCGCACCCGGCTCCGGGAGCCGCGGAGCTCACTGAGCCGAACGTACTTCTTCTGAAGCCGTCATCGATCGCCCTTCTCCCTCCGCGTATCGGGGAGTGGAATGTGGACGATTACATCACGCCGGAGATCGGAATCGTGAAACGCCTCGCATCGCGATATGGCATTCGAGACTGGCAGATCGCGATCCGGCAGGGAACCAATATCATCGCACGCTTCGCCGATACGGACGCGCTTGGCGGCGACATGGAGACCATATTGCCGTGGAACCGGCTCGCACTGCAGAATCATCCCGAGCCGCTCGTGGCGGAGTTGACTGCATCGGATTTCGTGGGAACGTCGGACACGGCGCGATCCATACTGAACCTGCAGGTTGCCGATGGCGCGCGCAATGCGACGCGAGATCAGGGAGTACTACGTCCCGATGGCGATGCACGACCTGCCGCACACGGCCGCCCTGCGGGAGTCCTTGATCGCCCTCATTGCCGATGAGCTGCGATCGAACGCACGCGTGACCATCACCGATGACGGGAGCAGCAGCACGCAGGGATCCGACGCAGTCCGGGTATGCTCGCTGTTGACCGTGGCGGTTGGAAAGAAAGGCATCCGGCCTCGTGAGATCGTCGTACGCCCCAATACTGCGGCTCGCGCAGGATACTCGGCATGCACGATGGTGCGCGTTACCGTTGAGCAGAACATTGCACGGTGAGCGGCCTCCGCTGCGCCGGGCACCGCCGAGCGGAGGCGATGTTCCGGTGGTGGGCCTGGAATGGAATATCACGGCTGGTACGTCTTCCCGTCGCGTGTGATGAACTGCCCCCACATGAAGCTGTAGGGATGAATGCGTTCGACATTCCGTTCCACACCGCCGGCCGCGCCCACAACGGTACGCCCCTGATTGTACCAGAGAAAGATTCCGCCGTACAGGTTCCTCACGTTCGTATATCCGAGCCCCTGCAGCCGCTGCGCCATCTTTGCACTTCGATATCCCACCGAGCAGTAGACGACGATCGCGCGATCGCGCCCGACATCGGAGTGCATTCCCGGGTTGAAGGCGCCGGGATCGGCGAGGCGGGCGCCCTGCAGATGGCTCACGGCATACTCCTCCGGCGCACGCACATCCAGAAGCACCGGCGCGGCCGCGGCATTCAATTCGCGCGCGAGCTGTTCCGGCATCACCACCTTCACATCGGGAAAGTTGCCGGCATACGTCCGATCGAGATACCATCGATACCCTGCATCGGTGCGGGTGATCACGACGGCCGCCACTCCCCCCAGAGCAAGCAGCGTCCCGGATGCAATCCCCAGCAAGCGCGCCCTACGTCCCATCATTCCTCCATGATCATACATTGAACGGATTCGCCCGAACACCTGCGGCAGCCCCTGCTCCAAGGGCCGGGAGGGCCGGCACCGGCCCTGTGCCGTCCGCATCTCCCCTACCGCCGCAGGGCATTCCTTCGCACGCTTTCGCCGTGCGTCCCAACGATTGCATCGGGCATCCTCCGGCATCATGTTATATTTCGCCTCACACGTCGGCGCATGTGGCTAAACCGAACAACGGCGTGACGGTCACTGAGCAGAACAAACATCGGCAATCCAACTCCAATTTCGTTTACGCGTGATGAAGCGAACCCTCTTCCTTCCGATGCTCGCCCTCCTGCTGGCGGCCTCCACACTCTCAGCGCAGGAAGCCACAACCCGAACGATGGACAGTACGCTCACGCAGAAGTACACGAGCGAGTTCGGCTACAGCTTCATGCTTCCGGCGCGCGCGAAGCCGAACCCGATCGGCTCCACGATCAATGCCGCCGGAAAGACGCAGACCGCGAACTACCTCCTGAGCGGCGGGTTCGGCGCCATCAAGATCTGGAACTACGCCGAGACGCAGGTTGTGCCGGCGCACTACAGGACGCTGGACAGCATCGTCTACTACGAGACGGACTCCGCCGGCGTCAACGGCACCATCCATATCCGGACCTATATCATGGATTCCATCGTGGTGCGCATGGAGGTGCTGCTTACCGCGAAGGGTGCGCCGGAGTTCGGCGGCTCGGTGTTGAAGGCGATGTTCGATAGCTTCGTCCCGCCGCCGAACGCGCGCAAGCAGCTTGCACAGTGGCGCTACGAGTTCGGCAAGGTTCACAACGGCGGATCGAATTTCGACTGGGAGAAGAAGAAGCCCAAGGATCATTGATGCCAGCCGAGGCCACGCCCTGTCACATCCGAACGGAGCGGCTGCAACTACGGCCGTATCGCCTGGAGGATGCACCGGCGATGCTGGAGATCTTCAGCGATCCGGAGGTGACGCGCTTCCTCGGAGCGGGCCGGCCGATCGAGTCGCTCGAACACATGGTGGAGCGCATCGAACGGACAGTCGAACACCAGCGCGTTCACGGCTTCAGTCTCTGGATCGTGGAGGATGCGGCCACCGGCGAGATCCTGGGCGACTGCGGCCTGAAGATGCTGGACGGCGGCCCCGACATCGAGATCGGCTACCGGTTTAGGCGCTCGGCGTGGGGAAAGGGCTATGCCACCGAGGCCGCGCGGGCATGCATGGCGTACGGCCACGAACATCTGGGGATCCGGAGGATCGTGGCCGTGGTTCAGCCTGCGAATATCCCCTCGCAGCGCATTGCACGAAAGCTGGGTCTGATTGCGGCAGGGCCGGCGCGCTACTACCAGAGCGATTGCATCTACTTTTCGCCCGACGGCTCGATGCCGGAGCGTTCGGAGACTTCAACTCAATCATAGCTCAACGCAGATCATGCGAATCACCGGTCATCTCTCCTCCACTCTTCTCGCCGTCGCGATCGGTCTGGCGACGGCGCCGCTTCTCCAGGCTCAGCCCACCCCTCCCGGTGCAAAACAGAACACCGAAGAGGCAAAGGCCACGGCTCAGTTCGTGGACAGCAGAAAAGGCTATGTGATACGAATCCCGGGGGATGCGATTCTCGATTCGAGCCAGAGCGGCTGGAGCAGAAAGGGACGGTACGAGGTCCGCGTCTACAAGCTTCCCGGTGTGGGAATCGTTCGCATTACCGCAACGGTGAAGACACTCACGATTCCGTCCGATACGGTCAACAACGGCGCATACATCTATTCCGATCACGACTCCGCAACCGAGCGCGGGAACGCCGTGATCAGAACATTCTATCTGCCGACGCGCCGGGTGCGCATCGAGCTCATCCCGGTCAGCTACAGGATGATGCGGTACCTGGAGGCGGCCAAGGACATCTTCGCGACGTTCCGATGGAAGCCGGGCGCCAACACGGAGGTGATCGACACGGACCCGCCGGCCGCGGCGTCCGGGAAGTAGCGCACAGGCGATCCGCGGATCCGATTTGCAGAACGGGCCGCCCGGGAATATCCGGGCGGCCCGTTGCTCGTTATTGCTGCGGCATCAGCGGATCCGACGGCCGCCCTGCATCACCCTCCCAGCAGGCCCGGTCCCTTGCGCTCGCGATAGAACGCCAGCGTCCTCTCCATCCCCTCCCGCAGCCGCACGCGAGGCGTCCAGCCGAGAAGGCGCGAGGCGCGTTCGAAGCTGCAGACGGAGCGTTCCTGTTCACCGGGCTTTGCCGGACCGTGGTGCTCGGCGAAGCGATCGCCGAACAACGCATTCAGTGTTCTGAAGATCGTGTTCACGGAGGTCTCGAGGCCGGAGCAGATGTTGACGATGCCGGATGTGCCGCCATGCTCCAGATAGTCCAGCGCCAGCAGGTTGGCACGCGCGACATCGGTCACGAAGACATAGTCGCGCGTCTGCTCGCCCGGGCCGTTGATCACCGGCCGGGCACCGGCGAACATCCGGTCGCAGAAGATCGCCACCACGCCGGCCTCACCGTGCGGGCTCTGCCGCGGGCCGTACACGTTGGTATATCGCAGCACGACATATTCGAATCCGTACTCGCGATGATAGTAGTGGAGATACTTCTCCGCGGCGAGCTTCGTGATACCGTACGGGGAGACGGGGTTGGTGGGGTGATCCTCATCCGCCGGGAAATAGAGTTGATCGCCGTAGACGGTTCCTCCGCTGGAGGAGAAGATGACGCACCTGGTGCCCGCCGCGCGGGCCGCCTCCAGCACATTCAACGTGCCGATGATGTTCTGCTCGGCATCGAACTGCGGATCGCGAACGGAGACGCGCACATCGAGCTGGGCGGCGTGATGGTTCACGAGATCGAACGCATTGCGCCGGAAGAGATCGGCCACCGCTGCGCGATCGCGCATGTCCGTCTCGTACAGTTCGGCGGCCGGATTGCAGTTGGCACGATCGCCGGTACGGAAATTGTCCAGCACCGAAACCCGATGGCCCGCCGCGAGATAGACGTCGACCACGTGCGAGCCGATGAACCCTGCACCACCGGTTACGAGGATATGCATGTTGGTTATGCTTTCTGATGCTCCGCCGCCCGCGCGCCGATGTCATGGCGATACTGTGCGCCGGCGAAGGCGATCCGCTCCACGGCAGCGTACGCGCTGCCGATCGTGGCGCCGAGATCCCTCCCGCTCGAGATTGCCGTCACTCCCAGAACGCGTCCGCCGTTGGTAACGATGCGCTCCCCCTCCGCCCGCGTGCCGGCATGGAAGACAACGACACCCTCCAGCTCCTCAGCTGCGGCGATCCCGGTAATCTCGTCTCCCTTCGGATAGCTCCCCGGATACCCGGCCGCTGCCATCACCACGCAGACGGCGGAACCGGCGCTGCTCACCGGGCCTGCGGCAGTTACGTCTCCCGCGGCAGCCGCATAGAGAAGCGCAGCGAGGTCCGATTCCAGCAGCGGGAGAATAACCTGCGTCTCCGGGTCGCCGAAGCGGCTGTTGAATTCCACCACACGCAGCGCGCCATCGGCAACCATCACGCCCACATAGAGACAGCCCACATACGGATTGTTCTCAGCGGCCATGCCGCGAAGCGTGGGTTCGATGATATCGCGACACGCCAGCGCAAGCAATTCATCGGTCACGATCGGTGCCGGAGCATAGGCTCCCATCCCGCCCGTGTTCGGCCCGGTGTCGCCGTCGCCCGCACGCTTGTGATCCTGCGATGGAGCAAGCAGCGCGTAACGCTCACCATCCGTGACGGCGAAGATCGATGCCTCCTCTCCCTGCATGAACTCCTCGATCACAACCGTGGCTCCGGCATCGCCGAACGTCTCGCCGCTCAGCATCCCATCGAGCGCCTCCCGGGCCTCGCCCGGCGTTGTTGCAATCACCACTCCCTTCCCAGCCGCGAGGCCGCTCGCCTTGATCACGATGGGGAGAGATGCATCGCGCAGGTAGGTGCGCGCCGCCTCCAGCTCGGCGGCATGAAACGCGGCGGAGGTCGCCGTCGGAATGCCGTGCCGTTTCATGAAGTCCTTGGAGAACGCCTTGTCCCACTCCAGGCGCGCTGCGTTTCGCGACGGACCGAAGACCGCAAAGCCTTCGCTGCGCAGCCGGTCCGCGACGCCCGCCGCCAGCGGCGCCTCCGGTCCAACCACAACCAGATCGGCGGTTACGTCGCGGGCGAGCGCCGCCACCGCATCGGCATCCTCGACCGGAACCGGACGAAGCTCGCCGAGCTTCGCCATCCCGGGATTCCCCGGCGCGCAGACAAGCCGCGCCACACGCGGCGAGCGATGCAGCTTCCAGGCGAGCGCGTGTTCGCGCCCACCTGAACCAAGAAGGAGAACGGTAATCCGGTCTGGAATGGTCACGGCGGATGCCATAGGATTTCGTTGCTGTTGAGATACGGCCCGTTATCGGACTTCTGCAGTGCTGCGGCGGGTCATCCTGTTCTCCGGCTCCCGGCCGGCCGCCGTATGCATTCGTTGCGTGATACGCAGCGGAGGGATTCAACTGCCGGCGTCAGATCGTGACCGAGTGCGAAAGCACGCGTGCAAGCCGCTCGGTAAGCAGACGCTGATCGTGTTCCTTCGCGACCTCCGCATTCCCGGCCGGCAGCCGGTTGGCCCGCCATTCGCCGTAGAGCGCGAGGATCGCGGAGGCAACGGCATCCGGATCGGACGGCGGCACGATCGTCACCGGCCCGTACCCCGCAAGTGCGCTCTGAAGCGCACCCTCCGGAGCAAGCGCCAGGATCGGTTTGCGGGCGCCGATGTACTCGTACAGCTTCCCCGGAGTCACCACGGGATCGTGGGAGATCAGCCAGAGCACATCGCTCGAGAGCAGATACCGCACCTTCTCGTGGTGCTCCACGTTCCCCGGCGTCACCAGCGCCGATGCAACGCCCATCTTCACCGCGAGCTTCCGGAACGACGGATGGAAGTTGCCCACGAAGCAGATCTCGATCTCGTCGCGCATTTCGGGATGGCGTGCAAAGAGCGAGGCCAGGGCCTGGAAGAACACCTTCGGGGTCCGGCGCGAATCCACCAGCCCGGAGTAGGTGAATCGCATCTTCTGCGAACGCTCCAGCGGATATCGCGCCGCGATACGAAAGTCCTGCGGGTCGAATCCGCTCGGGATGATGTGCACCCCTTCGTGCGTCAGGAACGGATAGCGCGCAATCAGCCGCTCCTTGATGCGGCGATTGATCACCACCACCGCATCGCTGTTCTTCAGCACCGCCTCCTCCAGATTCGCCGCATACCCCTTGTGAGCCGGCGTTGCGAAGAAGTAGTCGCTGTTGTCCAGCCAGGGATCGCGATAGTCCACCACCAGCGGCAGCCCCAGACGCTTGTGCAGCTCGAGCCCGATCAGAAAGCCGGTGAACGGAGGAGCCGTGGCAAGGATCGCATCGAACTGCTCTTCTCCGGCAAGCTTCACGGCACGCTCCACCGCATAGCGCTTCCAGCCGATCTTGTTGTCCGGCTGCAGGAACAGATGTGTTACGCCGCTCATCAGGCGCTTTCGCCGATCGGCCGGCATCCTGATTGTGCCGCGCCTGCCGAACAACCGGAGCGGATCGAGCGTCTTCGTACGCTCGATGGCAACTCCGGCCTCCAGCACTTCCTCCAGCAGGGAGTAATCGTGGGCGAAGTATCCAACATCACCCACGGTCAGCACGGTGGGATCCCAACCGTAGTTGTGAAGATGGCGTGTGAACTTCGCCGTGCGCAGCACGCCGCTCAACCCCATCGGCGGATAGTAGTAGGCGATCACCAGCAGGCGCCTGCGGCCGGCTGGCACCGGCGCGGCTCCGTGCGCGGCGTCCGCAGCATGAACGGACTGCGCGTTGATGGGATGGAATCCGGCGGCCCGCTGCGCCGCGCTGCCGTCCCCTTCGCGTTCTATGTCGTGCTCGTTGTCCTGCACCGAACTCACGTGCGTTGGAAGATTCTGGATTGTCGAGGAGCTTGTTCTGCCGGCGGCTCACACCGCCGCCCGGTCTGCCAACGATCAGACCACGATCAACTTCTTCGGCGACGAAGTGAGAACGTCGCATCCGTCGGCGGTGATAGCGATGTCGTCCTCGATGCGAACCCCGCAGCGTCCGGGAAGATAGATGCCCGGTTCAACCGTCACCACCATCCCGGGCTGCAGCTTCGTGTCCGAGTTGATGAAGGAGAGGCGCGGCATCTCGTGCACGTCGATCCCCAGCCCGTGGCCCGTGGAGTGGCCGAACTGGTCGCCGTAACCGGCGGCCTTGATGATATCGCGGCAGGCATCATCCACATGCTTTCCGGTAACGCCGGCACGCGCGGCCGCCACACCCTTGATCTGTGCCTCCAGAACGATATCGTAGATCCTGCGCGCCTCGTCGCTCGGGGTTCCCACTGCGAACGTGCGCGTCATGTCGCTGTTCAATCCGTTGTACGCGAACCCGAAGTCCAGCGTCACCAGTTCCCCCTTGCGGATCTTCTTGGTGCTCGCACGGCCATGCGGAAGCGCTCCGCGCTCTCCGGAGGCAACGATGATGCCGAACGCATCCCCCTCCGCTCCGAGCTTGCGCCCCATGTAGCCGATCTCCAGCGCCACCTCGTTCTCCCGCATGCCGGGCTTCACCATCCCGAGGATATGGCGGTAGACCTTGGCGGCGATGTCCGCCGCCTTCCGAATGTTCGCGATCTCCTCCGGCGTCTTGATCATCACCAGATCGCCGAGAAGCGAGCCGGTGGGAACCAGCTTCACCTTCCTGAGGCGCTTCTTCATGTCGTCGAAGGAAGCCATGGTCACCGCCGCATCCTGAATCCCGATCGTCATGCCCGGCTCGATCATCCCGTCCGCCAGCATGCGTTCGTACGTCTTCGTGTCGATGATCCCCTTCACGCCGTTCACCAGCTCCGCAGTCAACTGTTCTGCATAGCGAAAGTCGCTGAAGCACACCGCATGCTTTCGCGTCACGAGGAGCACGGCGCTGCTCCCGGAGAAGCCGCAGAGATAGCGCACGTGCGGCAGATAGGTTACCACGATGCCATCGAGCGACCGTGCCTTGAGCACCTGACGAAGCTTGGTGATTCTGGATGTCATGAGGCTGAATGCTGTTTGATTGTTGCTGTAACGTTGTCCAGTATCGCGGCCAGCCGGCCCGTGAGCGTCCGGCGATCGTAGCGATCGATCTTCTCGCGATCTCCCTTCGGCATCTCACCCCGCTCCCGGCGTTCCGCGAGGTCCGCGAGCACGGAGGCGAAGGCATGATGATCCTCGGGATCGATCAGGAAGGTGTGATCGAACGAGGCGAGCATCTCGCCGATCTCGTTCCGCGGTATGGCGGCGATGATCGGCTTACCGCTTCCAAGATATTCGAACGCCTTCCCGGGCGACACGGTCTCGTATCCCTTGCGCCGCGCACCGATGTTGAACCAGAGAACATCGGCATTGCGCACCCACTCCACCGAGACGTTGTGCTCCACGTATCCGCAATAGACCAGGCGATCGCCCACCCCCATCGCGCGCCCCATCTCCCGGTACTCCTCCTGCACATAGCCCACCATGTAGAAGCGAAGGCGAAGGTACACCTCCGGACGTTCATCGCGAAGAAGCACGAGCGCCTTGAAGAGTATCAGCGGGTCGCGATCCTCGTAGAAGATTCCCGTGTAGACGATGTTCAGGCATCCGGGATCCATCGGTGGCACCCGGCCGCTGGGGGGGGCCTGAAAGTCCGCGGAGTCGAACCCCTGCGAAATCACATGCATCCGCTCCGCGGCCGAAGGGTTGGCCTGCCTGCGCAGCAGCAGATCGCGCACGAAGCGATTGGTGGTGATCACCGCATCGGCCTCGCGTACAACCATCCGCTCCAACGCTTCGTGGCGATGCCGGTGCCACGGCGTCCAGTAGATGTGAAAGGGGTACTCCACCCAGGCGTCGCGGAAATCGATCACCAGCGGCAACCCCGTACGGTGCTTGATGTCCAGGCCGACCAGGTGATCGGTATACGGGGGGGCGGTTGAATACACCGCATCGAACATCCCGAGATCCTTCTCCTCGAGGAACCGTCGAACCCGCTTGCGCCATCCGACCTTGTTGTCGGGAATGAAAAAGAACTGGCTCACGCGGTTGAGGAATTTGCGAAGGCGTTCGTTCCGCAGGGAGATGGTGCGGCGCGGCCCCACCATCGAGAAGATGCCGCCGGGAGGAGTGCGCCATATCTCGACATCCCGCTCCTCGAGCTCGGCGAGGAAGGAATCGTCGAATGCAAAATAGGCGTGCGGTGTGATCGTGAGCACGGTTGGCTTCCATCCGAACTCGCCGAGATACTTCACGAACTTCAACGTTCTCTGAATGCCACTCAGCCCCATCGGGGGAAAGTAGTAGGCAATAACGAGAACGTGTTTCATCGGTGAGGAGATGAGATCGCATGAGAACCACGAGGATACCATGCGGCCGGCGGAGTGCGGCCGGGGGGCACGGCGCCCTGCGTGCTAGAAGTAGTTCGGCGACTGTTTGGTCACCGTGACGTCGTGCGGGTGAGACTCGCGAAGCCCGGCGGCAGTCATCCGCACGAACTGCGTCAGGGTTTTCATATCGGCGATCGTGCCGCAGCCGCAATATCCCATGGCCGCGCGAAGGCCGCCGATCATCTGATGAATCACCTCCGCAACCGGCCCCTTCGAGGGGACACGCCCTTCGATTCCCTCCGGCACCAGCTTCGGCAGATCGTCCTCCACATCCTGGAAGTAGCGATCGGCGGATCCCTCCACCATCGCCCCGAGTGAACCCATCCCGCGATAGGTTTTGTAGGAACGCCCTTCGAGCAGAATCTTCTCACCAGGCGCCTCGTCGACGCCGGCGAACATTCCGCCGATCATCACCGTATCGGCGCCGGCCGCAATCGCCTTGGCGATGTCACCGGTCTGCTTGATGCCGCCGTCCGCAATCACCGGCACGCCGTGCTGTGACGCAACCGCTGCCACCTCCATCACCGCCGTCAACTGCGGCACGCCCACGCCGGCGATAACGCGGGTGGTGCAGATGGAGCCCGGACCGATGCCGACCTTGAGGCCGTCCACACCGGCCTCTATCAACGCCGATGCCGCGTCGGCCGTAGCGATGTTCCCGGCAACCACCTCCAGCGTGGGATGCGCCTTCTTCACGGCGGCAGCAGTGTTGATCACGCCGATGTGATGCCCGTGGGCCGTATCAACGACAACCAGATCCACACCGGCACGCACCAGCGCTCCAACGCGGTCCAGCGTATCACCCGTAACGCCAACGGCCGCACCAACGCGCAGGCGGCCGTGCGAGTCCTTCGCAGCGTTCGGATGCTGCCGCTTCTTCCGGATATCCTTGAACGTGATCAACCCCTTCAGTACCCCATTGCCGTCAACAACGGGAAGCTTCTCGATGCCATGCTTCTGAAGGATGGATTCCGCCTCCACGAGTGTGGTTCCAACCGGAGCGGTGATCAGGTTGCTCGATGTCATCACCTCGCGGATCGGCTGATTCTGGTCCGGCTGGAAGCGGAGATCGCGGTTGGTGACAATGCCGACGAGCTTGCCGCCCTGATCGACGATGGGCACTCCGCTGATGGAGAACTTTCGCATCAGCGAAAGCGCATCGGCAACCCGGCTGTCCAGGCCGAGGGTGATGGGATCGAGTATCATGCCGCTCTCCGAGCGCTTCACCCGCTGCACCTGTTCGGCCTGCTGCGCGATGGACATGTTCTTGTGAATGATGCCGATCCCTCCCTCGCGGGCAAGCGCCATTGCCATGGCGGAATCGGTCACCGTGTCCATCGCCGCCGAGAGGAGCGGGATGTGAAGCCGGATGCCGCGCGTGAGTTGCGTGGACAGATCGGTTTCGCGCGGAAGAACGGAGCTGTATCGTGGAACGAGAAGTACGTCGTCGTACGTCAGGCCTTCGCCGAGGATCTTCGGGAAGTTCATAGCGGTCGGGCAGTCAGTCGATGGATGTGGGCAAGCAGCCCTCGTGAAGGATACAAGCACCAAAGTTACCCAACCCGCCGTGGCTGCGCAAGGAACGGTTGTGCTTTGGATGTGACGAAATGCTCACGCCGGTGTTCATCCTCTGCTGAGATGCGGGATTGCCCCGCGAAACGGACTGTGCCCCCGCGTCCGATGCACGTGCGGTCACGCGAGAGTATCGAACGCCGGATGCAGCCGGAGAATGCGGGTGGCGCGCCGTCGCAACTTTTGTCGTAGCTTTGCGCCTTCAACAATGGCCGATAGACGATACACGATCAACGCGTTCACCGTCAAGCTGGAAGCGCCTCCCGAGGAGGCTTCCACTGGCCTGATTCACTCCTCATCCACCGCCGGCATCGAACGATCGGTAGACGAGTTACTGGCGTTTCTCGAGTCGAACGATGTTCATGCCACATTCTTCATCTCCGGGGAAGTAGCACAGAGTCTGCCGCAGCTCGTGGCACGCGTTCGTACTGCCGGCCATGAGATCGGCATGCTCTCGCGCCGTTTCCATACACCTCTGGACCAACTACTCCGCTTTCGTGAGGAGGTGGCGGCAACGAAGGAACGCCTGGAGGATCTGTGCGGCCAGGAGGTGATCGGGTATCGTTCCACCCCGATCAGCAGCGGATGGCGCTCGCCGGCCATGCTCGAGACGCTGGTTCAGGAGGGCTTTCTCTACAGTTCCAGCACCTACCCCAAGCAGAGCATCGCACCGGCGCTGATCAATGCACAGGTGAAGGCCTACCGGATGGTGACCGAGTCCGGCACGCTGTGGGAGCTTCCGCTTACCACGTGGCGGCCGTTCGGCATCGGCATCCCGCAGGTGCGCACCGGCGGCGGAACGCGCCTGAGCGCCCTGCCGGCATGGGTCTTCGCGCGCGGCGTGGAGGGAATGAACCGTCACGGCGAGCCGGCGATTCTCTACGTTCACTCGTGGGCGCTGGACAGCAACATCCACGACTACAGTTCGCTTCCGTTCCGCGAACGGCTTCTTACCTACGGACCGCGCAAGGAGACGCTGGAGAAGCTCGGCGCCATCTTCCGGATGTTCCGGTTCGGCAGCATCCAGGAGGCATTCGCATCGCGCCTCACCACGGAATCGAAGCGGCCGACGTCATCACGCCGCACCAGCATCGTGCGCGCTGACACGGAATAGCCTTCGCCACTCTCCCGCGGGCGCCCCGGCGCCGCACCGGGCCTGGTAGTCGCATGCCGGCAATCCCGTGCGATTGGAGGTACGGCAGAGCGCGCTGCCTACGGAGAGAATTCGTAGCTTTGTACCCTTCAGACAACAACAATCGACTTACCCGCTGATAGCAAATCGTATGCACGATACGTCCCATTCGCACGAGGTAACCGAGGAGATCCCCGGACCGATCGAGTTCTCGCCGGATGAGCTGGCCCGAATCGAGAAGCTGAAGGCCCTGTATCCCAACCCCAAGTCCGCCATCATGCCGGTACTCTGGATGGCCCAGAAGAAGTGGGGGTGGCTCTCGATCACCGTCATGCAGCTCGTTGCCGAGGTGATGAACCTCCCCTATTCCCATGTCTACGGCGTGGCATCGTTCTACACGATGTACTTCAAGAAGCCGATGGGGCAGTACCACGTTCAGGTCTGCACCAATGTGAGCTGCATGCTCCTGGGTGGTGAGAAGATCTACGATCACGTCTGCCGGAAGTACGGCATCGGGCACAACGAACGGACCGAGGATGGCAGGTTCTCGCTGGAGGAGGTGGAGTGCATGGGGGCATGCGGCGGTGCGCCGATGGTGGCGATCAACGAGGATTACTACGAAAACATCTCGATTGAGCGGCTTGACCAGATTCTTGACGCTCTTTAATCAAGTTCCGCTTGCTATTGATTGGGGAATTCGCGTTTTTGCCCCCGTCGTAATGGGTACGGTAGTAGAGCGAAGAACTTTCTTCGCGGTGTCGCAGGCCGGATGAAACATTTTCCGGTTTCGGCAGTCACAAAGAACAGATTGCGATGTCGTTCTACTACACGACTTCCGAGTTACACGAAACGCGATGGCGATGACATTATGAGACCGTGTACAACATCTTCCAACAAGCATCGGCTGAGCGGCTTCGTAGCCGCGCTGGCCTTGATGCTGGCCATTCCGGCCGCACTGGGTGCGGCTACGATTGGTGGCGAGATTGGTGGTAGTGAGGGTCCTCGTGCCGTGGGCATTCCTGCACGCGTCTTTCTGGATCAGAACTATCCGAACCCATTCAACCCTTCCACGCTGATTCGCTTCGGCCTGCCGGAAGGATCATATGTACGGCTCACGATTCACACGCTTCTGGGCACGCCGGTGAAGGTGGTGGTCGATGGCTGGCAGGATGCCGGCGTCTACGTGCTGGACTTCTCGGCGCAGGATCTCCCCTCGGGCGTCTACTTCTACCGGCTCGAAACAGACTTTGGAACGCTGACGCGGAGAATGACGATCTCCAAGTAAGCAGACTGAATACATGAAGTTCATTCGCCCGGGCCGCGCACCAACTGCGCGGCCCGGGTCGTTTTTGGAGTCCGGCCCTTCGGCACCACAACCGTCCTGCAGCTCCGTTCATTTCGTCCTATATCGATTCCCGTGTTTCGATGCATATTTGCCGGAACACCGATATCCGCCAAGATGTCGATCGCGCACTGCCATGTCGATCCGATCTGTCTGGCTCCCCCCAACCTTCAGCGGCCTGCCGTCGGTGCTCGCAGGTTCCGCTCTCAGTAATTGTGATGGAGTCCCTTGCCATGTCCTCGTCATCATTGGAACGACGACGCTTTCTTCGCAACAGCCTTGGCCTGGTTGTTGTTGCCTGCGGCTCGCCACGGACCGTGCTTGGCAGACTCACCCCGTCGCTCTCGGTTACCGAATCCGGCGCGATCCTTGCCACGTACGTCCTTCATCTGGCCGATTACCCAACGCTGGGCAGCGTTGGCGGATCGGTAAAACTGACACAGCCCAACCTGCTTCAACTGAACCCGGACCATCGTTATTACGGATCGAGCGCGAGGCCGTACCCGATCGCCGTTACGCGGGTGGCGGAGGACGGCGCGAATGCCTTCGTAGCCGTCTCCACCTACTGCACGCATGGAGCCGGCTATCAGCTCCGCGACTACGACCCGATCAACGGCGTCTTCGTCTGCCCGCACCAGGGCTCCACGTTCAAGGCCGACGGAACGCATGTGGTGGTGTCCAGAACGCCGAACGTCGGCAACCTTCGGAAGTTTACCGCGACCTACGATGCGGCCGCCGGAACGATCACACTGGGGAACGTTCTGCAGATCGCCGGGATCGAGCGGCGCACCGGAGGAGAGGATGGATTGTTCCTCGCTCCCTGCCTGCCGAATCCCGTAATATCCTCCGCAATGTTCAGCTACGGGCTCCCGGCACGGGGCGCCGTACACCTTGCGCTCTACACGGTTGATGGAACCGCAGCCCGGCAGATCGTGGAGGAAACGCAGGAGGCGGGCGTTCACAGCGCGGGCTTCAACGCGGAGGGCCTCCCCTCGGGAACATATTTCTATCGGCTCGCGACGCCGTTCGGTACGCTGACACAGCAGGTGGAGATAACACGATAGCATTTCGTCTCGTTCGAAACGGGAGCGTCCGCACCGGGTTGGTCAACACGGCGCGACGTTCCCGTTCGCGTTTCGTGGAACAATTCCCGCACGCACGATGCCCGCACCGGGAACCATCGGCGATGCCCGAGGCTCCAACACCGTACCCGCCCGATGTGACGATTCACGCGGCAAATGGGTCGATCGGATATAGATTGCCCGGTGTTCCGGCAACCCAATGGACCATTCGAACAACAGCAAACGGCTCCCCCCAATGTCCCTCTCCTCATCGCGCCGAGACTTTCTTCGGAATGCCATGAGCGTGGTGGTGCTCGCCTCCACGAGCCCGCTGATCGCCATCGGCAGGATTACCCCGAGCATCAGGCAGACCGAATCGGGCCAGCTTGTTGCCACCTACACGATTCTGCTGAACGACTATCCCGCGCTGCAGCCGGTGGGCGGTTCCGTGAAGCTCACCAACCCGGACCAGCTTCTGCTCAACCCGGATCATGTGGAGCGGCACGGCTTCAGCGGAAAGGATTTCCCGATCGCGGTGACACGGGTTGCCGAGAGCGGTTCCGATGCCTTCAAGGCGGTCTCCTCCTACTGCACGCACGGCTTCGACTTCCAGCTCAACGACTACAACCCCATTCTCGGCCAGTTCATCTGCCCGCACAAGGGCTCCACGTTTCTGGCGGACGGCACCCACGTGGACAAACCCAACACGCCGCCGGTTGGCGACCTTCGAAAGTTCCCCGCAACGTTCAATGAAGCGCTTGGAACGATTACGCTGGACAAGGTGCTCGGCGTGGAGGAGATCGAGAACATCGGCGGCGTCCCCGCGGAGCTTTTTCTGGAGCAGAACTACCCGAACCCGTTCAACCCTTCAACGCTTATCCGCTACGGCCTCCCGGCGCGCGCGCACGTTGAGCTGACGCTGCATGCCCTGGACGGGCGAACCGTCGAGACGCTGGTTGCGGAGGATCAGGATGCGGGAACGTATGTGGTGAACTATTCCGCCGATACGGTTCCCTCCGGAACCTACTTCTACCGGCTGCGCGCGTTGGGCCGGTCGCTGACGCGCCGGATGACGGTCACGAAGTAACGGCATCGATGCTCCGCCGCAGGCACTCATCAACACGGCATCAATGCGAAGGGGACGCTCCACAGAGAGGAACGTCCCCTTCTCGTATCCAAAACAATCGAAGCCTGACGGCAGGGGGATCGGCGCATGCGCCTACACGGCAGCAGACTCCGGCTTCTCCTGCCAGCTGGCCCAGTACTCCTTGAACTCCACCGCCTCCGCCTCCGGCGTCAGGTGCAGCGCGTTGCGGGCATCGAGCATCACGGCGATTTCATCCGTGCGCTGCTTCTTGAACTGGTTGCGCAATGCCTTTGGATGCGGGCCATGATGGATGCCGATCGGGTGGAGCGTCACCATCCCGGGCTTGATGTTGTCGCGCGAGAAGAAGTCACCATCGTGATAGAAGAGCACCTCGTCGTAGTCCGTATTGCGATGATAGAACGGCACGCGGAGCGCGTCGGTATCCTCCTCCAGCGGACGGGGGAGGAAGGTGCACATGACGGCATTGTCCATGAGGAGTGTCGTATGTGCCGACGGGGGAAGATGCGCGCGGTGCGACATCACCGGCCGGATCTCGCTGACGTTGATCTTCCACGGCGTCAGATCACCCTTCCATCCCACCACGTCGATCGGATCGAACGGATAGTGGATGTGCGTGAACTGGCCGGCGCGCTTCACGCGCACGCGATAGTCACCCGGCTCGTTGTTGATGGGGGCAAGCTCCGGCGTGATGATCACCGCAGGATCGTACAGCGCATGCTGGCCGATGAGCCCCTTGATCTCCTTGGAGGGGGCGTTGATCTCGCCGGTCGCCTCCACGATCAGGAAGTAGTTCTCCGCCGTGTCCGGGATCACGCGATAGCTGGTGCCGCGCGGGATGATCACGTAGTCGCCACGCTCGTAGGCGATAACGCCGTAGTCCGTCTCGAAGCGGCCGCTCCCTTCATGAATGAAGTACACCTCGTCACCGTCGGCATTGCGGAACGTGAACGGCATCGGCGCGGAGCGGCGGCTGATGCTCATGCGCACGTCGTTGTTCACCAGGAACTCCACCGGCGATCCCTCGGGGTTGGTCTGGTCGCTCGGCGTCAACAACGTGGTGTCGATGAGATGCGGACGCAACGGTCCGTCGATGGCGGTCCAGCCCGTTGGAGGATGAACGCGATACAGATGAGAGGCAGGGCCGAAGAATCCCGAACGGCCATGCTCCTCCTCGACCGTGCCTTCCGGCAGGCCAACGTGTGCCTGGCGCGCGGCGAGGCCCTTCTTGAGAGGATACATCGGAGTGCTCAACGGTTGATGTGTATGTGAACGAAGGTCATGTCATTATCCGATCCGGACCATCGGCCCGCGATCAGCCGGCTCATGCACCGATCGCTCCGAGGAGAAGCGTGAACGAACTCCCAAGCAGGAACGCCGCAGCGATACTGCGCTTCAGCGCCAGCCTGGGAAGCGGCTCGGCCTTCGGATGCAGCCACGGACGATTCAGCACCATCAGCGCAACCCCGGTGAAGCCGATCCCCGAAATGCCGAGCATGCCCTGCCGCGGAAAGAGCAGCAGGTGTACAACGGTCATCCAGACCGCCGTACCGGCCAGCACCGCCGCAAGCAGAAGCACGTTTCGTCTGAGCATTGAAACCAGCGGCCCCAACTTAACAATGAATCCGAACGTCCGGCATGATAAAGGTCATGGCAGGCCTGCGAAGGACGCCAGCGGAAGTGGCCAGTCCTTCGCCTCCGCAGGTGTGCGCCGGGCCGTGCCCGCACGCACCGGCGCACGCTACTTCGCGAACGACACCGAGCGCCGCTCGCGGATCACGGTCACCTTGATCTGGCCCGGATATTCCATCTCCTGCTGGATCTTGTTGGCGATATCGTGCGAGAGCTGATCGGCGAAGAGATCGTCCACCCGATCCGGCTCCACCATCACACGCACCTCGCGGCCGGCCTGGATGGCATAGGTCTTCGCAACGCCCTCGAAGGAGCGGGCCAGCGTCTCGAGCGTCTCCAGGCGCTTGACATACGCCTCCAGCGACTCACGCCGTGCGCCCGGCCGTGCGCCGGAGATGGCGTCCGCCGCCTGTACGAGAACGGCGATCGGCGTCTCCATCTCGATGTCCTCGTGATGCGCGCCGATGGCATTGCAGACAACCGGATGTTCCTTGTATCGCTTCGCGATCTCGAAGCCGAGCAGTGCGTGCGGCCCTTCGATGTTCCGGTCCACGCACTTCCCCATGTCGTGCATCAGCCCGGCGCGCTTGGCATGGTTTACGTCCAGCCCAAGCTCGCGCGCCATGATGCCGCAGAGATATGCCACCTCGATGGAGTGGCTCAGCACGTTCTGCCCGTAGCTGGAGCGGTACTTCATCTTGCCGACCAGCTTCACGATCTCCGAATGCACGTTGTTGATCCCCAGTTCCAGGCACGCGTTGTTTCCCACGCGCACGATCTCCTCCTCCAACTCCTTGCGCACCTTCTCCACGATCTCCTCGATGCGCGCCGGATGGATGCGGCCATCCTGCATCAGGCGCTCCAGGGCGATCTTCGCAACCTCACGACGGAACGGATCGAAGCCCGATATGATCACGGCCTCCGGCGTATCGTCAACGATCACGTCGATGCCGGTGGCCGCCTCGAAGGCGCGGATGTTCCGGCCTTCGCGGCCGATGATCCGCCCCTTCATATCCTCGCTCGCAAGGTTGACCACCGATACCGTGGTCTCCACGGAGTGATCGGATGCCGTTCGCTGAATCGCCTGAACGATCACTCGCTGCGCCTCGCGCTTTGCATCCAGCTTCAGCTGGTCGCGAACGGCCTTCAGCTCCTGCGCGCATTCGAGCTTGGCATCGTTCACCATGTTCTCGATCAGGAACTTCTTCGCATCCTCGCGCGACATTCCGCTGATGCGCTCCAGCCGATGATTCTGCTCGCTCACGATCGTGTCCACGCGGGACTTCTGCTCGTCGATCGTCGTCTTGATGCTCTCGAGCTGGCGGCGCGACTGTTCCACCTGCTTCAGCTTCTCATCGATCTGCTCGCTCTTCTTCTGGGCCTCCTTCTGCTGTACAAGCAACTCCTTCTCGCGCCGTGTTGCGATCTCGAGTTTCTTTGAAAGGTTCTTCTCGATATTCTCCTCTCGTGTCTTCACCTGGCGTTCGATCGCGAGCAGCTTCTCCTTTCGGCGTGCATGCTCCTCCTCCAGCATCCTCTTCTGCTGTATCTCCGTATCGCGCAGTTCCAGCAGCTTCTCGCGCTTCAGATTCTCGGCCTGCTTCTCGGCATCCTCCGCAATCTGCTTGGCGCGGGTCTCCGCCATGGTGATGTGTTGTTTGCCGGACTTGATACTGATGAAATAGCCCACCACGAATCCGGCGATCGAGGCGACGACAGTAATGATAATTCCGATTGTATCCATAGTACCCCGTAGCTTCTGTTCGCTCGTAGAACCGACGAACAACTAAGAGTTCCTAACGTTCGGTGCTGCAAGGCCTGTAGGCACTGGGGTGCAATCCGGTCTCGGCAGCAACGGCAACCATGATCGGGCACGCACGAAGCGAACGCTCGATCGTGTTCCACTCTTTGCCGGTTCAGCCCGAGGAACGAGACAGCGGCATGCATACAGACGTGATTATCGATACAGGAATGTATCGAGGGAGATGGCTGGGGATTCGTCGCGAAGAAGGGAGAGAAGCTATCGAGGGAACGAGAAGGAGAGAGTGAAAAAAACAGCCGCTCACGCTCGCCGCAGAACATCATCCGGCACATGGCACGGACGACGTTCGTCTTGGCAAGGTTTAGAACCCTGAAAAGACACGGTGGGAAGTTGCCAAGTCACCGTTTACTTCCAATGGCGCCCTGTCCTGCGGACCTGGGTCCCGGACACGGAGGCGCTCCCGAGGGATAAGGCCTGCAATTGGTGCAATGAGTCAACCTCCCATATCGCACACTATAGGTTCATATATTGCGAAGCACGGCGAGCGTGGCGGGCAGCTTTCAACATCGTTCCATCGATTGTCAAAGAAACGGCCGCGGTGCATCGGTGAGCACATCGACCGAGGATGAAGTCCAAGTTCGGCATGAAGACGCGCCAGCCGACGGAATCGTGCGGATCTATGAATCCAGACCCAGCAGTTCTTCCATCGAGGACGTCAGGGAGTTGATCCGGCGAACGATCTCGCCTGCCTCACGCTTATTGCGTTCCTGCTCGTTCATCAGCATTTCCGCGGTGTTCAGAGCGGCCAGCACTGCTATCGTAGAGACCGGCTGCGTCGGAGCCTTACCTGCGACAAACTGCATCTGCTCGTTCACCATGCCCGCGGCCTGCTGGATGCGCGTGGCATCGTCGCCGCGAAGCTTGTACTCGGAACCATGAATCTGTACTGCTATCGTCTCTGCCATCGGCGGACTGCCGCACGCGAGTGCGGCTCAGTATGAACGGTGCACGCAACGGGTACGTGTGTGAAAGTAGGATAAGCGTTTGATTCGGATCTACATCCCCCCACGAGAACCCCATCGCTGTCGGCCGGCATAGAGCACCGGCCTGTGTCATTGCGAGAATCGACAACCACCACTCCCGGCCGTCATTGCGGCACATGGTGCCGCGCGTATCCGGGTGATTGAACCCGCTACCGAGGCCGGAAGGTTTTGATAACGGGCTATTATACCAAAATTGGGAGGCGAAAAAAAACTTCCGTCCCACCTTCTCCACTATTCGTACCGTTCGAGCTTGAATGTCTCGCCGAGATATCGCTTCCTGACCTCTTCATCGTTGGCCAGCTCCTCCGCCGATCCGCTCCGGAAGATGGTGCCGTCGATCAGGATGTAGGCCCGGTCGGTGATCGAGAGTGTCTCGTGCACGTTGTGGTCGGTGATCAGCACGCCGATGCTCCGGCTCTTCAGCTTCTCGATGATGTGCATGATCTCCTCAACCGCCAGCGGATCGATGCCGGCGAACGGTTCATCGAGCAGGATGAACTTCGGATTCGTCGCGAGCGTACGGGCGATCTCCGTGCGCCGCCGCTCGCCTCCGGAGAGAACGTTCCCCATCTGCTTTCGGATATGCGTGATGGAAAGCTCCTCCAGCAGCTCCTCCATCCTCTCCTTTCGCCGGCTCCGAGGATAGCCGATCAGCTCCAGGATCGCGAGGATGTTCCCCTCCACACTCATCCGGCGGAACACGGAGGCCTCCTGCGGCAGATAGCCGATTCCCCTGCGCGCGCGACGGTACATGGCGATGTTGTCGATCCGCCGGTCATCGAGATACACGCGCCCCTCGGTAGGACGCACCATCCCGACGATCATGTAGAACGTCGTGGTCTTGCCGGCTCCGTTCGGCCCCAGAAGCCCAACCACCTCCCCCTGCCGTACCTCCAGCGAAACATCGCGAACAACACGCCGCTTCTTGTAGCTCTTCACAAGATGCTCGCCGCGCAACATCGATACCGGACCGGCGGCAGCCTGCTGAGCGGCCGGCGCCTCCACCGTTTCGATATCCTCCATCATCCGGGCCTCCGTTCCAATGTGAGGATCTTCTCCAGCTGCTGGCCATTGCGCAGCACCGAAAGCTTCATCCTGTCGCCAACGCGCGCGTCGTACAGCTGCAGCACGGCCGCCCCCTCCGTCTTCACCGTTACGCCGTTCACCGCCGTGATCACATCTCCAACCTCCAGGCCGGCGTTCGAGGCGGGAGAGTTGGCGGAGATCTCCACAACCACCACTCCCTCGGTGCTCTTCAGCTTCAGGTACTGCGCGATGCGCGCGTCCACCTGCTGAATCCGCATGCCGGTCCAGAAGTTTCGGTCGATCTTGCCGCTCCGCTTCAACTGCTCGATGATCTCCCGGGCACGGTTGATCGGAATCGCGAAGCCGATGCCGATGGAGCCCGCCCCCATCCGGTTCTGCGAGGTGGAGTAGATCGTGGAGTTGATGCCGATCACTTCGCCGAGCGAGTTCACCAGCGGTCCGCCGGAATTGCCGGAGGAGATCGCCGCATCGGTCTGCAGCATGCTCCGGTAGATCCGGTCCTCCTGCGGCTGCAGATCCACCCCCTTGTTGGAGATCACGCCAACGGTCACCGTGGGCTTGGAGTTGATGTCGAACAGTCCGAACGGATTGCCGAATGCAATCGCCCACTCGCCAACGATCACATCGTCGGAGTTCCCGAGCTGCAGATAGGGAAAGTCCTTCCCATCGATCTTCAGCAGCGCTACGTCGGCCGTGCGGTCCGATCCGATGATCTTCGCATCGTACTGCCTGCCGTCGGTGGTGGTAACGATCACCTTCGAGGCTGCACCGGCCACGTGATCGTTCGTGACAACATAGCCATCCGGGGAGATGATGAAGCCGGAGCCGAGCCCGTGCACCTCCTGGCGATAGGTCTGCGAGGGGCGGCGGCCGAAGAACTGTTCGAAGAACGGGTCGTCGAACATTCCGTCGAACGGATCGCGCTGATATTCCTGTACCTCCGTGACATTGATCCCGACCACGGCGGGCGACACGCGCTCCACGGCGGTAGTGATTGCGTTGCGGCGCGACGCGGTGATCTCGTCACCGGTCTGTACGCGCGATGCGCCGGAACTGCCGGTGCCGCCGCGCGGCGGCTGCCCCTGGCAGGCATGGAGTACGATGATGAGAAGAAGGGATGGAAACCAACCGCGGAGAAGCTGTCTGCGAATCATTGCTGTCGATGTCTGAGAAACCTGCACCCGGGATGCCCTCACCTCGGGAGCGATCGTAGGAACGGCGTTGCGCGGGCCGGGGCACCGAGGCCAAAGATACGGCACGCAGTGCGGATCAAGACGCATTGCCCGCTTGATGGTTTCGCCCCACGGAGTGACATCTTCCACGGTTCGCGGGTCTCACTGCATATCCGAATCGTTATCGAAGCGGACCGGCCGGCTCCAGGCAGCATGTGGCCGGCCCGGAGGCCGAGGCCTGAGGCCGGGACCGGAGGGATCTCACGGTGCGCCGCCGAGGATTGGCGGATTCAACTCCCATCCGCGTGACACTTTGCGTTTCATTTCCGCTCCGCACCGTGTTATTTTTTTCGTCTCTATGGAAAATACCGAGTGCTCAGGCGCCACTCCGGCCCTCTCGTCCCAGCTTCCCGAAGACATGATGAGTCTCGATGGCGCCCCCGCCGCCGACCCCACCATCAGCGTGGTGATTCCGCTTCTCAACGAGGAGGAATCGCTTCGTGAGCTCGCCTCCCGCCTGGAGGCGACGCTGGAACCGATGGCCGGCGGTGCGTACGAGGTCTTCTTCGTCGATGACGGCTCCACCGATCACTCGTTCGACGTGATCAAGGAGATCCATCGCAACAACCCGCGGTTCAAGGCGATCCGCTTCCGTACGAACTACGGCAAGTCCGCCGCTCTCTCCGTGGGCTTCGATCGAGCCCGCGGCCGCTACATCTTCACGATGGATGCGGACCTGCAGGATGACCCGAACGAGCTGCCGGCGATGCTGGAGCTGTTGAAGGGAGAATACGATCTCGTCTCCGGCTGGAAGAAGACCCGGCACGATCCCTGGCACAAGACCGCGCCCTCCAAGCTCTTCAACAAGGTTGTGCAGATGGTCACCGGCCTGGACATCCACGATTTCAATTGCGGACTGAAGGGGTACCGGCGCGAAGTGCTCCCCTTCCTCTACGTCTACGGAGAGATGCACCGCTACCTTCCGGCGCAGGCGCACTGGCAGGGGTTCCATGTTACCGAGATCGCCGTGCAGCATCATGCCCGGAAGTACGGACATTCCAAGTTCGGAATGAGCCGCTTCGTGAAGGGCTTCCTGGACCTGTTGACACTGGTGCTCACCACGAAGTACGCCCGGCGTCCGCTGCACGTGTTCGGAACGGTGGGAGTGGTGGTTGCCGCGGTGGGCTTCGTGATAGACCTGTGGCTCTCCGTCGAGTGGTTCCTCGGGCTCACGTCGCTCACCAACAGGCCGCTTGCTCTGCTGGGAGTGCTGATGATCATCGTCGGCGTGCAACTGATATCGATCGGGTTGATCGGCGAGATGATCGCAAAGAACTTTCTCAGCAACCGGGATTACTCAATTCGCGAGCACATCGAATGACCCATTCCATAGCATATCGCGCCGCGACATTACTGGCGCTTCTCTGCCTCATGCTGGCCGTTCCGTTCGCGGCTACGGCGCAGACAACGCCGGATGAGGACGAGACGCCGAGCGCTCCCCCGCCGAAGCGCCTCTCCGCGCTGCATACCTCGCTCGGCGTGCAGACGATGTGGTTCAACGGCGACTATCCGGCAAGCGCGGAGATCAGCCCCGGAACAGCGGGCGATCTGTCGCTGGGTGGCGGCATCAAGGGTCCCAGCAACGGCATCCGGCTCGGCCTGGAGATATTCCCGCAGCCCGGGGGGGCGATCTCCTTCCCGATGGCGCTGGAGGCATACTTCCTCTCCGGCAAGACCACCTATCCGCTCACGGCGCTCACGGAACGCCCAACGAAGCTTCTGACCCTCACCCATTCCGCCAACATCTTTTCCGCGGAGGCAGGTGTCTCGCTTACGGTGCTCCGCTTCAAGTATCAACAGCTGTACCTGAGCGCGCTTGCAACGGCGAACTATATCCCCTCCACATCGCTCACGGCCCGGCAGTACTATCTGCAGACGGACGAGACGCTCGTCGAGCACAAGGTGGTTCCGGATTCGAGCAGCCACACCAGGTTCGGAGCGTATCTGAAGTTCGGGGTGCGCGCGGAGTTCTTCGACCCGCTGATGCTGGATTTCAGTATCGGCTATGGCGGCTTGAATCTTCTCAACCGGAACAAGAACCTCGCCACCAGCCGCAATCTCCTGGTTGTGGAACCGAACAATGCACCGGAGGCGGTGCTGGGGTACATCGGCGTCGGGTTCAGTATCATCTGGCGGCTGTAGCAGGTCGCGAACGTCCGAAACCGTGCTTCTCCTGCTTCCCCTCCCGGCAGGTGAGGAACAAACAGCATTCCCTTGTACGACCCTACCTCATGTCCGTAACGACCGGCATCGGAACAGACAACGCAAAGACGATCGTGGAGAACGAGCCATCGCTTCTCCCGGTTGAGAAATATCTCTGGGGCTACATGTACGATCTGGCCCGCGAGTACATGATCCCCTATCTCGAGTCGAAGAACGTACGGATAACCGGCGCCTCCATCATCGAGATCGGCTGCGCCGAAGGGGGGAACCTCTGTGCGATGGCGGCTCACGGTGCACGCGAGCTCGCCGGAACGGATATCGCGGAGGATCGCCTGGCCACCGCCTCCCGCATCGCCGACATTCTCGGGATGCCCATCTCCTACAGCACGCACGACATCATCGGCCAGGATCCGATGCCGGAGTGGCTCGGCAGGTTCGATGTGGCATTCCTTCGGGATGTGATCGAGCATCTGGACGACGCAACGATCGCGCTGCGCAATATCCGGAAGGTGTTGAAGCCGGGAGGCGCGCTCTACGTCACCTTTCCTCCGTACTACTCTCCCTTCGGCGGCCATCAACATCTGCTCCATACCTGGCCCGGACGCATCCCGTTCATGCATCTGCTTCCGCGGCCGCTCTTCGAGGCGATGATCGCCTCCTCCAAGAGCGAGATCGACAAGGTGGAGGTGCGGCGGCTGCGGCGCATCCGGATGAGCACGTCGAAGATGCGGGCTGCGGCGGGCGCCGCCGGCTTCACGATTGCCGATGAGCGGCTCTTCGCAATCCGTCCGGTCTTCAAGATGAAGTTCGGACTGCATCCGATCGGCGCGAATTTTCTGAAGCCGATCCCCGGACTACGCGACGTGTTCGCACTGGAGGCAGGCTATCTCCTGAAGAACGGCCATGAAGCGTAGCGCCACGCTGGCCGCCGGTGTACTGCTGCTTTCGGCAGCCGTTCCGGGAGGAGGACGATTCTCCCCTGCCGGCCGGTCCCCCTTGCCCGGCAGCGGCGCGGAGCAGGCCGTACACCCGGCCCCGGCGGTTCACCCGATGCAGGCCGGCGCGGAATCGAGACCTCCGCACGCAGCCTCTGAGAGTATCGACCTTGCTCCGCTCTTCGAGCGGCACAACGTGACCGGATGCATGGCGTTGTACGACATGAACGCCGGGCGCTCCATGCGATACAACGCCGGGCGTTGCGCGACACGTTTTCTTCCCGCCTCCACATTCAAGATCTTCAACTCCCTCGTAGCGCTCGAAACCGGCTCCATTGCCGATGAGCATACGGTAATCCGCTGGGACAGCGTGGACCGTCACAACCCGGGCTGGAACCAGGACATGGACATGCAGACGGCGTTCAGGCGCTCCGCGGTCTGGTTCTATCAGGAGCTTGCACGGCGTGCCGGCGAGAGAAGGATGAAGCACTTCATCGTGAAGGAGGGATACGGGAACCGGAATATCTCCGGCGGCATCGACAGGTTCTGGCTTACCGGCAGGCTGCGCATCTCGGCGGACGAACAGATTGCATTTCTGCGCAGGCTTTACCTGCACAGGCTGGCCTCGTTCTCGGAACGGACCATGTCCATCGTCAACTCGATCATGTTGATGGAGGATACGCTTGGATACCGGCTGCGATGGAAGACAGGATGGGGCACGCAGGAGGGCCGGCAGATCGGATGGATTGTTGGATATCTGGAGAAGGATGGGAACGTCTGGTTCTTCGCATTGAATTTCGAGAGCCGCGATCCGAAGGTCGATGTTCCCGCCGTGCGCATGGATATCCTGCGAAGCGCGCTCAGGGAGTTGAAGTTGTTGTAGGCGATGGTTCCCGAATGGTACACCGTAATGTGAGTCCGCATGAGCACCCTTTCGGCATATGTGATGTACGCTTCGCTGGCGGGAGGATGGATCGGCTTCGCGCTCGTCTTCATCGCCCGCCCGCGGCAGGACGCTCCGGGACCGGATGCGCGCAGAGCTCCGCGGGCGGCTGCGGGGATCGCCCTGCAGATGCTGGCCTTCGCGACGGTATGGACCTTCCGGCGCAGGGCCGCCACCCCGATACTTCCCGATGTTCCGCTGGTGGATGTGATGGTTGCGCTCGTCGTGGTAGCGCTCGCTGCCGGCTCCGTGGCGTTGATCATGTGGGCGATACGCCACCTCGGGCGGCAATGGGCCGTACGCGCCCGCCTGGTGGAGAAGCATGAGTTGATCACCTCCGGGCCCTACGCAGTGGTGCGGCATCCCATCTATGCCGGCATGGGGGGGATGTTCCTGGTAACCGGACTGGTGATAAGCCACTGGTGGGCATTCGGTGCGGGGCTGGTGCTGTTCGCGATCGGCACCGCGATCCGCGTGCGCGAGGAGGAGAAGCTGCTCACCGAATCGTTCGGAGAAGCATTCGTGCGCTATCGCGCAAGCGTCCCGGCAGTGGTGCCGCGGCTGCTGCATCGCCGAAGTCCGTGAATCGCCGAAGCCCCCCACACCGCGGACATTCGGCACCGGCATGCGTGCGGTGACGTTCTACCCCGTCCCGGTCTCCCGCCGCCACTGCTCCAGGCGGAGCGTGCAGAGTGCGCGGTCCAGCACGCCCTCGATCGTGTCCCCCGGGTTCACATAGGTAAGCGTACTGCTCCCCCGCTGCTGATGCAGGTAGACCGCAATGATGCGGATCTCGTCGATCTCCTCGCGCCGGCAGTGTTCCGGCGCAACGGCGCCACTGAAGTAGTGCTGCTCCACCAGCGCGCGGATCTCCGCCTCCGGCGTCTCGTTCTTCACGATCACCTGCGCAACCAGCCTTCCGAATCGAACAAGAAATATCTCCTGCTCGTCGCGCGCGGCCGCAGGGAGCACGATGATCACATTGTTGTTGTTCACGGAGTCCGCGATCCGCTCCTCGCGCTTGAAGATGCGGCGCAGATCCTCGATCCTGTTCCTCACCTCCGCGGCCTCCTCGAACTCCAACGCTTCTGCATGCCGGCTCATCCGCTTTTCCAGCACGGAGATGATGCCGCTCTCGCCGCCGGAGAGGAAGCCCCGCACGCGGTCCACCTCCAGGGCATACTCCATCGGCGACTGGGCCCGTGCACACGGCGCGCCGCAGCGCTTGATCTGATGATAGAAGCACGGAACGATGTCCGCATCCGGCGTCAGTGTGCCGGAGCACTCGCGAAGCGCGAAGGCATGGTTGATCGTATCGATCATCGCGTTCACGTCGCCGCGCGTGCGGAACGGGCCGTAGTACTCCGCGCCGTCCGGTTCGATCTCCATCGCCGTCTCCACGCGCGGGAACGGATCGTTCCGGTCCAGACGGATAAAGGCGTAGCGCCGGTAGCGCTTCTGCAGCGTGTTGTACTTCGGCTGCAGCTCCTTGATCAGCCGCGACTCCAGCAGCAGCGCGCCGAGCTCTGAGCCGGTCTCATCGATCTCGATCTTCCGGACACGCCGAACCATCTCGGCGATCTTCTTCGTGTGGATGGCGCCGATCCGGAAGTAACTGTTCACCCGCTCGCGCAGGCTCTTCGCCTTTCCCACGTAGAGGATCTGCCCGCGTGTATCCAGCATCCGGTAGACGCCGGGGCGCGGCGGCATCGAGCGGAGCGTGGGGGCCAGAGCCGTCACGTGGCGGGGCGGCTCCTTGAAGTTGTCCATCGTGCTGTACTGCACGGAGAGCACATCCTCCACCGTCTCGCACTCGTGCTCATCGGCAAGGATATCCAGCATCTCCATCAACGCCCTGGCCGTTGCGAGCGCATCCCCCATGGCGCGATGCCGTCCCTTGATCTTGATGCCGAAGTATGCAGCCAGATGCTGCAGCGCCCAGCTCTTCTGCGGCGGCAGCACGCGGCGCGCCAGCCGTGCGGTGCAGAGCTTCGGCTGCCGCATCTCCTGCACGCCATGCCGCCGGAACGATGCCTGCAGGAAGTTGAAGTCGAACATCACATTGTGGGCGGTGAAGATCCCCTCATCGGGCATCCAGGAGCGGACGTCCGGGAACGCACGCTCACCCTTCGGCGCGGAGAACACCATGGCATTGGTGATGCCGGTCATCTGCTGGATCGCCTGCGGAATGTGCTGCTCCGGATTCACCAGCATCGTGTGCTCGCCAACGATCTCCCGCCCGCGCACAAGCACGCAGGCCACTTCCGTCACACGGTTCCTCTCGGGGGAGAGGCCGGTGGTCTCCACATCGGTCACAATGAAGGTCGCGTCGGCTAACGATAGCATCCTGCAAAAATAGCGCGCGGACCGGCCACCTGTGCTCTTTCATATCTCGGGCCGGCCGCGATATCTTTACACGCTTTGTAATCGGTTGAACAGCATCGCTTCAACTATCGAACACAAGAACGGGAGCAGTATATCCTATGAAACGCAGCCTTCTGGCCCTTATCCCCCTCCTCGCGCTGTCGTCGATCATCGGCGGCTGTGGTGACAAGAAGGGCTCCGGCCCGGTTACCGCGAAGAGCTACGAGACGTACAACGACGAGATCCTGAAGTTCTCGGTGCGCCATCCCGCGGAATGGGCAAAGGGCGTGCAGCCCGGAGTCGAGGCGGTCTTCTATTCCTCCACTTCCGTCGGCGACGGCTTTACCAGGTACGAACCGAAGGGGCAGAGAGGCGCGAAGGTGGATGTGGGCTCCATGCTCGGCGGCCAGGAGGCCATGAACAAGTCCATCGAGGACCTGAAGGCTCCGTTCACCGATCCCAATGTCGTCAAGGCGCCGGAGCAGACCACGCTGAACGGCATGCCGGCTACCAAGATCTCCTACAGCTTCGATGTGGAGGACACGAAGTTCACCGCCGAACGGTTCTATGTGATGAAGGACAGCGTTGTCAGCTTCATCGAGACCGCGGTGATCGGCAACTACAACGATTACGCCGGCATCTTCGATACCGCCCGCGCCTCGTTCAAGCCGGGCACCGTTGCCGCACGCACCGCCGCGGCTCATGACAGCACCGGCGCACGCAAGGACAGCGATCTTGTGGAGCCGCCGTCCGCCACGATGAAGGCGTTCGGCGGAAGCAACTTCAGCATCCAGTATCCTTCCAACTTCACGCCCGGAACGGCACGCGCCGGCGGCGCGATCGAGTCCAAGAATTTCAGCGGCGCGCGCAACGACTCCTACTTCCAGATCGACGTGATCGCCGCCAAGGACATGACGCTGCAGGAGATCGTGGACCAGAACAAGAAGAGTTATGGCGGCCGCGCGGCCTCGCCGGCCTCCGTGGGCAACCTGAAGGGCTTCGTCTTCAATTACAACGGGGGGAAGGATGTCTCCAGCCGCGCATACTTCGCGATGTCCAACGGCAAGCTGTACCGGATTACCATGAACTGGTTCCGGGCCCAGCAGGAGAGCTATCTGCCGGCCTTCGAGAAGGCGCTCGCGACATTCCAGGCGAAGTAGTCCCGAACCGGAAAGGTGAGGATCGTTCGGCCCCGATGCCATGCGGCGTCGGGGCCGTTTCATTCCGGGGGTAACGGCGGCATGCCGGAAATCGGGTAGCCGGTGGAGGTCACCCTGCCCCAGCTCCCACACCACCGTACGTGCCGTTCGGCATACGGCGGTTCGTTAGAGAACTCAGGTTCCATACTATCAATGTGGAGAATGTGGCGGGCTTCCGCCTGCCGGTGC